>DASTPP010000318.1:0-114542 GCA_035762175.1 Polyangiaceae bacterium | reverse complement strand
AGGTCTTGGCGAGCGTGCCGCGGTCGAAGCTGCCGGGGGTGCTGGCGAGGTTTCCGGCCAAGGTCGTGGCGGCGGGGCTGACGGCCGAGCAGCTCGCCGCCCTGCCCGCCGAGAAGCTCGCGGCGCTGCCCGCCGAGAAGCGCGTGGCGGGGTTGCCCGCCGAGAAGCGCGTGGCGGGGCTGACGATGCGCGAGCTGGTGGCGGGGCTGGGCCCCGAAGAGCTCGAAGCCCTTCGCGCCGAGTTGCTGGGGCCTCAGGGCGCCAAGGCGAAGCCGAAGCGGCGTCGGCCCAAGGCACCGCGCTGAGGGGCCAGGCGGCGCCGGGGCGTCGCCGGGCGAGGGGTCGGGCGGCGCGTTCGGCGAGGCCGCGCCCCGATGCAAGATGGGGGTTACGTCGCGACGATCTCGTACGCGAGGCGCGGCAGCATGCGCCCGGGCACCGAGCCCGAGGGGGCCTCGCCGACCCTTCGCGCGCCCAGGCGTAGGTAGAAGCCCTCGGCGCCCGGGTCGGCGTCGATGAGCAGGCAGGCGAAGCCGGCCGAGCGCGCCACGGCGGCGGCATGCGCGAAGAGGGCGCGGCCGGCGCCGGAGCCCGAGCCGATCAAGTCGGGCTCGACGAAGAGCGCGCCGATCTCGCCCTCGGGCGGCTCGCCTTCGATGGTGACGAAGCCCACGACGCGCCCGCCGAGCTCAGCGACAGCGGCGTGGCGGGACAGAAGGTCGGCCGGGCGTAGCGTGAGCTCGTCGCGGCAGCGCTCGAGGAACGCGGCGTCGTAGCCCCAGTGCGCCTTCGAGCGCAGGGCGAGCGCCGAGAGCGCGGCCGCCTCGTCGGGGCGCGCCGGGCGAATGCGCAGGCCCGCGCCGGCGCCCGACGGCGCCCCGCCGGGCGCGCCCTCGCCGGGCGGTGCCGAGCCGGCCATGCCCTCGCCGGAAGGCGCCGCGCCGGTCACGCCCCCGCCCGGCGGCGCCCCGCCGGTCACGCCCCCACCCGCAGGGGCTCGAGCACCCGCAGCGCCGGGTACTTGTCGCCCGGCGCGGGCTTGGTGAGCAGGCCCGCCGCGACGAGGCCGTCGTCGCTCTCGGCCTCGCAGAGGTAGACGGCGACGGCACCGAGCGGCTGCGCGGTCTCGACGAGCCAGGTGCCGGCCGGCAAGGTCTGCGTGCGCCGCTCGAGGCGGGCGACGAGGCGCAGCTCGCCCGGGGCCTCGAGGATGCTGCGGCTGTCGGTCTCGCGCACCTCTTCGATGACGGGCGCCTCGACGGCGGCCTCGACGGGGACGGAGAGCTGGTGCACCGCGAGCCCGTGCCGTGCGAGGTGGCGGCCCACGTCTTCGGTGACGGCGTAGGCCCAGGGGCGGTCGACCACGGCGGTGCCAACGAAGCGCGCGAGATGCGGGATGACGACCTCGACGGGCGCGCCCTCGAGCGTGCGGGGCGAGCGCGTGAGCACGCGCGCGGGCGCGGCCTCGGCCTCGAGCCCGTAGCGCACCGCGACGCGCTCGCGCGGCGTCTGCGCCTCGGCCACCACGCGCCGGAGGTCGTCGCCCCGCTCGGCGGCGATCTGCAGCGCCTCTTCGAGGAGCTGGTAGGTCGTCTTCACCCGCTCTTCGAACGAGATGTACGAATAGCACTCGAAGAGCAGATCGCAGCGCCCGGTGAGGCCGCGGTAGTTGGAGCCGAAGCGCGGGTGGTGCGTGTAGGTCATCCAGCCTTCGCCCTGGCCGCCCTCGTCTTCGACGAAGTTGCCGTAGAAGAAGGTCTCGCGCCCGCTGCCCGCGCGCACCCGCCGGGTGAGCTCGGGGCAGAACTGCTCGCGCATGAAGCGAATGGGCTCGGGCCGCCCGCTCTCGATCGTGTGGGGCGTATCGTACGTCAGGTGAAAGCGGTGCACCGAGCCGTTGGTCGCGTGGCAGTCGATGGTCAGGTCGGGCGACCAGGCGAGGTAGACGCCGCGGTGCAGCTGCCGCATCTCGGCCGACTCGTGGCGCAGGTAGTCGCGGTTCAGGTTGACGCCCGAGGCGTTGACGCGCGTGCCGACGCCCTTCGCGGGCCCGAGCTGGCCGGAGAAGTGCGCGACGTCGAGGGCGCGGTTCTTCGGATCGATGCGGTCGTTACCGTCGGGGTTGAAGAGGGGCACGACGACGAGGGTGAGCTTCTCGAGCAGGCCCGCGTGGCGCCCGGCGAGAAGGTCGCGCACGAGCATCAGGCTCGCCTCCTTGCCCTCGACCTCGCCGGCGTGAATGCCGTTGATGACGAGCACCACCGGCAGGCCCGCGGCGCGCGCCTCGTCGGGGGTGCGCACGCCCTTGGCCGACAAGACCAAGAGGGGCAGCTCGCGGCCCTCGGGGCTCGCCCCGAAGGTGCCGCGGGAAAGGTGCGGGTGGTCGAGCGCGGCGAGGAACGCCAGCACGTCGGCGTGGAGCGAGGTCTCGGTGTAGCCGCTCGATTCGGCGCGGGTCAGCGGGGGCATGGCGGGCTCCTCTCTCTCGTGGGGAGGGCCCGGTGTAGCGCGGGACGGCCCCGGGCTGAAGCCCGGGGCACGGCGTCACCAAGGCGTCCGGTGCGGAATCGAGCCGGTTCGGCGCGCAAAGTCCGGCCCTCGCTGGGGCCGGACTCGTGCGGGCTTCGGGCTCCGGACTTCGGGCTTCGGGCTTCGGGCTCTGGGCTCCGGGCTCCGGGCTCCGGGCTCCGGACTTCGGGCTTCGGGCTTCGGGCTCCGGGCTTCGGGCGAGCGCGCCGCTCAGTAGTTGAACTGCAGCTGAAGGCGCAAGAGTCGCCCCGACTCGACGTCGTAGGGTGCCTTGGGCGCGGTGCGGCGGCCCTGTACGTAGGCGGCGACGAGCTCGACGGCGGGGTTGAAGTGCCACTCGACCCCGGCCTCGACCTCGCGCACCTTGTAATTGACGGCGTCGGTCTCGTGCTTCTTGCCGCCGTCGTAGGTCTGCGCCCTCACGTAGGGGAAGGCGGGCCCGATATGCGCCATCACCATGGCGTAGCCGCCGTGCAGGCGGCCCTGGCGCACCACGCCCCGGGCGGCGTCGAGCTCGGGGCCGACGCCGACGTTGTACTCGGCCTGGAAGCCGATGGGCTGGGGGTAGACGGTGATGGCGACGTGCCCGCGCGCGTCGCGGAACTCGTCGGCCCCGCCGACGTCCTCGCTCTTGGTCACGACGTACTTGCCGGTGTAGCCGCCGACGCCGACCTCGACGATCTGGCTGCCGAGGTCGAAGGGGTAGGTCGCGCGCGCGACGACGTGCAGGTTGTCGTTCTTCTCGCGGAGGTTGGTGCCCTGGCCGTTGTAGACGCCGAGGCCGATGATGCCGTAGTCGCCCGAGCCCTTGAGCCCGCTGTCGACGAGGCGCTTGAAGCGCGCGCGGACCGCGGCCGTCTCCCAGTAGAAGAAGGCGCCGATGTCGCGCTCGTTGGGCGCGCCCGTGTTGATGGGGTCGGAGCGGTCGATGGGCAGCCGGTTCTGGCTCGACTGCATGTTCTCGAAGCCGTAGGGCACCTTCGACTGGCCGACGCGGAAGCGCGCCTCTTTTCGGTCGTCGAGGAAGAGGTCGGCGTACCAGTCGCGCATGGCCACGACGTGGGTCAGGTTCTCGACCGAGTTGGCGGCGTCGGTCTGCAGGTAGACCGACACGTTCTTGTGCACGTCGCCGAAGACGATGAAGCGGGCGCGGCGGAGCGAGAAGCCGTTCGCCTTGCCGATGGTGCGGTCGCCCTGGGGGTTGACGTAGTCGTCGTTCGAGACGAGCAGCCGGTTGTAGCGAAGCTGCGAGTAGCCCCGGATCTTGATGCGCTCGTACCAGTGCGCGGGCTCGCCCCCGTGCTTCGGCTCGGCCGGCGCCTTCGCTTCGGCCCGCGCCGGCGCGGGCGGGGCCGGCGGCGGGAGGGCCGGCGGGGCCACCGAAGGCTGGGCCTCGACCGATACGGGCCCCGGGGCCGCGGTCACCGTCGGCGGGGCGGCCACCTCGTCGGGCGGGGGCACGCCGACGGCGGGCAAGGCCGGCAAGGCCGAGCGGACGGTCGCCGCGGGCGGCGCGGCGGGGGCCGAAGGGGGCGGCGCGGCGGGGGCGGGCGGCGCGGCGGAGGCCGAAGGGGGCGGCGCGGCGGGGGCGGGCGGCGCGGCGGCCGCGGGGGCCGCGCTCAGGGCGAGGGCCGAGGCCACCGCGAGGGCGGCGCGACATGCGATTTCGGACGCTCTGCTCATTGCACACCTCGGCCCTCGCCGCGAATGTGCGGCCGAGCAGCACGGACGCGGTTGCGCGCGTGATCGGAATGGGGCGCCCGCGCCGAGCGGTATGCGCCCCCGGGCTTGTCGTGGTGGCCCCCTGCTTACGACGTACGAAAAGGCCTGGCTAGATTCGTGCAGGGCTCGTCACGCATTCTTCACGGTCGGTCTTCACGCGCCCGTCACGCGCGGCCCCGGCGCGCGGCCCGGCGCCCGGACCGCGCGCTCCTTCCGCGGGCCCGCCCGCCGCGGGCTCATGTGACGCGGCGATCGCCCGCCTTCGTCACGGCGATGTCACGTGGACGTCACGCGCGACCGGGCCCGCCGCCCCCCCCCGCGCGCCGGGCCCCCGGGGCCGGCGTGGTTGGCACGGGGTGGCACCCCGGCCGCCCGCGTCAAGGCCGAAGGGCCCTTTTTGCACGGTGCTGCGAGCCTTTTTCAGGCTCGAGCACAACGTGCGGCATCTTGCCACGGCGCCGCGCGTCGAGCGCAGAAACGGCTCAGGCTGCGCCCCCGTGGGCGCCCCGACGGCCGGGACGCGCCCCGCCGCCGGAACGCCCTGAAGGGCCTGTCGCATTTCGACACAACCATTCGCCCAAGCGCCTTCGCGCCTGGCGGGAAGGTGGCGGGAGGGCCGCCCCGCGGCCCCGCGGGGCGCGGGGCGAGGCCCGGAAGGGGGCGCCGCTGGCATGAGTCTGGCTTGAGCTACGGTCACGTGTATTGAACGCGGCCGCCCTCACCGGGGCGTCGCCCGCACGAGATTCGTCCATGAACCCTTGGCACCATCACGGCGCCGGCGGCGGCCGCCGGGGCCCGCTTTGGCCGGCCCGCGCCGCCGCCGGGGCGCCCCGAGCCCGCGCCCCCGCGGCGCGACGAGCGGCGCGGGGGCGGGCCCGGCGGCGGGAGCGCCGCCCATGAGCCGGCCCGTCGTGGTGCTGAACGTCAACGACGACGACGCCTCGCGCTACCTCATGTCGCGGATCTTGAAGCAGGGCGGCTACGAGGTCGTCGAGGCCGCGTCGGGCGAGGGGGCCCTGCACTCGATCGCCTCGGGCCGCCCGGACCTCGTGCTGCTCGACATCAAGCTGCCCGACATCAGCGGGCTCGAGGTGTGCCGCCGCATCAAGGCCGACCCGTCCACGGCGACGCTGCTCGTGGTGCAGACGTCGGCGACGTACTCGTCGAGCGACCGCCGGGTCGAGGGGCTCGACAGCGGCGCCGACGCGTACCTGGCGCAGCCGGTCAGCGCGGTCGAGCTGCTCGCCACGGTGCGGGCCCTCTGGCGCACCAAGCAGGCCGAGGCGCGCGAGCGGCGGGCGCTCGAGCGGGTGCAGCGCATCTTCGACGCCATTCAAGAGCCGCTCTTCGTCGTCAACGCCCGCGGCCACATCGAAGACTGCAACGGCGCGGCCGGGGCGCTGCTCGCCGCGGAGGGCTCGGAGCCGCCGCGGGGGCGGGCCTGCACCCAGGCGCTGCGCGCGTTCGTGCCGGAGGACGCGCTCGGCGAGCTGCTGCGGCGCGCGCGCGAGGGGCGCCGCGAGATCGAGGTGTCGCGGGGCGAGCGGCACTTCCGGGTGAGCGGCGACCCGCTGCCGGGCGAGGACGGCGGCTTCGAGGGCGTCGTCGTCATCTTGACCGACGTGTCCGACCGCAAGCGCCTCGAGCGCGAGCTGCGGTCGCGGGCCGAGCAGCTCACCGAGGCGTCGCGGCGCAAGGACGAGTTCCTCGGGATGCTGGCGCACGAGCTGCGCAACCCGCTCAACGCGATCAGCGCCGCCGCGGCCGTCTGGGGCCGGACGCTCGCCCACGACGCGGACGGCGAGCGCCTGCTCGCCGTCATCAACCGCCAGGCGCGCAACCTCGCCCGCCTCGTCGACGACCTGCTCGAGACGGCGCGCATCGACCGGGGCCTCTTGCAGCTGCGCCGCGAGCCGGTCGACTTCGGGCAGCTCGTGCGGCGCGCGGTGCAGGGCTCGCAGACCGTGCTCGAGGGCCGGGCGCAGCGGGTCGCGCTCGACGCGCCCGAGGCGCCGCTCGTCGTCGACGGCGACGAGCTCCGGCTCGAGCAGGTGATGATGAACCTGCTGACCAACGCGTCCAAGTTCTCGGCCGCGGGCTCGACCATCGACGTGCGCCTCGAAGCGAAGGGCGCCGACGGGAGCCGCGCCGCCGAGCTGCGGGTGCGCGACCGGGGGGTGGGCATCCCCGCGGAGATGCTCGACAAGATCTTCGAGCCCTTCGTGCAGGTCGAGCCCTCGCTCGCCCGGTCGCTCGGGGGGCTTGGCATCGGCTTGTCGATGGTCAAGAGCCTCGTCGATCTGCACGGGGGCAGCGTCGCGGCGACGAGCGACGGCACCGGCAAGGGGGCCGAGTTCGTCGTGCGGCTGCCGCTCGGGGGCGGCGACGCCCGGCCGCCCGCCCCGCGGCCCGCCCCGCGCGAGGGGCCGACCCGGCGCCTGCGCGTGCTCGTCATCGAGGACAACGAGGACGCGCTCGAGCTCGTGCAGGCGTGGCTCGCGCACATGGGCCACGCGGTCGAAGGGGCGGGCGACGGCGCCAGGGGGCTCGAGCTCGCGCTCCGGATCAAGCCCGACGTCGCCTTCGTCGACATCGGCCTGCCGGGCATGGACGGCTACGAGGTCGCCCGCCGGCTGCGCGCCGAGGCCGACGCGGTGCCCCTCTACCTGGTCGCCGTCACCGGCTACGGCCAGCCCGAAGACCGCGCCCAGGCGCTCGCGGCGGGCTTCGACGCCCACGTCGTCAAGCCGCTCAGCGAGGCGGCGCTGAAGGCGGCGCTCGACCCCGCGCGGCTCTCGGAGCGGCTCGGGCCCTCGTGAAGCGGCCCGGCGGCGGGCGCCTACTCGCCCGCGCCCGGCAGGCCGAGGCCCGCGCCGAGCACGCCCGCCGGGTCGGCCAGGCGCTTGGCGCGCAAGGCGTCGTCGAAGGCCGCGCCGAGGTGGGCGCGCCACTCGGCCTCGTCGCGCGGCAGCGTGCCCTGCAGGCAGCT
This sequence comes from Polyangiaceae bacterium, assembly GCA_035762175.1. GTDB lineage: Bacteria > Myxococcota_A > Polyangia > Polyangiales > Polyangiaceae > DASTPP01. The sequence continues at coordinate 107,302 of DASTPP010000318.1, read as the reverse complement.
CTTGCCCCCGAGGCCCCGCCCGACATCGTAGAGCTCGTAGTTCTCGGCCTCGAGGCGGGCGAGCTCGCGCCCCCTCGCCTCGCGCGTGAGGCAGACGGCGTAGGCGAGCGAGCCCTCGGCCGCCTCGACGCCCTGCAGGAGCGAGGCGCGGCGCGCCCGCCCGACGCGCACGGGCATCGCCTGCATCGCGTCGCCCTCGCCGAGGCGTAGCCGCCCGCCCGCCGCGGCGACGAAGGGGCCGAGGCCCTCGCGCGGCAGGAACAGGTGCAGCCAGAGCGCCGGGCCCGGCGGCCGCTCGGGCCGGGTCGGCGCGACGTAGTCGGCGAGCGGCTCGGCCGAGGGCGGCCCGGCGGGGGCGAGCGCCGGCGCCCGGGCGGGGCCTTCGCGCTCGCCCGCGAGGGCCTGCACGACGACCCAGCCCGGGGCGCCCGTCGGCGCGGGCTCGGCGAAGGAGGTCACGTGGTAGGTCGCCGGGTCGGCCGAGGCGGCCTCGAGCGCGGCGAGCAGCGCGGCCGGGTCGGCCCCGACGCGCGCCTTGACGACGTGGACGAAGGGCGGCCCGGGCGCGAGGCGCAGCGTGGCCTCGGCGATGACGCCGAACTGCCCGAAGCCCCCCAACGCGGCCTCGAAGAGCCAGCCCGCTTGCGCGGCCGAGCAGGCGACGCGGCGCCCGTCGCCGGTGACGACGAGCAGCGAAGCGACGTGATCGATCTGCAGCCCGTGCCGGTGCGAACCCTTGCTGAAGCCGCCGGCCGAGAGCGTGCCGCCCACGCTCGCCGGCGGCCAGCCCGTCAGCACCGGCGGGTAGAGCCCGCGGGGGGCGAGCTCGCGCAAGAGCGCCGCCCAGGTCAGCCCGGCCCGCACCCGCACCTCGCCCGGGCCGACGTGCACGACGCCCGCGAGCCGCTCGGTCGAGAGCACGACGCCCTCGGCGAGCGACTGGCCGCCGGCGCTCTGCCCGCGGCCGCGCACGGCGACGGGCGTGCGGTGCGCCGACGCGCGCGCGAGCAGCCCGGCGAGCTCGTCGACGCTCTCGGGCCGGGCCACCGCGAGCGGGACGCGGCGGCGCACGAGGCCCCAGTCGCTCGCGTAGCGCTCGCGCGTCGCCGGGTCGCCCGCGAGGCCCTCGGCCGGCGGGCGCGGCGCGGCCGGGGCGCGCGGGCGCGCGGGCTCGAAGGCCCGCGAGAACGAGACGTACTGCAGCTTCTGCTCGCGCATCGCCCGCGCCCGCCCGGCGAGCGCCTCGGGCCGCGCGGGCGCGGGGGGCGCGCAGTCGCAGGCGTGGAGCGCGTTGAACGCGGCGTGCGGCAGGCCCGCGGTGCGCTCGGCCTCGGCCGGCAAGAAGACGTCGAGCGAGGGGTCGTGCGCGAACCCGAGGCCGGCGAGCCCCGCGTGCCAGGGCGGGTCGGCGCGCACCCAGAGCCCCTCGCCGTCGAAGAGCCCGCGGAAGTGCGCGACGACGCCGTCGAGCATCGCGGTCGCGAGGCGGGCGCGGCGCAGCTCGTGCTTGACGCTGAGGTTGACGACGTGGTGGTAGCGCTCGGGCTTGAAGCCGGGGTGCGCGCGCGCCGAGACGTTGATGCGAACGCGGTCGATCGTGAAGATGGTGTCGTGCGCGCGCGCCACGTGCACCGTGGCCACGAGCTCGCCGCCGCGCAGCAGGCCGAAGCGGTGGCCGGTGGGCGCCCAGAGCGAGCGCACCTTGGCGGGCGAGATGTAGTTTCGCTCGACGTCGTCGACCAGCCAGTCGGGCAGGTGCCCGCCGCGCGAGGCCCGCGCGTCGCCGATCGAGCGCACGAGCAGCCCCGCGATGGCCTCGGCGACGCCCGGGTGGTGCGGGTCGACGACGCCGAGCGAGAGCCGGCCGAGCGGCGAAGCGAGCGCGGCGACGGGGCCGGCGAAGGCGCCGCGCAGATCGGGCCGGGCGGGGGCGCTCGACATGGCGGCGGGCCCCGGCTAGACGACCGCGTAGTCGTGCTCGCCGCCGAGGCCGCGCGCGGCGAAGAAGCGGCGCGCCGCCTCGACGTGCAGCGGGAAGGCGAAGACCTCGTCGAGCCCGCCCGGCCCGAAGACCAGGCCGCGCTCGGACGCCTCGGCGTTCGGCGCGTACGCGCCGAGCGCGCCCGCGTCGAGCGGGGCGCCGACCGAGAAGAGCAGGACGCGGTTCGGCCGGGGCGCGGTCGAGGTGAACCAGAAGGGCTCGAGCTTCGCCGGGTCGACCTCGACGCCGGCCTCTTCGCGGATCTCGCGCGCGCCGCCCTCGGCCCACGTCTCGTGCTCTTCGAGGAAGCCGCCGACCAGCGCGAGCTTGCCCCGGCGCGGCTCGATCGCGCGGCGCACGACGAGCAGGCCCGTGCGCCCTTCGCGCACGACGGGCTGCAGCACCACCGAGACCGGGATGGGGTTCGCCCAGACCTGCGTCTTGCAGCCACCGCAGGTGCGGGGGTAGCGCAGGGGCGCCTCGTAGGCGGTGCCGCAGAAGGAGCAGTAGGTGTCGCGCGTCAGGGCCATCGGGGTGGTCGCCTCTCGGGTCGGTCGGAGGTGGGCCGCCGATGCTACCCCGGTTCGGCCCGGGGTGGGCGCCGCCCGTTCACTCGTAGGAGCCGAGCGCGGGCGGGGTCGCGAGCTGCGCGCGCATCGGCTCGTCGTAGCCGTCGGTCGGGGCCCCGGGCCCAGGCGCACCCGCCGCCCGGGTCAGGGCGCGGGCGGCACGAAGATGAGCGGCTCGAGCTGCGCGTTGACCAGGACGGGCACGACGTGGCAGGCCGCCGCGTCGAGCCTGACCTCGATGCCCCGCAGCTCGGCGGGCTGGTAGCCGTCTTTGATGATCCGAAGATCGTAGAGGCCGGGGCGGTCGGCGCCGCCGCGCCAGGCGCAGTCGCCGTCGGGCAGGCGCTCGGGCACGAGCGAGGCGACCTGCAGGCCCTTCTCGAACACGAGCGCCTGGGCGTCGCAGACCTCGTTGAAGTTCTCGTCGCGCACGTCGAGGTCGAAGGGCTCGACGAGCCGGTCGTCGCAGGCGACGCCCGCGGGGTCGAGCCGCACCGAGACCTTCTCGGGCACGACGTGGCAGCCGAGCGAATCCATGTTCACGACGACGTCGCGCAAGACCTCGGTCTGGTAGCCGGGCTTCGAGACCGTCAGCTCGTAGCGGCCGGGGCGCTCGGAGGGCCCCTCCCAGTAGCAGGTGCCGTCGCGCAGCTCGGTCGCGACGAAGGTGAAGAGAAAGGCGCCCTCGCGCGCGATGACGGTGGCGTCGCAGGCGGGCCGCCCGAGCTCGTCGCGCACGTCGAGGTCGAACGAGTGGACGAGGTTGTTGGTGCAGCCGGTGCCGGAGCCGGGCTTGGGCACGAGCCGGACGTCGAGCCGCGCGGCGTCGACGTGGCAGCCGTCGGCCTCCATGTCGACTTCGACGTTGGGGTAGATGACGGTCTCGTAACCGTCTTTGGCGACGGTGACCTCGTAGGTGCCAGGCCGCTCGGCCAGCCCGTGCCAGAAGCAGGTGCCGCCGGGCGCCTCGAGCCCGAAGAGCTGACGCTCGAAGGCCCCGTCGCGCACGACGACCGTGGCGTCGCAGACCGCGGCCCCGCGCTCGTCGGAGACGTTCAACGTGAGCGACTCTTTGGCGCTCAGATCGCACTCGCCACCGGGCCCGGGGCCCACGTCTTCGACGACGATACAGCCCGCGAAGAGGGCGCAGAGGCCGACAAGGGCGAATCGATAGGCCGTCATCATGGCCGGTAGCGTAATCAATTTTCGGGCCGACACCGCAACATTCGCGAAAGCCTGAAGGGTACCCCGAGGGCCCCGGGCGGCGGGCAGGGCGCGGGTGTCAGAGGGCGGCATGCCGTACGCCGGCGCCGCGGCGCGGCAGCCCCGGCGCCCGCCCTCCGCCGCCCGAACGGCCCCGCCGCCTCCGCGGCTCCGAACGACCCCGGCGCCCCCGCGGCTCCGAACGGCCCCGCCGCCTCCGCGGCTCCGAACGGCCCCGGCGCCCCCGCGGCCCCGAGCGGCCGGCCGCGAAGGGCTCCGCCCCCGGCGGCCGAGAGCGGCCGCTCGCGAAAGGTGCGACCGAAGGGCAGCCCGCGGGCTTAGAGCTTCACGAACTTGAGCGTCATGCGGTCGCTCTCGCCGATGGCCTCGTACTTGGCGCGGTCCTTGTCTTTGAGCACGAAGGTCGGCGGCAGCGTCCAGACCCCCTCGGGGTGGTCGCGGGTGTCGCGCGGGTTGGCGTTCACCTCCGAGCGGCCGGCGAGCCGAAAGCCCGCGGCCTCGACGAGCCGGATCACCTCGGCCTCGGGCACGTAGCCCGTTCTCTCGACCGTCTTCGGGTCGCTCGGCGCGCCGGGCGCGGCGCGGTGCGCCTCGAGGCCGAGCACGCCGCCCGGCTTGAGCACGCGCCGGACCTTCGCGAGGGCCCGGCCGGTCTCGCCGGCGGCGATCCAGCCGTGGATTTCGCGGAAGACGAGCACCGCGTCGGCCGAACCCTCGGGCCCGAACTCGGCCTCGCCGCTCGGGGGCTCGACGAGCACGCGCACCTTGCCGAAGGTCTCGGGGGCGGAGGCGAAGCGGTCGGCGAGGCGCTTGGCGAGCACCGTGCCCTCGGTGCCGGGCGGCCCCTTCGGGTCGCCGCCGAAGATCGTGAGCGAGCCCTTGTCGCGCAGGTACGGCGCGAGGATGGCCGTATACCAGCCGCCGCCGGGGTAGATCTCGACGACGTTCATGTCCTCGCGCAGCCCGAAGAAGGCGAGCGTCTCGCCGGGGTGGCGGTGCGCGTCGCGCGCCCGCTCGGCGGCGGTGCGCGCCGGGTTCTCGAGCGCCGCGCGCAGCGCCTCGGAGGGGGCGGGGGCGGCCGAGGGCGCGGGCGCCGAGGGCGCGCGGGCGGCGTCGGGGGCGGGCGAGCGCGGCGGGCCCGCCTCGGCGGGCGCGCAGGCGGCGCAGGCGAGGGCGAAGAGGGCGGGCGGCGCGGCCAGGGCGAATCGGGTTCGTAGCAGCATGGCCCAGGGCTATCGCCGCGGGGCGCGACGAACAATGGGCCGGAAGTCACGATCGCGCACGGCTCGGCAAGGCACCCCGCTTCGGCCCCGCGGCGGGGCCCCTCGCGCCGTGCCAAGGTTGGACCCGGGGGCCGGATGCCATAAAACGGCCATGGTGGCCCCCCGCGCCACCGCCGCCACGAAACCCGGCCCGGGGTCCGACCCTTTGAGCTCCCCTCCCCTGCCCAACCTCCCCGCTTGCCTCGGCGGCAAGTACCGGCCCATCCGGCAGTTGGGCACGGGGGGCATGGGCTGGGTCCTCGAGGTGGAGCACGTGCACACCGGCGAGCGGCTCGCGCTCAAGCTCTTGCACGCCCGCGCCCGGGTCGATCGGCGCGCGGTCGATCGCTTCCGGCGCGAAGCGCGCATCGCCGTGCGGCTCAAGAGCGAGCACGTGGTGCGCGTCCTCGACGCCGACGTCGCCGACGAGCTCGAGGGCGCGCCCTTTTTGGTGATGGAGCTGCTCGAGGGCGACGACCTCGGCGCCGTCGCCGGCGCGGCGCCGCAGCCGCCCGCGCGGGTGGTCGGGTGGCTGCGCCAGGCGGCCTCGGCCCTCGACCGGGCGCACGCGCTCGGCGTCGTGCACCGCGACCTCAAGCCCGAGAACCTGTTCTTGACCCGCGGCGAAGGCGGCGCGCCGCTGGTCAAGGTGCTCGACTTCGGCATCGCCAAGCTCCTCGACACCGAGCCGACGCTCGCCGGCGACGGCGCGCCGCAGACCACGACGGGCGCGGTCTTCGGCACGCCCCTCTACATGTCGCCCGAGCAGGCCACGGGGGCCGCGAGCGACATCGGCCCCCCGTCCGACTTCTGGTCGCTCGCCATGGTCGCCTACCGGCTGCTGACGGGCGTCCCCTACTGGAAGGCCGCGAGCCCCGCCCACGTGCTGGCGCAGATCGTCTACGAGCCGGTCGCGCCGCCCTCGGCCCGGGGCTTCGATCTGGGCGAGGCCTTCGACCGCTGGTTTCTTCGCTCTTGCCGCCGGGCGCCCGCCTCACGCTGGCCCTCGGCCGCGGCGCAGATCGAGGCCCTCGCCGAGGCGCTCGCGGAGCCCGTCGTGCCCCTGCCGGCCGCGCCGCCCGTCGCCTCGCGCGACTACTGGACGGGCCCGACGGCCGAGACCCTGGGCGGGGCCCCCGAGCCGGACGCGCCGGCCGGCCCCGGCCGCGCTCGCCAGGCCCTGACCACCACCCTCGACCCCGAAGCCTCGACCCGGGGGGCCACGCCCCCGCCGGCCGAACGCCCCCGCGCCAACGCCGACCCGGCCCCGGGCGGCGTTGGCGTCGCTGGCGGCGCGGCGGCGCCGCCGCGGTCCGCGCCCGGCCTCGGGCAGCGCCTGCGCGGGCGACCCCGGCTCTGGGGCGGCCTCGCCCTCGCGGCGGCGCTCGCCGGCGCCCTCGCGTCGCCGCTCGGCGCGAGGCTCGGCGGCCGGGCCCGCGACGAGGCCGCGCCCGCGCCCTCGGCGGCGCGCCCCTTCGTCCTCGTGCTCTCGTTCCGCGGCGCCGACGAGCGCTGGCCCGGCCTGCTCAGCGAGCTCTTGGCCGAGCAGCTTCGCCTCGGCGACGCGCTGCGCACCCCCTCGCCCGACGCCCGCGTCGAGATGGGCCGAGACATCGGCTCGCGCGCGCCGCCCGCGGCGGCCGAGCTCGCGCGCCTGCGCCGCGCGGGCGGCGTCGACGTCGTCGTGACGGGCCGGGCCCGGCAGGAGGGCGACGTCCTGCACGCGACGATCGAGGCCTACGACGCCGCGCGGGGCGCGCCCCTCGGCGAGGCCTTTTCCTTGCGCGGGCCGGCCGACGACCCGATCGGCTTCGCCCGCGAGGCCGGCATGCGCGTGCGCACGCTGCTCGGCCGGCCCCAGCTCTCGGTCGACGACGACCTCGTGCTGCGCGCCGCGCTGCCGGAGGGCGCGGCGGCGACCGCGGCGTACGTGCGGGGGCTCGCCGCGCGCCGACGCTTTCGCCACCGCGAGGCGGCGGCGCACTTCGAAGAGACCTTGCGGCGCTCGCCGCGCTACGGCCCGGCCTGGGTGGGCCTCGCCCAGGCCCAGCTGAAGCTCGGCGAGTACAAGCGCGCCCAAGAGTCGGCGGGCAAGGCGGTCGAGTTCGCGCCCTCGCTGCCGCGCGCCGACGAGCTCTCGGTCTACGCCCTCGCGGCCACCGCCCGGCGCGACCTGGCGACCGCGGCCGAGAAGTACCGCCTCCTCGTCCAGTTCTACCCCGACCGCGTCGACTACACGACCTCGCTCGCGTACGTGCTCACCGACGGCGGGCGCTCGGCCGAGGCGCTCGCGACGCTCGCCGAGGCCAAGCGCCGCTCGCTCAGCGGCTGGGACCGCGTCCGCGTCGCGCTGGCGACGGCCTACGCGTACATGCGCCGGTCCGAGGGCGCCGAGCTGCTCGCGGCCCTCGACGAGGCCGAGGCCTTCGCCGAGGAGACGGGCGCGTCCGCGGTCCTGGCCGAGGTGCTGCAGCTGCGCGCCGACGTCTACCAGCGGGCCGGCCGCCTCGACGAGGCCGAGCCGCTCTTCGAGCGGGCGCGCGAGATCTTCGCCGACGCCGACGCCACCGCGGGCCTGCTGCTCTGCGACTCGGGGCTCGCGCGCATCGCCGAGCTGCGGGGCGACTTCGACCGGGCGATCGGGCTCTACGAGCGCATTCTCGAGCGGCGCCACGAGGACGGCAACGCCTACGGCATCGCCCGCGAGACCGTGCAGCTCGGCATCGTGTACGCGGCCATGGGCCGCCTGTCGACGGCGCGCGAGTACCTCGACCGGGGCGGCGCGCTCTTCGAGGCGATCAACGACCGCGAGGGCGGCGCCCACCGCGCGGTCAACGTGGCGACGATCGACCTCGAGCTCGGCTCGCTCGCGGGCGTGCGCGAGCGGGCCTCGCGCGGGCGCGCCATCCACGCCGAGATCGGCTACCGGGCGGGCGTCGCCGAGGCCGACGGGCTGCTCGCGCGCCTCGCCTGGCTCGAGGGCAAGCCGGCCGAGGCCGAGGCGGGCTTCGAGGCCGCGCTCCGCGAGGCCCGCGAGGCCGGCGAGTCCGAGCTCACCGCCGACGTGGCCGTCTCCCGCGCGCGCCTCGCCTTCGAGCGGGGGGACGCCGCCGAGCCCGCGCGCTTCGAGGACGCGCGCGCCGCCGTCGCCGCCGCCGGCAGCTCCCGCCTCGACGCCCTCTTCCACGCCCTCGCCTCGCGCCGCGCGCTCGCCCTCGGCGACGCGGCCGGCGCGCGCCGCCACGCGCTCGAGGCCGAGGCGAGCGGCCGCCAGGCGCACTCGATCGACGCCCTCGCCCTCGCCCTCACCGCGACGCTCGAGGCCTTCGCCGCGGCGCCCGCCGCCAGCGCCCCGAAGCCCGGCGAGGCCCCGGCCGCGCCGCGCGCCCCGGCCCGCGCCGAGGGGCCCGGCGCCGGCGCCCCCGAGCTCGGCGCCGGCGACCTCGCCCGGCGGCGCGACGAGCTCGAACGCCTGCTCGGCACGCTCGAAGCCGTCGGCCCCCGCCTCGAAGCGCTCTCGGCGCTCGCCCGCACCGCCGACGGCGATCGCGCCGGGCGGCTGCGCGAGATCGCCCGCATCGCCGACGAGAAGGGCCCGCCCTGGCGCGCCCTCGCCGCCCGCATGGAGCTCGGCCTCGCCCTCGCCACCCCGGCGGGCGCGCGCGACGCGGCCGCCGCCGAGGCCCAGCTGCGCGCCCTCGGCGCCAAGGGGCTCGCCCACGCCGTACGCGCGCGGACGAGGTGAGGGCCCGCCGGCGCCGCCGCGCCCGCCCCCGCTACCGCCGCCGCGCCGCCGCCCGCGCGAGGTGGCCGAGCGGGCCCGCGACCGAGATGGAGAGCGCGCAGAGGGGCTCTCGGCCCTCGACCTCGTAGACGAGGTAGTCGCGCGCGATGACGTCGTAGCGGCCGAGGTGCCGGACGTGGCGCAGCGCCCGGCCGCCCCCGAGATCGAGGGCCCCGACGGCGGCGAGGCGCTCGGACGCCTCGATCGGCGCGCCGTAGCGCGCCATCACCGCGTCGAGCGCGCCCGCCGGCAGGGCGAGGGCCTCGCCGCCCTCGACGAGCACGAGCGCGCCCGCGTCGAGGCGCACGTAGACCGCCCTGAGCTCGCCCCCTTCGGTGATGGTCTCGTCGATCTTGAGCATCCGGGCCGGCCCGAGCGTACACCAGGGCCGCGGCGCGCGCCCCGCCCGCGCCGCGCCTTTCTGCGGGCCCCCGCGCCCGCGCGCCCGTGCTAAGGCCCCGGGCCGCGTGACCCTAGGAACGAGCGACCCCGCGGTCGGCCGGCTCTTCCGGACGACCTTTCTCTTCGGCCTGGGCTGCGGCATCTCGGTGGCGCTCACCGCGCTCTACCTCGACGCCCGCGGCTTCAGCAAGCAAGACATCGGCACGCTGGCGGCTTGGTTCGCCTCGGGCATCGTGCTCTTCGCCCTGCCGGCCGGGGCGCTGATGCGGGCGCTCTCGCCGGGGCGGGTCTTGCCCTGCGCCCTCGCCGGCTACGCGCTGAGCGTCGCCGCCTTCCCCTTCGCCGAGGGCTACGCCCAGGTCGCCGCCGTGCGCTTTCTCGATGGCGCGTGCTCGGTCGCGATCTGGGTGAGCTCCGAGACCTTGCTCTTGTCGCGCGCGGGCCCTTCGAACAAGGCCCACCTGACCAGCCTCTACGCCATCTACCTGGCGCTCGGCTACGGGCTGGGGCCGCTGCTCGCGCGCGCCGCGGCCTCCCTCCCGCAGCGCTGGGCCTTCCTCGCCGCCGCCGCGATCGCGGCCGTGGCCGCGCTGCATGCCGGGCCCCTCGGGCGCCAGGCGGCGGGGGCCGCGCTCCCCGAGGGCGAGGGCGCCGCCGGGGGCGAGGGGCACGCGAGCGCCGGGGCGGGGCCCCGCGCCGCCGGCAGCGGGGGGCACGCGAGCGCCGGGGCGGGGCCCCGCGCCGCCGGCAGCGGCGCCTCGGCGTGGCAGATCTTGTGGCGCATCAAGATCGCGTGCTTCGCCACCTTCGCGTACGGCTACTTTCAGGCCTCGGTGGTGCTCTTTCTGCCGCTCTACCTCATCGAGTCGAAGGGCGTCGCGCGCGAGCGCACCATCGTGCTGCCCGGCCTCTTCTGCCTCGGCATGCTGCTCTGCTCGAACGCCGTCGGGCGGCTCGGCGACCGCGCGGGCCACCTGCGCGTGATGCGCGGGCTCGCCCTCGTGGGCGGCTCGATGATCTTGGGCTTCGTCTACCTCGACGCCTACCCGCTCATGTGCGCCGCCGTGTTCGTCGCCGGCGCGACGCTCGCGGCCATGTCGTCGGTGAGCCTGGCGCTGCAGGGCGCGTCGGTCGACGCGCGCGATCTGCCGCGTTCGAACGCGCTCTACAACCTCTTTTACGCCGCCGGCATCCTGGCCGGCCCCCCGGCCTCGAGCGCCATCTTTGGCGCCCGCGGCGGCGCGGCCATGCTCTACCACCTGGCCGCGATCTACGCGGTGTTCCTCGCGTTCAGCGTCGCCTTCCGGCGCGACGACCCGGCGCGGCAGGCCCGGGCGCCTTTGCCGGGGGCTTCCCAACCCTTCCCGGCGTAACGCGATCGCGTCGCCGAGCGCGGCGAGGGCGCGCGCCGCCGGGCCGAACGCGGCGAAGGCGCGCGCCGCCGGGCCGAACGAGGCGAAGGCGCGCGCCGCCGCACGAACGCGAGCCCGCTGCCGCGGTCGGCCGTCACGGTAGCGCGCACGGCCCGACCCTAGCTCAGGGGGCCCCCGGGGCGCTATAACCTCACCTTACCCTCCCCGATGCCGACCTTGCGCCTGAAGAATTCGTACACGAAAGCCGTCGAGACCTTCGCCCCGCTCGCCCCCGGGGGCGAGGTGCTGCTCTACAGCTGCGGCCCGACGGTCTACTCGTTCGCCCACATCGGCAACTTTCGCTCGTTTTTGATGGCCGACGTGCTGCGGCGCACGCTCGAGCGCGCCGGCTACCGCGTCCGCCACGTGATGAACATCACCGACGTCGGCCACATGACGGTCGACCACCTGGCCGACGCCGAGGGCGAAGACAAGCTCGCCAAGGCCGCCCGCGAATTGGGGTGGGACCCTTACAAAGTCGCCCGCCACTACGAGCAGGCCTTCGTCGACGACGCCAAGCTCCTGCGCATGAAGAACTACGCGGGCGCCGAGGGCGACGACCCCGCCCGGCACCCGCGCGCCACCGCCCACGTGCCCGAGATGCTCGCGCTCATCGACCTCTTGCTCGAGCGCGGCTTCGCCTACGCCGACGGGCGCGGGCAGATCTACTTCGAGGTCGCGAAGTTTCCCCAGTATGGGCAGCTCTCGGGCAAGGTGCTCGACGAGCTCGAGGCGGGCGCGCGCGTCGCCGTGCGCGAAGAGAAGAAAGACCCGCGCGACTTCGCCCTGTGGAAGGTCGACGACAAGCACCTCATGCAGTGGGATCCGCACTCGCCCGAAGGCTGGCCCGAGGCCGACTGGCGGCGCTTCCGCGAGCTCGCCCCCGAGGGCGTCGACGCCCGCATCGGCCGGGGCTTCCCGGGCTGGCACATCGAGTGCTCGGCGATGGCGAAGGCGGGGCTCGGCGCGCGCATCGACCTGCACACGGGCGGCGAAGACAACGTCTTCCCCCACCACGAGTGCGAGATCGCGCAGAGCTGGGCCGCCTCCGACGAGGCCGCCCGGGGCGACGCCTTCGCGCCCTTCGCGCGCTACTGGGTGCACGCGCGGCACCTGCTCGTCGACAACAAGAAGATGTCGAAGCGCGACGGCACCTTCTTCACCGTGCGCGACCTCGTCGACCCGCGCGCCTCGGGCCGGCCCGAGGTCGCCGAGCGCCTCGAGGGCCTCGGCTTCGCCGGCGGTCGCGTGCCGGCGCACGTGCTGCGCTACGCGCTCGTCTCGAACCCCTACCACCAGCCGATGAACTTCTCCTTCGACCTGCTCGAGCAGGCGAAGGCGAGCGTCGAGCGCCTGCAGTCGCGCTTCGACCGGCTGCGCGAGGTGGCCGGGCCCGGCGAGCCCTCGCCGCGCGTGCGCGAGCTCGTCGGCGGGGCCGTCGCCCGCTTCGACGAGGCGCTCTTCGACAACCTGAACGTCCCGAACGCGCTCGCCGCCGCCTTCGACCTCGTCTCGGGGCTCAACGTGCTCGACCCGCTCGCCCCCGGCGACGCCGCCCACGCCCTCGCCGCCTTCGACGGCTTCGACGCCGTGCTCGACGTGCTCGACCGCCGCGTGCGCGCCGGCCTCCTCGCCAGCGCCGACCTCGCCGCCCGCGCCGCCGGCGCCCTGCCCTCCTACGACGACCTCGTCGCCCGCCCCGCGACCGACGCCGAGGTCGTCGAAGGCCTCGTCGTCCTGCGCCAGGCCGCCCGCAAGGCCCGCGACTTCGCCCGCGCCGACGCCATCCGCGACGAGCTGCGCCGCCGGGGCGTCTTGCTCGACGACACCCCCCAAGGGGTTCGTTGGCGGCTGCCCTTATCGCACTGCGAGCTGGCTGTAGGGCGCGGGGGAGAGGCTCTCTTCCCCTCTCCCTCGGGAGAGGGGTGAGGGGTGAGGGGTGAGGGCTCGCCGCGCGGCCGGCCCCGCCCGTGCAGCCTCAGCCGCCGGTCTCTTCCTTCCAGGCCTTGAGCAGCGAGCGCAGGGCCTCGGGCGGGTTCTCGGGGGCGGGGCGGCCGAGCTGGTCGCCCGTGTTGACCCCGTGGCACGAGGCGCAGACCCGCACCTCGCCCGGCGCGAAGCTCACCCAGTTGCGCTCGCGCACCACGGGCTCGTTCTGCGCGCCGACGAGCTGCCAGCTCATCGCGCGCCGCGCCGGCACGAAGGTCGCGACCGAGCCGTCGGGCGCCACCTTCGCGGTGCCGGGGGCCGAGCCGTCGAGGTAGCTCGCGCCCTCGCCGTCGTGCATCGGGCGGGCGAGCGGGCGGCGGCCCTTGCGGTCGGCGTACCCGCGCACCTGATCGGCCTGGAAGAGCTGCAGCCCCGTGACGCTGTAGACCTTGCCGTCGGTGGCGACGCTCTCGACGCCGCCGGGCACGCGCAGGTTGAAGGGCTGCTGCACGTCGCCGCGGTCGCGGCTGGTCACGTTGCGGCTGACGATGAGGGCGAGCGACTTGCCCTTGAGCCAGGCGCGCAACGACCGCTCGTCGACGCCCTCTTGCTCGAAGATCGAGCGCTCGGGCGCCGGCAACGGCGCGAGCTTGGCGCGGGGGCGCGGCGTCGCCCGCAGCTCGACCGCCTCGAGCTCCCAGAGCTCGCCCTCCCAGGACGCGAGCGCGTCCGGCGTCCACCACTTGAGGCTCTTGCGGATGCCCTTGGTGAGCGGCTGGCCCGCGGCCCAGGTCGACCCGTTCTGGACGAGCGTCTTGAGCCGGAACGCATACCGCAGCTTGGGCGCGGTCAGCGTGCCGTCGTTGGCGTCGACGCGCACCTCGCTCGTGTGCGAGACGATGATCTGGCCGTCCTGGCGCGGCAGCGGGTCGCGGTAGTGGCCCGTGTGCGCGGGGTTCGTGCCGGGCGGAATGCCGAGGCGCGTGACCGCCGGCGTCAGCTCGGTGATGGCCATCTCGTCGGGGTTCATGCCCTCGGCGCCGGTGAAGCGCACGATTTGGCCCGACGTGTCGGTGGCGAACTCGGCCGCGTTGGTGGCGAGGAAGGTGCCGGGCGCGGCCGGGTCTTCGACGATCTGGAAGAAGCCGCCGGCGTTGCTGACGTAGACCTTGTTGGCGTGCGCGCCCGGGGGCGTCTGGTAGGTCAGGTTCGGGTCCGACTTGAAGCTGCCGTCGGTGTACGAGCCGCCGAACTCTTGGCGGCCGACGTGGTTGATGGTCTCTTCTTCCGAGCCGTCTTCGCGCACCTGCCAGGGGAAGAACTGGTTGAAGACGAGGGGGTTCTCGTCGGGGCCGAGCAGCGGGTCTTCGGCGCTGTGCGCCTCGGGGAAGGTCTCCTTCGGCGCGAGGTGCGCGGCGCCGGGCGCCTCGCTCGCGAAGTCGAACGAGCCGTGGCCGGCGCCGTTGAGCCGGTCGTACTCCTCCTGCTGGTCGCGCTGCAGGTGGTCCCACTTGGTGAAGATGACGCGGCCGGCCGAGTCGATGGAGGGCGAGAAGACGCCGCTCGGCGCGTGGTCGAACAGGAAGAGGTCGCCGGTCGCCGGGTTGAGGCTGTAGAGGCCGACGTTGCTCGGGGCGCTGTCGTACTCGTCGAGCTGCGGGTAGAGGTGCGCCTCGCCCGTGCGCGGGCGCGTCGAGACGAAGAGCACGCGGTCGTTGGTGCCGTAGAAGGGCGCCACGTTGTCGTACTCGGCCGGCTGGTTCGCGACCTTGCGGATGCTCACGGCCTCGCCCTTGAGCAGGCCCGAGACCTCGTAGATCTGCCAGCGGAAGGGCGCCGACGAGCCGTACTGCGCCGTCGGCGCGCCGACGATCATCGAGAAGAGCGCCTTGCGCCCGTCCCAGTGCACGCTCGGCTCGCGCACCGCGATGGCGTTCGCGCCCTGCATGCCGTCGGTGCCGAAGCCCGCCTCGGCCGTCAGGTTGCGCAGCGCGCCGTCGTCGTAACGCACCCAGAGGTCGCCGCCGCGCGGGGCGTGGGCGACGTCGCTGATGTGGTTGCCGAACGTGCTCGTCACCGCGTTGAAGCCGGTGACGGGCACCTGCGTCACGAAGAGCACGCCGTAGGGCGCGGGCACCGGGTTCGGGGCGCCCGGGCCCGGGTGGCGGCCGTCTCGCGATTCGCGCTGTGCGGAATCGAGATCGCGCCCGCCCGGCGCGCCCGTCGCGTCGTATTCGCCCGCCTCGGTGCGTTCGCCGCCGCCGTCTCCGCCGCAGGATAGGGCGGCGCAGGTGGCGAAGGCGAGCGCGAGCAAGGCCCCCCCCCGGCCCCCGCTCGGGCGCGGCCCGGCCCTCGTCACCGAGCTACGCCCGGGACGAACGTCGCGTTCGGCTGGCGGGCCCAGGCTGGACCGAACCCCGGCGCGGGCCGCGTTCGAGGTCGAGATGTGGCGAACCTGCAAGGGCCCGCCCGCCATGGTCGTGTTCGTGCTCGTGTTCACCCGACGACTCTCGTCCATCAAGTGCGTAACGGACACCCCATTTACGCTCATGCTCGACGCTAAAATGCATTTTTGCCACGCAATTTTTCCGAGCAATTTCGATTAATCCGACGAGAGCAGAACGCCACCATGCGCCCGTTGTTCAGCCAGAGCACCCGCTTCGCTCGATAAGGCTGAGCTTACCTTATTCGAAATAGTGACCATACGGCAGAACGCCACGACGTGGCGCGACACCACGGCGTGACGGCCCGGCCGGCCCCCGCGCCTGGGCCTGGGCCGCCCCGCCCGGCCCCCGCACGCCTGGGCCCGGGCTGGCCCGCCCCCCAGCCCCCCCTCGCTGCCGCCCGCGCGGCCCGGTTCGTCCCCGGCGACCTGGCGAGCACGCTCGCGCGGCCCGGTTCGGCCCCGGCGCCCTGGCGAACGCGATCGCGCGGCCCGGTTTGACCCCGGCGACCCCGGCGAGCACGATCGCGCGGCCCCATGAGCGCGCGGCCCGCCACCGCCGACGATCTGCTCGCTCGATATGGCCGGGGCGAGCGAGACTTCCGCGGCGCCGAGCTTAGGGCCCCCCGCGGGCGCCCGTGAAGAAAGATCCGTCCCCGCGGGCCGTCGCGCTCGAGCGTGGCGCCCGTGGTTTCTGGGGCATTTTTGCGCGCGGCCGCATTCTCGCCGCTATCCGCTCACGTAGGGGCGCCTGCGCACGTACGGAAGGCACGAGCGGGCCCGGGCCTCGCGCGAGAGGGGCGTTTGCCTTCGCCCGAGCCCGAAGCCCGGAGGCGCGCGAGCCGCCGTGAGCCGCCCTCGCGTGCGGAGGGTGTAGGCACGGCCCTTGCGTACCACCCGGCCATGCTGCGACGAGCTCTTTCCGCGTGGGCGGGTCGCACTTTGGTTAGGTCAGGGGGCCGCGCCGGGCGCGCTTTTGCTCCGTCGTGGGCGAGCGCCGAGCCCGCGGCGCTCTCGGGGGCGCCGACGGCCGTGCTGAAGGCGGGGGCGCGTGGCCCCTCGCCCCACGCAAGGCCAGCGGCCCGCCGGCGCGGGGCCCCGCGCCTCGGCGGCGCGCTCGCCGCGGCCTCGATCGCCGCCGCGCTCGCGTTCGCGCGGCCGGCTCTCGCCTGTCCGGATTGCGCGCCCGGGCGCGAAGCGCGCGCCCAAGCCTGGCAAGACGACTTCGGCTTCAACCTGTCGGTCGCGCTCTTGCCTTTCGTCCTCATCGGCGCCGTGAGCGCCTGGGCGAACGGCATCGGCCAGCCGCCCGCGCTGCGCGCGCGGCCCTTCGCGCCGCTGCCTGGCGCGGGGGCGGCCGGGGCCCGCGGCGGGGGCACGGCGTAGGGCACCCTGGGGATAGTGAGATGAACGGGATCGGCCGCGGCGACCAAGGGGCGAAGGCGCGGAGAGCGCCGCCCCGGCGAGGCCGTTTACGCGGCGCGAGGCGAAACGAAAGGCGTGAGGCTCTCCATGCAGAAGGCGACGCACCAGGGCGCGATCATCTCGGCGGGGCTGCTGCTGGGCACCGGCCTCGGCGGGTTCATCGACGGCATCTTGCTGCACCAGTTGCTGCAGTGGCACAACATGCTCTCGTCGGTGCGGCCGCCGACCGATCTGGTCGCGATGAAGTACAACATGCTCTGGGACGGCCTCTTCCACGCCTTCACCTGGCTGACGACGGCGGCCGGGCTCGTGCGCCTGTGGTCGGCGGGCAAGCGGCCCGAGGTGCCCTGGTCGACCGCGACGCTGGCGGGCTCGATCTTGATGGGCTGGGGCCTCTTCAACTTCTTCGAGGGCCTGATCGACCACCAGCTCCTCGGCATTCACCACGTGCACCCCGGCGAGGGCCAGCTCGCCTGGGACTTGGGCTTCCTCGTGTTCGGGCTCTTGCAGACCGCCGCCGGCTGGGCGCTCGTGCGCGCGGGCCGCGGCGATACGACGCCGCGGGGCGCGTTCGGCGTCGGGCGCTCGCCCTCGCACGCCTGACGCGCCCGTTCGGCGCCGGGCGCTCGCCCTCGCACGTCCGACGCGCGCGTTCGGCGCCGGCCCCCCCTCGTGTGCCCGACGCGCCCGGTGGGGCCGGCCCCCCCTCGTGTGCCCGGCTCAGGGCAGCTTCCGAATGCGCTCGGAGAGCGGGTAGGTGACGCCCGCGGTCGCGTGCAGCCAGCGCTTGCCCTCGCCCGCCGCGAGCGCCGAGGCCGGCACGCGCACGGTGGCGACGCCGCCGGCGTCGGCCACCACGTTCTGGTCGAAGACGCGCGTGAAGTCGTCGACGTCGACCCAGACGCGCACCTTCGCGCCCGGCTGCAGGACGCCGGCCGAGTCTTTGGCGGTGACGGTGACGTCGAGCGCGCCGCCGGGCGCGGGCGCCGAGATCAGGGTGGCGTTCCAGAGCTGGGGGTCGAGCACGCCGAAGCTTTGCACCGGCTCGTCGTCGAGCGCCCGCATCGTGCCGAGCAGCGCCCCGACGCCCCGCGCGAGAAACTCGGTATCGATCTTGTCGGGGGTGTCGGCCGTCGTGTGATAATAATCGGTCTCGCAGTAGGTCGTCAGGCCCTGCAGGCCGTACCAGTACATGCCCTGAATGTCGGTGGGCACGAGGCCGCCGAAGAGGGCCGGCACGAGCTCGAGGCCCGCGAGCGTGTAGTGGTCGCCGAGCCCCGCCTCCGCGCTCGAGGCGTTGAGGGGGCCGCCGCCCGTGCTGGCGACGGCGCGCAGCAGGTTGCTCGGCGGCCCGCCCGCGGGCATCTCGAGGTTCAAGAACGCGAGCATCGGCTCGGCGCCGACGACGACGTGGCGGCGCAGGTAGTCGTAGCCGCCGAAGAGCCCGAGCTCCTCGCCGTCGAAGCCGACGAGCACGACGCCGAGCCGGCGCGCGGGCCCGGCGGCGAGGCTGCGGGCGAGCTCGAGCAGGGCGGCGACGCCGGTGCCGTTGTCGGTCGAGCCCACGTGCCAGGTGTCGTAGTGCGCGCCGACCAGCAGGTACGCGCCCGAGGGGTCGGTGCCGGGCAGGCGCGCGATCACGTTGCGGCCCTCGGCCGGGTGCACCGCGGCGGCCACGTCGAGCACGGCGCGCACGGCCTTGCCCGCGCCGAGCGCGGCGAGCACCTTCGCCCCGTCGTCTTTGCCCACGGTGATGGTGGGCATCTTGGCCGCCCCGTCTTCGGGGTCGCTGATGGTGCCGATTTGAACCAAGTTCTGCGGGCTCTGGCTCGCGTAGAGCAGCCCCGCGGCGCCGCGGGCGAGGGCCTCGTTGTACTGCGCCTGGCGGTGAAAGGTCGGGTCGCGCACCACGAAGGCGACTTTGCCGGCGACGTCCTTGCCGGCGTAGTCTTCGGCGTGGCCCCGCCCGACGTCGACCACCTCGGCGTCGACGTGGCCCGCGCCCGAGTAGGCGAACACGTCGTGCGCCATCGGCAGCGCCACGCCGTCGGCGCTCACCGCGAGCGACGACGAGCTCACCTCGTGCTGCAAGAACGAGAAGCTCTCGAAGGTGACGCCGGCCACCCCCGCCGCCTCGAGGCGCGCCTTGAGGTAGTCGCCGGCCTCGAGCCCCTTCGGCGTGCCCGCGCGCTTCGCGCCGAACGCCGCCAGATCGTCGAGCGTCGCCTTCAGGCGCGCCTGCACCTCGGCCACGTTCCCGCCGCCTCCGCTCTGGCCGCCCTCGCCCGCGCCGCCGGCCTGCCCGGACGCCCCCGCCGGGCCGCCTCCCCCCGCCCCGGCGCCGCCCGCCCGCCCGGCCGACCCGCCGCCGCCCCCGGAGCCGGCGGGGTCGCCTGGCGGCGTCATGTCGTCGTCACAGCCGAAACCGGTGGTAACAGCACAAAGAAGGCCAGAGCTAAGCAGGGCCGCTCGAAGAATCGCTCGTGAAATGCGCATAGAAACCTACACTATCACGCTCACTCGGACTCTCGAGCGGGCCCCCCGGGTGGGTCGGTCAACGCCCCGACTTGCGCGGCGAGCAGGCCCGCGACCGCGTCGAGATCGAAGGGCCAGGCGTAGCGGATGGTGAGCCCGGGGTGCCGGCTACGCAGCGCGGCGAGCTCTTCGGGGATTTCGACCTCGGAGTGGACGCCGCCGGGCGTCAGCATCGAGGGCACGACGACGACGCAGGTGACGCCCTCGGCGGCGAGCTCGTCGACGGCCTCGGCGATCGAGGGCGCGCAGAACTCGTTGAAGGCGAGCGCGAGCCGGTCGCCCCCGAGCAGCGGGCGCAGCCGCTCGGCGAGCAAGAGCAGGCCCTCGCGGTAGGGGTCGTTCGAGGGCGAGCGGGGCCAGCTCCGCAGGTGCCGGTCGAGCTCGATCTCTTCGGCCGAGGGCGGCCCGCCGCGCGCGCGGCGCTGGCCCTCGAGGCCCTTGAAGCGGCGCACGAGATCGGGGGGCGCGTCGCGCGGGGGCGCCCCGTGGCCGACGAGCAGGACGGCGCGCCGCTCAGCCATCGGCCCCGCCGCCGGGCAGCAGGCCCCCGAGCGCCTCGTCGAGGCCGGGGCGCTCGTGGCTGGTCAGCGGCCGCAGCGGCGTGACCGACACGTACCGGGCGCGCACGGCGCCGTCGTCGGTGGCCTCGTCGACCTCGCGGGGCAGGCGGGCGGGGTCGAGCGCGTAGCGCAGCGAGTGGCCGCGCTCGGTGCGCTCGGCGCCCTCGAGCACGAGCGCCTCGCCGTAGAAGAAGGTCGAGAGCTGGGTCTGGCGGTAGCCGCGCGGGGGCGAGCCGGCGAGGTGGGGCACGTTGACGTTGAGCACGAGGGGCCCCTCGCGCCGGGCCTCGGCGACGAGCGCGGGCACGAGGCGCGCGGCGGCCTCGGCGGCCGCGCGCCACTCGGGCTCTTCGCCGCCGTGCACGCGGAGCGAGACGGCCATGGCGGGCAGGCCCCAGCACGCGGCGGCCATGGCGGCGCCGACGGTGCCGCTCAGCATGACGCTGACGCCGGTGTTCAGGCCGCGGTTGACGCCGGAGACGACGAGGTCGGGCCGGGGGCCGAGCGCCCCGAGCACGCCCGCGCTCACGCAGCCGACCGGCGTCGAGGCGAGGGCGTAGGCGTCGATGCCGCCGAAGCGGGGGTCGGGCGGCGCGGCCGAGGTCGCCTCGTAGGCGGGGCGGTAGAGGAAGCTCATCGCGGCGCCGCTGTGCTCTTCGAGCGGCGCGACGATGGTGACCGTGCCGAGGCCCGCCTCGCGCAGGGCGAGGGCGAGCTCCCAGATGCCTTCGCTCTCGATGCCGTCGTCGTTGGTCACCAGGATGTTCATGCCGTCGCCCCCGCGGCCTCGCGCTCGACGAGCGCGGCCCAGTCGGCCTGCGCCGGCAGCCGGCCCTCGGCGCGCTCGGGCCGCCCGCCGCCCCGCCCGCCCGCGGCCGCCGAGGCGCGCCGCAGCCAGGCGCCGCAGTCGAAGGCGACGCCGGGGCCGCGGGCGACGACGGCCGAGAGGCCCTCGGGCCCGCGCGCGGCCAGGAAGGCGAGCGCCCCCTCGCTCGCGCCGAAGGCGGTGGCGAGCGCGCGCAGCAGCTCGGCCGGCAGATCGTCGAAGACCGCCACGACGACGCGCTCGCCCGCGGCGCCCCGGCGGGCGGCCTCGAGCAGGCCCGCGCCGACCGAGCGCGCCCAGCGCGAGCGCAGGTCGCCGAGCTCGGCCCGCGCGTCGGCGAGCTCGCGCCGGAGCTTCTCGATCGCGGCGCCGACGTCGCCCGGCCCGCACGTGAACTGGCGCGCGAGCTCGGCGAGCGCGCGATCTTTGGCGCGGTAGTCGTCGAGGCCCCGCTCGCCGGCGACGAACGTGACGCGGAAGCCCCCCTTGTGCCGCTCGAGGCCGGTGACGCGCACGACGCCGACCTCGGCCGTGCTCTCGCAGTGGGTGCCGCCGCAGGGCGTCAGGTCGAAGCCGTCGATGTCGATGACGCGCACGCCCTCGCTCACCGTCGGCGCCTTGCGCAGCGGCAGCGCGGCGAGCTCTGCGGGGCTCGGGTAGAGCACGCGCACGGGCCGGTGGTCGAAGGCCAGCTCGTTGACGAGCCGCTCGGCGCGCGCGAGCGCCGCCTCGTCGAGCCCGCAGGGGGCGAGATCGAGCGTGGCGCTCGAGCCGAGGCGCGACGAGACCGTCTCGGCGCCCGCCTCCTCGAAGAGCGCGCGCGAGAGCATGTGCTGGGCGGTGTGCAGGCTGCGGTGCAGGCGCCGGCGCGACCAGTCGACGCGGCCCTCGACGGGCGCGCCCGGGGCGAAGGCGGACGCGTCGGCGACGACGTGGTGCACGCGCCCCGCCTCGTCGAGCTGCACGTCGAGCACCGGGACGCCGTTGAGCGTGCCGCGGTCGGCGAGCTGGCCCCCCGACTCGGGGTAGAAG
Organism: Polyangiaceae bacterium; assembly: GCA_035762175.1. Classification (GTDB taxonomy): domain Bacteria; phylum Myxococcota_A; class Polyangia; order Polyangiales; family Polyangiaceae; genus DASTPP01. Next base: position 85,918 of record DASTPP010000318.1, on the reverse strand, counting down.
GCGGTGCGCGAGAGCACGATCGAGGGCCCGCCGGCCCCGCCGCCGAGGTCGGTCACCTCGGCCGAAAACGAAACGCAACGCCCGTCGCGCTGCTCGAGCCGTTCGTGGGTCACGCGCCCCTTCTACCCCGGTTCCCGCCCGGGGGCGATACGGCCCGCGCGACGCGACCGCGGCCGTGCCGCCCCCGCGCCGGGGCCGCCCTCGAGGCCCCTTCGCGCGCGGACGGGGCCGCCCGCCGCCCGCGGACGGAGCCGCCTGCCGCGCGCGGGCGCGGCCGCCCGCCCCGCGCGGACGGGGCCGCCCGCCACGCCCGGGCCGGGGCTCAGGGCCCGACCACGCGGTTGCGCCCGGCGCGCTTGGCCGCGTAGAGCCTGCGGTCGGCCAGCATGAGCAGCGCCGCCGCCCCCACCGGCCCCGGCCCGCAGCACGCGACCGAGGCGACGCCGACGCTGACCGTGACGCGCCCGCGCGGGGCCACGGCGCTCGGCAGCGCCATCGTCGCCACCGCCTCGCGCAGCCGCTCGGCCAAGAGCTTCGCCTGCGGCGCCTCGATGCCGCGCGTGAGCACGACGAACTCTTCGCCCCCGAAGCGCGCCACCACGTCTTCGGTGCGCACGCTCGCGCTCAGCGTCGCCGCCACCCGGCGCAGCACCTCGTCGCCCGCGAGGTGCCCGTAGGTGTCGTTGACCTGCTTGAAGTGGTCGACGTCGACGAGCAAGAGGCTGAGCGGCGTGTTGTGGCGCGCGGCGAACGCGAGCTCGACGACGAGCTGCTCGTCGAGGTAGGCCCGGTTGTAGACCCCCGTCAGCCGGTCGCGCCGGGCCGCGTCGTAGGCCTGCAAGAGCGCGCGCTCTTGCTCGTCGCTGACGAGCGAGAAGAGAAAGTGCACGTCGGGGCCGAGCTGCAGCCGGTCGCCGTCGCGCAGGAGGGTCGGCTCGTTGACCGGCTTGTTGTTGATGAACGATCCGTTCGTCGAGCCGTTGTCGTGAAACGCGAACTCGTCGCCGAGCCCCACCACGCAGGCGTGCACCCGCGACACGCTCGCCTGCGGGAAGCGGTACGTACACTCTTCGGCCCGCCCGATGCGGACGATGACGCCCGCGGGTAGCGGCAGCACGCGCCCGATCTCGCCCCCGCCCAGCACCGTGAGCACCCCGCGCGTCGGCCGGAGCGCGTCGGACGCGGGCGGCGGCAGCAGCGTGACCTCGGCCGTGCGGTCCGAGGTGGGGGGGGCGGAGTCGCGTTTCATGCGTTCGGCGGAGGGGCCGAAGGGGTTCACCGACGCCCCGCCGGCCGGCGAGCGCGGGCGCCCGCACGCTGCAGGACGGAGGTGTACAAGTGCCGCAAAGGTATCGCAATTTTTCGCGACCGTCGCCCACCGCTCGTGCCCGCGGGACGCCCGAAAACGCACCCCCCACGCCAGGCCCCGCCCCGAGCGCACAGCGTGCGCTTACCACCCCGGCGGACGCTCAGCCCCCCCGACGCCCTTCGAGCGACGGCATCGCACCCCGACGCCCGCTCAACGGACGCCGGGCCCAACCGACGAGCACCCGTACCCATCGCACTCTCTCAATAGAGAGGCCGAGGCAGCAGCGGCTGGCCGGTCGCCACCCGGTGCCACGCCTCGGCGAGCACGCCGCTGACCAGCGCGACGCCGAACGCCGCGAGCAACGCGGTCAGACAGCCCTCGACCTCGACCCCCTTGATGACCCGGCCCGCGACCCAAAACGCTAGCGTCGTGACCGCCCACGACGCGAAGACCGACGCCCCACGCCCCCAGGGTGCGAAGGCGCCCCCGAGCAGGCGCCAGGTCAGCACGTCGATGAGGCCGACGGCGAAGGCAAAGACGAAGGCCGCCCCGAGGCTGCGCACCCGCAGGCCCGGCAGCACCTTCGACACGAGGAACACACCGAGAGCGCTGAACACGAGCCGGCCGAGGGCCTGGGCGAGAGGGGACGGTGCCATGGGCGCTGAGGCTAACGTGCCTCACGCGGACCACCAAGTCGACGTCGCGTGACCGATACCGCGCGTGTTGCGCCGAGCTTTTCTTACACGGTAGCTTCTTCCCACCCATGAGAACTTCCTGGCTCCTCGTACCGCTGACCTTCGCCCTCGCCCTGACCCCCGCGTGCGGAGACGGCGACGACGACGGGCCGGTCAACTCGTCCGGCTCGGGCGGCACCTCAGGCCGAGCCGGTAGCGGCACGGGCGGCACGGGCGGCACCGGCGGCGGGGCCTCGGGCGCGGGCGGCGGGGCGGGCGCAGGCGGCGGGGCCTCGGGCGCGGGCGGCGTAGCCGGGGTGGGCGGTGCGGCCGGGGCGGGCGGCGGGGCCGGCACGGGCGGCGCGGCCGGGGCGGGCGGCGGGGCGGGCGCGGGCGGCGGGGCCGGCACCGGCGGGGCCGCCGGCGCCGGGGGCGTGATGGTGCCGACGGGGGTGGCGGCGCTCGACACGCTGCTCGGCGAGTTGCCCGCGCTCTCGGGCGCCGAGCGCGACGCGCGCGTCAACCTGTTCCTGCGCGACGTGGCGTACGCGGGCGGCTGGCCGCTGCGCGACGGCAACCGCTTCGTCTTCGCCTACCTCGCCCCGCCCGACAAGGCCACCACCCCCGCGGTCGTCGGCGACTTCAACGCGTGGGACACGGCCCAGGCGCCGATGACCCGCGCGGTCGGCGGCTACAACTTCTTCTACGCCGTGCTCACGATCGAGCTGCCGGCGGCCGACAAGCGCCTCTACAAGTTCTTCCTCGGCGGCAGCGACTACGTCGCCGACCCCTCGGCGCGCCGCTTCGCCTTCGACGAGTACGGCCAGCACTCGCTGCTCGCCGAGAACCCCGAGAAGAGCCGCTTCGAGCGCTGGCCCGACTTCCGCGCCGAGGGCACCAGCCTGCGCCCGCGCCCGCTCTACGTCTACGTGCCGCCCGGCTACGCCCCCGACGGGGGCGCGCTGCCCGTGCTCTACATGCACGACGGGCAGAACCTCTTCCCCGGCGGCGGCCCCTTCGGCTCGTGGGACTTGCACCAGGTCTTCGACGCCCAGATCGCCGCCGGCAAGGTGCGCCCGGCCCTCGTCGTCGGCGTCGCCAACACCGAAGACCGCTTCCTCGAGTACACCCACGTCGCCGACGTCGTCGGCGGCCAGACCGTCGGCGGGGGCGCCGCGGCGTACGTCGACTTCGTCGCCGACCGGGTCCGGCCTTTTGTCAACGAGCACTACCGCACGCTCACCGACGCGGCGAACACCGGCGTGCTCGGCTCGTCGCTCGGCGGTCTCGTCAGCCTCTTCGCCGCCGACCACCGCCCCGAGGTCTTCGGCTTCGCCGGCTCCATGTCGGGCACCTTCGGCTGGGGCAGCTTCGCCCCCAACCAGCCGACCCCCGACAACGCCCCGCCGCTGATGGCCCTCTACACCCAGAAGCACAACGTCAAGATCTACCTCGACAGCGGCGGCAACGACGGCAACGACGACGCCGACAACGACGACTGCGTCGACGCCGACGCCGACGGCGTGCACGACGACAACCCGAACTCGAACCAGATGGACAACTACTGCGAGAACCTCGACATGAAGGCCAAGCTCACCTCGCTCGGCTGGGCCGAGAGCGTCGACCTCACCTACGTCTTCGCCAAGGGCGCGCAGCACAACGAGGCCGCCTGGAAGGCGCGCCTGCCCGCCGCCCTCTCGGGCTGGTTCCCCGGCGCGCCGTAGCGCGCCCGCCGGGCAGCGAAGGGGGCGGCCGGCCCGCGCGGCTTCGGCCGTCGGCAGGCCGAAGCATGGGGGCTCGAGCAGTACCGGGCCGGGCCCGTGTGGCCTCGGGCCGGCGTCAGGCCCAGCCGGGGGGGCTTGGGCCGGCGCCCGGCCCGAACCGCCCGCCCTCGACCGTCACGCCCAGTCGGGGGGGCTTGGGCCGGCGCCGGGCCCGCTCAGCCCGCCCTCGACCGGCGCGGGGCCGGGGCGGCGCGGCTTTGTGCCGGCCCCGACCGGTGGTATCTTGGTACCATGGTAACAAAAACTCACGCGGCCCGGGTGCGGCCGCCGCGCCCGGCCCGGCCGGGGGTCACCGCCGACGATCTCGCCTACGCGCGGGCCTTCGCGCGCGCCTCGCTGCCCGCGGCCGACTTCTCGCACCGGGGGCACCTGCGCGTCGCGTGGGTCTACCTGCGCGGCCGGCCCTTCGCGCGCGCGGCGCTCTGCTTCGCGCGGCACCTGCGCCGCTACGCGCGGGCGCAGGGCGCCGAGGGCAAGTACCACGAGACGCTGACCTGGGCGTACCTCGTGCTCATCAACGAGCGGCTCGAGGGCGCGCCGCCCGGCGAGGGCTTCGACGACTTTCTGCGCCGCTGCCCCGAGCTCGCCGACGCGAAGGGGGGCCTGGTCGGCCGCTACTACGACGCGGCCCAGCTCGCCTCGCCGCTCGCGCGCCGCGCCTTCGTGCTGCCGGCGCGCGCGCCGGGCTGAGGGCGCCCCGGGCGGGTTCGCCCCCCGGCGCATGGCCCGGTGCCGGCGCGCCCGCCCCCGGCGCTCGGCCCGGCGCTCGGCCCGGCGCTGGCGCGCCTCAGGTCGCCGACAGGGCGCGCTCGACGTCGTCGACGACGTGACGAATGGTCTCGTCGGTGACGTCGGCGCCGGAGGCGATGTCGCCGAGGGCGTCGAGCTCGGTCAGGTCGACGCCCTGGCTGATGAGCGCGATGATGGCGGCGGCGGCGACCGCGTCGGTGCCGAGGCAGACGTTGCGCAGGGGCAGGCACGAGGCGCGGGCGAGCTGGCGGTGCTCGTCGGTGCCGGCGAGCGGCAAGAGCTCGGCGAGCTTCTGGTCGACCCAGGCCGGGCCCGTGCCGGGGGCGTGGAGCTTGTCGGCGATGGCGTGCAGGGCCGCGCGCTCGCCGTCGCTGACGTCGCCGTCGGAGACCGCGACGAGGCACGCGGCCGACAGGATGGCCTGCGCGATGGGCGCGCCCTTGTCGCCGTAGGCGGCCACGGTCTCGACAGCGGCGCCGAGCGTCTCGAGCGCGGCGGCGAGGTTGCCGCGCACGCGGCCGGGGCGGTAGGTGCCGCCCTCGAGGTCGCGCTTGTTGTCGTCGCAGGCGCGCTCGAGGATGCGCTTGAGGCCGAGGGTGAAGACCGGGCCGAAGAGCTTGCGCCCGGCGGTGGCGGGGGCGCGGGCGACGACCTCGACCCGGGTCGACTTCGCGCCGGCCTTGTGGAAGGTGTGCACGACGCGCACGCCCTCGTTCGCGCCCTCGACGTAGTTCATGACGAAGGCGCCGCCCGGGCCCTCTTCGAAGGTCACGACGTCAGACTGGGCGCGCCCGAAGAGCCGGAAGCGAATGCGCACGCGCGACTCGCCCGCGGCCGTGGGCGTCTCGAACGACCAAGGCGCGTCGGGGTGGACGTTGCCGCGGACGTGGTGCTCCACGTCGCGGTAGTGCGCCCGCACCTCTTCAACCGGTCGCGCGATGGTAACCTCGCACTGCACCTCGATGGCGTCGTCAGGCATCGCGCATCAATCAAGCAGAAGGGGGCAGGGCGCGGCAAGCCGCCCGGCGTGGCCCAGCGCCGGCGCGGCGGCGGGCGCGCGGCCGGGGCGGCGCGGGGCGCGGGCCCCGACGGCGCGGGGCCGCAGCGCCGGCAGGGCGCCCCGAGCGGCCCAAACCGGCGGCGAGGCGGGCGGCGGCACGAACCGAGCAGCCGGGGCGCGCGGCGGCGCGAGCCGAGCACCCGAGGCGGTCGGCGGCGCGAGCCGAGCGGCCGGAGCGGTCGGCGGGGCGGGCCGAGCGGCCCAAACGGGCGGCGGGGCGCGCGGCGGGGCGGGCTGAACCGCCGGGGCGCGCGGCGGGGCCGGACGAGGGGGCCGGGGCGCGCGGCGGGGCGGGCCCGCGCTACTCGGCGAGGTCGAGCTCCCAGGGGCGGAGGGAGAAGTGTCCGCTTACGGTCACCGGCATGCCGACGAAGGGCGGCAGTTGCAGCGAGCGGTAGACCGAATCGAGGCAGTCGTGGGTGGGGGGGTCGCCGGTCGGGTCGCCGGAGAGGGCGAGGGTGTCGACGGTGCCGTCGCTCGCGAAGGTGACCACCGCGCGGCCCTCGCCCGAGGGGCCGCCGGGCCGCTCGCACGAGGTGGCCTGCCGGGCCTTGACCTGCATCATCGTCTCGGCGAGCACGTGGTCGAAGGCGCGCGTGGTGGGCGACATCATCGCGGGCGCGCCGCCCTCGAGCCAGGCGTTGGCGGCGGCGCGCTCGGCGCGACAGCGCGGGCCGTCGACCGGCATGGTGAGCACGACGCTGCCGAGGGCGCCGACGAAGGCCACCAGCGCGAGCGGCAGGGCCCCGCCGCGCGGCCCGTCGTCGCGGGCGCGCGCGAGCTCGGCGCGGCAGCGCGCGAGCTCGGCCTCGCACTCGCGCAGGGCGCCGTCGCGGGCGGCGACTTCGGCTTCGAGAACGTCCACGCGGCGGCGAACCGCCTCCAAGTCGTCGCGGTACGGGGACATCACCCTTTACTCTATCGATCGCGGGCCCCCGCGCCAGGCCTTGCGACGCGCCCGCGCGAAGAAGAGCTCGCGACGCCCCCGGCGCACACGGTCGCAGGGCCTGCGCCTCAGGCGGCACCCTCGGGCCGCGCGCCCTCGTAGCCCCGGGCCGGCCCCCCAGCCCCCGCCCCGCCCGGCGCCGGCGCGGCCTGGGCCGGGGCCGGCTCGGCGGGCCCGAGCGGCACGAAGGCGACGAGCGGCTCGGACTTTCCGCGCACCTCCATCGGGGGCAGCTTCGACCAGCGGAAGTGCCGCTCGACCCTCGCGTGCGTCGCGGCCGACACGAGCACCGCCGCGCCCGCCGCCTTCGTCAGCCCCTCGAGGCGCGAGGCGACGTTGACCGCGTCGCCGATGGCCGTGTACTCGAGCCGGTGGCGCGGCGAGCCGATGCTGCCGACGACCGCCTCGCCCGTATGCAGCCCGATGCCGATGCGCAAGGGCGGCTCGCCCCGGGCCCGGCGGTCGCGGTTGAGCCCCTCGAGCGCCTCGATCATCGCGAGCGCGCACTGCACCGCGTTCATCGCGTGCCCCTCGTCGGGCAGCGGGGCGCCGAAGTAGGCCATGATGCCGTCGCCGATGTACTTGTCGAGCGTGCCGCCGTAGCGAAAGACCACGCCGACCATGTGCGCGAAGTACTCGTTGAGCAGGCGCACCACCTCGGCCGGCGGCAGCGAGCCCGAGAGCGAGGTAAAGTCGCGGATGTCCGAGAAGAGCAGCGTCACCTCGCGCGCCTCGGGCCCGGCCTCGGCCGGGTCGAGCTCTTGCAGGCGCTCGGCCACCTGCGGCGAGAAGTAGCGCCCGAGCCGCTCGCGCCGCTGCCCCTCGGCCGCGACGGCCCCGGCGAGCGCGCGCACGCGCCCGATGAGGTACACGAGCCCGCCGCACGCGCACCCGAGCACGACGACCGACACGGCCCAGGCCGGCGGCGCGATGCCCGCGCGCCACTGCAGCATCACCTCGCAGCCCGAGGCGGCCGCCGTCACCGCGAGCAGCTGCGGCACGCTCAGCGACAGCGCGCTCAGCACCATGCAGAGCGCGAAGACGCCGAGGGCGAAGCCCGCGATGCCCCCCGGCGAGGGCGAGACGGGCAGCGAGACCGCGAGCGCCGCGTAGAGCGTGGGCACGTCGACGAGCGCGACGCCGAAGCCCGCCCAGAGCGAGCCGCGCCGGGTCAGGCGGGTCAGCGCGGCGAGCCCGAGCGCGCCGGCGAAGTAGGCCCCGAAGATGGGCGGCAGCACCGCCCAATCGGCCAGGTGCGCCCCGTAGCCGAGGGCGGCGGTGTACGCGAGCATCAGGCCCGAGCCCGCCAGGCGCAGCATCGCCAGCCGCTTGCCCGTGGCCGCGCGTTGCTCTTCCCAGACGTCGAGTTCGCCGCCGGTGCCCTCGCCGGGCCCGCCCCGCGTGAGCGGGCCCTCCGCCCCGCGCGCGTCGCCCGCACTGCCCGTGCCCGACCCGTTCACGACCGCATGACCTCCGTCCCGCGCCGCACAATAGCACCGAGGCCGCGCCCCCGGTCCGCCGGCCGCACCTGGCGTACGCGTTTGTCATCTCCCGCGGGCCCCGGCCCGCGCCCGCCGCCCGCTCCGGTCGCGCCCGCCGCCCGCCCCGCTCGCCCCCGGCGCCGCCCCGGCCGGGCCCGAGCCGCGCGCCGCCCCCGGACCGGGGCGGCCCAAGCCCCGCGGCGACGCTTTGTCGCTCCGCCGCCGGCCGGCGGTGGTAGGCAGCGCGGGGCCAGCCGTGCCGCACCCGCTCTGGTCCCGCCCCAGTCGAGCCCTGCTGACGCTCGCCCTCCTGACGGCGCTGCCCTACCTCGCGCCGCCCGGTTGGCCCCTGCTGCCGCGGCCCGGCGGCGCGCCGCTCGCCGTCGCCGACCTGCGCCTCTTCGACCCGAAGGCCCCGGCCGAACCCAAGGCGCCGGTCTCCACGCCCGAGGTCTACGGCCAGGTCGAGCTCGTCGTGCCGACCGACGACCGCGCCCGGGCCGACGAAGGCCCCGCGGCGCCGCCCCCGCCGCCGCCCGCCCCGGCCGCCGCGCGCGACGCCGGGGCGCCCGCCCGCGGCGAGCCGCCGCCGCCCGCCTTCGACGACCCGACGGGCCGCGCGCTCGACCCCTTCTACGAGGCGCTCGGCCGCGTCGAGGCCGGCGCCCCCGGCGCGCGCGCCCGCGTCCTGTACTACGGCGACTCGATCGTCGCGGCCGACTGGGTGACCTCGACGCTCCGGCGCAAGCTGCAGCGCCGCTTCGGCGACGCGGGCCACGGCTTCGTGCTGCTCGCCAACGCGTGGGCCGGCTACAGCCACCGGCACGTCGACCGCTTCGCCTCCGAGGGCTGGCGCGTCAGCCGCGTCGTCGGCCCCTTCGCCGAAGACGGCCTCTACGGGCTCGGCGGCGTGTCCTTCGTCGCCGAGGGCGCGGGCGTGCTCGCGCAGGTCGGCACGGCCGACGCGGGCGAGATCGGGCGCGCGGTCTCGCGCTTCGTCGTCACGTACGTCGAGCAGCCGAACGGCGGCGACCTCGCCCTGCGCGTCGACAAGGGCGAGCCCCAGATCGTCTCGACCCGCGGGCCCGAGCCCGCCGCCAAGGCCGTCGCCGTCGAGGCGCCCGACGGGCCGCACCGGCTCGAGGTGCGCTCGGCCGGGCGCGGCCGCGTGCGCGTCTTCGGCGTCGACCTCGAGCGCGACGCGCCCGGCGTCATCGTCGACGCGCTCGGCATCGTCGGCTGCCGCCTGCGCTTCCTCGACAAGTCCGACGACGCGCACTGGGGCCGCGAGCTCGCCCGCCGCGCGCCCGCCCTCGTCGCCTTCGCCTACGGCGCCAACGAGAGCGAAGACGGCTCGGCCTACCCCATGGACGACTACGAGCGCACCGCGCGCGCCGTCTACGCCCAGGCGCGCGCCGCCGTGCCCGGCGCCGCCTGCCTCATCGTCGGCCCCCTCGACCGCGCCGACAAGGAGGGCGAGCGCTACGTCACGCGCAAGGTCATCCTCTCGATGAACGAGATCCAGCGCAAGCTCGCCGCCGAGCTCGGCTGCGCCTTCTTCGACACCTTCCGGCAGATGGGCGGCAAGGGCAGCATGGGCCGGTGGATCCAGCGAGGCCTCGGCAGCCCCGACCTCGTGCACCCCACCGACCCGGGCGCCCAGATCATCGGCACCTGGCTCTACGACGCCTTGCTCGCGGGCTACGAGGGCTGGCGCGCCCGCGCCGGCGCCTCCGCCCGCGTCGGCGACGAGTTCGTCGGCCCGCCCCCGCTCGCCCCCGCGCCCGAAGGCGCCGCCCCCGCCCCGCGCGCGATCGACGACCCCGACTACGCCCCCCTGGGCCCGCCCGTGCCCGAGCCCGCGGCGCACGACGGCGAAGGCGCGCTCGGCGAATGGCCCCCCGAGCGCGAGAGGCCGGCGAGGCACGCCGAGTAGCGCCCGCCCCCGCCCGGGCCGAGGCGGGGCGAGACGCAGGTCGACGCGTCCGCCGACGTCGCGCCCGCCCCCGCCCGGGACGAGGCCCGCGCCGCGTCACGCCATTTTCCACCGCGCCGCGCGCCCTGCTGAGCCCGCGGCCGCCTTTACGTCGAAGCGGCACCATGCGACGTGCCGCCGACCCGATGCGCCCCCTTTCGACCGACGCCCCTCGGCTCTGCGCGCTCGCCGCGCTCGCCCTTACCGCGGCCTCGTGCGGCGGCAAAGACGCGCCGGCCCCGGCGCCCGCGGCGTCGGCCGCGTCGGCGGCCGCGAGCGCCCCGGCCGCGCCGGCCCCGAACGACGCGCCGGCGAGCCCCTTCTCGGTCGCCCTCGAGGCGAAGACGCCCCTCGCCTTCGCGGGGCTCGCGGGGGGCGTCTGGGTCGGGCAGGCCACGCCGGGGCGCACGGCGCAGGCGGCCGGCGGCGGCGAGCTCGAAGAGAAGCCCATGCCGGCGGGCATCGCCGAGGGCGACGGGCGCATCGTCGCCGCGGCCGGCCGGCTCCCGAACGGGCTCTGGCTCTCGCTCGAGCAGCCGCGCCCCGACGGCAAGCCCGGGCCGATGCCCCTCTACCGCCTCGGCAAAGATGGGTTCAAGCGCTTCGCCGAAGACTGGCAGCCGCAGATCGCGGCCTGGTCGAAGAACCGCCTCCTCTCGGCGTCGACGTCCTCGGGCCGGCTCAAGATCAAGGTCATCGAGCCGCAGCTCAAAGAGTCGCCGCCCGACCTGCCTGCTGCGCGCTTCGGCGACGACGCCTGCGCGCAGTCGCTGAAGCTGCGGCAGCTCGCCGCGCTGCCCGGCGGCGAGGTGTTCGCCGTGGGCAATTGCTCGCCCGACGGGGTGCAGGGCACGCGCTACGTGGTCGTGCGTTGGCTGCCCCCCGACGCCGCGACGCCGGCCGGCGAGGCGAGCGCGGCCAAGGCGGCGGCGCCCGCGGCCCCGACACCGCCGGCCGCGAGCGCGTCCGCGGCGGCGAGCGCCGGGGCTGCGCCCGCGGCGGCGAGCGCCGGGGCTACGCCCGCGGCGGCGAGCGCCAGCGCAGCGACCGCGGCCGCGGGGCCCCCGGCGGCCGCGAGCGCGACGACGGCCGCCGGCGCAGGCCCGGCCGCGGCGAGCCCCGGCGCGGCGTCGGACACGGGCCCCGGCGCGGCGGCCGGCCCGGGCGCGACGGGCGCCGAGGCGGGCAGCGCGGAGGGCGTCGCGGGCACCCTTTTCGTCATCCCCGGGGTCGAGCGCAACCTCGCCCACCGAGCGCTCTTCGTGCGCAGCGCCACCGAGGCGTACGTCGCCGCCGTCGACGAGGGACGCCGCGCTTCGCACCTCGCGCGCTTCGACGGCAGCGCTTGGGCCGCCGAGGCCGCGCCCCCCACGCCCGAGCCCCTGCAGGCGCTCTCCGGCACGAGCGACGGCACGCTCTGGGCCCTGACCGAGCACCAAATCTGGAGGCGCCCGGCCTCGGGCGCCTGGGAGCAAGTGCCCCCGCCCGATCGGGCCTTCCCCGAGCCCGAGCCGAGCTGGCAGTTCAACGCCCTGTGGTCCGACGGCGCCGAGGTCTGGGTCGCGGGCCGGCACGCCTCGAAGAGCGACTCGCGGCATGTCGTGCTGCGAACGAAAGCGCCCCGTACGCCCCTGCGCTGGCCCTGAAGCCCCCCGGGCGGGGGCCCTTCGGGCGGGCTCGGCCCTGGCCGCGGGCCCCCCCGCGCCGCCGCCGCCGCGCGAGGGCAGGTGGCGGGCGCGCGGCGCCGTCGTATAAAAACGTGTCGTGCGCCACGGGGTTCACAAACGGTTCGGCGTCGCCCTGCTCTGCGAGGCCTTGCGGGGGGCGGGCGTCGTGCACGTCGATTACCGGGTCGACAAGAAGCCCGAGCACGTCCAGGTCTGGGGGCCGCGGCAGAGCGCCAACGACACCGCGCCGCCGCCCGAGGCCGAGGCCGACCCCGAGAAGCGTCGGGGCCAAGAGCTCGCGGCGATGGTGCTCGAGTCGGCCGGCCTGGTCGCGCAGTCGGTGCGCATCGGCGCCGAGCCCGACTGGCTCGACGTCTACTTCGAGCCGGCCGCGGCCGGCCTGCCCGCGCCCGGGCTGCTCGGCGCCATGACGCGCTCGCCGTCCATTCTCGCGCCCTTTCACCTCGCCAAGGCGGGCGCGCGCGAGGCGCACGACACGATCCGCAAGGCGCTCAACCTCTGGGCCATGCAGGGCCGGGCGGCCAAGGCGGCCGGCCGGCGGCGGCCGGTGATGCCGGCCTCGTGGCTGATCGTCAACGACCCCCTGCCCCCCGTGCTGCGCAGCTTCGGGCTCGAGCGCAGCCCGCGCTGGCCCGCCGGCGTCTACCTCGGCGCCCCCGCGCTCGGCCTGCGCGCGGTCGTGCTGCGCGAGCTGCCGCCGACCCGCGACACGCTCCTCGTGCGCTTGCTGGGCACGGGCGCGCTGCTCGAGAAGGCCCTCGCCGAGCAGGCCGCGCTGCCCCCGCACGCCCTCGAGCGGCGGGCCGCGCGGGCGGCGCTGCTCGCGGTCGTCGCGGCGCAGAGCGAGCCGGTGCCGATCGAAGAGGCCTCGTCGAGCTCCGTGTCGCGCGCCTGCCGCAAGGCCTACCTGCGCTGGGCGCGCGAGCTCGAGCCCTGAGCCGTCCTGCGCTGGGCGCGCGGGCTCGAGCCCTGAGCCGCCCCGCTTTAGCCCCCCCCTCCGGCGGCGCGCGCCCCGGCCGCGGCGTCAGAACTCGGCCGGGTCGCTGTGCGAGCCGAAGACCTCGCGCAAGACGTCGCAGATCTCTTGCTCGGTCGCGTAGGCCTTGGCCGCGTCGATGATGGGCGGCATCAGGTTCGTCTCGCCCCGGGCGGCGGCGCGCACCGCGTCGAGCGCGTCGCGCACGCGGCCCGCGTCGCGCTCGGCCTTGACCCGGCGCAGGCTCTCGACCTGCTTCTTTTGCACCTCTTCGTCGATGCGCAGGGTCGGTATGTTCTTGCCCTCGCCCGCGCTCTGGTAGCCGTTGACGCCGACGACGACGCGCTCGTTCTGCTCGACCTGCCGCTGGAAGCGGTAGCTCGAGGCCGCGATCTCGCGCTGCGGGTAGCCCTTCTCGACCGCCGCCACCATGCCGCCCAGCTGGTCGATCTTGGCGATGTAGGCGAGCGCCTCGGCCTCGAGCTTGTCGGTGAGCCACTCGAGGTAGTAGCTGCCGCCGAGCGGGTCGATGGTGTTGGCGACGCCGCTCTCCTCGGCGATGATCTGCTGGGTGCGCAGGGCGATGGTGACGGCCTCCTCGGTGGGCAGCGCGTAGGTCTCGTCGAGGCTGTTGGTGTGCAGCGACTGGGTGCCGCCGAGCACGGCGGCGAGCGCCTGCAGGGCGACGCGCACGACGTTGTTCTGCGGCTGCTGGGCCGTCAGCGACACGCCCGCGGTCTGCGCGTGGGTGCGCAGCTTCAGGCTCTCGGCCTTCTTCGCGCCGTAGCGCTCTTTCATCAGGCGCGCCCAGAGCCGGCGCGCGGCCCGGAACTTCGCGATCTCTTCGAAGAAGTCGTTGTGCACGTCGAAGAAGAACGAGAGCCGGGGCGCGAAGGCGTCGACGTCGAGGCCGCGGGCGATGCCCGCCTCGACGTAGGCGAGGCCGTCGGCGAGCGTGAAGGCGAGCTCTTGCGCGGCCGTCGCCCCGGCCTCCCGGATGTGGTAGCCGCTGATCGAGACGGTGTTCCACCGGGGCACCTCGCGGGTGCAGAACTCGATCATGTCGGTGACGACGCGCATCGCGGGCCGCGGCGGCACGAGCCAGGCGTGCTGGGCGATGAACTCTTTGAGGCAGTCGTTCTGCACCGTGCCGCCGATCTTCGCGCGCGGCACGCCGCGCCGGTCGGCGAGCGCGACGTAGAAGGCGAGCAAGACCACGGCCGGCCCGTTGATGGTCATCGAGGTCGTCACGCGCTCGAGGGGGATGTCCCGGAAGAGCACGTCCATGTCGCGCAGCGTGTCGACCGCGACGCCGCACATGCCCACCTCGCCGAGCGCCCGGGGCGAGTCGCTGTCGTAGCCCATCAGCGTGGGGAAATCGAACGCGGTGCTGAGCCCCGTCTGCCCCTCGGCGAGCAGGAACTTGAACCGCTCGTTCGTCTGCTCGGGCGTGCCGAAGCCGGCGAACATGCGCATGGTCCACAGCTTGCCGCGGTACGCGGTGGGCTGGACCCCGCGGGTGAAGGGGTACTCGCCCGGCAGGCCGAGCTCGCGCGCGTAGTCGACGGGCTTCTCGGCGGGGGTGACGACGTCGGGCACCTCGACGCCGCTCCAGGTCTCGAAGCGGGCCTTGCGCGGCGGCATGCGGCGGTTCGCGTCGGCGACGGGCCCCTCGCGCCAGCGGCCCAACGCGGCGCGCAAGGCGGCGATCGCGCCCTGGTCGGGCGCCTCGCCCTCGCCCCCGTTGCTGTACGCGCGCTCGGGCCGCGCCGCGGCCGCGCCGGCCTCGCTCGTCTGGGTTTCTTCCTCGGCCATGGCCCCACTCTAGCACCTTCGCCCCCCCGGCGTCGCACCCCCGGGGCCGGCCGCGTCGCCTGCCGCGCCGCGCCGCGGGGCGCGCACGCGGGGAGCCCGGCCGGGGCAAAAACGAGGCGAAAAGCCCCCGTTCGGGGCCTTCGGGGGGGGGCGCAACTTGGCCGTGCCGGCCCGGGGCGAAACGCGCTAGGGTGCGCCCGCCCTCGCTGAAGGGTAAACGCCCGAAACGCCATGTTCCGCAAAGTCCTCATCGCCAACCGGGGCGAGATCGCCGTGCGCGTCATCCGCGCCTGCCGCGAGCTGGGCATCCAGACCGTGGCGGTCCACTCCGAGGCCGACGCCGACGCGCTGCACACGCGCCTGGCCGACGAGGCCGTCTGCATCGGCCCGCCGCCGCCGGCCAAGAGCTACCTCAACATCCCCTCGCTCATCAGCGTGGCCGAGATCACGGGCGCCGACGCCGTGCACCCCGGCTACGGCTTTCTGTCCGAGAACGCCCACTTCGCCGACGTCGTCGGCCGCTGCGGCCTGACCTTCATCGGGCCGAGCGCCGACGCGATGCGCGCCTGGGGCGACAAGGTGAGCGCGCGCGCGATCGCCACCCGCTTCGGCCTGCCCCTCTTGCCCGGCACGGGCGTCTTGCGCGACCGCGACCACGCCCTCGACGAGGCCAAGCGAATCGGCCTGCCCCTCATCATGAAGGCGTCCGGCGGCGGCGGCGGCCGCGGCATGCGGGTCATCCGCTCGCTCGACGAGGTGGGCCGGGCCTTCGACGCGGCCACCAACGAGGCCCAGGCGGCCTTCGGCAACCCGCAGGTCTACGTCGAGCGCTTCATCGAGGAGCCGCGGCACATCGAGTTCCAGGTGCTCGCCGACCGGCACGGCAACGTGTGGACCTTGGGCGAGCGCGAGTGCTCGCTGCAGCGGCGCCACCAGAAGGTCATCGAAGAGGCGCCGAGCGGCCAGATGAATGACGCCCTGCGCAACGAGATGGGCGAGGTGATTCGCCGGGCGGTGCGCGAGACGGGCTACGCGACGCTCGGCACGCTCGAGTTCCTGATGGACGAGCGCAAAAACCTCTATTTTATGGAAATGAACACCCGCGTCCAGGTCGAGCACCCGGTCACCGAAGAGGTGACGGGGGTCGACCTGGTGGTCGAGCAGATCAAGGCCGCCGCCGGCCAGAAGCTCGAGCTGCCCGACACGCGGCCCTGGGCCTTCCGGGGGCACGCCATCGAGTGCCGCATCAACGCCGAAGACCCGATCTCGTTCGCGCCCTGGCCCGGGCTCATCACCGAGTACCACCCGGCCGGGGGCAAGGGCGTGCGGGTCGACTCGGGCGTGTTCGGGGGCTTCCGGGTGCCCTCGCACTACGACTCGCTCATCGCCAAGCTCATCGCCCACGGCCGCACCCGGCACGAGGCCCGGCTGCGAATGCTGCGGGCACTTGACGAATTCATCGTGGGCGGCATTCGCACGAACATCCCCCTTCATAAACGCTTGCTTTCGGACGATGATGTCGCGGCCGGTCGGTTCTCGACCCGGACCATCGAGCGGCTCGTCGCGGCCCCCACCGCTTGAGCGGGCCCGGCGGCCGGCGACGGCCCCGGCCCGCGGTTGGCACTGGTTTTGATGGTAGTCGAACGTGACCTCCGGGTCGGCGCCCTCGCCGACCGAATCTTCGCCCCCGCCGCCGGCGTGGCCAAGGGCGCGGTCGTCTTCGTGCACGGCGTCTGCACGAACAGCGCCATCTGGTCGCGCTGGGCGAGCGCCTTCGCCCAGCGCGGCTTCGAGGCGCACTGCGTCGACCTGCGCGGCCACGGCCAGAGCGACGGCAAGGCCGACGCCGGCCGGGTGCGCTTCGACGAGCACGTCGGCGACCTCGAGGCGCTCGTCGAGGCGACGGGCGCGAGCGCCGTCGTCGGCCACGACGTCGGCGGGCTGCTCGGCCAGGCGCTCGCCGCCCGCTCCGAGGCCCTGCGGGGGCTCGTGCTCGTCAGCTCCATGTCGCCGAAGGGCGTCGGCGGCGCGAGCGTGCTCTCGCTGCTCTGGCGCGAGCTGCGCCCCCGCTACGTGCGCGCCATCCTGCGCGGGCACGCCTGGCGGCCCGCCGACGGCGACGTGACGCACCTGCTCTGCGGCAAGCTGCCGCCCGAAGAGAGCGAGCGGCTCTGCGCCTCGCTCGAGCCCGAGTCGGGGGTCATGGCCCGCGAGCTCGTGCTCTCGGGCGTGCCGGTCGACGACGGCTCGGTGCGCTGCCCCGTCTTCGTCGTCGCCAGCACCTTCGACCGGCTCACGCCCCCGGCCCGCCAGCGCCTCTTGGCCGCGCGCTACCGGGCCGACTACGTCGAGTTCGCCCAGCACGCCCACTTCCCCATGCTCGAGCCCGGCTGGGCCCGGCCCGCCGCCGTCATCGGCCGCTGGCTCGAAGAGGCCGCCCGCGTCGGCGACGGGCCCCGCGCCTCGGCCAGCCGCATCCGCGCCAGCGGCCGCCGCCCCGCCGCGGCCAGCACCCCGCTGCCCGGCCCCGAGCCGCCGCCCGAAGGGCGCAGCGAGGCCGAGACGACGCCGCTCGAAGTGCCGCCCAAGCGCGCCGAGCTGCCCTCGGGCTGACGGGGGACGCACCCCGGACTGAAGTCCGGGGCACGGAGTAGCCCGCGGAAACTGCCCTTCAAGCCCGGCCCTCGTTGGGGCCGGGCTCGCGCGCCGCGAGCGGCTTCGCACGCTCGCCCGGAGGCCGCCGCCCGATGGAGCCCAGCCCCAGCGAGGGCTGGGCTTTGCGCGCCGGTACGGGGCCGAGACCGGGCGGCACGCCTTGGTTACCCCGTGCCCCGGACTTCAGTCCGGGGCCGCGCCCGCCTAGACAATCAATGTCGCCCCCGGCTTTGCCGCGCCCCCCGCGCGCGTGCTAAACCGACCCCCAAGCTGGGGCAAAAAAGGCCGCGGCCCCGCCCCGAGGCCCGCGCCCGCGGCCCCGCCCGGCGGGGGGGCGCCGGGCCCCGAAAACGCCGGGCCCGGGCGCCCGAAAGGCCGGCCCTCGCCCCGCGCGAACCCGCCCGCCCCGCCCCCGCGGAAGGTTTGCCCCCGCGCCCCGCCCCGACTACGACCCCGAGCACGTATCGCCATGACCGAATCCACCTCGAACGTCGAGCAGCGCATCCCCGTCTCCATCCAAGACGAACTTCGCACGTCGTACCTCGACTACGCGATGAGCGTCATCATCGGGCGGGCGATCCCCGACGTGCGCGACGGGCTCAAGCCGGTGCACCGGCGCATTCTCTACTCGATGTTCGAGCAGAAGATCAGCCCGAGCGGGCCCTTCAAGAAGTGCGCCCGCGTGGTCGGCGACGTGCTCGCCAAGTACCACCCGCACGGCGACATGTCCGTCTACGACGCGATGGTGCGCATGGCGCAGACCTTCTCGATGCGCCACCCGCTCATCGAGGGCCAGGGCAACTTCGGCTCGGTCGACGGCGACTCGGCCGCCGCCTACCGCTACACCGAGGCGCGCCTCGCCCGCATCTCGACCGAGCTCCTGACCGATCTCGACAAAGACACGGTCAACATGCAGCCGAACTTCGACGACTCCGAGAGCGAGCCGTCGGTGCTGCCGGCGCGCTTCCCGAACCTGCTCGTCAACGGCTCCGAGGGCATCGCGGTCGGCATGGCGACCAAGATCCCCCCGCATAACCTGGGCGAGATCATCGACGCCACGATCGCCCTCATCGGCGACCCGAGGCTCTCCGACCTCGAGCTCTTGCGCCTCGTGCCCGGGCCCGACTTCCCGACGGGGGGGCTCATCTACGGCCGCTCGGGCATCGAGCAGGCCTACCGCACCGGCCGCGGCAGCATCTACGTGCGCGCCCGCACCGTCGTCGAGAAGGTCATGGGCAAGGGCGAGCGCGAGCAGATCGTGCTCACCGAAATACCCTACCAGGTCAACAAGGCGCGCCTGACCAAGCGCATCGCCGAGCTCGCCCGCGACAAAGAGATCGAGGGCATCGCCGAGGTGCGCGACGAGAGCGACCGCGAGGGCATCCGCCTGGTGGTCGAGCTGAAGAAAGACGTCTTCCCGCAGGTCGTGCTCAACCAGCTCTACCGGCTGACCGACATGCAGGTGACCTTCGGCGTCATCAACCTGAGCGTGGTCGAGGGCCGGCCCGCGGTGCTCACGCTGCGCGAGACGCTCTCGCACTTCATCGCGCACCGCAAAGAGGTCGTCACCCGCCGAAGCCGCTACGAGCTCCGGCAGGCCGAGGCGCAGCGCGAGCTGGTCTTGGGCCTCGGGCTCTGCACGACCGACATCGACCTGGTGGTCAACACGATTCGCCAGTCGCCCGACACCGACACGGCGCGCCAGCGCCTGATGGCGCTGCCGCTCGCGGGGCTCGAAGAGTTCGTGCGGCGCGCCGGCCGGCCCGAGGCCGAGATCGCCGAGGCGAAGGCCCGGGGCCCGGTGCACCTGAGCGAGCGGCAGGCCAAGGCGATCCTCGAGATGCGCCTCGCCCGCCTGACGGGGCTCGAGCGCGAGCGGCTCGCGCGCGAGTACGGCGAGCTCAGCGACGAGGTGGCGCGCCTGACGGCCATCCTGTCCGATATCAAGCTCTTGCTGGCGGTCATCGTGCGCGAGCTCGAAGACGTCAGGGGCCGCTTCGGCGAGCCGCGGCGCACCGAGATCGTGGCCGCCGAGGCCGAGATCAACGCCGAAGACCTCATCCAAGAGCAAGAGATGGTCGTCACCGTCTCGCACTCGGGCTACATCAAGCGCACGCCGCTGACCGACTACCAGGCGCAGAAGCGCGGCGGGCGCGGCAAGATCGGCCACGGCGGGCGCGACGAAGACTTCGTCTCGCGCCTCTTCGTCGCCAGCACCCACGCCTACGTCTTCATCTTCAGCGAGCGGGGCAAGGTCTACGTCAAGAAGGTCTACGAGATCCCCGAGGCGGCGCGCAACGCCAAGGGCCGCGCCATCGTCAACTTCGTCGGCCTCGAGGCCGGCGAGCGCGTCGCCGCCGCCCTGCCCGTGCGCGAGTTCAGCGAGAACGCGTACATCGTCACGCTCACCAAGCGGGGCCTCATCAAGAAGACGAGCGTCACGGCCTACGAGAACTACCGCGAGAAGGGCATCATCGGCGTCAAGCTCGACGAGGGCGACGAGCTGCTCTCGGCCGAGCTGACCGACGGCTCGCGCGAGTTCCTCATCGCCACGCGCCAGGGCATGAGCATCCGCTTCCCCGAAGAGCAGGTGCGCCCCACCGGCCGCGACACCATGGGCGTCAAGGCCGTCACCCTCGACGAGGGCGACCACGTCGTCGGCTTCGCCGTCACCGAGCCCGGCCGCACCCAGGTGCTCACGCTCTGCGAGAACGGCTACGGCAAGCGCACGCCGCTCGAAGAGTTTCGCCTGCAGAACCGCGGCGGCAAGGGCATCATCTTGATCGACGCGAGCGAGCGCAACGGCCCCGTCGTCGGCCTCGCCCTCGTGCGCGAAGACGACCAGGTCATGGTCATGACCGACCGCGGCATCACCCTGCGCACCGCCGTGCGCGAGATCCGCGAGACCGGCCGCAACGCCCAGGGCGTGCGCGTCATGAACGTGAGCGAGGGCGAGCGCCTCATCGGCTTCGAGCGCCTCGAAGAGAGCGACGTCGACCCGCAGAACGGCGCCAACGGCGACTCGAGCCCGCCCGGCTCCGCCCTCGACTCGTCGCCCCCCGCCGACGGCGCCGACGGCGCCAACGGCGTCGACGCGCTCTCGAACGGCCACGCGGGCTCGGGCCCGGTCGAGGTCGACGCGGGCGAGCCGGAGGCCTGAGCGAGGCCGACGCGGGCGAGCCCGAGGCCCGATCGGGGCGGCCGGCGCCCTCGCCCGCGCGGCGGGCGGGCCCCCGCGCCCTGAGCCCGAAGGGCGACGCTCGGGGCGGCCGCCCGGCGCGCAAGGCGCCCGGCTACCTCTTGTTGTCGCCGCCCTTGGGGGGGTTGGGCGCCGAAGGCGGCGGCGGCCGCCCGCCCCCCTGGACGCCCGCGCCACCCGCCGTCAGCTCTTTGAGCCGGGCGTCGAGCAGGTCTAGCCGGGCCTTCAGCTCGCTCGCCTGCTTCTCGGCCTCGCCGACGCGCTTCTCGGCGCTGCCGACCCGGTCGGAGAGCTTGTTCAGCGCGTCGCGCGACGTCCGGATGACCCCGGGCGCCTCGCGGATGACGGCCTCGGCCCAGGGCCGGTACTCGACCGAGTCGGACGGGTACTGCGAGGCCCGGCTGACCAGCCGGTCGAGCCCCTCGAGGCTGACCTCGGCCGGCTTGGCGTCGAGCTTGCCGAGCGCGGCGCGCACCTGCGCCGCCTCGTCTTCGGCCGCCTTCTGCCGCAGCTCTTCTTCGCGCCGGCGCTCTTCGTCCTGCGCGCGCCGGGCGCCCTCGGCCGCCGCCCGCAGCGAGTCTTGCAGCTGGTGCGAGAGCAAGATCGCCTGCTCTCGCTGGTTCGCCTCGGAGTCGGTGCGCAGCTTCAGCCACCAACCCAGGCCCCCCAGCGTGAGAATGGCGACGAGCGCGAGCACGTACGTTCGCGCCGACGCCCGGTAGTCAGCGAGAAACTGCTTCTCTTCTTCGTTGAACAAGATCTGCCGCTCGGCCTCGCGCATGACCTTGGGGTACTCGCGCACCCCCGGCAGGGCCTTGCGCTCGATCCATTGCCGCACGTAGGGGCGCAGGGGCCGGTCGAGGGCGCGCTCGTTGCGCTCGATCCACGGTTCGTCGAAGAGCAGCTCGGCGAAGGCGCGGCAGCGGACGGCGACGCCGCCCCCCTTGGCCGGGCGCACCAGCCCGGCGCGCAAGAGCATCTCGCGCCGGTACGAGTCGCCGATGTCCTGGGGGGCGGCCGAGGCGACGACGCGCCGGTAGGCCGAGAGCGCCGAGGCGAAGCCCTCTTCGTCTTCGCGGGCCATCTGCCGCAGGCGTAGGTGCGTCTGCCGGCGCATCGGGTCTTCGATCGCGTCGTCGTTCTCGCCGGCGAAGAGCTTCAAGATGAGCGCCTTGACGTGGCGCTGGCGCTCGTCGTCGTCCCAGTCGAGCCGGGGCGCGCTCGCCTTGTCGTCGCGGGCGATCTCGCGCACCAGGCGCGCCGTCATGTAAGGGTGCCCCGACGTCCAGTGGTAGATGGCGCGCACCCAGGCCAGCGCGTCGCCCCGCCCGGGCCCCTTGGGGGCCTTGCGCTCGAGCTCGTCGAGCGAGAAGTCGCCGAGGCTCGTGATGTCGACGATCTCGGCCCGCGAGACGCCCCCCGGGCCCCCCTCGTCGAGCCCCCGCTCGCTCGCGGGCGCGTAGGCGAGCTCGCTCTCGAGGGCGGAGGGGCGGGCGAAGCCGAGCTCTTCGAAGGTGGCGACGCCGGCGGCCGCGTACGTGATGCGCCCCTGCGACCGGCGCACCAGCCCGTGCAGCGTCGACAGGAACCCCTCGCGCAGCGTCGGCGCGAGCTCGCGCTTCACGAGGTAGCCGATCTCGTCGACCAAGAGCACGAGGCGCTCGGGCGGGCGCCGCCGCTCGCCTTCGCCCTCGCCCTCGCCGGCCTGGCGCTTCGGGGCGCCGCCCTTGGCGTCGCGGCCGGGCTCGGGGCCGCCCTCGACGGCCACCAGCAGGCCCGACGCGAGCCGCCAGAGCGGCCCCCCTTCGGCCTCGGCGGACCGCAGCTCGGGCGGGGGGGCGTCGTCGAGGTAACTGAACACCTGCGCGAGGAAGCCCGAGACCCAGGCCTCGTCGTCGCCCTTGTAGTGCGCGAGGCCCTGCAGGCTCACGTACGCGCACGCGATGCCGCCCGCGTGCAGGCGCTCGCGGGTGCGCAGCAAGAGCGAGGTCTTGCCCACGCCGAAGGGCGCGAGCACGAAGCAGACGTTGCCGCGCCGCAGGTTCTCTTCGAGCTCGTCGTCGGCCTCGCGCGGGATGTACCCCGGGTGCTCGGCGTCGACCGGGCGGCCGTAGTCGAGCGCGGGCCACGAGTCGTAACGCTCGGCGACCATGGCGCCCCCGCCGCGGCGCCGCGGCCGGCCCCGCCCCGGCCGCCCCCCGCCCCGTCGTTCGAACCCGACCCCGCGTCACAACGACTGTCGTGCGCGTCGTTGCCGCCCCCGTCAAGGCCGACGCCCCCCGAAAGCGCCCCCGGGCGGGCCACGCGCCGCGCGCGCCCCCGCCGCCGCCCCTCGCCCGCCGGGCTCAGGCGGCGATGTGCAGCTTGAAGAGCGGGCAGCGCGGCAGGACGCTGTGGCCCCCGCCGTCTTGGTCTTGCACGACCGCCAGGCCCAGCCGAAAGAGCTTCTCGGCCACCTCGGCCTTGCAGGGCGTCACGCCGAAGCGCACCGCCGAGCGCCAGGTCGCCTTCGCCTCCGGGTCGCGCTGCAACTCGTGCGAGAGGTCGACGAAGACCGGGCCGAAGGGCGAGTCGGGGCTCGCCGCCTGCTGCACGAGCTGCTGCACGTTCGCGCCCGCGCGCAGGGCGTGCGCGAGCGCCGGCACGAGCAGCCCCGGCACCCCGCCCGTCGGCGCCCAGAGCTTGGCGAACTCGGCGCCGTCGAGCCCCCACACCAGGGTGAGCTCGCCCGCCTCGCCCGCGGTGAAGGCGTCGAGCTCGACGACGTGGATCTCGCGCCGGTAGTAGTCGGGCCGCCCGGCCAGGTGCTTGCCCCGCCCCTCGCCGAGCAGCAAAAGCGCCACCCCGCCGGAGAAGCGCCGGAACGCCATCTGCGCCGCCACGTCGCGGAACGTGTCGCCGAAGCGCGTGCGGCGCTGCGCGTCGTCGACGATGGCCTCGTAGCCGCTCACCTCGAGCAAGAGCGGCCGCTTGACCGCGGCGGCGAGCCCCCGCAGCCCGTGCAGAAAGTCGGTCGACGACGTGGCCGCGACCCCGAGCGAGCGGGCGAGCTCGTGCAAGAGCGCGCCGGGCGAGTCGGCGACGCCGAGGTGGGCGCGGGCGACGACGCCGCCCCGCTCGCGCAGCCAGCGCAGTTCTATTTCGCGAACCAGGTGCCGGCGGCCCATATGCCGCGGCCCGCAGACGAGCACGGGCGAGGGCGCGACCAGCCTCTCCCAGGCCTCGGCCAGCTTCGCCGCGCGCACCGAGGTCAGCTCGAGCCGAGCGGCGTCGGCCCCCGCCCGGCCCGATTGGTTTGCCCGTTCGCCGCCGACCATGCGACAAATAGCGTACCACGCGCCCGCGGGCGCCCCAACGGCCAGGGCCGGGGCCCGCCCGGGCGCAGCGATCTGGCGCCCGGCAACGCCCGCGGGTTCGCGCCCGAGGGGGCCAGCCGGGCGCCCGGGGAGGGCCCGTGAAGGACGTAGAGCGTTTCTCCCGGCGGCCGCGGCAGCCGCGCACCGAGGCCACCGCCTCCTGGCACGCCCTCACCGACGAGCAGAAGCAGGCCTACGGCCACGCCCGCAGCCTGCTCTGGGGCATGCTCGACGAGGCCGAGCGGCCGCTGCCGCGCCCGACCCGCGACGAGAAGACCAACGTCGTCTTCAACCAGGCGAGCTGGAGCCACGCCGTCTTGCTCGACGGCCAGCGCGGCTCGGGCAAGACGACGACCTTCTTCACGCTGCTCGAGTCGCTGAGCGCGCCCGACGAGGAGGGCCCGGGCGGCAAGACGCCCTTCGTCACGCTCAAGGTGCTCGATCTGCACCCGCTGCCCTCGCACGCCAAGCTCATCGTGCTGCTCTTGGCCCGCTTCGAGTCGCTCGTGCGGCAGTACGCGGTCAAGGCGCCCGGCAACGACGCGATGCCCTGGCGCCGCTCCGAGGGCGACGATCTGACGGCGCTCTGGGGCAAGCTGATGCGGCACGTGGCCGTCGGCTGGACGATCGACGTGACCGGGCGCATCGCCTCGGCCGACCCCGACGCCCTCGCGGTCGACCTGCACGACGCCGAGACCCTGCGCTACGAGCTGCACGACGTCTTCCGCGCCTTCATGAACGGCCTGTCGAACGCCGTCGCCCGCGCCGAGCAGATGTCGCGCGGCCCGCTCTTCGTCGTGCCCATCGACGACGCCGACATGAACGTGCCGCGCTCGGTCGAGATTCTCGAGCTCTTGCGCAACCTCTTTCACCCGCGCCTCGCCTTCGTGCTCACGGGCCAGAGCCGGCTCTTTCTCATGGCCCTGCGCGCGCACTTCGCCAAGGCCATCTGGGGCCCGCTCGCCGGCCTGCCCCTCGACCCGCTGCACGTGCGGCGCGTCTCGTCGCCCGAGCGCGTCAGCCAGCTCGCCGACGACTTCTTCGACCGGGTCATCCCGCCGCAGCAGCGCTGCCTGGTGCCGACCATCGCCCCCGAGCGCCGCGCCGGGCAGCTCGCCAAGCTGTTGCTCGACGCCCAGCGCAAGGCGCAGCAGGCCGCCCCGCCCGAGCGCCGCCGCCGCCACGACGACGAGCCGGGCGAGGCGCGGCGCGCCGACCCCGAGTACGCCGGCCCCTCGCGGCGCCAGGGCGACGGCAACGGCGCGGCCCGCGACGCGAGGCCCGCGCCCGCCGAGGGCGCGCCCGGCCCGCGGGCCGCGCCGAGGGGCGCCGACTTCTTCTCGACGCGCCTGTCCGAGGCGGCCGCGCCCCCCGACGCGTCGTCGCCGGCCGCGGCCGCGCAGCGCGACGCCTGGGCGCCGCGCGACGCCTTCGAGGCCTACGAGACCATGCTGCCCCGCACGCTGCGCGGCCTCAAGACGACCGTCGCCTGGGTGCAGGAGGCCGCCGCCCGCGCCGCGCGCCCCGCCCCGAGCCCGCCCCGCCCGCCCGGCGGCGGCGCCCCGCGCGATCCGCACGCGGCCATGGCCTGGCTCGCGCAGCAGGTCTGGGCCACCCAGGTCGAGCACTCGGACCTCGACGCCGAGACGCGCAAGCGCCTCGATCGGCGCGTGCGCTGCGTCGACGACGTGCTGCAGCTCGATCTGACCGGGTTCGAGCTCAAGGTCGGGTGCGTCGAGGCCTTCCGCCTCGAGTCCGACTGGCCGGGCCGAACCTTGTCGGTCTCGCGCCCGGGCCCCTGGCAGGTGCACTGGCCCTCGAAAGACGCCCGGCTCCCCTGGGAGGTCGCCTCGGCCCTGCTCTTCTGCGCCGACCTCGGCCACGCCCTGCCCCGCCGCTGCGTGCGCCACGTCGGCCCCCGCCGCCTGCCCATCCGCGGGGTTTTGCCCTCGGCCTCCGACGGGCGCGACGGGCCCGATCGCCGGCCCCCCTTCGCCCCCGCCTGGCCCGTCGCCGTCTGCGCCGACCTCGGCGGCTTCGCCGAGCGCACGCCCTGGCCCCTGCCCGGCTGGCCCATGACGGTCGACTTTCTGTACTTCGCCGACCTCTGGTCCGAGCTGCTGAACAAGTTCGAGGCCGGCATGTTCGGCAGCGACGCGCTCGATCAGGCCGGCGCCGAGAGCGAGCGGGCCGGCGCCCGGCCCCTCGGGCGCGCCATCCTGCGCGACGCCGAGTGGCGCCCGCTCTTGCTCCGCCTCTTCGTGCTCACCGCGCTCTACGTCGGCCGCCGCTCGAGCGCCTTCCCCTCGGGCGGCTGGCTCGAGGGCCGGCCGAACGACGCCGACCGGGCGCGCCGCGCGGGGCCCGACGCCGGGGCGCCCGAGCTCGCCTGGGTCAGCGCGCGCCAGATGGTGCCTCAAGAGGCCGACGCCATCTGGGCGCGAGCGACCCGACGAACGAGCCCCGACGCGTCGGGCTACCCCGCCCTCGACCGCTGGGAGAGCCTGCTCGAGAGCGCGGGCCTGACCGCCGCCGCCCCGCGCCCCGAAAACCCCGACCGCGACGCGCGCACGACCGCCTGGCTGCGCTCGCTCATCGACTTCGAGAAAGAAGAGTACGGGCTGCCGCCCGAAGAGCGCGCGCAGTTCGCGGGCCTGCTCCGCAGCCGCGCGGGCACGCCGGCCGCGCCGGCGCCGCCCGCGGGGCCCGCCACGCCGAACGCCGCCCCGCCGCCGACCCAGAGCGGGCCGCCCCCCGCGCCCGCGCCCCCGGCCGCCCCGCCGCCCGCCGCGGCGCCGCCGCCCGCGCCGCTCCCGGTGGGGGCGCCGCCGGACGCGAGGCCCACCGCGGCGCAAGGCGCGGCGATCGAGGCGGCCGGGCCCGAGGCCGACGAGGCGAGCGCGAGCGTGGGCCCCGAGGCGCTGCTGGGCCAAGCACCCTTCGGCAACCTCCTCGACCGATCGCTGGGGCTCAGCCACAGCGCGCCCCCCTCGACCTTCGCCCACGACGAACCCGGCGCCCGCCCCCTCTCGGAAGCGGAGGCCCACTTCATCGCCCACGTCGAGAAGGTCGCGGGCGCCCGCGCGGTGCCGCGCTTCGAAGACGACCCCTTCTTCTCGCGCGGCCGGCCCGAGAACCTCTGGGCGTACTTCACCACCGACGAACGAATTAGCCTGCTCCGCCGGCTGAACGAGCGCGAGCGAGCCACCCTCACGAGCCTGCTCGGCTACGCCTCGCTCGGGCACATGCGGGCGAAAATACGCCAATACCTCACCACTGCCGTCCAGAAAGAGCGGGTACATCTGGAGCCGGCCTGGGACGAAGAAGTCCACTTCACGCTCTCGCTCTCCGAGGGCTGGCAGGCGCGCCTCCACGACGCCCGGTTTTACGTCGAAATTAGCGGCGCGAAGCCGCAAGAGAGCACCCTGCTCAAGCTGCTCTATCAGCTCGACGTCGACCTCGACGCAGACCTCGACCAACGCGAAGCGCTCCGCCACGTGCCCGACACCGATCTTTTCGACGGATGCTTCATCAACTTCAAACACCGCCCTTGCTACCGATGGCCCAGCCCGCCCTGGCCCTCGCTCTACGACGACCAGCTCTTGATGGGCCAGTGGCGCCGCGCGGCCAGCGCCCTCGCGCAGAAGGGCTCGCTGCCCTCGACCACCCTCGACGATCTGGCGTTTTACTTCGTCGAGATCGTCGAAGAGCTCGGCAACCGCCGCACGCGGGCGCTCTTCGACGCCCTGCCCCGGGCGTCGCCCGACCTGTGGCACAAGAAGCTCGCCGCGACCGAAGGGCCCGAGGGGCAGCACGCCGTCTTCCGCACCTTCGAGCGGCGCTACGAGGGGCCCCGCTGGGAGGCGTACGACGGCTGGCGCAGGCGCCTGCCCATCCTCGCCGCGCCCGAGATGGGCCTTTCGACCGGCGTCGCGTCGGCCATCCTCGAGGCGGCCCTGTCGAAGGAGAAATCCTTCCCGGAGTTCTCGATCGAGGGCCTGCGCAAGCTCGACCGAGAGTTCTTCGGCGGGGGCCCGCGGCGCGAGCGCGGGCGCGACGGGCGCGACGACCACCCCTGGGTGACCAAGGTGCGGGCCCCGGGCGACGACGAGCCGGAGCCCGCCTCCGACGACCCCGCCCCCGAGCCCGAGTCCGGGCCTGGGCGCGGCCCCGAGCCCGAGTCCGGGCCTGGGCGCGGCCCCGACCCCGCCCGGCGCCCGAAGCGCGCCCGAAGGTAGCGCGGTGTCGAAGCTGCCCTGGCTGCAGGCGCTGTGCGTGGCCTGGCCCTTCCGGTCGCGCGCGGCGTTCGAGCGCGGGCTGGTGCGGCTCGAGCGCGACGCGCAGGGCTCGCTCGAGCCGAAGGGGGGCACGCGGGCGATGGCCGCCGAGCTCTTGGACTTCGTGCGGCCGCGGGCCGGCGCGGTCGCGCTCGACGTGCTCGAGCACGCCTGCGACGAGGCGTGGTTCGAGGGCGGGGCGCCGAGCCTGTGGCGCAGGGTCGAGCTCGCCGACCTCTTGCTCGCGCTCGCGCGGCGCCGGCTGCACCTCGCGGGCGGCGAGCCGCACGTCGCCGAGATCTCCGAAGGCGTGTCGGCCTCGGGCTTCGCCCCCCTGGGCGGCCCGGGCGCGGCCGAGCGCGGGCTCGCGCAGGGCGGCGGCGAGCTGCGCTGGATGACGCTGGCGCTGCCCGAAGATCTGCTCGTCGCCGCGCTCTACGCCGCGTGCGCGCCCGCGCTCGGCGCCCGGCACGAGCCGACGCGCCGCTCGGTGCGGCTGGCGACGCCCGCGGTGATGCACCTGCTCGAGCGCGGCGTGGCCAACACGCACGTGCACGCGAGCGGCGCGTTCGACTTCTCGCTGCTCTGGGCGCAGCTCGCCCTGCGCTGCGCCCGCGCCAAGCCGGGCGCGTTCGAGGGCGAAGACCGCAAGCTCTTGCCCGAGGGCTTCGAGGCCCGGCTCGTCGCCGCCTTCGTCGCGCGGCTGGTGCTGGCCGAGTTCCTCGCCGCGCGCCGCCGGGCCGGCGGGGGCGGCCCGCGCGAGGGGGGCGAGTTCGCCGCCGGCCTCGGCGCGCCCGCGGGGGGCCGCGACGCCCCCGGGGCCGAGGCGCCGCCCGACGCGCCCGGCGGCCGCCGGGGCCCCTTCGAGCGCTTCTTCAACGACTTCTTCGACCGCTGCTCGGCGTCCGGCGCCCTGTCGCTGCTCGACCGCGCCCTGCTCGTCGGCGGCGTCGCCTCGCTCGTCGACGCGCGGCGCGACCCGCCCAAGGCGGGCGCGCTCGTCAAGGCCTACGCCAAGCTCGCCTTCGGCCCCCACCCGAAAGATGTTCGCTCGCTCGAGGGCCTCGCCGCCGCCGACCCGGTCGGGCGGGCCTTCGGCTGGTCGGCGCATGATCCCGGCCTGCACGAGTGCCGCTTCGCCTCGCACGCCCTGCGCTACCTCGTCAGCCAGGACGAGACCGACGAGCCCTTCGCCAAGCTCTTCTGGCAGTACCAGCGGGCGCGCAACGCGCTCTTCGCCTACGTCACGCAAGAGCCCGGCACGCCCGGCCTCGCGTGGTTCGAAGAGCACTTTCGCCGCTTCGGCTCGCTGGTCGCCGGCGACTTTCTCGAGAGCCACATCTTCCACGCCGCCCTGCAGGTCGAGGGGGCGGACGTGCGCCTCGAGGCGCTCGAGCTGCGGGTGCGGCCCAAGCAAACCTGGGACGAGAACCGCGCCGTGGCCCGGCGCGTCGCCCGCTGCGCCCTCGAGCACGACGCGCGGGCCTTCGGGCCCTCGGGCCCGGCGCCCGCCCGGCCCGCGCCCGGCGCCGACCCCCGCCCGCCCGAGCCGGGCCCGAGCCCCCAGGCGCCCGAGATCGGGCTCGTGTTTCACTGGATCAAGAGCGCCCGCGACCACAAAAAGGCCCTCCACGGCAACCCGCCCACGGCCGCCGGGGGGCTGCGCCACGGCACCTGGGTCAAAGAAGCCTGGAAGCTCGCGCGCGCCCTCGCCAAGGCGCTCGACCAGGAGCCGGAGCTGCTCCTCGTCGTGCGCGGCGTCGACGTCGCGAACCGCGAGCTCGAGGTGCCCTCGTGGGCGGCGCTCTTGCCCTTGCGCCACGTGCGCGAGGCGTCCGAAGGGGCGGCGCGGCGGCTCGCGCAAGACCCCCGGCTCGCGGGCGTCGGGCCGCTGCGCTTCACCTGCCACGCGGGCGAAGACTACCGGCGCATCGAAGAGGGGCTGCGCCGCGTGCACGAGCTCATCGAGTGCGGCCTCTTGCGCGCCGGCGACCGCGTCGGGCACGGCCTCGCCCTCGGCGACGACCCCGAGCGCTGGCAGCGCACGCTGCAGGTCGAGCTGCAACCGCTCGAAGACCGCCTCGACGACCTGCTCTGGGAGCTCGACCGCTATTACAGCGGCGAGGTGCCCCCCGAGCCCGGCCGCGTCGACGAGCTGAGCGACGAGGCGGCCGAGCTCGGCGCGCGCATGTACGGCGGGGCCGTCTCGGTCGAAGCGCTGCGCCGCGCGCGCCGCGAACGCTTCGACCCGAACCGGCTGCGCCTCGAAGGCTACGGCTGGCCCGTCCTCGCCGTGACCCAGCGGCGCGAGGCGATCGGCGCCGACGAGGTCGTGCCGGCCGGCGAGACGCCCGACGAAGGGGCGACCGACGCGCGGAGCGGGCCCGAGGCCTGGCGAGAGGCCCGGGGCGAGCCCGAGCCCTGGCGAGAGGCCCGGGGCGAGCCCGACTGGCGAGAGGCCCGGAGCGAGCCCGATTGGCGAGGGGCCCGGGGCGAGCGCGGGCCGGGGCGCGGGGCGGGGGCGCCGCGCGAAGGCCGGGGCGGGCTCGGCGCGGGCAACGGCGGGCGGCGCGGGCGGGGCGCGCGGCCCGAGTACGAGGCCCTCGACCCGGTCGAAGAGCTCGTCGACGCCTACGCCCGCGATCCGGCGACCTTCGCCCGGGGCCGGGGCGTCGTGCGCGTGCGCCGCCGCGCGAGCGACGTCGCCGCGCAGCGCAAGCTGCAGGCCTTCGTCTGCGCCGCGCTCGCGCGCCGCGAGATCACCGTCGAGGCGAACCCCTCGAGCAACCTGCTCGTCTCGTCGCTCGACGGGGTCGAGGGGCACCCCATCTTCCGCCTCCGATCGCCGCGCCCGGACGGCGCGGCCTCGGTCTCGGTCTCGCTCAACACCGACGACCCCCTCACCTTCGCCACGCGCCTCGCCGACGAGTACGCCCACGTCTACTTCGCCATGCTGCGCTCGGGCATCTCGGCCGACGCCGCGCTCGCCTGGCTCGACGCCGCGCGCGAGGCCGGCCTGCGCTCGCGCTTCACGGTGCCCGCCTCGCGCGATCCGCAGGTGTTGCGCGCCCTGCTCGACCCGCACGGGCGCGGCAAGATCTGACCCCGCCGCGGGCGGGGGCCGAAGGGCGGACCCCGCGTAACGGCCGCCCTCGGCGGGGCCACGGAGCGAGCCCCGTATCGCCCCGGGCTGAAGCCCGGGGCACGGCGTACCCCGTCCGTGCCGCGCGCAAGCGGGCCGATTCGGCGCGCAAAGCCCGGCCCTCGCTGGGGCCGGGCTCCCCAGGGCGGCGGTTCCCGGGCGAGCGTGCGAACGCGGCTCGCGGCGCGGGAGCCCGCCCCCAACGAGGGGCGGGCTTTGCTCTCCGTTCGAGCGGGTTAGCCCGTGCCCCGTACTTCCGTGCGGGGCGCGCCCCCCGCCGCTTCCCGGCCGCATCGACCAGGGTTGGGATCAGAACGTCATGCCCTTCTTGAAGGTGCCCCCGTCGACCGCCTTCAAGAAGCCGATGACGCCGCGAAAGTACGTCGCCTGATCGTCCCACATGCTCAGGTGGCTGCCCTGCGGGCAGTGCAGCGACGCGCCCTGCTGCACCTGGGTGGCCATCCACTTCATGTGGGCCGGGTCCATCGTGTCGTGGGCGGCGCCGACGGTGAGGGTCGGCACGGCGATCTTGGGCAGGTCGGCCTTGCGGTCCCATTTCTCGAGGCGGCCGCTGATGCCGAACTCGCTCGGGCCCTGCATGAGGGCGTAGATCTTGGTGTTGATGTGCTTGAAGGCCCGCGCGACCGGGTCGGGCGCCGGCTTGAGCCTGACGACGTGGGCGTCGTAAAAGCCCTGCAGGCGCTGCTCGTACTCGGGGCCGCTCGTCTTGCCCGCCCGCTCGAGCGCCTTGATGGCCTCGACCTCGCCCGGGGCCATCTGCTTCTGCAAGACGTTCTCGTTGTACGCTTGGTAGTCGGGCGCGCTCGCCATCATGTTCGAGACGATGAGGCCCTTGAGGTGCGCCTGGTGGGCGAGCGCGTACTCGATCGCCAAGATGCCCCCCCAGCTGTGGCCGAGCAGGTAGAACTGCTCGAGCCCGAGCGCCTTGCGCACCTGCTCGACCTCGTCGACGAAGCGCGGCACCGTCCACAAAGCGTCGTCGTCGGGCTGGTCGCTGTAGTGCGAGCCGAGCTGGTCGTACTCGTAGAACTCGATGCCCTCGCGCGGGAAGAAGCTCTCGGCGCACTCGAAGTACTCGTGCGTCGCCGCCGGGCCGCCGTGCAAGAGCAGCACCTTGATGCGCCCGTTGCCGAAGCGCTTCGTCCAGACGTTGAAGGTGCCCTTCGGCGTCTGCACGGGAATCAGACGCACCCCGCCCGCGCGCACCCCCGGCTCGCGCAGATCGAAGTAGTCGGCGCCGGGCGCGGCGGCGGGCGCGGCGGCGCCGGCCGACGCCCCCGCGGGCGCGGCGCCGCCGCCCTGGCACGAGACGAGGGGCGAAAGCGCCAGGGCCAGCAGGGCGGCGCGCGCGCGCGTGAGCATGGCCGAGCTCTAGCCGAACTTCGGCGGAGCTGTCGAGCCGGTCGCCGACCGGCCCCCGGGGCGGCGCCGGTCGCTCGCGAGCCGCGCCGGGCCCCGGACGTTGGTTACAGCAGGCTCTTTTTCCGCATCCAGCCCTCGAGCTCGGCGCACTCGGCGGCCAAGGTCGGGTCGGTCTGCATGTACCCGTGGGCCTCCTGGGCGAGGGTGCGGGCGCGCTCGCGCTCGCTCCCCGCCTCCCAGAGGGCCTTGGCCAAGAGCGACCCGGTTAGGGCGGCCTCGCGCGGCCCCTCGTCGTACTGCGCGTGCGACCGGAGCGCGGACGCCAGCGGCTCGACGGCCCGCTCGGGCTCGCCCTTGCGCAGGTAGATCTCGCCCAGGGTTCGGAGCGTCTCGCCCGCCGCGTAGTCGTCGCCCATCGTGCGCCGCGCGATGGCGTGGCTCTTCTGCACCGCCTCGAGCGCCTCGCCGGGCTTGCCGAGCTTCATGCGCGCCCGACCGACCGAGTGCAGGGCGCCGGCGACCCGCGGGTGCTCCTCGGCGAAGTGCTTGCGCAAAAGGCCGAGCGCCCGCTCGGCGACGGCGAGCGACTCGGCCGGCTCGCCCCGCGCGTCGAGCGCGACGGCGAGGCCGTCGAGCAGGACGGCCGTGTGCGGGTGGTCGGGGCCGGGGTTCTTCTCGGCCAGCGCCACCGCGCGCCGCATCAGCTCGACCGCCTCGGCCGCGCGCCCCTGCTTGACGTGGACCAGGGCGAGGCCGTGCATCCCGCTCGAGACCGTCGGGTGCTCGGGGCCGACGGCGCGCTCGTAGACCGAGATCGCCTTCCGGAAGCTCGCCTCGGCCGCGGCATACTCGCGGCCCGCGCGCTGCGCGTCGGCCATCGCGAAGAGCGCGCTCGCCACCTCGGGGTGGTCCTCGCCGAAGTGGCCCCGCCGGATGGCCAGCGCCCGCTCGAAGTAGGCGCGCGCCTTCGCCACCTGGCTGCGGTGGGCCGCGACCCAGCCGAGGTCGAGCAGCGGCTGGGCGAGGCGCAGATCGGCCTCGCCGTACTTCGACGCGAGCAGCTCGAGCGCCCGCCCGACGCCCCGCTCGGCCTCGGCGTAGCGGCCGCGCTCGAAGTCGACGCTGCCGACCTCGAGGCGCAGGGCCACCTCGAGCTCGCCCGGCTCGCCGAGCCGCTCGATCACCGCCGTCACCCGCCGCTCGAGCGGCTCGACCCGGTCGTAGCGCGCGCGCCGGTAGCCCTCGACCACGATGAGCTTGGTCAGCGATCGCGCGAGCAGCTCGTCGTGCCGCCCCGCCTCGGCCGCCCACCCGGCCTGCTCGAGGCTGCGCCCGGCCTCGTCGTACTCGCCCCGCTTGTCGGCCAGCTCGCCGAGCAGAAAGAGCGCCTCGGCCTCGAGCGGGCGGTAGCGTAGCCGCTTCGCCCGCTCCGCGAGCGGCCGCGCCGCCTCGAGCCCCTCGCGGTAGAGGCCCGCGTGCCGCAGGGCCCGCACCCCCGCGAGCCCCGCCCGCACCTCGTCGACCTGCGCGCGCGTCGTCGCGTCGGCCGGCGGGCGCACCGGGCTCGTGAGCGCCCGCACGTCGGCGCAGGCCTCGAGCTCCGAGAGCTGGTAGACCGCCCGCACCGCCTGCCTCGCCACCTCGGCGTCGGCCTCGGCCAGGCGGTCGGCGAGGGCCTTGAGCTCGTGCCTGCGCTCGCCCAGGCACGCCATGCGCAGCCCGAGCACCTCTTCGGGCTGCTCGCCCCGCACCCGCGTCGCCTCGCACGCCTCGACGTGCTGCTCGACCCAGCGCGCCGCGTACCCGTCGAGCACCCGCCCCACCTCGCGCGCCGCGGCCTCGGCGTAGGGCACGCCCGTCCGCAAGAGCGCCGCCTCGACGGCGTGCCGCCGCGCGCCGCTCCAGGCGGGTTCGATCTGCCGCTCGCCGCCGCGGCAGAGCGCCGGCGGGTCGGCGAGCCGGCGTGCCATGAGCCCCCCAACCGCGGCCACCAAAAGCGCCGCCACGGCCGCCAGCACGCCCCGACGCAGCCGGCGCTCCGGCTTGCGACCGAGCTCGGCGAGCAGCTCGCCCATCGACGCGAAGCGCGCCGCCGGCTCGACCGAGAGCCCCCGCACGAGCAGCGCCCGCAGCCGGCTCGGCACCCGCGCCCCCCGCGGCGCCGGCCGCACCCGCCCGGCCAGGACCGCCTCGCGCAGCTCGCCGTACGACCGGCCCTCGAAGGGCCGCTCGCCGTAGAGCGCCTCGTAGAGCGCGACGCAGAAGGCGAACTGATCGCTCCGCGCGTCGGCCGTCTCGCCCCGGTATTGCTCGGGCGCCATGTACGAGGGCGTGCCCAGCACCATGCCCGTCTGCGTGAGCTGCGAGGGCCGCTGCGATCGGGGCACGGCCGGCTCGGCGCTCGCCCTGGCGGGGCGCTGCGAGTCCGGCCCCGAGCCCTCGGCGATCGAAACGCCCCCGAGCGAGCCGCCGGGGGGGGAGGCCTCGGCGGCCGGGCGGCCCGGACGCCGCAGCGCGCGCGCGAGGCCGAAGTCGACGACCCGCACGCGCCCGTCGCGGCCGACCAGCACGTTTTGCGGCTTGAAGTCGCGGTGCACCAGCCCCGCCTCGTGCGCCGCCGAGAGCCCGCGGCCCGCCGCCGTGAACACCTCGAGCACCTGGCGCACCGAGCGCTTCTCGCGGCGCAGCCAGCTCGCGAGCGTCTCGCCCTCGACGAACTCCATCGTGACGAAGACGCGGCCGGCGTAGCTACCGACGTCGTAGACGGTGGCGACGTTCGGGTGCGCGAGCCGGGCCATCGCCTGCGCCTCGCGCCGCAGCCGCGCCTCGATCTGTCGCCGCTCGGGGCCCGCCCCCAGCCCGCGGCGCAGCAGCTTGAGCGCCACCGTGCGCTCGAGCTCCGGATCGTGCGCCGCGTACACCGTGCCCATGCCCCCTTCCCCCACCCGGGTGAGCACTTTGTAACGGTCGATCCGCTCGCCCGTCGGCAGCTCGTCGGCGGCCCCCCCGAGCCCCGCCCGGTCCGAGGGGCTCTCCTCGTCCGAGCTCGGCCCCGAGCCCGAATCGTCCCACGCGATCTCGGTCGTCGGCTCGAAGCGCGCGTCCGCGCCCGACCCGCCCTCGAGCCCGGAGCCCGCCGCGGCCCCGCCCGCGCCCGACCCGCCCTCGAGCCCGGAGCCCGCCTCGGCCCCGCCCGAGAGATCATACCCCCGCATGCTCGACGCGGGCCCGAAGTCGGGGTCACTCAACGCCGACAGGACTTGGCGGCAAGCCGCGCAGTCGGCTACGTGCTCTTCGACGCACACGCGCGTCGAGGGAGCCGCGCGCTTGGCCACGAACGCGAGCAGGGTCTCCGTCGCCGGACAATCATGAGCTGGGTCGCGGTCCATGGTTGTTAAGGCATGTAGGTCAAGATAGTACCTAACCGAATGACTGCTGAGGGACACCCCCCCCGGTCTGGTACCCAAGAGGTGGCTGATGCCACCACCTTGTGCGCACACTTTCAAGCGGCGCGCCCTGATCTGACGACCTCGGCCGAGCTGGGCGCCGCGTTGCGGTCGATGATCGAGGCCGCACGGGCTGCCTGGCCCGACGTTGAGCTCTCGGACGAGGCATTCGTACGCTTCGTCGCGAGCAAGCTTCCCGTGGTAACGGAGGTCGAAGAAAGTCTCCGCGCGCTTCACACCGCCGATCTGTATCTGGCCTGCGGCTGCGCCCGGGGTGAGGCCCGTGCGCTCGCGCGGTTCGAGCTGGCGTGCGGGCCCCCGATCGAGCGAGCGCTCGATCGACTGAGGGTGCCGACCCAGCAGCGGGTCGAGATCAGGCAGCAGGTGCGACAACGTCTCCTTGCGCCTCGCCCGAACCTCGAAGGCGGCGCCCCCCTGCCCCCTCGCATCGCCGACTTCTCGGGCCGGGGCTCGCTCGGTTCGTGGGTCCGAGTGGTGGCGGCGCGCGAGGCGGTCGAGCGGGTGCGACGGCAGGGGCGCGAGCAGCCGACCGAAGACGACGAGCTGGCGCGGAGGCTCGAGCCTGACGCGGGGCCCGAGCTGGTGCACCTCAAGCAGCTCTACCGCGACGAGTTCAAGGCGGCCTTCGCCGAGGCGATCGCGGCGCTGCCGAAGCGCGATCGCGCGCTCTTGCGGCAGCACGCGCTCGACGGCCTGAGCATCGACCGGCTCGCGGCGCTCTACGACATTCACCGGGCGACGGCGGCGAGGCGCGTCGAGGCGGCGCGGCGCGCGGTGTTCGAGCAGACGCGCCTTTCGCTCGGGCGACGGCTGCGGGTGAGCGCCGAAGAGCTCGACAGCGTGATGCGGCTGATCCGCAGCCGGCTCGACGTGACGCTCGGGCCGCTCTTGCGTGACCCCGACGAGGGCGAGGGCGGCGGGGGGGCGGCGGGGTGACGCCGGGCCGAAGAGCCGCCCCCGAGTGAAGAGGGTGTTGCGAAACGCCGCCGGCTTCCTGCCCCCGAGGGAACGCGGGGGCAGCGAACGTCCCCTCGTGCCGCGCGACCTCGGGCCGATGCGGCGCGCTAAGCCCGCCCCCTCGCCGGGGGCCGGGCTCCCGCGGGCGCCGGGCCGCCGGGCGAGCCAGCGAACGCCGCAAGCGAAGGCAACGCCGGGGCGAGCGTGCGAAGCCGCGCGCGCGACGCTCGAGCCCTGCCTCCGGCAGGGCTTGGATGGCCGTTTCCGAGCGCGTTCGCTGCCCCCGCGTTCCCTCGGGGGCGCCCTTCCGCCCTTGACGTCGCCTGCCTTCGCCGCTCGTCTGCCGCCCCATGAACGCGCCCCGCGCCCTCCGTCGACCCGCCATCGCCTCGTCGCTCGTGCCCCCCTCGGCCGTTCGACCCGCGATCGCCTCGCCGCCCGCGCCCCTCTCGGCCGCTCGGTTCGCGATCGTCTCGCCGCTCGCCACGCTCTCGGCCGCCCTCTTCTGCGCCTGCGCCGCCCCCGCGCCGAAGGCGCCCGCGAGCGCACCCGCGGCCCCGCCCGCGCAGCCTGGCGCGCCGGCCTCGCTGATGCAGACGGCGCCCTCGCCGACGACGGCGCCGCCGCCGCGGCGCACGCTGCTCAAGGTGGGTCGCATGCTCGACACGAAGACGGGGCGGGTGGCCGAGCGCGTGGCGATCGCGGTCGAGGGCGACAAGATCGTGTCGGTGGGGGCGCCCCCGGCGGACGCCGCGGGCTACCACGTCATCGAGCTGCCGAACGCGACGGCGCTGCCCGGGCTCATCGACGCGCACACGCACCTGACGGGCGACCCGGTCTTCGGCTACGCCTCGCTCGGCATCTCGGTGCCGCGCCAGACGCTCACGGGCGTGAAGAACGCCCGCCTGACGCTCGACGCCGGCTTCACGACGGTGCGCAACGTCGGCGCCGAGGGCTACGCCGACGTGGCGCTGCGCGACGCCATCGCGGCGGGCGAGGTGCCCGGGCCGCGGGTCTTGGCGAGCGGGCCGGCGCTCGGCATCACGGGCGGGCACTGCGACGAGACGCTCTTGCCCTACGAGTTCCACGTCAAGGCCGAGGGCGTGGCCGACGGGGTGCCGGCGGTGCAGCAGAAGGCGCGCGAGGTCATCAAGTACGGCGCCGACCTCATCAAGATCTGCGCGACCGGCGGCGTGCTCTCGAAGGGCGACGACCCGCGCGCCTCGCAGTACACCCTCGAGGAGATGCAGGCCATCGTCGCCGACGCCCACCGGCTCGGGCGCAAGGTGGCCGCGCACGCGCACGGCGGCCAGGGCATCGTCTGGGCGTCGCGCGCGGGCGTCGACTCGATCGAGCACGGCTCGTACATCGACGACGCGGGCATCGCCGAGATGAAGAAGAACGGCACCTACCTCGTGCCGACGCTCTACCTCGGCGACTGGCTGCTCGAGAACGCCGAGGCGCGCCGCCTGCCGCCCTTCTTCTTGAAGAAGGCCCGCGAGGTCCTGCCCACCGCCCGCCGCAACGTGCAGCGCGCGTTCGCCGCCGGCGTGAAGGTCGCCTTCGGCACCGACTCGTCGGTGTACCCGCACGGCCTGAACGCCCGCGAGTTCGCCGTCTACGTGCGCCTCGGCATGACCCCGCTCAAGGCCATTCAAACGGCCACGGTCAACGCCGCCGACCTGCTCGGCATCGCCGACCAGGCCGGCAGCATCGAGCCGGGCAAGTGGGCTGACATCATCGCGGTCGAGGGCGACCCCCTCAAAGACGTGAAGGCCCTCGAGAGCGTCACCTTCGTGATGAAGGGGGGGTTCGTCTACCGCAACGGCCCCGAGCGCGCGGTGCCGGCCGATAGCTGGTAGGCCGGCGCCGCGGGTGGGGCGGCTCGAGCCGGGCCCTTCGCCCACCAAACCACCGCGAGACCGCGCCGAACCGGGCCCCTCGCCCACCAAACCGCCTCGAGGTCAGGTCGAGCGGGGTTCTTCGCCCGCGAAACCGTCTCGAGGCCATGTCGAACCGGGTGGCGCGCCCACGAAACCGTCTCGAGGCCATGTCGAGGGGGGTCGTTCGCCGACCAAACCGTCGCCAGGCCATCTCGAGCAGGGTCGGCGACAGTCGAGACCACCGAAAAGGCTGATCGAGCCGGGGCTCGGGCCGACCGAGGCGGTCGTCAGGCCAGGCCGAGCTGCGCTCTTGGCGGTCGAGAGCGCGGTAGGGCCAGGCCGAGCTGCGCTCTTGGCGGTCGAGAGGGCGGTGAGGCCAGGCCGAGCTGCGCTCTTGGCGGTCGAGTGGGTCTCGACGACCGGCAGCGCGCGGCGCTCGGCCAGATCGCGGCCGGTGGCGGCCGCACC
The DNA here is from genome assembly GCA_035762175.1 of Polyangiaceae bacterium. GTDB lineage: Bacteria > Myxococcota_A > Polyangia > Polyangiales > Polyangiaceae > DASTPP01. The sequence goes on along the minus strand of DASTPP010000318.1, from coordinate 46,673 downwards.
CTCGCCGACGAGGTCGACGCCTGGACGTCGTCGGCCCGCCAGCTCGGCGAGCTCGAAGCCAAGCGCGCCGAGCTCGTCGCCAAGCAGCGCTCGGCCAAGGCCTCCGCTCGGGCCTCGTCGGTGGCGAAGGCGCGCAACCAGTGGGTCCGCGTTGTTACCACGATCGTTCAGGCGATCGGGCTCGACGACGTGATCGCGCCGCGGCTCGACGAGGCCTTCGTGACGCCGTTGCGCCTGGCCCAGGCGAAGGCCGACCGCAAGGCGCGCGGGGCCCGCACGGCGGGCGAGGGAGACACGCCTGCGGGGGAGCGGCTGCACGCCTTTACCCCAGAGGGGGCACCGACGCGGGGCCCCCTGCCGGCCGACGCCACGGCGCCACCGACGCGGGGCATGCTGGCGGTTGGCACCGCGACGCCGACGTGGCGCCTGGCTGACATCGTCTGTGAAAAAAATCGCCGCCGGTCGGTCTACGAGCTGACGCCTCACCTTCCACGGGGCGGGCCCGAGACGCGATGGACAATCCGAACGAACGCGACGGAGAGCTCGACTGCATCCGCCACCTGCTCGACGCCCCCGCGGGCAGCGAGGCGCAGCGCGACCTTTTCGGTCGCCTCGCGGGCCTGTGCTCGACGAAGATCCGCGGGGCTTGTTTCCGGCCGTCGCTCTCGGATGGGCAGATCGTCGCTGCCACGCAGGCGGTGATCGCCCGCCTCGAGCGCAACAATTACAACAACCTCCGCGCGTTCTTGGCCTGGCGTGCTCGCGAGGGTGCCTCGAGCGTGGGTGCGCTCACGGGCGCGATCACGGGCGCGGGCGCGATCACGGGCGCGGGCGCGGGCGCGATCGCTGGCGCGGGCGGGCCCACGCGTACCTTCGATGAGTGGTTGCGCAGGCTCTTTCAAGATGAGATCCGTCGCTGCCCGCCCGCGCCCGCCGGCGCTGCGGACCCGCCGGGCGAGGGGCCGCCCGAGGGCCGCCCGCCCGCGCCCCCCGCGGCCGGCCGGCCGCCTTCGGCGCCGTCGGGGCCGCCGGCCGAGTCGCTCGACCAGCGGCTGCGGCCGGCCGAGTCGCTCGACCAGCGGCTGCGGGTCGCCCTGACCGTCTTTCGCGCCAATCAGGCCAGGGCGGATCGCGACGGCGGCCAGGGCGTCGAGCGCCGCGTTTACGAAGAGGTGGCGAGGGCGTTGGGCCTGCACGGCGCCGAGTACGCCCGGGCGATGGTGCACCTCGCGCACCGGCGGCTCTGGCGCTGGAAGCGAAGCCGCCCCCTGCTCGGCGGCGCGTGCTGAAGGGGGCTCCGGCGCGCGGCGCGGGCCGTGTCGTCTTTTCGCGCGCTGGCGCGTCTTAGGGCGTGCCCCCCCGGCAGGCGCGTCGGCTCAGCGGCGCGCCGACACGGCCGGCGGCGGTCAATCGTCACGAAGGACACCCCCCGTGTATGACGACAAACGCCACGACGACCCCGACTCTCGCCCCCGGCGTTGTGAGAAAATTTTGGCCGGCCGGGTCTCGATCGGCGTGACACTCTCGAACGACGCCTCCACGCAGCCGGCGCGCGATCGGCTCGAAGGCCTGCGGGTCGATTGCATCTGCCGGCTGCTCTACGCCGCGCAAGGCAGCGACGAGCAGCACCGGGCCGAGCAGCGCCTGCTCGAGCTGACTTTCGACGACGTCGACCAGCAGTGCCGCCGCCGGTACTTGCCCGAAGACGAGGGCGAGCAGGCCGCGCTGCAGGTGGTCGAACGCCTGCGGCGCAACAACTACTCGAACCTCCGCGCCTTCGCCCGCTGGCACTCGGCGAGCGATCGGTCGGGCGTGCACACCGTGCAGAGCTTGCGCGCCACGCCCGCGCGCTCGTTCGAGCTGTGGCTGCGCCAGCTCTGCCGCTGGGAGGTGCGCCGGCGCCTGCGGCGCCTCTGCCGGGCCCCGCCCCTCGAGGCGATCGACCTCTCGGCCTTGCCCGACCCGGGCGTGGCGCTCGCCGACGAGCAGCTGCTCGAGCGCGAGATGCGGGGCAAAGAGGGGGCCATGACCGACCTCGCGTACGCCGCGCTCGACGAGCGCCAGCGCGAGGCCCTGCGCCTCGACGCGGAGGGCCGGGCCCAGGCGATCGCCCCGGGCGAGCGGCACGCGCACACGCGCCGGTGCTACGAGCGCATCGCGGCCGAGCTCGGCCTGGGCTCGCCCGACGACGCGGCCGACTTCATTCGGGTCGCGCGCCAGCGCCTGCGGCGCGCCTTGTACCGGCTCTACGACCGCTTCGATCGCTGACCTCAGCCCCCGGCCGTCGCCCCGGCGGCCGCAGGCCTTCCCCCCCCGACGAGCTCCCCGACCGAAGACCACGCCCCAGCCCCCCACCAAGCGATCCATGAAATCGATCTCGAAGACCATCGCGTGCCCCCACCTTGCCCCCCCGAGCGGCCCGCCCGAGCCCACGTCGGAGGTAATCAAGGTCGCACCGGGCCCCTGCCTCGACCTCGCCGAGTTGCGCCGCACCCTGTCCGCGGGGCCGCCGCCCGAGCTCTGGCGGCACGTCGGCGCCTGCCTGCGCTGCGCGCGCGCCGTCGCCACCCTCGACCGAAGCGTCGTCCGGCGCGCCCTGACCGCCTGCGGCGGCCCGATGCGCGTCGCCGACCCCGCCGACTACGAGGGCAAGGCCCCGCTCGGCGGGGGGCGCACCTACCGGCTCTTTCGGGCCTTCGACCGGCGGCGGGGGGCCGAGGTCGTGCTCAAAGAGCTGCCCGCGCGCGCCGAGCTCGCCGACCCCGACCAGCGGCCGCTGCTCGAGGCGTGCTTGTTGCGCGAGGCCTCGCTGCTGGCGGGCCTGCGGCATCCGGCGATCGTGACGCTGCTCGAGGCGGGCGAGTGGCGCCGGACGGGCGAGGCGTTCTACGCGACGGCCCCCGCCCCCGGCGTGGCGCTGCGCGACGCGGCCCCGCGCTCGCGCGGGCGCGACGGGCGCCTCGCGCTCTTGCGCGCCTTCGCCGCCGTGGCCGACGCCGTCGCGTACGCGCACGCGCGCGGCGTCGCCCACCGGGACATCAACCCGGGCGCCATCGTCTACGACGAGGCGAGCGGCCGCGCGTCCATCGTCGACTGGTCGGCCGCGCGTCCGTTCACGCGGCGCTCGCCCGGCGACGCCGTGTGCGACGCCGCCGAGCTGCCCCGCGGCGGCCCGAACGTCGCCGCCCTCGGCACGCCGGGCTTTGCCGCCCCCGAGCGGGCCTCGCCCCGGCGAGACCACCGCGCCGATATCTTCTCGCTCGGCGCCACGCTGCACTTCGTCGCGACCGGGCGCGCGGCCGACGCGGGCCCCGAAGGCCCGAGCGCCTCGGCCGGCGCGCGCGACGACCGCCGCGGCGAGGCCGCCGCCTGCCCCGAGCCCCTGCGGGCGATCGTCGCCAAGGCGACGGCCGACGACCCCGAGAGCCGGCACCGGTCGGCCGACGAGCTCGCCTCCGAGCTGCGGCGCTGCCTGCGCCGCTGAGCCGCCGCCCGGTCGCGCCGCGGGCCTACCGCCATGAGCAAATCGCGCCGCGGGCCCGCCTGCCGCCATGAGCAAATCGCGCCGCGGGCCCCCCATGCCGCCTTGTGAGCAAATCTATGGTGATGCGGTGATCGGTACAGAAGGGCGTCGCAGAGCCGCCCCGGCACAACCGATCATGTCGAAAACGAACCACGAACCGTACGACGTCGCCGCGCTGTCGCGAACCTTCGGGCGCGCCCTCGCGACGGCCCGGCAGGGCATCGCGTCGCTCGCCAGCAAGGCCGCGGCCGGGCCCGGCGACGCCGCGCTGCTGCCGCCGCACGAGGTCGCGCCGCGGCGGGGCGCGGGGCGCATTCGCATTCTCTTTCTGGCCTCGAACCCGCCCTCGGCCGCGCCGCGGCGCGATCTCGCCGCGTGCGCGGGCGCCGCCGCCCCCCTGCCCTGCGGGGCGCTCGCCCTCGACGAAGAGGCGCACGCCATCGAGCAGGCGCTGAACGGCAGCGAGGGCGCCGCCGCGTTCGAGCTGGTCACGAAGTGGGCCGTGCGCTGCTCCGAGGTGCAAGAGCACCTGCTGCGGCACCGCCCGCACGTCGTGCACCTGAGCGGCCACGGCGCCGACCGCGGGGGCATCGTGCTGCGCGGCGAGCGCGGCGACCCCCAGGCCGTCTCGGGCCAGGCGCTCGAGGGGCTCTTCAAGGTGCTGCGCGACGAGGTCAAGGTGGTCTTGCTGAACGCGTGCTGGTCGGCCGCGCAGGCGACCGTCGTCGGCCGCGTCGTCGGCTGCGCCATCGGCATGCGCCAGCCCATCAGCGACCCGGCCGCCGTCGCCTTCTCGGAGGCCTTCTACACCGCGCTCGGCTTCGGCCGGACGATCCGCGAGGCGTTCGAGCTCGGCAAGAACGCCCTCGAGCTGCGCGGCCTCGGCGAGGCCGACGTGCCCCAGCTCTTCGAGGGGGGCTGACCCGCCCGCGCGGCGCCGCGCGCCCCACCGGGGGCGGCGGCAGGCTGGGCAACTTCCTCGCCCGTGTCAAGGCGACTCGTCGTCGCGGCCAGAGCGTGGCGGGCGCCGACGCCGCGCCGCGCGCCGCCCGGGCCGCCGTCGTAGTAATTTCCGCGGGCAGGCGGGCCGCGCGCGCCGGCCCCGCCGCCGGCCGTGACCGCCGCGAATTTGGCGCCGAATCGGCTTTCGCGAAGGGCGGCCGCTACCTACAATCGCCCCCCGTGCTCGACCCTCCCGAAGACGTGCGGATCGCGCTCGCCGAGGGGTGCCAGAAAGGTCATGCGAACGATGCGATTTTTTCCCGCCCTCTGCCGTCATTCGTTTCTCGCGCTCTTGGCGACGACCACTTTGTCCCACGGCGCCACGGCGGCCAAGCGGCCGTCCGAGGCCTACGCCTACCCCGCGTACGGCACGCAGATCGTGTTCGATCCCCAAGCCGCCCTGGCCGGCAGCTCGTTCTACGACCTGCCCTACCCGTTCGACGTGCGCTTGAACGCGCAGGGCGGGCCCGACCTGTCGGGAATGCCCCGGGTCGACACCGACGCGACCCGCGATCTGATTCCGGCCGCCGGCGCGCGGGCCGGGTTTCCCAGCGTGCCGGTGGGCTACTTCCGCCTGACCGGCGCGCCGGCGGCGCGCGCGGCCGACGCGGTGATGCCGGCCGACCTGACCTCGGGCCTGCTCTTGATCGACGTCGACCCCGCCTCGCCCGCTTACGGCGAGCTGTACGCGACGGTCGCGACGGTGATTCCGGCGGGCCCCTACGCGCCCGCCAACCTGCTGGCGGTGGGGGCGGCGCCGGGCGTCGTGCTGCCCGCCGGGCGCACGTACGCCTTCGTGCTGCGGCGCAGCTTCGGCGACCAGAGCGGCGCGCTGCTCGGCGTGCCGGGCGCGTTCGCCAACGCGCTGAACGGCAAGCTGCCGCCCGGGCCCCACGGCCCGGGGCTGTCCAAGGCGTTTCGCCTGCTGCGAGACGCCCTCGCCGACCTCGGCGTCGCGCGCAGCGAAGTCGCCGGGGCGGCCATCTTTACGGTCGGCGACGTGGTCGCCGAGAACGAGCGGCTCTCGTCGTCGGTGCTCGCGTCCGCGGACGTGACGGTCGAGAACGTCGCGCTCGACCCGGCCGACGGCGCGAGCCACCCGCGCTTCTGCGAGCTGCGGGCCACGGTCGTCATGCCCCAGTACCAGCGGGGCACCCAGCCCTTCGACACCGAGGGCGGCCTCGAGTTCGACGCGGAGGGGCGGCCCGTCGTGCAGGGCGCGATGACGGTGCCGATCGCGCTCTCGCTGCCCAAGGGGCCGATGCCGCCGGGGGGCTACCCGCTCGTTTTGTACCTGCACGGCAGCGGCGGCCTGTCGACGCAGGTCATCGACCGGGGGCGCATCACCACCCCGGGCGGCACGGCGACGCCCGGCGAGGGGCCGGCGCACGTGCTCGCCGAGCACGGCTTCGCCACCGTGGGGGCGGCGATGCCGCTCAACCCCGAGCGGCTGCCGGGCGCGACGCTGCTCGAGTACATCAACTTCGACAACCTCGCGGCCTTCCCCTCGACCTACCGGCAGGGCATGTTCGAGCAGCGGCTGCTGCTCGAGGCGCTCTCGACGCTCGCGATCGAGCCGGCCGCGGTCGAGGGGTGCGCGGGCCCGAGCCTGCCCGAAGGCGCGGCGCACTATCGCTTCGACCTGAGCGCCCTCGGCGTGCTGGGGCAATCGATGGGGGCGCAGTACCTCAACCTTCTCTCCGCCGTCGAGCCGGCCGTGCGGGCGGTGGTGCCGACCGCCAGCGGCGGCGTTTGGAACAAGTTCCTGGTCGAGAGCCCCTTCAACCTCGGCGGCGGCGTCGTGCCGGCGAACGCCGTCGCGAGCCTGTTCGCCGTGCCGCGCTCGCAGCTCAGCCCGCTGCACCCGGTGCTCACCCTCATCGAGACGGCGTGGGAGCCGATCGACCCCTTGGTGAGCGGGGCGCGCATCGGGCGGCGGCCGCTGCCGGGCCACCCGGTGCGCGACGCCTACCAGCCGGTGGGCCTCAACGACGAGTACTTCCCGCCCTCCATCTTCGACGCGATGGCGCTCGGGTTCGGCCACCGGCAGGCCGGCGATACGATCTGGGCCTCGATGCAGCCCGCGCTCGGGCTCGAGGGGTATGGCGGCCTCGTCGACTACCCCGCCGCCCACGTCACGACGTCGGAGGGGGGCGTGCCCCGCACGAGCGTGGTGGTGCAGTACCTGGGCGACGGCATCGCCGACCCGCACACCATTTTCTCGCAGCTCGACGAGGTGAAGTACCAATACGGCTGCTTCTTCGCGACCTACGTGCGCACCGGCCGCGGCATCGTGCCGGCCCCCGCGCCGCTCGGCACCCCCTGCCCCGAGTGAGCGGGCGGGGCCGTCGCCGCGACGCCCGCCGCCGGGGCGCCCGCGTCCGCGGCGCGCTCGCCCCCCCGGCGTAGCGCCCGGGCGGCGGCCGAAGGGGCCGGGGTAGCTCATGCCTCCCCCTCGGCTGGCCCGGACGGGCGTCGAGTACGTTTTACTCAGCGCTTCGCGCCTTGCCCCAAGAGGGCCCGGAGCCGCGCCACCTCGGCCTCGGCCTCGAGGCGCGCCGCCCGCTCAGTAGCCGTACACTTCGAGCTCGGTGATGCGCACGCGCTCGGGCTGCTTCGGGGGCCCCTGCAGCCCGACGACGCGCAACCTCGTGCCGACCACGCCCTGAAGGAGGCTCTCGACCGAGGGCGAGGCGTTGTCTCGCACCTGGGCGACGGTCGTCCAGCCCCCGCCGAACGAGACTTGCACGTCGTAGTCGCGGAGAGGGAAGGCCTTGGCGGTGTAAAGTGCGACCCGCTTGAGCGTGCGAAGCTCGCCAAAGTCGAGCTCCACCCACGCCGGCAGATCGGGCGTGCACCCGTCGATGTCGCCGTTGACCCAGCTCACGCCGTGCCCCGACGCCGCGCTCTTCTTGCCGTCGCGTACGTGCTCGACCGACGAGCCCGCCAGCGTCGAGCTGGCGTAGGCGTCCGCCTGGGGCGCGAGGTTGACGACGACGGGCCGAATGATCTCGACGCTCGACTCGGCCGACGCCGAGTCGCCCGCGGGGTCGGTGACGCGCACGACGACGGGCTGAACGCGGGCGGGCTCGTCCGGGGTGGTGACGAACGAGACCGCCTGCCCCGAGGTCTCGAAGGAGCCGTCGCCGTCGAGGTCCCAGTCGTAGACGAGCGGGTCGCCTTCGGGGTCGATGCCGATGGCGTCGAGAGAAAGTGCCTCGCCCGCCTCGACGCGGTAGGGCCCTTCGAGGGACACGCTCGGCACGCCAGGCGCGGGGGCAAAGCTCAGGTAGGCGTAGGCCTGCGTCGTGTGAGCGTAGTCGACCTTCTGGGCGAGCAGCGGCGCGCCCCGGTTATCGACGAGCGTCACGTCGCGCACCGCGTAAGGCCCGTCGGCCCTCGAGCGGTAGATGTCGTCGGCGAGAAAGCGCAGCTCGACGCCGTTCTCCCCCGAGGCCGCGGCGATCGACGTCGCCGCCTTGGCGACGACGTTGCCTTGCGCGTCGACGAGCGAGGCCGCCGCGCCGAGCTCGCCGCCCTCGTAGGTCGAGAGCACCTTCAGGGTGACGACGAGCTCCGAGTTCAGCGAGGGCAGGTCGGCCCGCGGCGTCGCCCGGTCGAAATGCCCGGTACCGAGGTGTAGCGCTGTCGACTCGACCTGCACGAGCTCGACGCCGCCCCGCTCGAAGTCGACGCCGCGGGCGTCGACGCCCCGCACGCCCCAGCGCAGCTCGACGTAGCCCGAAGCGTTCGGCATGAGGTAGTCGGCGGCGTACTCGCGCCCGTCGGCGCTCTGCAAGTGAACGGTGTCGGTCGCGCCGTCGGGGCGGCGCACCGCCACGCTCGCGTCGGCGCTCGCGACCGACTCCGAGAGGGTCAAGCGAAGCCTCGCCTTCGAGCCGGGGGCGTGAAAGCTGCCCCCGCTCGCGAACTCGGGGGCGAGGTGGCTGTCGAACGAGGCGGCCGCCGTGAAGGGCACGCCCCCCGCCGGCGCGTCGGCGCCCGCCTCGAGCACGAGTGTCCACTGGCCCTGCCGGGCGGCGGGAAAGTAATAGGTGCCGCCCTCGGCCTCGGCCAGATACGTGACCGCCTCGGGGGGCATGGGCCCCGCGTCGGGCCCGGCCGGCTCGTCCGAGTCGTCGGTGATCGAGTCGACGTACGCCGGGTCGATGACTTGGCCCGTCGGGTCGACGAGCTTGAACCCTAGCGCGGCGCCCTGCCACGAGACGGCGAACGAGGTGGGCCCCCCCTCGACGAAGACGCCGCGCTCGAAGCGCTCGCCGGGCGCGAGCACGCCCCGGTCGACCCGCGAGAGCTGCTCGAAGCGCGGGGGCGAGGTGACGCCGTCGGGCGACGCGCCGGCGAGCACGAGCGGCGCGGCCTCGGGCGAGGCGAACGGCGCGGGCCGGCGAAAGAACGAGTCGGGGGGCGGCCCCGCCCACAGGCGTGTGCCGCAGGTGTCTCTCGTGTGGTCGAGCAGGACGGGGCGGGCGCAGCCGGCGAAGGCCTCTTGCGAGAGGCCGCCGTCCCACACGAAGTAGTCGCGGTCGCCGAGGACGCTGCCATGCACCTCGCGGGTCAGGTAGCGATCGACGTTGACGCCCGGCATGCCCGCGGCGCTGAAGGTCTGAATGAACGCATCGTCGGCCGAGGGTATGAGCGCCCCGAGGGCCCACCCCCCCGCGTTACGAAACTCGGTGTCTGGCCAGGGTATGCTCAGAATGCAGCGGCGCTCGCCGAAGAGCCGAAAGCACACCTGCTTCGTCGTCCACATGGGGGCCTTGCCGGCCACGAGGTGGTAGTCGACGCCCGCCCGCTTGACGTACATCGTGTTGAAGAGAAGCATGCCCGAGGGGGTCATTTGACAGACGGCGCCGGTGCCGCCGACGGCGTCGCCGATGCAAGCCGGAAGCAAAATCGGCGGAATGCCGAGGTGCGGGCTGCCGAAGGTGAAGAGATGCGACACGTCGCTGCCGTAGCCCGAGCCCTCGACGTACGCCCGCGCGACGAGGCCACCCATGCTGTGGCCGTAAAGAATCACGCGCTCGCGGCCCGTCCTGCGCTTGGCTTCGTCGATCCACGACTTGACGAGGCGCGCGCTCCCCTCCAAAAGCGGCGTGCCGAGGAAGTTGGTGTCGAGCTCGTTGGCGACGTCGAGGTGCCCCCGCGCCCGGAATTCACCGGGCACCGCCCCGAAAGAGCCCGGGCCAGACTTCCAGCCATGCACGAAGACCACCGGCTCGGCCGCATACCCGACGATGGGAGGCGCGGGCCGCACCTGGCCACCGGTCGAAAGGGTCACCGTGTACTCTGCGTCTTGAAAGTCCGGCGAGCCGAAGGTCCAGCCGGGCAGGCTCGCGCGCAGCGTGTACGTGCCGAGCGGCAGGCCCTGAAGTGCGTAGTCGCCCGCCGCGTTGGTCGTGGCCACGTGGCCCCCCCCGGCGTCGACCTTGACCCCGGCCAGCGGCCCGAAGGAGGGAAACCGCAGGACACGGCCGGCGACGCCGGCGAGAGGCGCGGGCCCCTCGGTGTACTCGAGCACGAGCGCCGGGCGCAGCGAGGGGTCGGGGTGGTCGCTCGAGGCGAAGCGCAGCGAGCGGTAATGCTGCTCGGTCTGCAGCCGCAGCACCAGGCCGTGGTAGCGCCCGGGGTCGGCGAGCTCTCGTTGAAAGAAGCGCGTCACGTCGATTTCATAGTTCTGAAAGGCCGAAGCGCTGGGCGGCAGCACGAGCAGATCGCCCGCGTCGACGCCCGGCCGGGTGTTCCACGTGACGGTGGCCTCGTCCCAGGGAGATACGACCTGCTGAACGACCAGCTCGTTGCCGGCCGAGAGCTGCGAGTGGCCCGGGTCGAGCGTCAGCGTCGTGTTCGCGTAGAGCTTGAGCGTGGCCTTGACGAGCGTCGCGCTCGCCGGCAGCGCCGGCAGGTCGAAGTCGATGAGGTTGCGAAGCACGCCGGGCGCGCCGCTAAAGGCCCAGGCCATCACGTCGAAGGTGGGCGCGTTGCCGTGCGGCACGTCGGCCTGCGAAGCCAGCGAGTGAACGAGCGCGTCCTTGCCCTCGGGGCCCGGGCGCAACGTCATCGTCAATGCCTGCTGCGAGCGCGCGGCCGGGCCTGAGCCGCCCCGAGGGGCGTCGCCGCAGCCCGCGAAGGCCAGCGCGAGCAGCGCAAAGCCGAGCTCGAGGGCGGCGAACGGCGCGCCCGGGCGCCGGCGGCCGCCGGGTACGAAGCGTCGTCGGTGAGCGTTTCTCATCGGGATTCCCTCTCTGTCGAACCGTCATCGTGTCCGCGTAGCACGGCGGTGCCAGGTAGCGCCCGCCGGACACCTGCGCCGCCGCCAATCCAGCGTCTCACCCGGGCCATGAACGAGCTCGGGCCCCTTCAGGCGAGCCGCGGCGGCGCGCGCGGGCGAGGCTCCGAAGGGCCCTCGGGGCCTGAAGGGCGGGGGCGCCTTCCGACCCCAGCCAGAGGGCTCAGCAGATGCGTCTCGCTGCGCGCCGCCTCTACCTCCTGCTGGAAGGTGGCCCCGCCCAGCACCCCGTCGGCCTCCTTCTCGTGCCCGTGGTCGCCCGGTTCCATCCCACACCTCATTGACCCGCAAATCAGGCGCCGAGCGCGGCGCGGCCGAGGCGCGCTCGCAGGAAGCAGCCGCACGAAGGCGCGTCACGCTCGTACCGAGCCAGCCCCCTCGGAACCGAAGGCTGCTCTCTGCCCGCAGGCGTAAGGGCAAGCCGCCAGCCACCACCCGGCCGGCGTTTTTAGATGCAGCATGAGGTCGGCTCGAAGGCGTCTCCCGTCGATGACGAGCTGGCCTAAATCGCCGTCGAAGTCAGGCGGCCGAGAAGCGTCGTCAGCCGGACCAGCGCCGCGTCTGCTTGGTCGAAGCCCGCAGGCCCTCGAGCTCGCCCCCCGCCATCGCCGCGATCGACGCGCGACGCTCACCCGTCAGCTCGATGCCGAAGGCCTCGCACAGATCGAGCACCGCCGCCCGAAGCCCTTCGGCCCGCCCACGCGCCTCGCCTTCGCGCAGGCCCTTCGCCTCGCCTTCGCGCAGGCCCTCGGCCTTGCCCTCGCGCAGGCCTTCGGCCCGGGCGAGGGCGGCCCCCGGGGGGGCGGCTCGCGCACCGGGGTCGGCGGCAGGCCGAGCTTCTCTTTGCCGTAGCGGTCGGCCCGCTCGCGCAGATCGAGCACGCGCGCGTAGCCCCCGAGGCCCGAGCGAGGGCAACGCCGACGCCGCAGCACGCGCCGCCGAGGCCGGAGCGGTCGTAGTCACTTCCGCGCGGAGGCAGGCCGCACGCGCCGACCTCACCGCCGACGCCCGGTTTCGAAAAGCGCTCAGCGCTTTGCGCCTTGCCCCAAGAGGGCCCGGAGCCGCGCCACCTCGGCCTCGGCCTCGAGGCGCGCCGCCCGCTCGCGCTCTTTCTCGGCCCGCTCGCGCTCTTTCTCGGCCACCGCCCGCTCTTTCTCGGCCCGCTCGTGCTCTTTCTCGGCCACCGCCCGCTCTTTCTCGGCCCGCTCGCGCTCGGCCGCCGACCGCGCCTCCTCGGCCTCGGTCGGCACGAGCTCGTCGCCCCTCGCGCCGACGCCGAGCCGCAGCTCGAGCGCGCCGCCCGCGCCGCGCACCTCGCGCAGAACGCAGCCCAAGACCTTCGAGCGCACCCGGTCGCCCCCCGTCGCCTCGACCTGCACGAAGCCCCGCTTGGAAAGGCGCCGGTAGACCTGCCAGGTCACCCCCACGCCCCGCCGCCTCGACGCCTTCGGGTCGTAGATGACCAGCTCGCGAACGCCCAGCTCGGCGTAGCGCTCGGGCGCGTGCACGTAGTCTTTGCGCTTGTCGTGCGACACGATCTCGAGCGCGAACGAGGGCACGCGCCCGTCCAGCCAGGTCTGGATGCTGTCGAACTGCGTGCGCGGCGCCAGGCCCGGCACCACGTAGAGGTCGGGCGCCACGCTGCGCGTCGGCTCGAACTGCGCCCAGTAGATGAACTGGTTCGAGCCGACGAAGGCGGTCAGCCCCCGCGCCGCGAGGTAGCGCTCGAGCAGCGGCACGAGCACCAGCCGGATGAAGAGCTCGAGGGTCGGTTCGCCCATGTCGTCGGAGGCCGGGTAGACCGTCGGGTCGGGCCGCGGCGCGAGGGTGCCGGCTGCACGGCTCATCGCGCCCGAGCGTAGCATAGGCCGGGGGGCGCGCCCTACCGAGCCCTGCGCTCGCGAAAGCGCCTCGAGGCCACGTCGAACCGGGCCCCGCGCTCGCGAAACCGACGGGGCGCCGAATTGGCCCCGAGGGCGGCGACGTCGACGGGGGCGCCGAGGGCGCGCGCGGCGCCCATGCCACGGGCGCGCCCGGCCCGCGGAAAGCAACGGCGGCGCCGCGGGCGGTACGCTTCGTGCGATGGCGATGTCCCGCTCGCCCGGCGCCCCGCGCTCGCAGGGCGCGGCGGCAGGCGAGGCCGGGCCTCGCGCGGCGCGAGCGCAGAGGTGAGTTCCGTTGGGGGTGGGGGTCGACCACCGCGCCGACGGACATCGGAAGGCCGAACAGGTCGCGCACCAGCTTGTACAACTACGGGCTCTGCACGAGCACTCGCTCGCCGCTCACGGTACGGCCGTGACCTGGGCGCCGGCGACCGGGGCGTTAATCACCATAATCTCGGGCGCGCCGCCGGACGTGTAGCCGCCGAACTTGAAGCAATCTCTGTCGTCGGGGCCCGAGCACTTCCACGCCCCCTCGTCGGTCTCGACCGGCAGGCGCGCGCAGGCGGGCGTGTCGTCGAGATCGAGCGTCAACTTGAGCAGGGGCCCCTCGAAGTTCGAGGCCGGCAGGCCGAGCGCCTTGCCGAGCGCCGCCGCGTCGTGCTTGCCGCCCTTCATCGACGCTTGCACGGCGCGCTCGATGATCGCGGCGGGCGCGGCGAACAGATAGCAGTCACCCGCCTTGCAGCGGCCGAAGTACTTCGCCTTCGGCACCACCACGAACGACTGGTACGCGCTCTCTTTGATGAGCCACGATACCTTCCCGTCGGGGAAGTTCTTGTCGAGGTGCTGGCGGATGCTCCACGTCTTGGCTCGCTGGTCGGCCTCCTGGGAGACCTGCTGTTGCTTGACGTCGCACGCCGCCAGCGCCGCCGACGGGCCCGGCGCGGTCGTCGCCGGCGGCGCGGTCGTCGCCGGCGGCAGGGCGGTCGTCGGCGGCGGCGCCGGCGCCGGCGGGGGCGCGACGGGCGGCTCGGACGGCCCACACCCCTGCGCGAACGATACCCACAGCGAGACGATGGCAACAATCTTCTTCATGACAACCTCCCCGATGAACGAAGGTGCCCGGCCCGGCCCTCCACGCCCAATGGCGCGCAACACCCCCGGCCCCAGCCTTGACCTCGAAGCATCGTAGGTGGGCCCAACCCCGCTTGGCAAGCGTGGCACCGCCCTCTGTGCAAACGCCCCGAAGCCTACAAGCCCCGCATCGGCGCTCGGCCGTGGCGTAGAGCCGGTCGTCGAAGCCCTTGGCCTTGGCCGCGGGCGCGAAGAGCAGCACGAACGAGTCGTCAGGAGATCTCGGCAAGCTCTACGAACAGCACGTAGGAAAGCCGTACGAAAAGCCCGCCCGGCTGCGCGCAGTTCTCGGCCGCCACGCGGCGGGTGCCGCGCCGGCGCTTCCGCGACGAGAGCCTGGCGCCCGCCGTGCGCTACGCGGGCCTGCGCCGCTCGACCTCGTACGTGCGGCGGCGCGTGCGCGAGCGCGGCGACGCCGAGGTGACCGCGGTGCTGCGCCAGGCGGTGCTCGCGTCGACCGAGCAGTGCGCCGAGGGGAGCGCCAAGCTTCTCGGCCGATTCATCATGTACCTCGGCGTGCCCACGGTGCCCGCCGCCGGCCGCGACGCCAAGGGCGGACGCCCCGCGGCCTGCCGGCGTTGATGGGTGCGAGGGGCCAGACGTCTCACCGCCCCTCGCCCGCCGGCCACCCTGCGCCCGCCGGCACCCCCGCGCCCGCCCGCGTCCGCGCGCCCCGGCCCGTCACGCCTTGGACGTCCGGGCGCGCCGGCCGAGGACACGAAAAGAAGCGGCGCGGCCCCCTCCGCCCAGCCGAGGGTGAAAAAAGACGCAACCGGCGCCGCGGCCGGCCGAGGGGGAGACGGGACGCAACGGCAACCGGGGAGCGCCCGAGAGGGAGAAAGGACGCAACCGGCGCCGCGGCCGGCCGAGAGGCAGAAAGGACGCAACCGGCGCCGCGGCCGGCCGAGGGATGGAAGACGGGCCTGGCGCGCGGGCTAGGGCGCGGGAGGTGGCGGAGAAAAAAAGAACGAACCAACGCAACCGGCGCCGCGGCCGGCCGAGAGGGATCAACGAGGGGGTGATGCGACTCGAATACGACGACGAAGAGCGAAGAAGCCCGATCAACAGCGAAGGGCGGAGAAGCCCGATCAGCAGCGAAGAGCGAAGAAGCCCGATCAACCGGAGACGATGACCATGGCTCTCAAGAATATGTCGACCGAAACGATGTTGGCCCTCTCGGCCGCCTGGACGGACCCGCAGCGCGATCGGCCCGCGCTTGGGGCGAGCGTGGCGGCGCCCCTCTTGCCGAAGCTCGACGCGGCCCACGAAGGCCTCGCCGCGACGGCGCAGCCGGCCACGGCGGCCGAGGCCGAGCGCGAGCTCGCCGAGCTGCAGGCAAAGGAGGCCGAGATCGACCGGGTGCACGACCGCAAGGTGCGCGGCACCTTCTACGTGCTGACCGGCCTCGCCGAGCTCGCCGACGACCCCGAGGTGGCCGAGTCGCGGCTCGACCTGCGCGACGCGCTGATACCGGCCGGGCTCGCGGCGACGCAGCGCACCTACCTCGAAGAGGCGGGCGACGTGGAGGCCTTGCCCAAGCGCCTCGACGACGATCATCGCGAAGAGCTCGGTCAGGTCGCGGTCGGCGACGGGCGCACCCTCGCCGACGAGGTCGACGCCTGGACCTCGTCGGCCCGCCAGCTCGGCGAGCTCGAAGCCAAGCGCGCCGAGCTCGTCGCCAAGCGCGCGGCAGCCGCCCCCGAGCGCTCGTCGTCGGTGGCCAGGGCCCGCAACCGGTGGGCGCGCGTGGTCAAGGCGATCGCGCAAGCGATCGAGCTCGACGACACCATCGCACCGCGCCTCGACGAGGCCTTTCTCACGCCGCTGCGCCTGGCCGAGGCGAAGGCCGACCGCAAGGCGCGCGGGGCCCGCGCGTCGGGCGAGGGCGACGCGCCGGCCGGCGGCGAGGCGGGCGAGGGAGCGGCGATCTGAGGGCGCGCGGGAGCGACGTGGGCGGGGGGCGGTCTGAAGCGGGAGCGGCGGGCGAGCGGAGCAGGGGGAGGTGCGTCTCGGGCGGGGCGGCGCCCACCGACGTGCTGCGAGCGAGCGCTGGCCGCCCTTCTCACGAGGCGATACGATGGTGGGCGATGCAGGCAATGAAGGCGCAGGTAAAGGGCGGCCGGCTCGTGCTCGACGAGCCCACCGACTTGCCCGAGGGGGCCGAGGTCGAGATCGTCGTTCTCGGCGACGATCTCAGCGCTCACGACCGGGCCGAGCTGCACGCATCGCTCGACCGGGCGCTCGAAGACTCGGCGGCGGGCCGGGGGGTCGACGCGTGGGCGTACCTCGCGGCGTACCGGGCGCGCCGTGAGGGTCGTTCTCCTTGACGAGGCGCGCTGGCAGTTCGAGTCAGATGACGGCTGGTGGCGCGAGCACCGCGACGCACAAAGCCTCTTCGCCGAAGAGTTCGAGCGGACGCTGCGGCACCTGAGCACGGTGCCGGGGGCGGGCCAGCGCTACCGACTCACCCGGGGCAAGCTCATTCAGCGGTGGCTGATGAAGAAGACGGGCTGCCACGTCTACTACCACCACGACCGCGAACGCGAGCTAGTCGAGATCCACGCCATCTGGGGGGCTCGACGCGGGCGCGGCCCGCGGTTGTAGGGCCGCTTCAGACCGTCGGCTCGCCCCCCGCCGGGTCGCCCGGGAAGGCGGCGCGGCGGTGCATCTCCTTCAAGAAGGCGTTGCGGTCGCCGCTGCGCACGAGCTCGTCGAGGTCGCCGGGGCCGGTGAAAATAATCATACGGTCATCGCGCGACGGCCCTCGCTGCTCGTCGCGCACGCCCTTGGCGAAGCCACCTGCGGCGACGAAGAAGGCAAGGCGACAGCGCTTGTGGTGGGCCTCCATCTCTCCCCAGAGTTCGCGCACCTCCTTCGTACCCACGTGGTCCGACCAGTTCTTGCACTCGACGAGAAAGCAGGTCGATTCTTTCTTCCGGAGGGGGTCGGCCGACTCGTTGAGCACCAGCAGGTCGATCTCTTCGACCTCGTTGCGCACGCGCGTCCACAGGTGGTGCGTGCCCGGCACGCTCTTGAAGAGCAGCACCATCGGCTGCTCGAGCAAGGTGCCCTTTTCGTTCTTGTCGCGCTCGGCCTGCGCGGCCGCCCACGTGTCGCGGATCGCCTGCTCGGTCTCGCCCGGGTCGAGCGTCGAGAGCCAGCGCTCGCGCACCGCCTGTTTCTGCCGCCGCCGTCAGGAACGCCCGGGACTCAACCTCGCGCGCGATCGGGCCGGTCCTGCCTCTCCCGCCCCACCGGCGACTGGGTATACGCCTTCTCGAGCAGATGTCGTCGATGCGCCGCGACGTCGATGTGGATGAACGGCAGCCCCTCGGGCGAGCGCGCGACGCGCTCGAGGTACGCGCGGAGCCGCTCGAGGAAGGTCACCCTAACCTTGCTACCCCCTCGCCCCGGCCCCGGCAATCGTACCGCCGGCCGGGGTGTCGGGCGGGTCGGGCGCCGCGGGCGGGGCGTCGGGCGGCCCCGCTGCCGTCGCGGCCGAGCCGCAGCGCTCACGCTTTGGCGCGGAAGGCGGCGTCGGCGCTCTTGTCTTTGTCGACGAAGATGTCGCCCGAGGGCCCGACGCGCGCCTCGTAGCGGGGCAAGGGGCGCTTGGCGGGGCCGCCCGTCGGGTTGCCGTCGCGGTCGAAGAAGCTGCGGTGGCACTTGCACACGAGGCCGTCGCCCGACGACTTCAGGGTCACGTTGCAGCTCTGGTGCGTGCAGAGCGTGCTCATCGCGTAGACGCCCTTGTCGTCGCGGCCGAGCACGACGTGCGGCTCGGGCAGGACGACGAGGGCGCCGGGGGCGAGATCGCGCAGGTTGGCGACGGGGGTGGCGGCCGGCGGGCCGGGGGCCGGGGGGGCGCCGGCGCCGCCCTCGGGGTGCGAGGGGGCGGGGCCGGCGCTGCCGCCGCCGCAGCCGGTAAGCGTGGCGGCCGAGCCCGCCGAGACCACGGCGAGGACGCGTCGGCGGGAGAGATCGTTTCGTTCGGTCATGCCGTCGGAGCCTCCATCAAGGGGCGGCGGCGTGGCCCCCTGCCCCGCCCCGGGCCGGGTCGCGCGGCGGGGTGCCCGGCCGGGCGCGAGGGGCGTAGGTAGCATAGGTAGCCCGGCGGGCGGCTCAAAAAGGCTCTGGTGAGCGTCCTCGAGGCCTTCGGGCCCCGAAAACACCGCCCGGCGACGGGAACGGCCTGCGAAGCGCTTGCGTAGGCTAGACTTGGCTGAAACCTTTGCAGCGGGAGATCGAGTTGCAGACGGGCGTCGGCAGGGGCTTTCTCGAGAATTTTCGGCGCTGGGCCCGCCGCGTGCGGCGACGCCTGCTCGGGCGCGTGCTCTTGACGGGCCTGGGCGTTGGCCTCTCGGCCGCGGCGCTAGTCGCGCTCGGGCTCTGGCGGGCGGGGGCCGCGGGGCGTCCGGTCGCGGCCGGGGTCGCGGCGCTGGTGGGGCTCGGGGCGGCGCTGGCCGTGGCCCTGCGGCGGCGGTGGTCCGACCAAGAGGTGGCGCTCTACCTCGACGGCCGGCTCGGCAGCGACGAGGTGGTGACGACGGCGCTCGGCCTCGGGGCCGAGGGGGCCGGCGGGGCGGCGGTCGAAGGGGGCGACGAGGCGCGGGCGGTGGTGCTCGAGCGGGCCGAGAAGGCGCTCGCCGAGGCCGACCCACGGCGGCTCGGGCCGAGGCTCTGGTCGCGGGCGCATCTTTTGGCCCCGGTCGGGGCGCTCGCGCTCGCGTACGCGCTCTCCCTGCCGCCGCGGCCGGCGGCGAAGGCGGCGGCCCCCCCGGGGCTCGATCGGGTGACGCTCGCCGACGTGCGGGGGCTCGAGCGGGTGGCCGAGCTCGGCTCGATCGCGGCGCGCGACGACGAGCAGCGAAGGCGGCTCGACGCGATCGCGCGCGACGCGCGGGCGCTGCGCGAGAAGCTCGAGAAGGGGGTCGAGAAGCGCGAGGCGCAGGCCGAGATCGCGCGAATGCGCGACGCCCTGCGGGCCGAGCGCATGAGCCTCGGCGACGGCGAGCGGCGGGCGGGGCTCGAGGGCGCGCTCGAGCGGCTCGCGCGCGAGCCGCTCACGAGCTCGGCGGCCAAGGCCCTCGGCGACGGCGATCTCGTGCGCTTCGACGAGGCGATGCAAGAGCTCGCCAACCGGCGCGAAGAGTCCGACCGCGAGCGGGCGAAGAAGGCCCTCGAAGAGGCGGCCGAGGCGGCGAAGCGGGCCGGGGCGCCCGACGTCGCGAAGGCGCTCAAAGACCAGAAAGACCTCTTGGGCGAGCGGGGCGAGCGGGCCGACGAGCTGCGGGCGCTCGGCGACGCGCTGGGCGAGGGGCTCAGCGACGAAGAGCGGCGGGCGCTGTCCGACTTCGGGCGAATGCCCAATGACGCGAACGCGCGCAAGCTGGCCGAGTCGCTGCAGAAGTCGCTCGAGCGGCTCACGCCCGAAGAGCGCAAGCGGCTGGCCGAGCGGCTGAAGAAGCGCTTGCGCCCGGGCCAGCCCGGCGGGCCCGACGCGGCCTCGCGCGAGAAGATGCGCGAGCTCGCCGAGCAGCTCGGCACCGAAGAGGGCCGAAAGCGGCTCGAAGATGAGCTGCGCGAGCTCGCCAACGAAGACACCGACGACGACGAGGCCGAGCGGCAGCGGCGGCTCGACGAGGCCGAGCGCGGCCTCGGCGAGGGCAACGGGGGCGAGGGCCAGGGTCAGGGCCAGGGCCAGGGCCAGGGTGACATGCCGGTGCCCGTGCCGGGCCCGGGGGGGCCGGGGTCGGGGCCCGACAACAAGGGCGGCCAACCGGGCGGCGGTCCCGGCGAGGGCGGCGGCAAGGGCGAGCATGCGGGCGAGAGCAAGCCGGTCGACGCGGCCGAGCTGCGGTCGCGGGCCGGGGCGCGCTGGCGCGGCGGGGCGCCCCCGGGCGGCATCAGCGTCGGGCGCGCGGCGGGCCGGGCGGGCGAGACGGCGAACGTGCGGGGCACGGGCGCGCTCGGCACCGTGGGGCCCGGCGAGATGAACGGCGTCGACCGCACCGCCGTGCCTGAAGAGTACCGCGAGCAGGTGGGGCGCTACTTCCAGCCCTGAGGCCCGGGGGCCTGGGCGCGTCTCGCCCCGGGGACGCGCGTCAGACCCTCCGGGGGCCCGGGCCCGTCTCAGACATCGACCCGCGAACGCACCAGACGCCCCCCCTAGCCCATCGAACAAGGCCCGCGCCGGCCGGGCGAGCCCGGCCCCCCTGGGCGCCTGCGCCCGCCCCTGGTAACCCGGACGACGATGACCCAAGCGACGCCAGCCCGACCCGACCTCGAAGCGCGCCTCACCTACGCCGCGCACGCCGCCGCGCGGCTGCGCCAGGCCATCGGCGCGGTGATCGTGGGGCAGGCGGCGGTGGTCGATCAGGTGCTCTGGGGCCTGTTCGCCGGCGGGCACGTGCTGCTCGAGGGGGCGCCGGGGCTCGGCAAGACGCTGCTGGTCAAGACGCTTTCGCGGGCGCTCGAGCTCGAGTTCTCGCGCATTCAGTTCACGCCCGACTTGATGCCGAGCGACGTGCTCGGCACGAACGTGCTCGTGACGGGCGAGGCGGGGGCGGGGCGGGCCTTCCGGCTGCACCGCGGGCCCATCTTCGGGCAGATCGTGCTCGCCGACGAGATCAACCGCGCGACGCCGAAGACGCAGTCGGCGCTGCTCGAGGCGATGCAAGAGCACGCGGTGACCGTGGGCGGCGAGCGGCACGTGCTGCTCGAGCCCTTCTTCGTGCTGGCGACCGAGAACCCCATCGAGATGGAGGGCACTTACCCCCTGCCCGAGGCGCAGCTCGACCGCTTCTTGCTCAAGGTGCTGGTGCCCGCGCCGTCCGAAGACGAGCTCGTCGGCGTGCTCGGCCGCACGACGGGGCGCGAGGGCGGGTCGATCGCGCCCGTGCTGCGGCGCGACGAGGTGCTGGCGATGCGCGAGCTCTGCCGCGACGTGGTCGTGGCCGAGCCGGTGCTGCGGTATGCGGCGCGGCTCGCGCGGGCGACCGACCCGCACGACGCGGGGGCGCTGCCGCTCGTCAAGCGGGCGCTGCGCTACGGGGCGGGGGTGCGCGGGGCGCAGAGCCTGGTGCTGGCGTCGAAGGCGGTGGCGCTGCTCGAGGGGCGGGCGCACGTCTCGTTCGGCGACGTGCAGCGGGTGGCGCCGCCGGCGCTGCGGCACCGGCTCATCCGGTCGTTCGAGGGCGAGGCCGAGGGGCTCTCGCCCGACCAGGTCATCGCCGAGGTGGTGCGCCAGGTGCCGGTGCGGCCCGAGGCGGTCGAGCGGGCGGTGCGGGGGTGAGGGCGAGGGGCGAGAGCCCCGGACTGAAGTCCGGGGCACGGCGTAACCAAGGCGTGCCGCGCGACCTCGAGCCGATTCGGAGCGCAAAGCCCGGCCCTCGCTGGGGCCGGGCTCCCGCGGGCGATGGCTCCGGGGCGGGCTACGGAGGCGTGGCGGGCGACGCTGTCCGGGCGAGCTACGGAGGCGTGGCGAGCGACGCTACCCAGGCGGGCTCGCTTCGCGACTCGCGGCGAGGGAGCCCGGCCCCAGCGAGGGCCGGGCTTTGCTCTCCGTTCGAGCGGGTTACCCCGTGCCCCCGACTTCCGTCGGGGGTGCGTATCGCGCTCGCGCTCGGCGCGCTGGTCGCCTCGAGCGGGGCGGCGCGGGCGCAGGGGCTGAAGCTCGACGTGCACCCGGGCTTCGGCAGCGAGGGGGTGACGGGCGAGGGCTGGTCGACGCTCTACGTGCGGCTCGAGCACGGGGGGCACGCGCCGCTCAAGGGCGTCGTGCGGGTCTCGCCCGAGATGGGCTACCGATCGGGCATCGTGCCCTCGCGCAGCGAGGCGCCCTTCTCGCTCGCGCCGGGGGCGCCGGCGGTGGTGGCGCTGCCGGTGCAGGGCGGGGGCGCGCTCGGCATCGAGGTGAGCGCGCTCGACGCGCAGGGCGCGACGCTGGCGTCGTCGAACGTGCGGGCGAACGGCCGGCCCGAGCCGCTCCTGGTCGACGCGCACCACCCCTCGCGCCTCATCGGGGCGCTGCGCGGGGCGCGGGTGCCGGTGCGCTACGCCCCGGGCTACGGGCGCTCGGCGCCGAAGCCCTCGCTGCAGGTGGCCTCGCCCTGGGTCGACCCCCGGACGGGCGAGGCGGCGTGGCCGGCGCGGGCGGCCGAGTACGGCGACGTGACGGCGCTGCTCGTGCCGAGCGATCTGCTCGCGCGGCTCACCGGGGCCGAGCTCGAGGCGCTCGGGGGCTTCGTGCAGGGCGGCGGGACGCTGGCGGTGACGGTCAAGCGCCCAGAAGATCTGCGCTCGGCGGCGCTCAAGGCGTTCTGCGGCGGCGAGCTCCGGCGCGCGGGCGGGGCCGAGCACCTGCGCGCGTCGCCGGCGGCGAAGGTCGACAACGATCAGCCGGGCGTCTCGCCCCCCGACGACGAAGACGACGAGCCGGCCAAGCCGGGCGCGACGCCGCGGGGGCGGCGCGAGGCGGCGTCGGTCTACCCGGGCGAGGCGCTGCGCGCGTCGTTCGCGGGCTACGAGGGGGGCAACGCGGTG
This sequence comes from Polyangiaceae bacterium, assembly GCA_035762175.1. GTDB lineage: Bacteria > Myxococcota_A > Polyangia > Polyangiales > Polyangiaceae > DASTPP01. The sequence continues at coordinate 24,277 of DASTPP010000318.1, read as the reverse complement.
GCGAGCGAGTTCGGCGCGTCGGCGCCCTACGGGCTCGGCGAGGTGCACCTGCTCGCCTTCGACCCGTCCGAGCCCGCGGCGGCGGCCGACCCCTGGGTGCAGTCGCGGCTGGTCGAGCTGGTGCGCCACGCGCACGACCGGCGGGCGACGCTCTTCGTCGGGCGCAACGCGGGCATCATCGAGCGGCTCGAGGTGGGCGAGGTGCGCAAGCAGCTCGACCCGAACGAGGGCTCGCGCTGGGCGGTGCTGGTGGCGGCGTTCCTGCTCGTGGCGTACGCGACGCTGGCGGGCCCGGTCAACTTCGCCCTCGCCTCGCGCGCGGGCCGGCCGCTGCGGGCGCTGCGCCGCGTGGCCATCGCCTCGGCGGTCGCGTTCGGGTCGATCGTGCTGCTCGGCACGATCGCCAAGGGGGTGCGGGGGCGATCGCAGCGGCTCAGCCTGGTCGAGGCCTCGGGCGGCATGGGGCGGGGCGCGGTGCGGCGCTACCGCGGCTTCTTCACGCCGCGGGCGAGGGCGCTCCGGGTCGAGGCGAGCGACGCGGGCGCGCTCGTGTCGATGGCGGGCGAGGCGAACGATCGGGCGACCTTGCGGGTCGACCGCGGGGGCGTCGCGCTCGAGAACGTGCTGACGCTGCCCTGGCAGACGGTGGTCGTGCGCGAGGAGGGGCCCTTCGACCTGCGGGGCGGGCTGACGCTCGCGCGCGCCGAGGGGGGCGACGTGCGGGTGACCAACCGGCTCGGCCGCGATCTGGCGGGCGTGGTCGTGTCGGTGCCGGGGCGCGGGCGCTTCCTGCTCGGCCTGCTGAGCGACGGCAAGTCGGCGCTGGCGAGCGAGGGGCGCGCCCTCTCGGCGCACACGCCCTCGACGACGCCGGCGGGGGCGATGACGCTGCGCGATCACGGCTTCCCGCTCATCCGCGAAGAGCTCGACGGCGCCGCGCCGGGGCTCGCCGCGGCCTGGCTCGCGCTCGCGTCGACGGCGCGCGAGAAGCCGGTCGACTGGTGGCCCGACGCGGTGCCGGTGGCGATCGGGCAGCTCGCGGGGGGCGAGGGCGTGCTCACCGACGCGGGGCTGCGCGTCAGCGCCGACCGCTGCCTCGTGCGGGTGCTCGGCTACGGGGGCGAGCCGTGAGCGCGGCGGCGGTGGCGGCCGAGGGGGCGGCGGCGCGAGGGGCGCGGCCGGCCATTCGGGTGCGGCACCTCTGGCACCGCTACGGCGGGGCCGACGTCTTGCGCGACGTGACCTTCGACGTGGCGCCGGGCGAGATCTTCGGGTTCATCGGGCCGAACGGGGCGGGCAAGACGACGACCATACGGGTGATGGCGACGCTCATCGAGCCGATGGCGGGGCGGGTCGAGGTCGACGGCCACGACGTGACGCTCGAGCCGGAGGCGGTGCGCCGCGTCGTCGGCTACATGCCCGACCACGCGGGCGTCTACGACCGCATCACCATTCGCGAGTACCTCGAGTTCTTCGCCGAGGCCTTCCGGGTGGGCGACGCGGCGGTGGTCGACGCGGTGCTCGAGCTGACCGACCTCGGCAAGCTGCAAGACCGGCTGGTGGCGACGCTCTCGAAGGGCATGAAGCAGCGCCTGCAGCTCGCGCGCATTCTCTTGCACGACCCGAAGATTCTCATCTTGGACGAGCCGGCGAGCGATCTCGACCCGCGCGCGCGCATCGAGATGCGCGATCTTCTGCTCGAGCTGCGGGGGCTCGGCAAGACGATCTTTCTCTCGTCGCACATCTTGACCGAGCTCGCCGACGTCTGCACGAGCGTGGCGATTCTCGAGCGGGGGCGCCTGGTCGTGGCGGGGCCGATTCACGAGATCGCGCGGCGGCTCGGCGAGCGGGCGGTCGCGGCCGAGGCCCAGCAGGCGGCCCAGGCGGCCGGGGCGGGGCCGGCGGCGGAGGCGAGGCCGCGGCGGCGGGTGAAGCTGCGGGTGATCGGCGACGCGCGCCCGCTCGAGCCGCTCTTGCGCCAGTCGCCGGCGGTGCTCGAGGTGCAGGCGAGCGCGGCGGGCCAGGCGCTGGTGACCTTCTCGGGGGGCGACGAATTCTTGGTGCACATGGTGCGGCACCTGGTCGCGCACCAGGTGCCCCTCATCGGCGTCGAGCCCGAGCGCACCGAGCTCGAGCGCATCTTTCTCGAGGCGACGCGGGGAGACTTGCAATGAGCGCGGCGGCGAGCGAGGCGCAGGGCCCGGCGGGGCCCGGGCGGGCGCGGCGGGGCGGCGGGCCGCCGAACCCGGTGTGGCTGCGCGAGATGCGGCAGTTCTCGCGGCTGACGCGCACGCCCTTTCTCTTGATGACCCTGACGGTGCTGCTCGCGCTCTTGCTCTGCGCGATCGGCGGCATCGCGTCGATGACGGCGAGCCCGGCGTCGATCGGGGCGGGGCTGCACCACACCTTCTTTTCGATCGCGTTCTTCGTCGTGACGCTGGCGGGGCCGGCGCTGGCGGCCAACGGCATCGCGAGCGAGCGCGAGGGGCGCACCTGGGAGGCGCTGCTCTTGACGGGGCTCGCGCCGGGCGTCATCGCGCGGGGCAAGTTCCTGGCGGCGTACACGCACGTGGCGCTCTACGTGGTCATGCTCGCGCCGGTCGGCGCCCTGCCCTTTCTGTTCGGGGGGGTGACGGCGGTCGAGGTGGTGCTCGCGTTCGTCTGGCTCTTCCTGTTCGCCCTCTTGGCGGTCGCGTTCGGGCTGGCGGTAAGCTCGAAGATGGATAGCCTGCGCGTCGCGCTGCTCGTGACGCTGCTCTGCGCCTTTTTGCTCTCGCCGACGGCGTACGGCATCGGCACGGCGCTCTCGCACGCGGCGCACCTGGCGTGGCCGGCGGTGCCGGACGCGCTGCCGGTCTGGCTGCCGACGGCCTACGAGCGCGCGCCCTTCTCGCTCGCCTACCTGGGCGCGCTGGTGGCGCTGCCGCTCGGGGCGGTGGCGCTGCCCTCGTGGTTCCTCTACGAGGTGACGGTGGCGAACCTGACGAGCGTGACCGACGACCGCTCGACGGGGGTGCGGCGCTGGTTCTTCGTGACGTCGGCGGCGCTGACGGCGACGGGGCTCGCGCTGGTCGCGCAGGCCGACGACGCGTCGGACGCGGCGATGCTGGCGATGGGGGCGCTGCTCGGCTACTTCTTCTACCTCGTCTTTTGCGCGTTCGTGTTCGCGGGCGAGCCGATCGGGCCCTCGCGCCGCGTGGTGCGCGGGTGGGAGCGCGCGCGGGCCGGGGCCCTCCAGCGCTTCCTGGGCCCGGGGGTGGTGCGGGCGTCGGTCTCGCTGCTCTTCGCGGGGCTCGGGGGGCTGTCGGCGCTGACGGCGGCGGGCTTCGCCCTGTCGTACGCGCGGCCGGCCTCGCCGCTCGCGACGCCGCCGCACGACGCGGGGGCGGTCTTGATCTTCGGGGCCTACGCGCTCGGCTTCTCGCTCTTCGCGATCGGCTTCGGGGCGTGGGTGCGGGCGCGCGCGGGCTCGCCGGCGGTGGCGCGGGTGCTGCTCCTGGTGGCGCTCCTGGTGGTGACGGCGGGGCCCTGGCTCGGGGCGGCGATCGCGGGGGTGCTCTCGCGCGACCTCGAGGCGGGGGCGCTGCTCTTCGCGGCGCCCTCGCCCTCGTACGCGTTCGTGGCGGCCGACCAGGTGCGCTCGGGCTCGGCGCGGGCGGGCTCGGCGGTGGCGGCGGCGGGCTCGTGCGCGGCGATCTGGGCGGTGCTGGGCCTGACGCTGCTGGCGCGCGCGGGCGGGCGCTGCCGCGCGATCATCGCGGCGCACGACGAGGCGCTCGCGCGCGGCGACGCGCTGCTCGCCGACGAGGACGCGCGGGCGGCCCGGGCGGCGCGGGCGGGCGGGTAGCCCGCGATGCCCTTCATTCAGTACGGGTGGCTGAGCACCGGCCTCGTCTTCGTCAACCTCTTCATCATCTTCGTGCTCGTGCCGCGCATCGTGGCGCAGCGGCGCGAGTCGGCGGCGACGCTGGCGTGGGTGTTCTTCATCTTGCTCGTGCCGATCGGCGGGGCGGTGGCCTACCACCTGTTCGGCACCCGGCGGCTGCGCAAGCGGGTGCGGCGCCGGGTGAGCGCGCGGGCCCAGGTCGCGCCGGTGGCGGCGCGGGTCGACGCGACCTTGCGGGCCTTCGCCTTCGACCCCGCGGGGCACGAGGCCGACGACCCGTCCGACAACGAGCTGGCGACGCGCATCTTCGCCGTCGACCGCTCGACGGCGACGGCGGGCAACGACGTCTTGCTCCTGCCCGAGGGGCCGCAGGCCTTCGCCTCGCTCGAGGAGGCGATCGCGAGCGCCAAGCACCACGTGCACGCGCTCTTCTACATCTTCCGGCCCGACGACACGGGCCGGGCGCTGCTCTCGCTCTTGGCCGAGCGGGCGCGGGCGGGGGTCGAGGTGCGGCTGCTCGTCGACGCCGTCGGCTCGCTCGAGCTGCGGCCGACCGACACGCGGCCGCTGCGCGCGGCGGGCGGGCGCGTGGCCGAGTTTCTGCCCGTCAACGTGCTGGCCAAGCCCTTCAGCGTCAACTTCCGGAACCACCGCAAGATCGTGGTGGTCGACGGCCGCGTCGCCTTCACCGGCGGCATGAACGTGGGCGACGAGTACCGCGGGCGCAAGACGCCGCAGGGGCCCTGGCGCGACCTGCTCTTGCGGCTGCGGGGGCCGGCGGCCCTGCGGCTGCAGGAGATCTTCGTCGACGACTGGCACTACGCGACCGACGAGCGGTGCGCCGACCCGGTGTACTTCCCGCCGCCCGAGCGGCCCGGACGCGTCGTCGTGCAGGTCGTGGCGAGCGGGCCCGACTCGAGCCACGAGGCCATTCACCACTCGTTCTTCTCGGCCATCACGGGCGCCCGCCGGCGCGTCTGGCTGACGACGCCCTACTTCATCCCCGATGTTGCCATCTTCGTGGCCCTGACCACGGCGGCGCTGCGGGGGGTCGACGTGCGGCTGCTCTTGCCGGGCGTCAGCGACCACCGGCTCGTGCTCTACGCGGGCCAGAGCTACTACGACGAGCTGCTCGCGGCGGGCGTGCGAATCTTCGAGTTTCGCAAGGGCTTTTTGCACGCCAAGACGCTGGTGGTCGACCACGCCTGGACGGCGCTCGGCTCGGCCAACATGGACATGCGGAGCTTTCGACTGAACTGGGAGGCGAACGTCGTCGCCTACGAGGCGCAGCTCGCGCGCGCGGTCGCGCTCGACTTCTTGCGCGACTGCGAGCAGGCCGTCGAGGTCAAGCGCCCGCTCGTGCGCTCGGGCTGGCGGCGCGCCCGCGAGGCGGGCAGCTACCTGCTCTCGCCGCTGCTCTGAGGCCCGCCGAGGCGATCGCGATGGACGACCTTTTGGCCCCCGACTTCTTGCGCGAGCTCGAGGCGCTGCGCCGGCGGCTCGTCGTGCGCGCCGCCTCGGGGGGCTCGGGCGAGCGGCGCTCGCGGCGGCGGGGCAGCTCGGCCGAGTTCGAGGACCACCGCCCCTACAGCCCGGGCGACGACCCGCGGCGCATCGACTGGTCGGCGTACGCGCGCACGGGCGAGCCGGTGATCAAGCTCTTCCGGGCCGAAGAAGACGCGGTGGTGCGGCTGCTGGTCGACGCGAGCGCGTCGATGACGTTCGGCGAGCCGCCGAAGTTCGAGGCCGCGCGGCGCTTCGCCGCCTCGCTCGGGTACATGGCGCTCGCGGGCGCCGAGCGGGCGCAGCTCTTCGGCCTGCGCGAGGGGCGGCTCGAGGCGCGGCCGGCGTCACGGGGGCGCGGGGGGGTGGGCCGGCTCTTGCGCGAGCTCGGCGCGCTCGAGGCGTCGGGCGCGGGGGGGCTCGCGGCGGCGATCGATCGGGCGCTCGGGCAGGCGGCGCGGCCGGGGCTGCTCGCGGTGGTGAGCGACTTCTTCGACCCGAGCCCGGTGACGGCGGCGCTCGCGCGGGCGCGGGCGGCTGGGCACGCGCTCGGGCTCGTGCAGGTGGTGGCGCCCGAAGAGATCGCGCCGGCGCTCGAGGGCGATCTTTCGCTCGTCGACGCCGAGACGGGGCAGACCGTGGAGCTCAGCGCCGATGCCGACGCGATCGCGGCGTACGTGCGCCGGTTCGAGGGGCTCTGTGCGTCGCTCGATGCGTTCGCGCGGCGCCACGGGGCGACGTACGTGCGGATGCGGTCGGATGAGCCGGTGCTCGGGCCGCTGCGGCGCTTCGTGCTGGGGGCTTCGGGCCCCTGAGGCACGAGCGCGTTAGCCCGGCGGCGGGCTCGGTACGCGCGAGCGCGTTAGCCCCGGCGGGGGCACCCCGGCTCGCGGCCGCCCTACGGCACCCCAAGCTCGCCCTCCTGACGGAGGGCTCAGACAGTGGGGGCCCCGCCTTCGGGCGGCCGCGAGCCGGGGTGCCCCCGCCGGGGCTAACGCGGATTGATGCGGATCGAGATGGTGCGGCGGCGGCCCTCGAAGCCCTGGAGCAGGTCGGTCAGGGCACGCTCGATGGGGGCGGAGGCGACGCGGCCGTGGCCGTAGAGCTCGATGCGGAGGGCCTTGCCTTCGGGCCAGGAGGTGAGCCCCGCGCTCTCGAGCCAGTGACGGCTCGGCTCTTCGCCGAGGGCTTCGAGGTAGGCGAGGGCGGCCGCGAGCAGGGCGTCGTCGTTGCCGGGGTCGACGTCGCGCCAGGGGGGTTCGCCCGGGTGGGGGCCGGCGCCGGGGGCGAGGGCCCAGAAGGGGCGCAGGTCGAAGAGGCTGTGGCCCTCGGCGAAGGCGGAGGCGAGGACCTCGCAGAGGAGCTCGAGGAGCGAAGGGGAGCGCCGCAGGAGGGCGAGCGTGGCCGGGTCGGTGCCGAAGCCGACGCGGTGGGCGCGGACGTGGCCGGTCGAGGTGTCCCAGCTTTGGACGTCGGGCTCGAGGCGGAGGCGGGCGTGGCGCAGCGCCGAGCGGAGCGCCTCGGGCGCTTGCGGCGGCAGGGCCCGCTCGGCCCGGCGGCGCAGCTCGTCGGGGGCGGGGGGCGGCGTCAAGGCCGGCGGGCGCGGCGGGCGACGAGCTCGGCGAGCTCGTCGTCGTCGGTCTCGAGGTCGGCGTCGGCGCGGTTGCCGCCGAGGGCCTGAGGGGGCTGGGCGGGGGGCGCGGCGGCGGGGGGCGCGGCCTGCGGGGGCACGCGCACGTTGCGGCGGGCGGTAGCGCCGTCGTCGGCGAGGGCCGCGGCGGTGCCGACGGCGGTGGTGCGGGGGTCGTCGAAGGGCTTGGCGAGGTCGAAAATGACCTTGCTGTTGCCGGTGCCGGTGATGTTCTGCAGGGCCTCGAGGCGGCGGAGCTCCATCGCGCCGGGCGACTCGGTGAGCACGCGCGCGGCCTCGGCGAAGTTCTTGGCGCTCTCGAGGTCGGCCTGCGACTTGATGATGACCCACTGCTTGTCGCGCTCGGCGATGGCCTTCTTGGCCATGGCCTCTTGCATCGAGGGCGGGAGCTGGATGTCTTGCAGGGCGATGGTCTCGATGTGGATGCCCCAGCGCGAGACGAACTGCTCGACCTGCATGCGCACCTTCGAGGCGACGTCGTCGCGGTGGGCGAGGAGCTGGTCGAGCGTGATCTCGCCGACGAGGTCGCGCAGCACGACGCGCGCCCGGTCGAGCACGGCGCGCTCGTAGTTCTCGACGCTGAGCGCGGCCTTCTCGGGGTCGACGACCTTGTAGTAGACGACGGCGTCGATGGCGGCGGTCACGTTGTCGTGGGTGATGACCATCTGGCCCGGCACGTCGCGGGTGCGGATGCGCGTGTCGATGCGGATCATGCGCTGCAAGATGGGCACGACGAAGCTGAGCCCGGGCTCGCTGCGGCCGGAGAACTTGCCGAGGGTGAACTTGAGCCCGGCCTCCCACTGGTTGACCTGGCGGATCCCCGCCAGGCCGAAGAGCGACCCGAGGGCAACGAGGGGCGCGAGGAGCACGAGGGCGGCGAGGGGGTCCATGGTGCGGATACGTTAGCGCACGCGGGCGCCGCCGGGCCGCCGCACGAGCCGGGGGGGCAGCGGGGGCCCGGCGGGCGCCGGGGGCGGGGCCCGGGGCGGGCCGACCTCAGCGGGTCTTCGGGGGGCGTCGTGCGTAGGCGAGGCCGTGGCGCGGTGTAGCGCGCGGGCGAGGCGGCGGGAGGCCATCGCGCGCGGGCGAGGCGGCGAGGAGACGTAGCGCGCGGGCGAGGCGGCGGGGGGGCGTAATGCGCGGGCGAGGCGGCGGGGGGCGTAGTGCGCAGGCGGGGCGGCGGGGGCGCGGAGGCCTGGCGGGGGCTCGGGGGGCGGGGCGGGCCGGGGGCGCGGGGGGGGCTCGGGGCCCGAAGGCCGTATTCGACCGGGCCGAGAACCGCGGTAAGGTTGCGTTCGCGCGATGAAGGGCCCGCTCTCCTTCCTGCAGCCCGGGGGCTTCTGGCTCCTCGCGGCGCTCGGGCCGCTCGTCGTGCTCTACATCTTGAAGGTCAGGCGCGAGCGGCGGGTCGTGGCGTCGACCTGGCTCTGGGCCGAGGCGCAGCGCGATCTGATGGCCAAGTCGCCGTTCCGGCGGCTGCGGGCGCAGGTGCCGCTGGTGGTGCAGGCGCTCGCGATCGCGGCGCTTTCGCTGGCGCTGGCGCGGCCGACGACGCGCCACCGGGCGCTGCTCGGGGGGCACGTGGCGATCGTGGTCGACACGAGCGCGTCGATGGGGGCGCGCGAGGGGCCCGAGGGGCGGCGGCGCATCGACGCGGCGAGGCAGGGGGCGCTCGACGCGCTGACGGCGCTCGCGCCGGGGGCCGACGCGATGGTGCTGGCTGCGGGGCGCGAGGCGCGGGTGGCGGCGCCGCTCGACCGCGACGTCAAGCGGCTGCAGGACGTGGTCGAGGGCCTGGACGCCGAGGACGTCGAGGGCGATCTCGGGGCGGCGGTGGCGCTGGCGGTCGACCGGCTGCGCCAGCTCGGCGGCGAGGCGCGCGTCGTCGTCTTCACCGACGGCAACCTGGCCAAGCCCGAGTCGCTGCAAGGGGTGGCGCTGCCGACCGAGGTGGTGCTCGTGGGCGGCGAGGTCGAGAACACCGCGATCGTGCGGGTCGACGTGCGGGCGGGGTCCGACCCGGTCGGCCGGCGCGACGAGGTGCAGGCCTTCGCGCTCGTCGGCCACTACGGCGCGAAGGCGCGCGACGTGTTCGTGACGCTGCGGCTCGACGGCACCGACGTGCCGCTGGCCTCGCGGCGACTGCTGCTGCAGCCGGGCGAGCGGGCGCCGGTGGTGCTGACCTTCGCGCCGGCGCCGGGCGATCGGGGCAAGGGGCTTTTGCTCGAGGTCTCGCCGCGCGACGCGCTGCCGGCCGACGACGTCGCCTACGCGCGCGTGCCGGAGGGGCGGCGCCAGCCCGCGCTGCTCGTCTCGCGACGGCCCTCGCCCTGGCTCGAGCGCGCGCTCGCGAGCGACCCGCTGGTCGAGCTCTTCCGGGGCGGCCCCGACGAGGCGAAGGCGGCGCGGGTGGGCGAGGGCGCGCTCTACGTCTACGACGGGCTCTGTCCGGAGGCGCCGCCGGCGGGCGACTTCTTGGTCGTCGGGCCGCCCGAGGGCGCCTGCCTCGGCCTGAGCGTGGGCGCGCCGCGCGAGGCGCCTTCGCTCACCTCGTGGGCCGAGGCCGACGCGCGCTTCCGCTTTTTGACGCTCGACGGCGTGGGGGTCGGGCGCGCGACGCCGCTCGGGGTCGAGGGCTCGGCCGCGCTGATTCGGTCGAGCGAGGGCGCGATCGCCGCCGACGCCTCGCCGCCGGGCCGCTCGGGCACGGTGCTCGGCTTCGACGTCGGCGACAGCAACTGGCCGCTGCGCGCGTCGTTCGTGCTCTTCGTGCGCAACGTCGTCGAGCTCGCGCGCGCGCACCGCGACCACGGCGCGGGCACGGGGCGGGCGGGCGAGGCGCTGCGCGTCGCGGTGCCGCCCGGGGTCGAGAAGGTGCGGGTCGACGGGCCGGGGGGCGCCGCGCGCGAGGCGGGCGCGCGGGGCGGCCTCGCGGTCGTGAGCGACGTGCGCCGCGCGGGCTTCTACCACGTGAGCTGGCAGGGCCCCGCGGCCGGCAGCGCGCTCGTCGCGGTCAACCTCGCGTCCGAGCGCGAGAGCGATCTGCGGGCTCGGGTCGGCGGCGAGGCCGTGGCCGGCGCGCGCGTCGCCCTCGCGCCCGCCGTCGCCGACGCGCAGACCGACTGGTCGTACCTCGCCGCGGCGCTCGCCCTCGGCCTCGTCGCCTTCGACGCCTTCTGGCTCACCCGCCGGGCCCGCGCGCCCCGCCCCGCATGACGCCGTCCTTTCCGATCGCCCTCGCGCTGCCGGCGCTCGCCCTGGCGCTCACGCTCGCCGGCGCGGCCGCGGGCTTCGCGTGGCTCGCGCGGCGGCGGGGCCTCGGCAAGCGGCCGCTGCTCTTCGCGACGGCCCTGCTCGGCGTCTTGCCGCTCGTCTACGTCGAGCTCGTCTGGGCGCGGGTCGTCGGCGATCGCTACCTGCGCTTCGGCCGGCCCGAGGCGGCCCCGCTAGCGGCCCTCGCCGCGGTCTACGTCGTCGTGCGGCTGCTCGCGCTGCGCCCCTCGATGGGGCCGGCGCGCCGGGCGCTGACCGAGGGGCTGCTCGGCGCGAGCGTGCTCGCCGCGGGCCTCGCCGTGCTCGGCCCCGAGCTCGGCGTGCCGCTCGACCGGCTGACGGTGCTCGTCGCCGTCGACCGCAGCCGATCGATCGATCTGGTGCCGGGGGCCGAGGCGCGGGCGCGCGCCGAGCTCGACGTGGCCGAGCGGGGCATGGGCGAGGGCGACCGCATCGGCGTCATCGCCTTCGCCGCCGAGGCCTACACCGAAGACCCGCCGCGGCCCGCGAGCGCCGACCGCAGCCCGCAGCGCATCGAGGTCGGGCGCGACGCGACCGACCTCGCCGCCGGCATCCGGCGCGCGCTCGCCGAGGTGCCGCCCGACTCGGCCGCGCGCGTCGTGCTGCTCACCGACGGCGTCGTCACCCGCGGCGACCCGCTCGAGGCGGCGGCCGCCGCGCTCGCGGCCGGCGTGCCCGTCGACGCCGTCGCGCTCGACCAGAAGACCGTGCCCGACGTGCGCGTCGTGTCGCTGCGCGCCCCGCCGCGGGCCGACGAGCGCGAGCCCATCGAGCTGCGCGCGGTCGTCGCCTCGCCCAAGGAGGCCGAGATCGAGGTGCGGGTCAAGCGCGACGGCGTCGTCGTGCAGCGGGGGCGGGCCCGCGTCGCGGCCGGCGAAGACGTCGTGCGCCTGAAAGAGGTCGCCGCCGAGCCGGGCTTTCACCGCTACGACCTCGAGGTGAGCGCGCTCGACCCCGCGCTCGACGAGGCGCCCGAAGACAACGCCGCGACGGCGTTCGTGCGCGTGCGCGGCCCCTCGTCGGCGCTCGTGCTCGAGGGCGATCCGGGGCGCGAGGCCTTCGTCGCCTCGGCCCTCAAAGAGGCGGGCTTCCGGGTCGAGGTCGGCTCGACCCCGCAGGTGCCCGCCGACGTCGCCGGCTTCGCCGCCTACGACCTCGTCGTCTTCTCCGACGTGCGCGCCTCGGACCTCGCCCCCACGCAGATCGACGCGCTCGCCGCCTACGCGCGCGACCTCGGCGGCGGCCTGGTCTTGCTCGGCGGCGACCGCTCGATGGGCCCCGGCGGCTACGCCCGCACCCCGATCGAAGAGGTCTCGCCGGTCTCGTTCGACCTGAAGCAAGAGCGCCGGCGCGCCAGCCTCGCCGAGGTCATCGCCATCGACTACTCGGGCTCGATGGCGATGCACGTCGGCTCGGTCACCAAGCTCGATCTGGCCAACGAGGCGGCCGCCCGCTCGGCCTCGCTGCTCGGCCCGGGCGACCGGCTCGGCGTCGCGCACGTCGACACCGCGACCAAGTGGACGGTGCCGATCCGGCCCGTGAGCGACCAGGCCGCCATCGCCCGCGCCATCCGGGGCGTCGGCCCCGGCGGCGGCGGCATCTTCGTCGACGTCGCGCTCGACGACGGCTACGGCGCCCTCGCCAAGGAGGCGTCGAACCTCAAGCACCTCTTGCTCTTCAGCGACGGCGACGACGCCGAGAAGCTCGGCGGCTGCCGCGGCAAGGTGCAGGGCGCGCTGCGCTCGGGCATCACGACGAGCGTCGTCGCCCTCGGCCGCGGCAAGGACGTCGCCGAGCTCGAGGCGCTCTCGAAGCTCGGCGGCGGGCGCTTCTACCTCATCGAGGACGCGACGCGCCTGCCCTCGGTCTTCGCGCAGGAGACCGTGCTCGCCTCGCGCTCGTCCATCAACGAGGTCGACTTCCGCCCCGCGCCCGCCGCCCCCGGCCCCGCCCTGCGCGGCGTCGAGCTCGCCGAGGCGCCGCCGCTGCGCGGCTACGTCGTCACGGCCGCCAAGGCGCGCGCGTCGGTGCACCTCGTCGGCCCCGAGAGCGATCCCGTCCTCGCCACCTGGAGCGTCGGCGTCGGCCGCGCCGCGGCCTTCACGAGCGATCTGAAAGATCGCTGGGGCGGGGCCTGGACGGCCTGGCCCGGCGCCGCGCGCCTCGTCGGCCAGCTCGCCCGCGACGTCGCCCGCAAGGCCGACGACCCCCGCGTGCGCCTCGACGCCGACGCCGGCGGCGGCACGCTGCACCTGCGCGCCACGGTCGTCGGCGACGACGGCCGGGCGCAGACCTTCCGCCGGCTCGCCGTGCAGGTGAGCGGCCCCGACGGCTTCTCGCAGAAGCTGCCCCTCGAGGCCGTCGGCGCCGGCGCTTACGCCGCGCAGCTCCCCCTCGCCCGCCCCGGCACCTACGTCGCGACGGCCGTCGACGAGCTGAGCGGCGAGGTCGTCGGCACCACCGGCGCCGCGCTCTCGGCGGGCGAAGAGCTCCGCCCGACCGGCACCGATCGCGCCCTCTTGCGCCGCATCGCCGCCACCACCGGCGGCACCTTGCGCGACGGGCTCGCCGGCGTCTTTCGCGATCGGCCCCCGCCCCGCTTCTCGTACACCCAGCTCACCCCCCAGCTCGCGCTCGCCGCCGCCCTCGCCCTGCTCGCCAGCGTCGCCTCGCGGCGCCTCGCCATGCCCGACGCGCTCGCCCGCGCCGGCGCGCGCGTCCGGCGAGCGCTCGCCGCGCGCCGGACGCCCGCCGCGAGGCCCGCCGCGCCGGCCGGGCACGCCGCCGACGCCCTGCTGCAGGCGAAAGAGCGCAAGATGCGCGACGCGCCGCCGCCCCCGCCGCTCGCGCCTCCGCCTCCCTTCGCGCCGCCTCCCTTCGCGCCGCCCCCTTACGCCCCGCCGCCTGCGGCGCCGCCGACGGCGCCTCTCGCGGCCGAGCCCCCGCCGCAAGAGCCCGCCCCGGCCGCGCCGGCGAGGCCTCGGACGGCCGCCGAGATCTTGCTCGAGCGACGCCGCGGGCGGGCCGCGTCGGGCGAGGGCGGCCCGCCGCCCACGTAACGCGCGCCGCGCGCCGCCCGCGGCCCCCTCGGACGAAGGCATCATGACCGCGCCACCGTAGGCCCGCCACCCGACCAGGACGCCGATCCAGATCCCAGGCCCGACGACTTTTTGAACCCTACCAAGGCCACTTGGGTCGCGAAGCGAATACCGTTGACAAAGAGGCTCAGCCGTGATCATAGATGAAATTGAAAACCACTTTCATCTTTGAGCCCTTGGCCTAACCCCGTGTCTTCGTCACCTCGGCCTTGCCCTTCGCCCGCGTCTTCGGGGGTGCCTTTCGGCCGGTCTGGGGCCGATCCGAGAGCCCCCCGGCGCGGCGCGGTGGGTTACGTCGCTGCGCTCTTCGCCTTGCTCGTGGCGGCGCTGGCTCCGAGCGCGGTAGGAGCCCAGCCTTCGGCGCAGCCTGCTCCGTCGGTGTCGGCAGCGCCAGCGCCCCCTGCGACGTCGGCGCCTGCCGCGGCGTCCGCGCCGGCGCCGGGGGGGTCGGCGCCCCCCGCGGCGTCCGCACTGGCGCCCGGAGGGTCGCCGCCTCCCGCGACGTCCGCGGCGCCTCCGGCGACGTCCGCGGCGCCGTCGGGGCCGCCGAGCGAGGCGGCGCCGGCGCCGCCGATCGAGCCGCCCCCGACCCCGCCGGGCGCCGCGCCCGCCGAGGTGTCTGGGGCGGGCGCGGCGCGGCCGGGCGTCGCCGACGAGGTGGTCGTCACGGGCACGCGCACGCCCGAGCGGCAGCAGCGCGCGACGGTCAAGACCGACGTCGTCAGCCGCGCCGAGGCCGAGCGGCGGGGCGCGACCAACGTCGCCGAGGCGCTGCAGTCGCAGCCGGGGGTGCAGGTCAACCCGGGCAACTACGGCTCGCTCGGGGGCGTGAGCGCGATCCAGATTCAGGGCTTCGACCGCGATCGGGTGCTGGTGCTCGAAGACGGCGAGCGGGTGGTGGGCGACGTGGGCGGGGCGGTCGATCTCGCGACGCTGCCGCTCAACGACGTCTCGCGGGTCGAGGTGGTGACGGGGCCGACGAGCGCGCTCTACGGCTCGAGCGCGATCGGGGGCGTGGTGAACGTGCTGACGGCGCCGCCGATCGACGAGGGGCCGAGCGGGCGGGTGCGGCTCGAGCGCCGCAGCCTGAACGGCTGGGTGGGGCAGGCGAGCGGCGCGTACCGGCGAGGGCGCGCCTGGGGCGGGGTCGATCTGAACTACGTGCGGGCCGACGGCGTCGGGCGCGAGGCGGGCAAGCCCGACCTGCAGGTGCCCGAGACCGAGCGCAAGATGGTCGGGCTGCGGGGGGGCTTCGCGCTCGGGCCCGGGGTCGAGCTGCGCGCGCGGGTGCGCCGCTTCGCCGACCGGCTCGAGGGGGTGGGCTCGCGCGAGGTGCCGGGGGTCGGCCTCCTTCGCATTCGGCTGCCCGACGAGATCGACCGCACGACGGCGCACCTCATCGGCGACTACCGCCTCGCGCCCGGCACGACGCTGCGCATGACGCTCGGCCGGCAGTGGTACGAGGGCCGCAGCCGCAAAGAGTACGACGACTCGCCGGTCAACGAGCGCCGGACTCGCTCGTACGGCATGCAGAGCATCGAGGCGGTGGCGACGGTCGCCGACGGCCCGCGCACCTGGGTGTTCGGGGCGCGGGGCGAGGCCGAGCGCTTCGACCAGACGCTGGCCAAGACCGAGAGCTCGTCGGCGGGCCTCATCGAGACCTCGCTGGCCGAGGTGCCGCCGGTCGCGCGCGCGAGCGGCGCCGGCTACGCCCAGCTCTCGTGGGCGCCGGGCGGCGGCCCGCTCACGCTGCTGCCGGGGGTGCGCTACGAGGTGTACAACCGTTACGGCCAGTCGCTCGCCCCGCGCCTCGCCGCCGCCTACCGCCCGCGCGACTGGCTCGTCCTGCGCGCCTCGGCGGGGCGGGGCTTCCGGGCGCCGAGCGCCAAAGAGCTGGGCTTCGTCTTTGACCACTCGATCTATGGTTACCGGCTGCAGGGCAACCTCGATCTCGGGCCCGAGTCGTCGTGGGGCGGCAACGCCGACCTGACCCTGGGCCCCGCCGGGGGCTTCACCCTGCGCGCGAGCGCGTACGTGAACCGCGTCGAGCGGCTCATCGACATCGATCTCGCCGCGGGCGTGACCGGCCCCGACGGCGTCGTGACCTACCGCTACACGAACCGCGGCCGCGCCGAGACCGCCGGCGGGCAGGTCGCGGTCGGCTACCGCCTGGCCGACCGGCTGCGCGCCGACCTGTCGTACGACTACCTCTGGACGCGCGACGCCGCGATCGACCGGCCGCTGCCGGGCCGGCCCATGCACACGGTCACGGCCTCGACGCAGCTCGGGCCCTTCGAGAAGTTCGAGCTCTACCTGCGCCTGCGGGCGGTCAGCGACGCCTACCTCGACGGCGTGTCGCGAGGCCCCGCCTACACCATGTTCGACGCCCGGCTCGCGCGCGAGCTCTGGGCGCGCTCGCAGGCGTACGTCGGCGTGCTCAACGCCCTCGACGTCCACCAAGAGCCCGGCCGCGTCGGCGACACCCGCCCGCCGATCGGGCGCGTGTTTTATGTCGGCCTGCGCGCCGAGTTCCCCTGGGAGGAAGACCAATGAGCCGTTCCCTTCGCCGGGCGCCCCGCGCCGCGTTCGCTCCCCTCGCCGCCCTCGCGCTCGGCGCCCCGCTCGCCTGCGGCGAGGCGGGCGGCGGCGCCCCGCCCGACGGCACCGGCGGCGCCGGCGCGGGCACGCCCGGCACCGGCGGCGGCGGCGGCACCGGCGGCACCGGCACCGGCACCGGCGGCAGCGGCGGCAGCGGCGGCACCGGCGGGGGGGGTACGGGGGGCACGGGCGGCATGGCCCCCGCCGACCCCTTCGCCACCGGCGCCGAGCTGCGCGTGCCGGTCACCGTCGGCGCGCGCGCCTTCGTGCGCCTCGACCCGCTCGGGCTCGTCGCGCCGACCGACCCCGCCACTGCCGCCGACTGGGACCTCGCCTTCGAAGGCTACGGCGTCTACACCAACGGCGGCGTCTCGGGCGCGGGCGCGGGCACGGCCTTCGGGCCCCTCGATATCACCGAATTCGCGACGCCGCCGGTGCCCCTGCCCCCCATCTCCTTCGACGACCGCACGGGCGGGGCCTTTCTTCGCTGGTACAAATACTCGGGCGGCCCCGACCACGTACTCTATTCGCGCTACCACGTCTTCGGCGTCAAAGACGGCGACCTCACGTGGAAGGTGCAGATTCTCACGTACTACACCCCCTACGAGGGCTACCCCACCCCCGCCATCTACACCCTGCGCTACGCGAGCGTCGGCCCGACCGGCGCCGGCCCGACGCAAAAAGCCATCGTCGACGGCACCGGCGCGAACCCCACGCCCGGCGACACGTCGGCCGAATGCCTCGACCTCGCCACCGGCCAAAAGCCCCGCCTCACGCCCGAGCAAGCGCTCGCCTCGACCGCGTGGCACCTGTGCTTCCGCCGCGAAGTCATCAGCGTCAACGGCGGCCTCGGCGGCCCGCGCGGCGTCGCCGCCGTCGACTTCGACGCCGCCCAGACCAACGGCGAAACCATCGAGCAGTTGAAGCCGTTGACGGCCGAGAGCGAGCTGCCCCGCTTCGAGGCGCTCACGTTCGACCGCTTCGCGTCGGCCAACTTGCAGGGCGATCGCGTCGTCAGCGCGTTCGACCCGCTCTGGCTCGACGCCACGTCGACCCCGCCCGCCCCCGCGCCCGCCGCCTGGCTCGTCACCGCCGCCGACGGCACCACCAAACACCTCGTCGGCTTCGCCTCCTTCGACGGCGCCACGACCGCAACGCCGGGCACCATCGTGCTACGAGCGAAGCGGGTGGGGCCTTGACGCCCCGACAGATTTCGATTTTGACTTTCAAGATATTTGATTTACGCTGCGCAAGGTCACGCGCTGAACGGCCCTCCCCCCCGGGCCCCTCCCCGCACGCTATGTTCATAGTTCATCGTGCGAAATGAGCCCTGCGTCGACGACGACCCGCCGCCGTGGCGGCCGTCGTCCGACCCGATGCCGGGCGTCGCGCCCGACGACGTTCGTCGCGCGGGCGAACGCCGTCGGCCTCACGTTCAAAACCAACCCCCCGCGCCACGTCGCCCCCGTTGCCGTCGGGGGCGTAGAACGAGCGAACACTCGACGAGGTCTCTCCGATGAAACGTGCCATCTCGACCCTCTCCATCATTCTTCTCGGCACTCTCGGTCTCTACGCTTGCGGCGACGACGACGACGACACGGGCAGCCCGACCGCGGGCACCGGCGGGCGGGCGGGCAGCGGGGGTAGGTCGGGGTCCGGCGGCACGGGGGGCGCGGGCGCGGGCGCCGGCGGTGCGGGGGGCACGGGGGGCGGCGCCGGCACCGCGGGCGCGGCGGGCGGCGCCGGGGCGGCGGGCGGCGCGGGCGCGGCGGGCACGAGCGGCGCAGGCGGCGCGGCTGGTGAGGCTGGGGCGGCGGGCGCGGCGGGCGCGGCGGGCGCAGCAGGCACGAGCGGCGCGGGCGGCGCGGGTGGCGCGGGCGGCGCGCAGAGCTGCGGCGCGGCACTCGAGGGGTTGCTCAACCCGATCGACAAAGTTACCGCGGGGAGCGTCATCGTCACCAACGAAGAGAACGGCGTCCGGACGGTCTTCATCGACGCGACCGCGGGGGGGTTCATGCAAGCGTCCCAGAACCCTCGCGTGTACGTGTCGCTCGCCACCGCCTCGCGCGTCGACCTCACCGACCCGGCCGCGCGCACGTCGACCGACTGGGACATCTCGTTCAAGCGCGCGGTCTCCTTCGCCAACGGCGGCGACGGGGGGCCGGGGGGGCGCGCGGTGGCCGTCGTCGAGAAGGCGTTCGACCAGGTCGGCCCGGCCGACGTCGCGGGCGCGGCCTTCGGCGCCGAAGACTTTCTCGAAGAAGATTGCTCGCCCAAGCTGACCGAGGACGGGCAAGTCCTTTCCTCGACCACGAGCTGGTATAGCTTCGACCTCGTCAGCGGCGCCACGGTCCTGTCTCCGGTACCGAACAAGACCTTTTTGATACGCCGCCCCGACGCCTCGGTTTTCAAGTTGGCGTATTTGAACTACTACGCGTCCCCGGACGGGACCTTGGGCACGGGGCCGACCCCCGCCACCCCCAGCGCGCGCTACTTGATCCGGGTCGCGCCGCTGGCGCCCTGAGCGGTCCCATGCTTGCTCCCCGCCTGCGCCCCACGCTCGCCGCATTCGCCGCCGCCCTGGGCTTGGCGCCCCAGGCCCGCTCGCAAGAGTGCGTTCGGCAGCGGCCCACCGACGAGGCCGGGTACCTGGGCTTCACCTATGGCGCGGCGCCGGTGGCCGCGTTCGCCGGCGGCGACGTGCTGGTTTGGTACGCGCTCTCGGGCCCGCACGCCCCCGACCTGACCAGCACGCGCCCCGACGGCGTGCCCGACGACGTGGCGCGCGCGGCGGAGGTCGGCGGCGGCGCGCTCGCGGGCTTCGCGACCATGGGCTTCCGGGCGCCGCGGAGCGACGGCACGGCGCCGCCCTGTTCGTCGAACGGCGGCGACGGGCGCCTCGACGTGTACCTCGTGAACTTCGGGGGCAGCGCCGACGGCGCGGCGGCGGCCGAGAATTGCGTCGAGAGCGGGGCGAACGTCGTCTGTTCGACCTTCGTGCTCGTCGAGGGCGGTCTGGCGGCGCGCTACGGCACCTTCGACGTCGGCGTGCGCACGGTGCTGCCGCACGAGCTCTTTCACGCGGTGCAGAACGCCTACAACGCCGAGACCGACCGCTATTGGTCCGAGGGCACCGCGCAGTGGGCGACCGACTGGCTCGACCCCTCCCTCGCCGACATGGAGCGCTTCTTTCCGGCATTTTTCTCCGACACCGATCGGCCGCTCACCTTCGGCGGCGGCGGCGTCGTCGCGGGCTTTCTGTACGGCTCGGCCATTTGGCCCTTGTTCTTGAGCCGGCGCCACGGCGCCGCGATCGTGGTCGAGGCGTTCGAGCGGCAGGCACAGGCGGGCGGCTCGGCGGCGGGCGGCGTCGACGCCGCGCTCGGGCCCCGCGGCAGCTCGCTCGCGGCCGAGTTCCCCCGGTTCGCCGCGTGGAACGCCGCCACCGGCTCGCGCGCCGACCCGGCCGGCTACCCCGACGCCGCGACGTACCCCGAGGTGACCATCGAAAAGCTCGTCGCCGGGGGGCCGACGGCGGGCAAGATGGCGGGGCTGAGCACGAGGTATTTCGCCGTCCCCGCCGGGCCGGCGCGGCGCATCGACGCGCAGTTCGACCCGGCCCGGCTCGCCGTGACCTTTCTGCCGCTCGAGGGCGGCAAGGCGCGCCTCGAGGCGATGAGCGCGCTGCCGACCGATGTGTCCGGCGAGGGCGTCGTCGTCGTCGCGGGCACGGGCACGTCGCTGGCCGACGCCGACTTCGCCCTCACGGTCGAGCTCTTGCCCGAGCCGCCGCCCCCGCCGCCCCCGCCGCCTCCGCCCCCGCCCGGCCCGACGACGCCCCCCCCGCCGCCGGCACCACCGATGCCGACGGTGCCGATGGTGCCGCCGGCGCCGCCCCCCCCCGCCGCGCCCGTGACGGTGGTCGACGTGCCCGACGACGGCGGCTGCTCGCTGGCCCCGTCGACGCCGCCTGGCCGCGGAGGGCGGCCGTTCGCGGCGGCCATCGCGCTGCTCGCGGCCGGCCTCGCCTCGGCGGGGCGGCGGCGCCGCGCGGCGGTGGTCGCGACGACGGCAGCGCTTCTGGCGCTCGGCGCCGCCGGATGCCAACGCGGGGGCGCCGGGTCGCCCCCGGGCCGGGCGCAAGAGCGCCTCGTCACGGTGGGCGGGGCGGTGACCGAGACCGTGTTCGCCCTCGGGGCAGGCGAGCTCGTGGTCGGGGTCGACGCGTCCAGCATCTACCCTGATTCGGTCCGAAACCTACCTCACGTGGGGTACCAGCGGGCGCTCGCGGCCGAGGGCATCCTCGCCCTCCGGCCGACGCTGGTCGTCGCCGCCGCCGAGGCGGGCCCGCCGGCGGCGCTCGAGCAGATTCGGGCCGCCGGCGTGCGGCTCGAGATCGTGCCGGGCGAGCACTCGCCCGAGGGGGCGAAGGGCAAGGTGCGCGCCGTCGCGCGGCTGCTCGGGCGGGAGGCGGCCGCCGAGCCGATCGCCGCCGCCATCGACCGCGACGTGCGCGCGGCCGGCGAGATCGTCGCGGCGGCGCCGGCGAAGCCCCGGGTCTTGCCGGTGCTCGTGCGGGGCGGCCAAGGCGCGTTCGTGTCGGGGCGCGGCACCGCGGCCGACGCGATGGTGCGGCTCGCGGGGGGCGAGAACGCCGCGGCGGCGATCGAGGGCAGCAAGGCGCTGACGGCCGAGGCGGCCGTGGCGGCGGAGCCCGACGTGCTGCTCGCGCCCGCGGCGGTGCTGGCGGGCGGGGGCGGGGTCGAAGGGCTGCTCGCGCTGCCCGGTCTCGCCGCGACGCCGGCGGGGCGGGCGAGGCGCGTGGTGGCGCTCGACGATCTGATGCTGCTCGGCTTCGGCCCGCGCACCGGGCAGGGCGCGCTCGAGCTCGCGCGCAAGCTGCGCGAGCCGCCGGGCGGGGGCGCGCCGTGAGCGAGGTGGCGGCCCTCGGGGGCCGGGCGCCGGCGCGCGCGCTTCGCCCCGGCCTCGCGCTGCCGGCGCTCGGCGCGCTGCTCGCCGCGAGCGCCCTCGCCAGCCTGGCGGTCGGCGCCTTCTACGTCGCGCCCGCCGACGTGCTCGCCGTCGTCGCGCACCGGCTGCACCTCGCCCCCGCGCCCGACGTCTCGCCCCAGGCGGCGGCCGTCGTCTGGGCCGTGCGCGCGCCCCGCACGCTGCTCGCGGCCGGGGTCGGCGCGGCGCTCGGCGCCTCCGGCGGGGTCATGCAGGGCGTCTTCCGCAACCCGCTCGTCGACCCGGGCCTCTTCGGCGTCTCGAGCGGCGCCGGGCTCGGCGCCGTCGCCGCCATCGTGCTCGGGGCGAAGCTCGCCCGCGGCCTGCCCCCGGCGCTCGCGCCCTACGTGACGCAGGCCGCGGCCTTCGCCGGCGCCCTCGCCGCGACGTGGCTCTGGCTCCGGCTCGCGCGCGCCGGCGGCCGCGCCAACCTCGCCGGCCAGCTGCTCACCGGCATCGCCATCAACGCCGGGGCCGCGTCGCTGCTGGGCTTTCTCGTGTTTCTCGCGAACGACGCGCAGCTGCGCACCATCACCTTCTGGAACCTCGGCAGCGTCGGCGGCGCGACCTGGCCCCTGCTCGCGGCCCTCGCCCTCGCCCTCGCCCCCGCCCTGGCGCTCCTGCCGCGGCTCGCCCGCCCGCCCGCTCGACGCCCTGCTGCTCGGCGAGGCCGAGGCGGGGCACCTTGGTTTTTCCGTCGAAAAGACGAAAGTCACGGCCATCGTCCTGGTCGCGCTCGCCGTCGGCGCCTCGGTCGCCGTCGCCGGCGTCGTCTGGTTCGTCGGCCTGGTCGTGCCCCACCTCGCGCGCCTCTCGCTCGGCCCCGGCCACCGGCGCCTCGTGCCGGGCGCCGCGCTCGTCGTGCTCGCCGACCTGGCCGCGCGCACCCTCGCCGCCCCCGCCGAGCTGCCCCTCGGGGTCGTCACCGGCGCGCTCGGCGCCCCCTTCTTTCTCGCGCTGCTCGCGCGCGAGGGGCGCCGGTTTTCGCCGTGATCGAGGCCCGCGCCCTCGCCTACCGCGCCGGCGGCCGCGCGCTCGTCGACGGCGTCGACCTGCGGGTCGAGCCCGGCGAGCTCGTCTGCCTGCTCGGCCCGAACGGCGCCGGCAAGTCGACGCTCCTGCGCCTGCTCGCGGGCGAGCTCCGGCCGAGCGCGGGCTCGGCGCTCGTGCTCGGGCGCGAGCTGGCCCGCTGGGCGCCGCGCGAGCTCGCGCGGGTGCGCGCCGTGATGGCGCAAGAGAGCCGGCTCGAGTTCGCCTTCCGCGCCCTCGACGTCGTGCTGCTCGGCCGCGCGCCGCACCTGCTCGGCGCCGAGGGGCCGCGCGACCACGCCGTCGCGCGCGGGGCCATGGCCGAGGCCGGCGTGCTCGCCCTCGCCGAGCGCTCGTACCCGACGCTCTCGGGGGGCGAGAGGCAGCGGGTGCAGGCCGCGCGCGCCCTCGCCCAGATCTGGGACGTCCCGGGCCCGCGCGCCCTCTTGCTCGACGAGCCGACCGCGAGCCTCGACTGGCCCCACCAGCACGCCCTGCTCGCGCTCTTGCGCCGGCTCGCCGGCGAGGGCGTCGCGGTCGTGTGCGTGCTGCACGACTTGCACCTCGCCGCCCAGTACGCCACGCGCGTCGTGCTCTTGCGTCGCGGGCGGGTCGTGCGCGACGGCCCCCCGCGCGAGGCCTTCGTGCCCGAGCTCTTGCGCGAGACCTTCGACGTCCGGGTGCTGGTCTTCGACCACCCGACGCTCGGCTTCCCCCTCGTCCTCTCGGCCGACGCAGCGTCAGCCCCCCTCGGCCCGCGCTCCGACGCGCCTGCCTCTCCGGCCGCTCGGCCCTCCGGCCCGGCCCCACCCCCCGACGCCCGGCGCCCCGACGCGCCCCACGCCCCGACCGAGGCCCCCCCGTGACCCGACACCCTTCCGACCTTCGTAGCGAATGGTTCGCCCTGCGCGAGAGCGGCGAGGGCTTGCGCGCCCTCGACATCGCGGGCCGGCTCGGCGTGCCCGAGGGCGAGCTCGTCGCCTCCGCCTGCGGCGGCGCGGCGGGCCCCGTGCGCGCGACGCGCCTCGGGGCCGACTGGCCCGCCTTCCTCGCCCGGCTGCCGGGCCTCGGCACCGTCAAGGCCATCACCCGCAACGCCCACGCCGTCATCGAGGTCGAGGGACGCTACGACAACGTCGAGTTCTTCGGCCCCACGGGCCAGAGCGTCGGCGAGGTCGACCTGCGCATCTTCTCGGGCCGCTGGCGGCACGGCTTCGCGGTCGACGAAGACACCGAGCGGGGCCCGCGCCGGAGCCTGCAGTTCTTCGACCCCTGCGGCCGCGCCCTGCACAAGCTCTACGCCCTCGCCGCGACCGACGCCGGCGCCTACGCCGCGCTCGTGGCCGAGCACGCCCACGCCGACCAGTCGCCCGCTCAGCCGCTCGAGCCCGCCCCGGCCCCCGCGCCGCCGCGGCCCGACGCCGAGATCGACGCCGCGGGCCTGCGCGAGGCCTGGCTCGCCCTGAGGGACACCCACGAGTTCCACGGCCTTTTGCGCCGCTTCGGCGCCGCCCGCACCCAGGCGCTGCGGCTCGCCGGCGAAGACCTCGCCTACCGCGTCGAGCCGGGCGCCCTCGACGCGACGCTGCGCGAGGCCGCGCGCGCCGAGCTGCCCTTCATGATCTTCGTCGGCAACCCCGGCGTCGTGCAAATCTACACCGGCCCCGTGCGCCGCGTGGTGCCGACCGACCGCTGGTCGAACGTGCTCGACCACGCCTTCAACCTGCACGTCTTTCGCGAGGGCGTCGCCGAGGCCTGGGTCGTGCGCAAGCCGACCGAGAGCGGCGCCGTCACCTCGCTCGAGTTCTACGACCGGGCCGGCGAGCAAGTTGCCCTTTTCGTCGGGAAGCGCAAGCATGCCCAGCCCGAGGCCCCCGCCTGGCGCTCGCTCGCCGAGGCACTGCCGGCCTTGGCCTGACCCCGCCGGGCGGCCTCCCTACGGCCTGGCGCCCCGGCCCTCGCGGCGCGCCCCGCCGCCGTGGGGCCGGCCCCCGCCGACGGGGCCGTGAATTTTTCGTGAATAGAAAGGTAATTTCATCCATGCGTTGGTCAGGGCGTTCAGGGCTGTTGGTGGGCCTTTGGCTGGCGACCGCCGGCCTCGCGTGCGGCGACGACGATGACGCCCCGCCCGGCGGCGCGGCGGGCACGTCGGGCCGGGCGGGGGCCGGGGGGGGCGGCGCGGGGGGCGGCCCCGCGGGGTCCGCGGGC
>DASTPP010000317.1:0-8389 GCA_035762175.1 Polyangiaceae bacterium | reverse complement strand
CGGCGAGCTGGTCGTCGGCGACGGCGAAGTGGCAATCGGTGCGCCGGAACATGTTCTCTTCTTGGGCGACGGCGCCCTCGACGTAGGCCCCGCCGGCGACGAACGCGTTGGCCATGTTGAGCACCGCGAACGTCTCGCCGTGCTCGCGCGAGAGCGCCGCGGTCACCTCGCCCCAGTCGCCCGCGTACACCCTGACGTCGCCCGCCGGCGGGGGCGCTTGCCGTTGCGCCCGCCAGGCTGCATGGTTGCGCGCCGCCGCTTCGTGGTAGCGCCCGGGCGCCGCTTCGAACGCCGCCACCGTCTCGCGCAGCACCTCGCGCCGCCGGGCCGCGTCGCGACCGCCGTAGCGGGCCGGGTCGCGGCCGCCGTAGACCGAGAGAGGCAGCGTCGATTCGTCGGGCAGCGGTCGGCCGGGCATGACGCCAGGTTATCTAGACCGGCCGGCGGCCGCCGGCCACCGAGCACCGAAAAAGGCCGAACCGACGCGATGGCGCCCGCCGCGGGGCTCGCCTGGCGGGGCCCGGCCGCCTTCGCCCGCGCCGGCGTCTATTTCGTCCAGGGACGCGCCCCCGATCACCTGCTCGAGGGCGAGGTCAAGGTCGCCCCCGGGCAGTCGCTCGAGGTCGCCGACGGGGCCCTGCGCCGCGTCGCCTACGCCCGCCTGGTGCGCAAGGGCGGCTCGGCGCGCGAGGCCGCCGCGGGCCCCCTCGTCGGATACACCGCGCGAACCGCCCTCGCCAACGGCCGCGGCCTCTGCCACGGCGCCTTCGTCGGCTTCCCCGTCGCGTTCGAGTCGCTCAGCGTCACCCCGCGCGCCCACGGCTGCCTCGGCGGGTTCGCCAACGATCGCGTGCGCGCTTCGTCGGACGAGGCCGGCGTCGACGTCAAGCTCGCCCACGCCTGGGACCTGCCCGCCGTCACGCTCGATCTCGGCGTCGCCGGCGGCGTCTCGGTGCTACGCCAGTCGTTCGAATCGCGCGGCCTCGCGCCGCCGCGCACGAGCGCCGCGGGCGTACTCGGCGTCCTGCTCGGCGCCACCTTCGACCTGACCGCCGGCTTCTACCTGTCGGCCGAGCTCGGCGCCCAGACCTACCTCTACCGGCAGCGTGAAGCGCCCGCTGGCCGGGCCCTTCGCCCCTCGTTCGCCCTCCGGCAGTCGCTCGGCCTCGGCATGATGTGCGGCGGCCGCCTCGACGCTGTCAAAGCATGGGGAGACGCCCGGCGAACGCCGCCCGGCCAGAAGGGGGCGTGGGCGGACGCCTGGCAGGCGTCGCATCGCCGTTCGCCTGGGCCGCGCGGCCCGTTCGGCCGGTGCCGGGCCGTGGCTAGGCAAGGGCGTTGCCAAGGCCCCGCCACCTCCTCTTTACTGCGGGGCCACGCCGCCGAAGAAAGGGGGGGCGAGACCATGCGAAAGCCACCCGGCACCGACCACGACCCGACCTGGGCCCCGCAGTCGGTCATTGAGAGCACGTCGTACCTCGTCCGGCGCCAGCTCGGCCGCGGGGGCATGGGCTCGGTCTACGAGGTCGAGCACCTTGAAACCCGGCTCGTCTACGCGTTCAAGGTGCTCTCGACCCGCGTCGCCGAGCACCCCGCGCTGGCCGAGCGTGTCGTGCGCGAGGCCGAGTTCTTGAGCCTGGTCAAGGGCGCCCCGCACGTCGTCACCTTGCTCGACTGGGGCCGGCTGGGCGACGCGTACCGCCGCCCCTTCTTGGTGATGGAGCGGCTGTACGGCGAGACGCTCGCCGCCCGCCTCGCCCGCGGCGCGCTGCCCTTTCCCGAGGCGCTCTCGTGCATCCGCCAGGCGCTCGTGGGCCTGGCGGCCGTGCACTGCGCCGGCGGCGTGCACCGCGACGTCAAGCCGAGCAACCTCTTCGTGCAGCACGGCGGCCTCTGCACGCTGCTCGACTTCGGTGTCATGAAGGCCATCTCCGAGATCGGCCTGTCGCCGCGCCTGTTCCGCACGGACAAGAACGTGCCCATCGGCACGCCCTTGTACATGGCGCCCGAGGTGGCCAGCCGCAGCGCGGTCGACCACCGCGCCGACCTCTTCTCGGTCGGCCTCGTGCTCGCCGAGTGCCTGCTGGGCGTTCGCCTCTTGTCCCACCTGAGCGAGCGCGAGTACCTGACCCGCCTCATCAACGACGGCGTGCCCTCGCTCGAGCTGGTGGGCGGCGAGAAGCTGCCCGTCGAGGTCCGTCGCCTGGTGCGCCGCGCCACGATGCTCAACCCGGCCCACCGCTTCGCCAACGCGCTGGCGTTCATCGCCGAGATCGACCGCATCGCCGACGCGCTGGGCCTGGGGCTGCACCCCACTCCGCCGCGCGTGCCCTTCGGGCCCGGCGCCGGCAGCCCGCCCCGCCTCGTCCACCCCCAGGCCCCGACGCAAAGCGCGAGCACCCCGGTGGTCCCGAGCGCGGTGGCCGGCGCGGCGCGCGGGCCGCTCTCGCCGTCCGAGCTCGTGACGCCCGTGCGCATCGCCCCCTCGGCGCTCTCGCCGTCCGAGCTCGCGACGCCCGTCCGAGGCGCCTCCTCGGCCCTTTGGACCCCCTCGGCGTGGCCGACGCCGGTCGACTCGGTCTCGCCGACGCGGGTCAAGACGCCCGCGCCGGCGAGCGGCGACGAGCGGACGCCGCCTCCCGAATCGCAGCGGCGGAGGCGCTGGCGGGGCTTGCTCTGGGGCCGACTCGGCCGGGCGCCGGGGGGCGCGCCGACGCTCCCGGTCGGGTCGAGCGAGCCGCCGACGACCGTGCCGGTGCCCCCGAGGTCGGCCGTGTCGAGGCGCCTCCCGAGGCTCCGCGACCGGCTGGCCCCCTTGCCGGACTCGGAAGCGACCCCCGCCAACGACGTGCCCGAGGGGCCGGCGCCGGTCGGGGCGCTGGCCGCGCCTGCGCACGAGCTGCCGGCCGAGCCGAAGCCGGCCGCCCCGTCGCCACGGGCGCGGCGCGTGCCGCCCGTGTCGGCCGTCGCGCTCGGGGCCGCGGGGGTCGTCGCGGGCGCCGTGGCGTCGCTCGCGGGGGTCTGGTGGGCGGGCCCGCCGGCCGCCGTCGTGCGCGTGGCCCCCGAGCCGCGTCGGGCGGCGCCCGCGGCCTTGGTCGAGCCGGCGCCGAGCGCGCCCGAGGCGCCGCCCGAGCCGCCGGCCGAGCCACCGCCGCCCGAGGCCTCGCCGCCCGCCAGGCCTGCCAGCCCCCCCGCGTCGCCCGCCCGCGGCGACCGGCGCGCGCAGCTCGAGGCCAAGCTGCAACGTGGCCGGGGCACCGCCGAGGACGTCGAAGAGTTCCTCATTCTATGCTTCCGGGCCGGCGACGAGCCGTGCGTGCGACGCGCCCAGGCCTTCCGCAAAAGGCTCGAGGGCCGACGTTGAGGGGCCCCGTCTTGGCCTGCCTCGCGCTCGGGCTAGCGTTGACCTCCGAGGCGCTCGCCGCCCCGATGGGCTTCGGCGTCGAGGCGGCACAAGTGCTCGATCTCGACGCCGACCTCGGCCACGACGTGGCCGCCAAGACGCTGACGAACGCCTTGCGCCAGCGCATCTTGGACTCAAAAGAGTTCACGCTGAACAGCGAGAGCGCGTCGCTCTTCTCCGCGGCCCGTGAAGCCAAGTGCCCGCTCAAGCACTGGGCCCGACCCGTGGTCGCGGCGAACGATCGCGCCTTCGACGAGAGGTGCCTCCGTCGCATCGGCGAACGGTTTCGCACGCGGCAGTTCTTCTGGGGCTTCGTCTACGTCGAGGGCCCGAAGACGCTCGTACGGTTGCACTTCTGGCAAGAGGGCAAGGGCGATCGCGCGGCGACGCTGCCCTACGACTCGGCGCAGCCCGACCGGCTCGCCGATCGGCTCTACAAGAAGCTCGTGACGCCGACGGCGGTCGGCGACGTCGCCCTCTCCGGCGGGGGGGCGGGCGAGCTCTTCGTCGACAGCCACCCGCTCGGCGCCTACGCCGACAACGCCGAGCTCACGCTCGAGACCGGGCTGCACGATCTCGAGCTGCGTCGTGGTGACCGCGTCCTTGCCCGCGTGCGCACCCGCGTCGAGCCGGGGGGGCGCGCGGAAGCGAAGCTCGCGCAGGTGCTCGAGCCCGCCCCGCCGCCCGCCTCGCCGCCGGCCCGACCTCGCGATCCGCCGCCGGTCACCGTCCGCCCGCGCCCCTCGGCCTGGCCGTGGGTGCTCGGGGGCGCGAGCGTCGCCGGGCTCGCCGGGGCCGGCTTGTTCTGGGCGCTGCGCTCGAGCGAGCGGAACGATCTCGAGGCGGCCTGCGCCGGGCGCGACTGCCTCGAAGGGCAACGCGACGCCATCGAGCGCGCCGACCTGTATGGCGCCTTGTCGGTCGTCTCGTTCGGCGCCAGCGTCGCCGCCGGCGCGGGGCTGGCAACCTACGTTCTTACCGCCAGGCACCCGCCGCGCGTCGTCGGCGGCGTCCTGCCCGTCGCGTCGGGGGCCGCGGCCTTCGTCGGGGGCGCATTCTGAGCATGCGGGCGAGCACCCTCGTCTGGGTCGGCGCCCTCACCGCCGCCTGTTCTTCGGGCTATCAGGTCAACCCCGACGGCTACTGCCGGCGCCGCCCCGCGGACCCGGCGTGCGCCGCGGGCGCCGGGGGCTCGGCGGGCGCGTCGGGCGGCGGGGGCGCGGGCGGCGCGTCGGGCACCGGCGGCGCGTCGGGGCTCGGCGGCGGCGGCGGTGGCATGGGCGGCAGCGGCGGGCTCGCGTGCGCGGCGCCGACGGTGGAGTGCGGCGGCGCGTGCGTCGACCTCAAGGCCGACGACGCACAGAACTGCGGCGCGTGCGGGCGATCATGCCGGGGCGCGACGTGTACGCAAGGCGCGTGCGTGCCCGAGGCAATGGCGTCGAACGAGGTGGCGCCGTACGCGCTCGCCGACGACGGCAGCTATCTGTATTGGGTCTCGCCGGCCATCAAAGACAACGTCGCGTTCTCAAGAATGCGCCGCGTGGCGAAAGCGAGCGCGGGCGGCGCGGCCGAGAACGCCTTCGCCGGCACCATCGTGCGCGCCCGCTCGCTCGCCTTCGCCGACGGCAAGCTGTTCTGGGGCGACCTCGGGGCGAGCCCGAGCGACGTGGCCAACCAACGGTTGGTGTCGGCGGCGCCGGCCGACCTCGGGCCGCAGCTCGTGGCCGGCGCGCAGCCGGGCATCGAGCACGTGGCGCTCGCGGCCGGCAAGGCCTACTGGCTGATTGGCGGCGGGGGCGGCGCAGTACGCGGCAAGTCGGCCGACGGCACGGGCGACATCTCGCCGGAGGTGTTCGGACAGGTCAACCCGAGCTGGCTTTCGGTCGACGGCGACGCGCAGCCCTATTGGGTCGCGGTCGACGCGGCCGGCACGGGGCGCGAGGTGCGGCGCGCGGTATCGTCGAACGCGGCCGAGCCGGTGGCGAGCGGGGGCGCGGGCCTTCGCGCGGTCGAGCTCTTCGGCGACCGGTTCTACTGGGCCGACGGCGCGGCGGTACGCTCGCGGCCGAAGGCGTCGCCGACGGAGGCGCCGCGCGAGGAGCTCACGGCGGCGGGCCCGGTCGAGGGCTTCGCGGTGGTGGCGGCGGGCGGCGGGGGCGCGGGCGGGGCCGGCGGCGCGGCCGGGGCGGGCGGAGGGGAGGGCGAAGCGACGCTCTACGTGCTGACGGCCGAGGGCCGGCAGCTTCGAGCGTGGCGCAAGGGGCCCGACGACGCCGAGCCGCTCTTGCTGGGCGAGGTCGAGGCGAAGGCCGCGGCGTACGCGGGTAACCCCTTCGGGGCGGCGTACGTGCGGGTCGACGCGCAATACGTCTACTTTGCCGACGTCGGCACGCTGACAGGCGCGACGCCCGAGTTGGTGCAGGTCAGCGCAGGCGACGGCGTGGTCTATCGCGTGGCGCGCTGACGCCGGCGGTGCCGGCGGCGAGCGAGCGGCAGGGGGGGCGAAACGCCGCCCCCGACGGAAGTCGGGGGCAGCGAACGCCCGCGGAAACGGTCTTTCAAGCCCTGCCCGGAGGCAGGGCTCGCGCGTCGCGAGCGGCTTCGCCCGCTCGCCCGCAAGCCGACGCCCGCGGGAGCCCGGCCCCCGGCGAGGGGGCGGGCTTGGCTCTCCGAATCGGCGCCGAGGCCGCGGGGCACGAGCGGGCGTCCGCTGCCCCCGAGTTCACTCGGGGGCGCCGCGCCGGTCCGCCGCCCTCAATTCGGCGACTGGTTGGGCGCGTCGCCTTTCAGGAACGCCTCGACCCAGGCGAAGGTGTCGGCGTTGACCTGATTGTTGACGTTGGTAAACCCGTTCAGGTAGCCGTGCCGCGTCGCCCGGCGCGCCCGGAAGCTGGCGTTGGCGTACGGCTCGTACTGGTCGTCGAGCAGATCGTTCGTGCGGCCTTCGAAGCCGTTCGCGTCGAGGGGGTAGCCGAAGAACGTGCGCAAGGTAAGATCGCGCGTCGAAGCGAGGAGGCCGAAGCGGCCCTGCGGGTACGTGCGGTTCAAGTAATCGACGTACGCGGGGAAGTTCGACGCGCAGCCCGCGCAGTCGGGCGGCAGGGGAATGCCCCACTGCCTCACCCACTCTTCCGTCAGGCTGCCGTTCGGCGCGATCATCTGCGCGCTGTCGGCCAACACGCTCACCGTGGCGTTCGGGAACGCCGCGGCGAACGACGGGTAGTTGAGCTGCGCCCCGAAGCCCCCGGCGCTGGTGCCGACGAGCTGCACGCGCTTGATCTGCGGGAAGGTGGCCTGCAGCCGCGGCACCAGGGCGGCGATGTTCTTCGCGCCGAAGTGCACCATCGACAGGGGGATGCCCGCCCCCGTGTACGTGGCGACCCGGGCGCCCGCGTGCACGTCGGCCGTGCAGTAGGGCACGATGACCTGGGTGGCCTCGCGGAACGGGTTCTTCGCCTCGCCGCGGTTGAAGAGCGACCAGTCTCGGATCTTGTCTTTCTCGAAATCTTTCTGGTCGTAGCCGAACCGAACGTTGCTCGCGGTGCCGATCGCGCAGGTCGCGAAATTCCAACAGGCGCCGCCGCCTACCAGATAGATCATCAGGTCTTCGGCGTCGGGCTTGATGTTGATGCCCACCCCGGTCGGCGCGTTGTTGGTGCAGCGCGACTCGGGCAGGTCGAGCCAGCTCCACTCTTCGGCGGCGGCCGCGATGGCCCCCGAGGCGTCGGTCGTCGCCCGGGGCACGGGCCGCGCCCGCGCCAGCTCGCGCTCCGGGGCGGCGGCGTTGCCCCCCTCCGCGTCCAGCGCTTCGACGTCGTCGACGACGTCCGGCGCATCGGCGTCGGCCGGCTGACACGATGCCAACGAGAGCGCCACGAGGCAGCTCGCCCGAACGAAAATTACGTTCATGTGCTTTCTCTTCTCGCAAGAGTTGTCCGCCAACCCCCCATGCGATCGTCGCCACCGGCGCCGGCCGCGCCCGCCGCACAGCAACGGCCGTACCAAGGCGGCGGGCGCCCGCCCGCGAGCCGATTCGTCCTGCCTCGCGCGGCCGGGCCGAGCCGACGTCACAAGACGTCCGGCTGCGGTACGAGTCGGCCCGCAGGGGGACGACTCGTACGCCCGCCGTTCGCGACGAGCCGGCCCGCCGGTCGGCGACGAGCCGGCCCGCCGGTCGGCGACGAGCCAGCCCGACGGGGCACCACGGGAATCGCGCTCGATGAGCCCCGACGTCGTCGACCTACTCCGCGCCCCTGCCGAGGGGAACGCGCCTCGCAGTCGTCGGTCGGGTGCCTTGTTCGGGGCAGTGCCATTTGGCAGAATCATTCGGTATTTCGTAAGGCCTACGCCATGCCTCGCCGCCTCGAAGCCACCGACCTGCCCGAAGACATCGCCCGCTTGGCCCAAGCCCAGGTGGCATCGGGCCGCTTCGCGACGGTCGAAGACGTGGTGCGGGCCGGGGTCGAAGCCGTCGCGCGCGCGCAGCCAGACGACACCGAACTAGCGGAGCTTCGGTCGGCCATCGACGAGGGCGACGAGAGCGGTGTGTTCGAGGACGAACCCTTCGCCGAGGTTCGTGCCCGCTACGGCCTTTGGGGAACGCCACGTTAATCGTTCGCCCCTCGTTCACTCGAAGGCGAAGGCCGACATCTGGGGGGCTCGCTCGTGGCAACCGTTTGCTTCTCGAAGCGCGGCGACCACGCTCAGACCTCCGCCCTGAATGCTTCTCGAAGCGCGGCGACCACGCTCAGACCTCCGCCCTGAACTCCTACATTTACAGTGCGCGGCTGTCTCGCGTCACATTGGCAGGTAGGACCATGCGCCTGGGCCCGGCGGCGTAAAGCACGCCGTACGAGAAGCCGCGACGAGCAACCGTGGACGGCGGCCTAGGCTCTGTCTGACGAATGCGGACCGAGCGCGGCGGCCGAGACGCAAGCCGTCGGCCGGGGCCGGGGGCGAAGGAATCCGCCCGGATTTCGAGCTCCC
>DASTPP010000316.1:0-2071 GCA_035762175.1 Polyangiaceae bacterium | reverse complement strand
AGAGCTCGAGCGGCAGATCGTCGTCGCGCCCCCCGCCCGAACGAAACCGGTACGAGAGCAGCACGGCGCGCGCGCGCGGATCGAGGTTGTGGCCGAGCAGGGCGAGGGCGCGCGAGCGGTTGGGGTAGGGGTCGTCGTCGTCGTAGACGACGACCGGGCCGGGCGGCGTGGGGTTCACGGCCGAGGCGGCCGCCGCCGCGAGCGTGGGCGCGGGCACGGGCGCCGTGGCGCCCCCGCCCGCCATCGTGCCCTCGCCGGTGGCGAGCCACTCGAGGCTGACGCCGAGCGCCTGCGCGAGCTTGCGCAGGGTGTCCGCGCGCGGCTCGCGGTCGCTGCTCTCGAGGCGGCTGACGTAGCCTTGCTTGCTGCCGATCAGGCGGTCGAGCTCGTTGACCCCGCGGCCGCGCGCGGTGCGCGCGAGCCGCACCCGCTGGCCCACGGTCTGCCCGGGCGTCGTCATGATCGTTGACCATACGCCCGGCGGGCCCGAACCTGGACGGAAAACGTCATCGACCGAGATTTTTTCGAACCGATTTCTAAAGATACCTACCGGGGGGGGGGTGGCTCGGGGGAAGCCTTTAGCAAGACCGGTGCCGAATGCCAGCCCCCGCCCCTCGCCCGCCCCAACCGAGGCACGCACGCTCGTCAACCTGCTCGGGCCGCTCGTGAATGCCAGCCCTCGCCCCTCGCCCGCCCCGGCCGAGCCCGCGCCGGCCCGCCTCGGCCCGGGAGGCACCCTCTGGCGGCCCGGGAGGCGGTTCAGGGGTAGCGCTCGAGAAACGAGGCGATGGCGCCGAAGGTCTCTTCGGGCAGCTCGCGGTGGGGCGTGTGGCCACAGGGCAGCAAGAGCAGGGTCGAGGGCGCCCCGACCCGCCGCACGATGGC
Organism: Polyangiaceae bacterium; assembly: GCA_035762175.1. Classification (GTDB taxonomy): domain Bacteria; phylum Myxococcota_A; class Polyangia; order Polyangiales; family Polyangiaceae; genus DASTPP01. The sequence goes on along the minus strand of DASTPP010000316.1, from coordinate 1,186 downwards.
GTCGGCGTGCGCCCGCGTGCCATACCGGTCATTCTCGCCCTGGATGACGAGCGAGGGCACGCGCACCGAGGGCAGGAGGGCCTCGATGTTCCACGAGCCGTAGGCGGGGTCGAGCCAGGTGTCGTTCCAGCCGTAGAAGGCGACGTCGACCTGGTCGCCGTGGTAGCGCGCGAGCCGGGCGCGCAGGTCGCCCCGCTCGTAGGCCTCGCGCGCGCGCCGCAGCTCGTCGTCGCACGCGTGCTCGACGAAGACGTGCGGGGCCTCGAGCACGAGCCCGCGCAGTCCGGGCGGGGCGCACCGGGCGGCGTAGAGAAGGGCGATGGTCGCGCCGTCCGAGTGCCCGACCAGGTGGCCCCCCCGGATGCCCGCGGCCTCGAGCACGCGGGGCAGCACGTCGACGGCCTCGCGCTCGAGGTAGTCGTGCGGGCGCGGCAGCGCGCAGCGCGACGAGCCGCCGTAGCCGAAGCGGCTGTAGGCAAAGACGGGGCGCCCCGTCCGGCGGGCGAGCTCGTCGGGGACGCCGCGCCACTGCGCGACCGAGCCGAGCCCCTCGTGCAGAAGCACGAGGGCGTCCTCGGCCGGCGCGCCCGCCCAGCGCGCCTCGATTTCGCCTCCGGCCAGGGTGAGCCTCACGTCGCCGCCCGCTCGCGCCATCGCCCGGCGCCTCCTCGCGCGCCGCGGCCCCCTATACCACGCCGCGCCCGGGCCCCCTCGCCCGGCGCCCCCGCTCGGGGCCGCCCGATCGGCGGCGGCCGCCGCGCAAGGGCCCTCGGCGCGGCCGCGGCGGGCGGGGCCCATGACGCCGCGTGCCATGGCCGGCGCGGGGCGCCTTGTGGGGTATTCGGGCCGACCTTGAATCGAAAAACGCGGGCCCCGGTGGGCCCCGGATCGACGCCGGAAGGCCCCGCCGGGCGCCGGGCGGCGGGCGCCGGGGGCGGGCCGCTCCACCATTTCGCGCTTGTTCGAAAGCGGAGGGTGGTGGAGAAGGCTCATTCCGCGTACACTGGGCGGCGTGCTCTCTTCGTACGCGGCCGCCCGGGCGGGGCGTCTGAATGTCTCGCTGCGCGCGCGCCGGCAGGCGGCCGTCGCGTGCATGCTCGCGTCGGCCGGGCTGCTCGGGGCGTTCGCGTGGTCGCAGCGGGGCGACGCCCTCGCGCCGCCGCCCCCGGCCGCGCCCGCCGAGGCC
>DASTPP010000315.1:0-10499 GCA_035762175.1 Polyangiaceae bacterium | reverse complement strand
CAGGGCGCCGGCGCGTCGAACAAGAGCAGGGGGCGGCTGGGTTGGGTCCTCACACCCCTACCTTCGCCGCCCCCCCTCCTTTTGTCGCGCGAAACCTCTCGCCGGCCGCTACGTGAACGGCATTGGGCTGAAGCCGGGGGCCGCCCGCGCGTTTCGCCCCCCCCTCGTCGCGTCCGGGGCCGCCAGCTCGCCCAGGTGCTTGCTCGGGTCGCCCCGGAGCGCACCGGCCCCCTGGCCAGGGCGGGGGTTCGGCACCGCAAGCGGGCGCCGGTTCGATCCCCTGCGAGCGGAACCTCCGCCGGCGTAGCAGGGGGGGGTGGTAGCACCGGGCGCGCGTTCCGTCGGCGCGGAACCTGGCCCCCGAACCCCCCAGGGTTGGCTTCGTCAGGCGTTCGACAACCCCCCGCGTCCGCCCGCGGGCTGCCCCAGTGGGTCGTTTCAGGTCCCCGGACCCGACCGACCCGAGGTGCGGGGGGCTCCGACGCCTCCCGAGAGGGGCCGGGCGATCGAATTGTCGATCTCCAGGATGTCCCGGGACCTGCAAGACCCCACCGCACTCGACCCTCGTCAGGTCCGGGGACCTGCAAGACCCCACCGCACTCGACCCTCGTCAGGTCCGGGGACCTGCAAGCCCCCAACACACTCGACCCCCCTCAGGTCCGGGGACCTGTCGAAGCGCTCTTCGCTCGACCCCCGTCGGGTCCGGGGATCTGTCGGCCAGGCGGGCGGGGGGTGCAAGCGATCGTCACCGGGCTCATCATCGTGCTCGTCGTCGCCCTCGACCGCGTCCGCCGCGCGCGGCGCTGAACGAAGAAACGAGGCCCCCATGCGCCCCGCCCCGATCGCCGCCGGCCTGCTCCCCCTCTGTTCGGCCCTCGCGGCCTGCGGCGCCGGCCGCCGCGAAGCCGCCCCGGGCCCCTCGCCCGCCGCGGGCGCTGCGGCGACCGGCGCCCCCGCCGCGAGCGCCCCCGCCGCGAGCGCTCCGGCGGTGGGCGCTCCAGCCGCCCCGGCCCCCGCGGGCGCCGCGCGCTTCGCCGACGATCTCGCGTTCTTGCGCCAGCACGGCGAGGTCGTGGTGCTCGAGGGCCCCTCGGGCGGGCGCGTCGCGGTCTCGCCGAAGTACCAGGGGCGGGTGATGACGAGCGCGGTCGACGAGGGCGGCCCCAGCCTCGGCTGGGTGCACCGAGACTTCATCGCCTCGGGCAAGACCGGCACCGCCTTCGACAACTACGGCGGCGAAGACCGCTTCTGGCTGGGCCCCGAGGCCGGGCAGTACGGCCTCTTCTTCGCGAAGGGCAAGCCTTTCAGCTTCGAGGCGTGGCAGACGCCGGCCGCCCTGCAAGAGGGGGCCTGGGCCGTGGCCCAGCGCTCGCCCCGCTCGGTCGCCTTCGAACGCGCGATGGCGCTCTCGAACTACGCCGGCACCGAGCTGCGCCTCGCCGTGCGCCGCGAGGTGCGCGTGCTCGACGAGGGCGAGCTCAAGGCGCGGCTGGGCCTCGCGCCGCCGGCCGGGCTGCGCTGGGTCGCGTTCGAGTCCGAAAATCGTATCACCAACGCCGGCCGCGAGGCGTGGGCCCCGGCCCGCGGCCTGCCCAGCGTGTGGATCTTGGGCATGTTCGCGCCCGCCCCCGACGCCCGCGTCGTCGTGCCCATCGATCCGAAGGGGCCGGGCCCCGCCGTGCGCGACGATTACTTCGGAAAGGTGCCCTCCGACCGGCTCGCGGTGCGCGAGGCCGAGGGTCACCTCGTCTTCGTCTGCGACGGCCAGCAGCGCGGCAAGATCGGCGTCGGCCCCGGGCGGGCGCGCCAGGCGGCCGGCAGCTACAGCCCCTCGGCGCGCCTCTTGACGGTGGTGCAGCTCGCCCCGCCGCCCGCCCCCGGCCGGCGCTACGTCAACAGCCTCTGGCAGCGGCAGAAAGACCCCTTCGACGGCGACGTCATCAACAGCTACAACGACGGCCCGACGGGGCCGGGCAAGCCCTCGCTCGGCGGCTTCTACGAGCTCGAGACGAGCTCGCCCGCGGCCGCCCTCAAGCCCGGCGAGTCGCTCACGCACACGCACCGCACCTTCCACTTCGTCGGCGACGAGGCCGTGCTCGACCCCATCGCCCGCCAGGCGCTCGGCGTCCCGCTCGCCCGCGTCACCGCGCCCCTCGACGCGCGCTGAGGCGCGGGCCCGCGCCGCGCTAGCCGACGAGCAGCGCCTCGAGCGCCGCGCGCAGCTCGCCGGCGATGGGCACCGGCCGGCGGCCCGCGCGGTCGACGAACACGTGCACGAAGTGCCCCGAGGCCGCAATCTCGGCGCGCCCCTCGACGAAGAGCCCCACCTCGTAGCGCACGCTCGAGCCGCCCACCCGCCCGACGCGCAGGCCGGCCTCGACCACCTCGGGGAACGCGATCGACCGGAAGAACCGGCAGCGCGTCTCGACCGCCACGCCGATGGTCGCGCCGGCCGCGAGGTCGAGCACGCCCCGATCGATGAGGTAGCGGTTGATGACGGTGTCGAAGAACGCGTAGTAAACGACGTTGTTGACGTGGCCGTAGACGTCGTTGTCGATCCAGCGGGTGGGTATCTGCAAGAAGTGCGGGTAGGCCTCGCGCCCCTCGTCGCGCGCCCGCCGATCGTCTGCTTGGGGCCCCTTCTCGTCGCCCGCCGGCGGCGCGCCCTCGCCGGCGGCCGCCCCCTCTCGCCCGTCGCGCTCGCCCATCGCCCGCCTCACCAGTAGGCCATCGCGCCCCGGAAGAGCGCGGCCAGCTCGGCCCGGCCGACGCGCAGCGGCGCGTTCGCGGTCAGGCGCTCTTGCAGCGCGGCGCGCTCGGCCAGCGCCTCGACGTCGGCCTCGCCGTAGCCGAGGGCGGCGACGCCGCCGGGCACGCCCGCCGCGCGCATCAGCCCGATCAGCCGGCCCGCCACGATCTCGCCGGCGTCGCCCGGCGCGGCCCCGCGCACCTCGGCGCCGAGCCGCGCGGCCGCCTCGAGGTGGCGCTCGGGGCAGGCCGGCGCGGTCAGCCGGAAGGCCGCGGGCGCGTTGACGACGACGCTCACGCCGTGCGGCACCATCGGCTCGTCGGGCGGGTAGCCCGGGGCGCGGTAGTCGCGCACGAGCCCCGCCACGGCGTACGACATGCCGTGCGGCAGGTGCACGCCGGCGTTGCCGAAGGCGATGCCGGCGAGCGTCGCCGCCCACGCCATCGCCTCGCGCGCCTCGCGGTCGGACGCGTCGCGCACCGCGCGCTCGAAGAAGCGGCCGCCGAGCGCGAGCGCCTCGCGGCTGCCGACGTCGCTGAAGGGGTTGCGGCCCTGGCTCATCGGGCGCGCGGCGGGCGTGGGGGGCCTCGGCCGCTCGGTGTAGGGCCGCGCGGTGTACGACTCGAGGGCGTGGCAGAGCACGTCGAAGCCGCTCGCCGCGACCACCTCGGCGGGCAGCGTGGCCGTCGCGCGCGGGTCGATGAGCGCCATCGTCGGGCGCAGCCGGCGCGAGGCGATGCCGGTCTTGGCCCCGGCCGAGACGAGGTCGAAGACGGCGATGCCCGTGCACTCGGCGCCCGTGCCGCAGGTCGTCGGGCACGCGACGTGCGGCGGCAGCGGCCCCGGCACCGGGCGCCCCTCGCCGAGGGGGCGGTTCACGTACGCCAGAAAGTCGGCCGGGTACGTCGCGTAGAGCGCCGCCCCCTTGCAGGTGTCGATGGCCGAGCCGCCGCCGACCGAAACGTACCCGTCGAAGCGCCCCTCGCGGGCGAAGCGCGCCGCCTCGAGCAAGCTCGCGTCGGTCGGCTCGACCCGCGCGCCCGCGTACACCTCGACCTCGACCCCGGCGGCCGCGAGCGAGCGGCGCACCTCGTCGACCGGCTCGAGCCGCGCGACCCGCGGGTCGGTGAAGAGCGCGACGCGCCGGCACCCGAGCTCGCGCGCGTGCGCGCCCGCCTCGCCGAGCACCCCGGGCCCGAACGCGATGCTCGAGGCGTCGACCGAAAAGCAAGACTCGTTGCCCTCGACCAGGCCGTGCGCGCAAGACATGCCGCCCGATCATGCCCCGCTTCGCCCGCCCGGCCCAGCCCCTTCGCCGGCCCCGGGGCGCCGCCCTAAAAAGGCAGCGCCCGGCGCGCCTCGCCGAGCCCCTCGACGAGCGCGGCGACGTCGCCCTCGGCGCTGCGGACGTTGTTGACGCAGGCGCGCAGGGCCCGGGCGCCGCTCGCCAGGCGCACGAGCGAGACCCAGACGCCGTGGCTCGCGCGGGCCCGCGCCGAGGCGGCGGCGAGGAAGCGCGCCGTGCGCCCGTCGGGGCGCGTGCCGTCGACGAAGCAGACGAGCGGCAGGGGCGTGTCGTTGACCACGACCCAGCCCTCGGCCTCGAGCCGGCGCCGCAGCGAGGCGGCGAGCGCGGCCTGCCCCTCGATGGCCTCGGCGTACCCCCGGAAGCCCGCCACCGCGAGCGGCAGCGCGACGCGCAGGCCCAGAAAGCGCCGCGACCAGGCGAGCGAATGCGCATACGGGTCGCGCTCGGACCGGCGCGGCATGTAGCCCGCGCGCGCCTCGAACGCCCCCCGCAAGGCCCCCTCGCGCCGCGACAGGTAGGCCCCGACGCCGAGCGGGGCCGAGAGCGCCTTGTGGGGGTCGAACGCGATCGAGTCGGCCCGCTCGACGCCGGCGAGCGCGGGCGCGAGCGCGGGCGCGAAGGCCGCGAGGCCCCCCCAGGCGGCGTCGACGTGCAGCCAGCACCCGAAGCGCTCGGCCACCTCGGCCGTCGCGCCGAGCGGATCGATGGCGCCGGCGCTCGTCGTGCCCGCCGTCGCGACCACGAGGAACGGCTCGCGCCCCGCGAGCCGATCGTTGGCGATGGCCTCGGCGAGCGCGGCCGGCTTCATGCGAAAGCCCCGGTCGACCGGCACGCGCCGCACCGCCTCGTCGCCCAGGCCCGCCACGCGCGCCGCCTTGACGAGCGAGGGGTGCGACTCGACCGACGCGTAGAGCGTCGGATCGCGCGCGAGCGAGCGCAGCCCGCGCCGCCTCCACGCGGGGAACTTCGCCCCCAGCGCCGCCCCGAGCGCCGTCAAGGTCGCCTCGGCCCCCCCGCCCGTCAGCGCCCCCTCGACGCCGCCCCCGCCCCAGCCGAAGCGGGCGGCGAAGGCGCGCACGAGCGAGCGCTCGAGCCCGACGGCGAAGGGCGCGTGCGCGAAGGCGGCGAGTTGCGGGTTGAGCGCCGAGGCGAGCGCGTCGGCCGCGACCGCCATGGTCGCCGGCGCCGGCGCGAAGAGCCCGAAGTAGCGCGGGTCGGACGTCTTCACGTCGAAGGCGCCCATCGCCTCGAACGCCGCCTCGAGCGCCGCCACCGGCGCCATCGGCCGCTCGAAGTCGAAGCGCGCGAGCGCCCCGGCGAGCGCCGCCTCGTCGAGCTTCGGCGCGAGCGGCCCGGCCCCCCCCGCGCTCGCCGCCTCGAGCAGCGCGCCGAGCTTCGCCCAAAGCCCCGCGCGCGCCGCCGCGTCGAGGACCACCCGGCCCTCGGTCATCGAACGGGCGTGCTCAGCGCCCCCAGAGCTCGACTTGGGCCCGGCGATTGCCCTCGAGGTTGCGATACTGAAATTCGACCTTCTTGATGCGCCGCGCGCTGCCGGGCAGGTCGATGTTGCGGCTGACCGCGTCCTTGCCGAACGTCTGCCGGACTTTCGGCGCGTACGTCGAGCCGTCGTCGAAGGTGACGATCATGTCGTACATCTCGAGCGAGCTCTGTTCGACCTTGACCTTCAGCTCGCGGTACTGGCCGCGGTTGTTGATCAAGAAGGTGTCGCGATCGACCCCGCTGTTGACCCAACGCTCGCCGAGCCGCTGCCAGCCGGTCATGTCGGCGGCGGGCGGGGGCGGGGGCTGGCCGGGCGCGGGCGGGGGCGGGGGCGCCGGCGGCTGCGCGGGCCCGGGCGGGGGCGGCGGGGGCGCCGGGGCGGGCGGCGGGGGCGGCGGCCGGTTGTCGTAGTGGGTGACGGTACAGCCGCCGAGCAACGAGGCGAAGGTGAGGGCGGTCGCCCAGGTCGTCGTCTTTTTCATGGCCTCTCTCAGCGCCCCCAGGCCTCGAGCTGGCCCTTCCGGCCGCCGCCCAGGTCGCGGTAGTGAAAGTCGATGCGCGCGATGTAGCGCCGCCCGCCGGGCAGATCGATGTTGCCCGTCGTCTGGTTCTGGTTGAGGGTCTGGCGCATCGGCGGCCGGTACGTCGTGTTGTCGTTGAAGGTGATGACGAGGTCGTAGACCTCGAGGGCGCTGCGTTCGGCCTTGAACCTCACCGACGAGTAGGGCCCGCGGTCGTTGCCGACGTAGATGACGTCGTGATCGACGTTGCCGTCGATCGTACGCTCGCCGAGCTTCTGCCAGCCCTGGGAGCCGCCGCCGTTGTTGTAGCCGTTGTTATAGTTCTGGGGCGGCGGGTTGTTGCCGCTGCTATAGGTCGTGACGGTGCACCCGCCGAGGGCGAAGGTCAGGGCGAGTGCGCTAGCCCAAAGCGCTGACTTTTTCATGCGTAGGCTCCTTACGGCCGGCGACATCGATTTGCTCCTTCTTCTAAAGCGGCGACCCTACCACGAAGGCGCCCGCCCACGCGAACGGAGCGCTCACCCCAAATGTCGGGCCAATTTGGCGGACGCTCGTCGGACGAGGGGGTTAGACGGGCCCCGGGCCCATCGATTCTCTCGGCGGCGCGCCGGCGCCGCTGCCGCCCATGAAGAATGCGGGGCGCCGGGGCCGAGGGTCGGCCGGGCGGGGCGACGAGCCCTCGCGCTGCCCTGATGCGGCCCGATTTGGCTCCGGCACCCGGCCCCCGCGGGCCCGGGCGCGTGCCACGCCGCACCGCACCTCGTCGGCGACGTGCTGGGCGAAGCGGGCGCGGGCGGCGCGGGCGCGCGGGGGCGGGGGCGCGCCTCATGGGCCTTCTGCCCCGGGCGCCGCCGACACCCAGGAGGCGTCCCGCGGGCCTTCGTGACACGGCCCGGCGCGTTCGTGCCACCGAACCCTGGGCCCCCGCTGTTGGCTAACGTAACGTTAGGCTGCGTCGCCCGCGCGGCGGGCCCGCGCGCCGACGTGCGACGCGCCTTAGATGACGGTACCGTCGGGGACGATGGCGTTCTTGGGGATGATGACGATGCCCTCGCGGATGTAATAGTTGCCGCCGTCGCGCTCCATGACGTTGGCCTCGTTGACGATGCGCACGTGCTTGCCGATGCGGGCGTTCTTGTCGACGATGGCGCCCTCGACGAGCGAGCCCTCGCCGACGCCGACGGGGGGCTGGCCGGCGCGGCGGGCGCGCTCGGCCTCGGCCTCGGTCTCGTAGTGGTCGGCGCCGAGCAAGAGCGTGCGGCGCAGGGTGGCGCCGGCGCCGATGCGCGAGCGGACGCCGACGACCGAGCGCTCGAGCACGGCGTCGCCGACGAAGCAGCCGTCGGCGACGAGGCAGTCGCGGACGGCGCACGAGCGCATGCGCGTCGGCGCGAGGAAGCGCGGGTGCGTGAAGATGGGGCAGCGCGGGTCGTAGAAGCTGAAGGGCGGCTCGGGGTCGGTGAGCGCGAGGTTCGCGTCGTAGTAGGACCGGATGGTGCCGACGTCCTCCCAGTAGCCGTCGTAGAGGTAGGCCTGCACGCGCGCCCGCGACAGCATCGCGGGGATGACGTGCCGCCCGAAGTCGACGTGCGACCCGTCTTCGAGCGCGCGCTCGAGCGCGGCGCGGCCGAAGATGTAGATGCCCATCGACGCGAGGTAGGCGGGCCCCGCGTGCCCGTGCACGCGCGACTCGAGCCCCGGCAGCCGCTCGGCCGGGGGCTTCTCGTCGAAGTGCACGACGCGCCCGTCTTCGTCGACCTTCATGATGCCGAAGCCCGAGGTCTGCTCGGCCGGCACCGCCTTCATCGCGACGGTGACGTCGGCGCGCGACTCGCGGTGGGTGCGCAGCATCTCGCGGAAGCTCATGCGGTAGATCTGGTCGCCCGAGAGGATGGCGAGGTCCTCCCAGCGCTCGCGCCCGAGGTGCCGCATGCTCTGGCGCACGGCGTCGGCGGTGCCCTGGAACCAGTCGCTGCGCTCCTCGGTGAGCTCGGCGGCGAGCACCTCGACGAAGCCCGACGAGAAGGCGTCGAAGCGGTAGGTGCTCGCGATGTGCGTGTTCAAGCTCTCGGACTGGTATTGCGTCAGCACGAACACGCGCCGCAGGTTGGCGTGCAGGCAGTTGCTGAGCGCCACGTCGACCAGCCGGTAGCTGCCGCCGATGGGCACGGCGGGCTTCGAGCGTTGTTGCGTCAGGGGGAAGAGGCGGGTGCCCCTCCCGCCTCCGAGGATGAGCGCGAGCACGTCGTCCATGCGAGCGCGAGCGTGCAAGAAGGGCACCGCGGCCCCGCCTCTGTCCGGCCGAGGGGGCGGCCGCGGGGCGCCATCTGGCGCGCGCTTTGCCGAAGAGAAGAATGAGAAGAGGAGGCGGCGCGCGTGGCCCCGGGCCCGGCGGCCGGAATGCCACACCTGGGGCGAGGCGACCGGGGGCCCGCGCGGCGGCGTCCCTGCGCGCGGGGGCGCTTGCCGCGGCGCTCCATCGCGCGCGGGTGGGGGGCTGACGCCCCGTGCCGCCCCTCGCGAACGGGCGGGGGTTGGGGGCGGGCGGCGGCCATGGCAGGCTGAGGGGTCATGCGAACCCAACCCTTCGGCGCGACGGGCGTGGCGGTGCCGGTCCTGGGGCAAGGCACCTGGCAGCTGCCGGCCGACGAGGCGGGCGAGCGGGGCGCGCTCGAGGCGCTCGAGGCCGGCGTCGAGCGGGGCATGACGCACCTCGACACGGCCGAGATGTACGGCCGCGGCCGCGCCGAAGAGCTCGTCGGCCGGCTGCTCGCGCGCCGCCCCCGCGGCGAGCTCTTCGTCGTCAGCAAGGTGCTGCCCTCGAACGCGTCGCGCGAGGGCACGCGCCGGGCGTGCGAGCGTAGCCTGCGGCGCCTCGGCGCCGAGCGCCTCGACGTCTACCTTTTGCACTGGCGCGGCAGCTACCCGCTCGAAGAGACGATGCGCGCGCTCGAAGATCTGGTGGCGGCGGGCAAGACGCGCTTTGTCGGCGTCAGCAACTTCGACGTCGACGATCTGAAAGAGGCGCAGCGCGCGCTGGGGCGCGAGCGCATCGCGTGCAACCAGGTGCTCTACCACCTCGGCGCCCGGGCGGCCGAGAGCGAGCTCTTGCCCTACTGTCAGCGCGAGGGCATCGCGCTCGTCGCCTACAGCCCCTTCGGCTCGGGCGACTTCCCCGACGAGCGGCGCCCCGGGGGGGCCCTGCTCGCCCGCATCGGGCGGGCCCACGGCAAGAGCGCGCGCCAGGTCGCGCTGCGCTTTCTGCTGCGCTCGCCGGGCGTCTTCGCCATCCCCAAGACGGCGCGGCGCGAGCACGCCGAAGAGAACGCCGCCGCGGCCGACTTCGACCTGAGCGACGACGAGGTCGCGGCCATCGATCGGGCCTTCCCCGCGCCGCCCGCCGGCACGCCGCTCGGGTCGATCTAAGGCGACGGCGCGGCCCTCAGGTGGCCTTGGCCTCGGCGGCCTGGCGCAGGTCGGCGAACTTGGCGTTCACGAAGTCCGAGATGGCGGCCGAGGCGAGCACGCCGGCCACCAGGCGCGTGACGGGCGGCGAGAGCACGTAGCCGCAGCCCAGCGCCATCGCGGCCCAGACGGCCACGCAGCGCGGGCAGAGCAGGAGCTCGCCGATCGCGCGCCGCGGATCGCCGACGGGGCGCGGGCGCTCTTTGACCTCGTCGGGCGAGGCGCCGGGCTCGACCTCGGTGAAGGGCGCGCGCACCACGCGCGTCACCTTGTCGCGGGTGAGCAGGCGGCTGAGGCGGCTGGTGGCGAGGCCGAGCAAGAGCAGATCGCTGGGCGGCACCCGCGCCGGAAAGGGCCGTCCCGCCGCGCGCAAGCCGGCGAGGGCGGCGGTCGAGACCGACGTGAAGGTGGCCATCAACGCGAGGTAGTGCTTGAGGGGCTCTCGCTCGTGGCCGCGCCCGATCGGTGACTCGCCCTCGTCGCGCCGCTCGCCCTTGCCTTGCCCCTTGCGCGGTGTCGTTCGCTCGCGGTGAGTCTCGTTGCCGTGGGTGGTCGCGCTCATGGCGACACTGCTAGGCAAGACACGGGCCAAGGGCCGGCCGAAGTGGGGCCCGGCGTCAGCCTGTCTCCGATCGGTTTCGAGCCGACGGCGGAGCTGGCGCTCGCCCCTCGCGCCGATCGTGCGGTGCCCTTGCCTGCTCGGCGAGCGAGGGCCCTGCCGGCCGAGCCGGGGGCGAGCTCAGGCGGCCCGCCGGGCGGGCGACGTCACCCGCCGCCCGGGTCGGGCGACGCGCCCGGCGCCGCGAGCGCCTCGGCCGCCAGCCGCGCGAACGAGGGGGCCGCGAGCTCGCCGCCGCTGCCGCGCGCGCCCTCGACGCCGACGGCGATGACGTAGCGGGGCGCCTCGAGGGGCGCGACGCCGACGAAGCTCGCGTAGGGCCCGCGCGCGCCGGCG
>DASTPP010000314.1:0-2072 GCA_035762175.1 Polyangiaceae bacterium | reverse complement strand
CTGGTTCCTCGTCGAAGCAGGCCGTGTCGCCACGAGTCGCGCGAGGATGCCCAGAGATTATGCCGAGTGGGGCCTACACCGAATTCAGCTCTGCGCATGGGAAGGCTCCTCGCTCGGCATAAACGCACTCTCTGGATATCGACGAATATGTCGAGTTCGGCATATGCGCAAGGTCCCGGAGGCCGGGGCCGACGCGGCCCTTGCCGAACCGAACGCGTCCGGCGCCCCGCCCGATGGCGCCGCGGGGGCCGCGTGACGCCCGCCGCCCGTCGCGTCCACCGCCTGCTCGACATGGTGGTCGAGGAGGTCTCGCTCGTCGACCGCGCCGCCAACAACCGCCGCTTCCTGCTCGTGAAGAGGGACGACCCGATGACGAAGAAGAAGACCGCGTTCAGTGCGCGCCAGAAGGCCCGCGAGGGGGCGACCCGCAAGCGCGGCGCCCCCGACGACGCGTCCGCCGCACCCGCCGCGCCGCCGGCGCCCGCCGCCACGGCTCCGCCCCCGGCCGACGTCACGCCGCCCTCGGACGGCGTCGACAAGCAGGCCTCGGGTCCCCTCGGCGTCGCGCTGAGCGCGCTCGAGAGCCTGACCGAGGCCGTCGAGCTCCTGAGCACCGTCGCCGAGGGCGAGGGCGCGGCCGACCTGCCCGCGCTCGCGGGCGAGCTGCGCGAGGCCGCCGACGCCCTCGCGGGCGCGGCCGGCTACGACCCTCCGGAGGGCGAGGCCGGCGGCGAGGGGGACGCCGGAGCGGACGGGGGCAGCGAGGTCGGCGCCGTCATCGCCGCCGTTCGCTCGACGCTCGCCGACGTGCAGGCGCTGCTCACCGACGCGGGCGACGAGGCGGCCCCCGAGCCCGCCGACAAGGCGGCCGCCGATGGCCTCGGCGCGATCGCCACCGCCCTCAAGGCCCTCACGGCCGCCGTCGCCGCCCAGGGCGAGCGCCTCGTGGCGCTCGAGAAGCGCGCGGGCGTGCCCCAGAGCCGCTCGCCCGAGGCGCCCCCGCGCCCCGCCGCCCCCGCCGAGGTCAGCTGGCCGCTCGACCTCAACCGCCCCCTCGACCGCGCGAGCGTCGACCGCACGGTCTCCTTCCACGACGTTTGAAGGCCCCCGCCCCATGGCCCACCTCTCCAACCGCGACCTGCTCGAAAAGGCCGACCTCGTCATCGCCGACCTGACGGCCGGCGGCGGCTACCTCGTGCCCGAGCAGGCCAAGACGTTCATGCGCCTGCTCATCAAGCAGTCGGTCTTGATGCAGATGGCCACCGTCACGCCCATGGCGGCGCCGAAGAAGCAGGTGCCGAAGATCAAGTTCGGCTCGCGCATCCTGCGCCCCGGCGCCGAGGCCGTGCCGCTCGCACAGGCCGACCGCTCGAGGCCAGACCTGTCCTTCGTCGAGCTCGACGCCAAGCTCTTCAAGGCCGAGGTGCACCTGACCGACGAGGTGCTCGAGGACAACGTCGAGCGGGGCGAGCTGCGCCAGACCATCCTCGAGATGATGGCCGAGGCCATCGCGCGCGACATGGAGGAAGTCCTGATTCAGGGCTCGACCGCGTCGGCCGACCCGTTCCTGCAGCCCATGAACGGGCTGCTCGTGCAGGCCCAGAGCCACCTGGTCGACGCGGCGGGCGCGCCCCTCACGAAAGACCTCCTGCGCGACATGCTGCGCTCGATGCCGAGCGAGTACCTGCGCGACCGGCGCCAGATGGCCTACCTCGTCAGCGTCGACAGCGAGCTCGGCTACCGCAACCTGCTCGCCGAGCGGGCGACGGTCGCCGGCGACAAGTTCCTCGAGACCGACGCCCCCGTCCTCTACTCGGGCGTGCCCGTGCGGCCGGTGCCGCTCTTGCCCGAGACGCTCGGCACGGGCAACCAGACCAACGCCCTCCTGTGCAACCCGAAGAACGTCTACGTCGGCATCTGGCGGCAGATCCGGCTCGAGACCTGGCGCGACATCTCGGCGGGCGTCTTGCGCGTCGTCGCGACGCTGCGCTTCGACGCCAAGTACGCCGACGAGAACGGCGTGGTCAAGGCCATCAACGTGGCGGTGTGACGCGATGGAAACGCTCTTCGTC
>DASTPP010000313.1:0-65223 GCA_035762175.1 Polyangiaceae bacterium | reverse complement strand
GCGCGACGAGGCGCTCGCCGACGACGCGCTGCAAGACGCCTTCGTGCGCCTCTTGCGGCACGGCGACGAGCTCGCGGCGAGCGAGCGGCCCGTGCGCTTTCTTTACCGGGTCGTCGACACGACCTGCTTCGACCACCTGCGAAGGCGCAAGGTACGAAGGCTCGAAGAGCCCTCGCCCGACGACCCCGTGGGCGCGCACCCCGAGGTGCCGCTCGAGATCCGCGACGGGGTGCTCCGGCTGCTCGGCTCGCTCGACGGGCCCGACCGGCGCATCGCGGTGCTCGCCTTCGTCGACGGCCTGACCCAGGGCGAGATCGCCGACGAGGTCGGCCTCTCGCGCGTCACCGTGAACAAGCGCGTCGAGGCGCTGCGCGTCCGCGCCGCCTCGCTGCTGCGCGCCCCCACCCCCGCCCCCGAGACGACTTCGCCATGAGCCCGCACCCGAGCTCCGACCGGCTCGACGCCCTCGCCGCAGGCGACGACGACGCCCAGGCGGGCGAGCACCTCGCCGCGTGCGAGGCGTGCCGCGCGTACGTGGCGCGCGCCGGAGCCGAGATCGCCCGCTTCCGCGCCGCGGGGCCCGCGCCCGCGCGCTTCGCCGAGCGCGTCGAGGCGCGCGCGAAGGCCCGGGCCGCGCCGGGCGTGCTCGCCGCCCGCTCGATCACGTTCGCCGCCCCGGCGCTCGCCGCCGCCGCCGCGCTCGCCTTGCTGCTGCGGGGCGGCGCCCCGGGGCCGGGCGAGCCGCCCGCGGCGGCCGCGGGCTCGCCGCTCGGCTTGCCCGCGCCGGGCGACGAGGCGGCCTCGCGCTTCAAGGGCGGCCCGGTGCTGGCGCTGGTGCGCGAGCGGGGCGGGCGGCAAGAGCGGCTGAGCGGCGAGGTGGCGGTGCGCGAGGCCGACCGGGTGCGGGCCGAGGTCTCGCTCGACGCGGCGGGCCCGCTCGCCGTCGGCTTCCTCGGCGACGACGGCGAGTTCGTGCCGCTCTCGCCGCCGGCCTTCGTCGAGGCCGGCACGCACTTCTCGGCCGAGGCGCTGCGCTTCGAGCGCGGGCCGAACGGCGGCTACGTGGTCGCCGGCACGCCCGAGGCGGTCGAGCGGGTCCGGCAGACGAAACGCCTGGACGGGGTCATCGCCGCGCGTATCGTCGACGAGCGGTGATGCGGTGGTTGCTCGCGCTCGTGCTCGTGCTCCTGCCCTCGCTCGGGCGGGCCGAGCCCCTGCGGCTGCTGGTCGCCGCGGGGCACGGCGCGGGGCTGCCGGGCGAGCCGCCCCTGCGCCACGCCCAGAAAGACGCGGCGGGCGTGCGCGACGTGCTCGTGCGCCACGGCGGCGTCGCGCCCGAGCACGCCTTCGTGCTGAACGATCCGCGCCCCGCGGCGCTCTTCGCCGCGCTCGAGGTCGCGCGCGCGCTCGCGCTGCAGCGCCGGCCCGAGCAGGTCACCCTCTTCTTTTACTTCAGCGGCCACGGCGACCAAGAGCGGCTGCACCTGGGCGGCGAGGCGCTCTCGGTCGCCGAGCTCGGCGCGCGGCTCCGGGCCTTTCCGGCGGGGCTCAAGGTGGTGGTGACCGACGCCTGCCGCAGCGCCGACCTGCGCCCGAAGGGGCCGCGCGCCGAGCCCGGCTTCGCCGTCAACCTCGAGGGCGAAGACGGCGCGCGCGGCCTCGTCTGGCTCTTCGCGACGAGCGAGGGGCAGGCGGCGCACGAGTCCGAAGAGCTCTCGGGCGCGCTCTTCACGCACTACTGGGTGAGCGGCCTGCGCGGCGCCGCCGACGCCGACGCCGACCGGCGCGTCACGCTCGCCGAGAGCTACCGCTTCGCCCACGACCAGACCCTCTACCGCTCGGCGCGGTCGGGCGGCGCGCTGCAGCGGCCGCTCGCCGTGCTCGATCTGCGCGAGGCGGGCCCGCTCGTGCTGACGCGCCTGTCCGACGCGGGCGCCGGCCTCGCCCTGCCCCGCGCCGCCGACGTGCACTACCTCGTCTACGCCCCCGGCTCGCGCTCGGTGCTGGGCGAGGCGTGGGGGCTGCCCGAGCGCGACGTCAGGCTGGCGCTGCCGCCCGGGCGCTACGTCGTGCAGGCGCGCGGCCCCTCGGTGCGGGGCGCCGCCGAGCTCGTGCTCGCGAAGGGCGAGTGGCGCAAGCTCGAGGCGCGCGAGTTTCGACCGGTGGCCGAAGAGGTGCTCGCCCGCAAGGGCGGCGCCGTCGTCGCCCGCCCGAACGAGCTCGGGCTCTCGCTCGGCGCCTTCGGCTCGCGGCTCGCGAGCGTCGGGGGGCTCGCGGCGCTCTCGTACCGCCGCCGCCCGGGCGACTGGGCCCTCGGCGTCCGGGCCTTCGGGGCCTACGGCGGCGAGCGGGCGGGGGTGCACGAGGTGCGCGTCGCGCTCGCCGGCGGCGGCGTCTCGCTCGACCACGTCATCGCGCTCGGGGCGACCACGCTGCGCGCCGGCGTCGGGGCGAACGCCGCCCTCGTCGACCAGCGCCGCGAGCGGCGCGACGCCGGGCGGCTCGCGCGCGCCGGCTACGACGCGCGCGAGGCGAGCCGCGCCCTCGCCGCCGGCCCCGAGCTGCACCTGGCCGTCGACGCCCCCGTCGGCGACGCGTACTTCGTCGGCGCCCAGGCCGCGGGCGAGCTGCTCTTCGCCCGCTTCGGCGACGCGGTCGCGCCGGCCTTCGGCGCGCGCCTCGAGATCGGCGCGGGCTTGCGCTTCTGAGCGGCGGGCGCGCCCCGCGCGGGCCGCCCCCTGGCGCGCGAGCGCGCGCGCGACCGCTTGCCCGGAATCGGGGCCGGAGCACGACGCCCGTCGACCCGGGCGAAAACCGGGGTACGCTCGCGCCCGAGCCCCGGGCATGCCGACGCCGACCCCGCCCCCCACGCCCGCCCCCGTCGACAGCGGGGGCCGGCCCTACCCGTCGCGCCCGAGCGACGGGTCGCCCAAGATCACGCTCGCCCGCAGCCTGGGCCTGCTCGCCGCCGTCTCGATCATCATCGGCAACGTCGTCGGCACCGGGGTCTTCTTGAAGGCCCGGGTGATGACCTGCAACGTCGGCACGCCCGGGCTGGTCATCGGCGCCTGGGTCGCCGCGGGCCTGCTCAGCCTCGCCGGGGCGCTCACCTACGCCGAGCTCGCCGCGCTCTGGCCGCGCGCCGGCGGCGAGTACGTCTTCGTGCGCGAGGCGTACGGCCCGCGCGCCGGCTTCCTCTACGGCTGGATGCAAATCTTCATCGCCAAGACCGGCTCGCAGGCCTCGGTCGCGGTCGCCTTCGCCATCTTCTTGAACGATCTGACCGGCGGCGCGCTCGAGGGCGCCCCCTTCGCGTTCGAGCTCGCCGGGCGCACCGTTCGCCTCGGCGCGATGCAGCTCGCCCCGCTCGCGCTCATCGCGCTGACGACGCTGCTCAACTGCGCCGCCGTGGCCGTCAGCGGCTGGGCCGCGACGGTGCTGACGGGCGTCAAGATCGCGCTCGTGCTCGGCATCGGCCTCGGCGGGCTCTGGCTCGCCCAGGGCGACTGGGCCAACCTCGTCGCCTCGGGCGCCGCGGGCGTCTGCGAGCGGGTCGACCCCGCGGCCCGTTCGGGCGCGGCCGGCTTCGGCGCCGCGATGCTCGGCGCGCTCTGGGGCTACGACGGCTGGAACAACCTGACCCTCGTCGCCGGCGAGATCAAAGACCCCGAGCGCAACGTGCCCCGCGCCCTCGTCGGCGGCACGCTCGCCGTCGTCGGCCTCTACGTCTTCGTCAACGTCGCGTACTTCTACGTGCTCTCGCCCCTCGCGATCGCGAGCGTGCCCGCCTCGTCGTCGGTCGCGCGCGAGGTCACGCTGCGCTTCCTCGGCCCGGCGGCCGCGGGCCTCAGCGCGGCGGGCCTCGTCGCCTCGTCGATCGGCACGCTGCACACCTCGGTGCTGACCGGGGCGCGCATCCCGTACGCGATGGCGCGCGACGGGCTGCTCTTCCGCGGCCTCGCCCGCCTCGACCCCCGCACCCGCGTGCCCGTGCGCGCCCTCGCCCTGCAGGGCGTCTGGGCCTCGCTGCTCGCGCTCTCGGGCTCGTTCGACGCGCTGACCGACTACGTGCTCTTCGGCTCGTGGATCTTTTACGCCCTCGTCACCGGCTCGGTCTTTCTCTTCCGCCGTCGCCTGCCCCACGCCCAGCGGCCTTACCGCGCCTGGGGCTACCCCGTCGTGCCCGCGCTCTTTCTCGTCGCCTCCACCCTCTTGCTCGTCAATACGCTCTTCACCGCCCCCCGCCAGGCCCTCGTCGGCCTCCTGCTCATCGGCGCGGGGCTGCCCGTCTACTACGCCTTCTTCCGCCACCGCCGCGTCGGCGACATCGACTGGGAGTAACCCAGACGCCCCGAAGCCGGCCACACCGCGCGGCCGGCGCGTTTTGGGCCGAAACAAGCAGTCGACCGCTTCCCCCTGGGTAACCCCAGGCCTCGGTTTGTGCCCCGCGCGTCAAAACCCCGGGGCGCCCGGGCGCCTTGCCGCGGGGGGCGCTTCGGCGGCAAACTTCGCCCGATGGCCCGGCGGGCGCGCTTCGTCGAGACCACGCGCGAGGCCCGCCGGCAACCGCCGGCGGCGAGGCCGAGCGAGCCCTCGCTGGTGCTCGTTTACCACCCCACGATCGGTCGGGCCGGCGAAGTGATCGCGCTCGGCGAGCGGGTCACCGAGATCGCGCGGCTGACGCCCTCGCTCGTCGACGCCGAGGGGGGCGAGGCCGGGCCGCTCGACGACCCCTACGTCAGCCGCCGGCCGATCGTGGTGCGCAAGCTCGCCAGGGGCGCGGTCGAGATCGAGAACGCCGGGGGCGTCGAGATCTCGGTCGGGGGGGTCGCGCTCGCGGCGGGCAGCGGGCGGAAGGTGACGGCCGACGAGGTCCGGCGGGGCCTCGACGTGGCGCTCGCGGACCGCGTGGTGCTCTGGCTGACGAGCGATCACGAGCCCCGGGGCGAGGGCGAGCTCGGCATGTTCGGCCGCAGCGCCGCGATGCACGCGCTGCGCGCCGAGGTGCGTGACGCGGCCGCGGCGGGCGGGCCGGTGCTCGTGCGCGGCGAGACGGGCGCGGGCAAAGAGCTGGTGGCGCAGGCCCTGCACGCGGCGGGGCCGCGCTCGAAGCGCCCCTTCGTGGCGGTCAACGTGGCGGCCATCCCGCCGGCGGTGGCCGCCGCCGAGCTCTTCGGCCACGAGCGCGGGGCCTTCACGGGGGCGGGCGAGCGGCGCGCGGGCTACTTCGAGCGGGCGGAGGGCGGGGTGCTCTTTCTCGACGAGATCGGCGAGCTGCCCGAGG
The DNA here is from genome assembly GCA_035762175.1 of Polyangiaceae bacterium. Lineage (GTDB taxonomy): Bacteria > Myxococcota_A > Polyangia > Polyangiales > Polyangiaceae > DASTPP01. The sequence continues at coordinate 59,939 of DASTPP010000313.1, read as the reverse complement.
CCGTGCAGCCGATGCTCTTGCGCGCGCTCGAGCTGGGCGAGGTGCAGACCGTGGGCGGCCGGCCGCGCCGGGTCGACGTCGCGGTGGTGGCGGCGACCGACGCCGATCTCGAGGCCGCGGCCGCCGCCGGGCGCTTTCGAGGCCCGCTCTACTTTCGCCTCGCGTCGAGGGTCGTGAAGGTGCCGCCGCTGCGCGAGCGCGGCGTCGACGTCGGCCTCTTGCTCGCGCGCTTTCTCGCCGAGGCGCTGCCCGAGGGGCTCGCCGACCAGACCACCGAGGCGCGCCTGCGCACGCCCGCGTCGCTCTTCGCCGACCTCGTGCGCCAGCCCTGGCCGGGCAACGTGCGCCAGCTTCGCGCCGCCGCGCAGCGCCTCGCCGCGGCCGCCCGCGCGGGCCGCGTGGCCTCGCCGTCCGATCTCGAGCCCGACCTCGCGCCGCCCCGCCCCGCCGGGGGCGGTGTCACGAGCCTCGCCGGGGGCGGCGTCAACGACGCGCGGGCCGTCGACCACGAGCGGCTGCTCTCGGCGCTGCGCGAGCACCGCTTTCAGCTCAACCGCACCGCCGAGGCGCTCGGCGTCTCGCGCACCCACCTCGACGCGCTCATCGCGCGCAGCCCGCGGCTTCGCAAGGCGAAAGATCTCGGGCGCGACGAGATCGTGGCGTGCGCCGAGGCGCTCGGCGGCGACGTCGACGCGATGGCGTCGAGGCTCGAGGTGAGCCCGCGCGGGCTGCGCCTACGGATGCGTCAGCTCGGGCTCGCCCCCACCTGATGGCGGGCCGGCCACGCCGGCCCTCCGGGGGTCAGACCGGCCCGAGCGGCAGGCCGTTCGGGCGCAGCGTGCCGGTGCGCCACAGGTCGGCGCGGGGCCCCACCCAGTGCATCGCGCCGGGCTGGCAGCGCGGGCCGCGCCAGAGCTCGATGCCCCCGGGCGAGGCCGTGATGAGGTGCGCGGAGCCGGTCGCGAAGGGGTCGCCGAACGCGACCGGCAGGCCGTCGCACGCGAGCGTGCCGCGCGGCTCGCCCGTCCAGGCGTCGTAGGCGGCGAGCGCCTCGCCGGTGCCGACGACGAGCTCGACGCGCCCGTCGCCGTCGACGTCGGCGAGCAGGGCCCGGGCGCCGCGGGCGACGTCGAGGTGGTAGCGCCAGGCCTCCCGGCCCGAGGGCAGCGCGAACGCGCTCAGGCACGAGGGCAGCGCGCGGTCGGCGCCGAGCAGGGGCGCGATGACCACCGCCTGGCCCCGCTCGTCGAGGGCGGCGAGGGGCGAGTGCTCGGGCCCGAAGAGCGGGGCGCCCCGGGCGATGAGGCGATCGATCTCGGCCGCGTCGCCCGTGCCGAGATCGCACTCGGCGACCGAAAGGCCGTGGGTGCGCGGCCCGCCGGGCCCGTAGACGGCGAGCTGCACGCGCCGGCCCGAGCGGCCCTCCTCGAGGTGCGCGACGTGAAAGCGATCGTCGCCCGGGTGGTAGACGATGGCGGCCGCGGTGCCGTTGGCGCCGCAGAAGGCCTGCGAGGCGAAGCCGTTGTAGGCGAGACCCCGCGGGTCGGCGGCGTGCTGCAGGCCGCGGCCGTCGCCCCGAAAGACCCGGGGCAGGCGCCCGACGTCGAGGCCGGTGCGCGGGTCGATGACGCGCCCGTCGACCGCGAAGCGCGGCGACGCGCCGGGCAGCGTGACGAGCGTCGGGGCGAGGGCCGAGACGCCGATCGCGTTCGAGAAGCGGACCTGGCCCGTGGCGTCGAGCGCCGCCACGCGGCCGGGACCGGCGAGGTAGAGCTCGCGCACGCCGTCGCCGTCGAGATCGGCGCGCAGGCCCGCGGTCAGGCGCCCCTCGACCCAGCGCGACCAGCGCGGCGAGCCGTCGGCCGAGAAGGCGCGCACCTCGGTCGAGCGCCCCGAGGGGTCGGGCTCGAGCACGACGAGCGGCGCGTACACGCAGGGGGCGACGAGCAGGTGCTCGGGCGTCGCGACGGGCGCCTCGATGCGCGAGGAGCGCGCGAGCTCGAGCCGCCGCGCGGGGGCGGCCCGCGGGGCCCCGGCGGGCGCGGCGAGGGGCGCGTCGGCGAACGAGCGCTCGAAGGCGGCGACGACCTCGGGCATGAAGGGCCGGCGCTCGCGCCGGGCGTCGAGCATCGCCTCGAGCGCCAGGCGCGCCGCCTCGGGCAGCGACGCGGGCAGCCGCGAGAGATCGTGGGCTCGGACGGCGCAGAGGCGCGACAGGTACGCGAGGTCGGACTCGCCCTCGGCCGGCGGCAGGGGGAAGTCGCCGACCAGCAGGCGGTAGCAGCAGACGCCGAACGCGTACACGTCGGACCGGGCGTCGAGGCCCTGGCCGGTCAAGACCTCGCGCGCCATATAGGGGAAGGTGCCCGCGAGGCTGGCCCGGCCCACCGACGTCGCCGCGCTCGTGGCCTGCGCCGAGAGCCCAAAGTCGAGGATCTTGAGCGCCGTCGCGCCCGCGGGCGTCGACGAGAGCATGACGTTCTCGAGCTTGACGTCGCGGTGCAGCACCGCCGCGTCGTGAATCGTGCGCAGGCCGCGGGCGAAGGCGAGCACGATGGGCCCGGCCTCGTCGACCGAGAGCGGGCCGCGCGCGACGATCTGCGCGAGGCTCGGGCCGTCGCAACGCTCCATCACGAGGTAGCCGTCGCCGTACTCGTCGACCAGCGACTCGAAGATGCGCGGGACGTACTCGCTCTCGACGCGCCGGAGGATGGCCACCTCGTGCTCGAACGCCTCGGGCTCGACGCCCGGCACCCGCGCGATGGCCACGTCGGGGCCGCCCCCCGCCGGCGTCGCGCGGAACACCTCTTTCGCGCCGCCGACGCCGATTCGCCCCGCGATCGTGTAGCGGCCGGCGAGCGCCTCGGGCAGTTGGTAGCGCATGGGGGCGGGCCGCCGGCCCGGCCCCGAGCGTAGCACGCCGTCCGTGTCGGCCGCCCCCGCGCGGGGCGCCCCGGTGACGGCGCCGAAGTGCACGAGGCCCGGCCCGAAGAGCAGCGCCGAGGCCGACGCGCCCGCCGGCGTCGCCGCCCGCAGCTCCTCGCCCTCGCCGACCGGGGCGACCGAAGTCCAACTCGCGCCGCGCAGCTGCTCGAGCAGCGCGTGCACCTCGGCCCCCCCGACGAGGCCCTCGGGCCCCGACGAGAGCCCCTCGAGCGCCGCGCCCTGCACCAGGCGCTGCCAGTAGTGGGCGCAGGTCGCCGGGGCGTCGAAGAGGTCGATCGAGACGAGCTCGGCGCCGACGCCGATCGCGAGGCCCACCGCGCCCGGCGCGTAGGGCAGCCCGCCGGCCACGTCGCCGATCTCGCCCGCGCGCTCGGCGAAGGTGTGGGCGAGCGCCGCCGTCGCCGAGCGCACCCGCAGGCGGCGCTGCTGGTCGGCGATCTCGCCCCAGATCCAGTCTTGGTCGGCCGCGCGGCTCCGGCCGGAGAGCAGCGCCTGGGTGACGGTTCGTTTGACGATGCGGCGCAGGCCCGCGGGCACGCCGGTGACGGTGAGCGGGGCGGGCTTCGCGTGCGGCCGGCTGCGCCCCCGCTCGACGCAGGAGACGGGCAGGCCCAGGCGCTGAAAGCCGCCGACCAGCGCCGTCGAGGTCAGCACCCGGTTCTGGTTGATGCCGAGCAGGTGGTCGCCCTCGACGAGCAAGACGCGGCGGACGTCGCGGTTGAGGGCCTCGAGCTGGCCGGCGTCCATGCCTTGCGCGAGCTCGCGGATCACGAGCGCCCCGTCGGCGATGGCGTCGGCGCCGAGGCGGTAGTCGGCCTGGCGCGGCGGCGCGGCGGCGAAGAGCGGCAAGACGGTGACGGCGCCCCGGCGGGAGGCGGGGCCGACGGTGAGCTCGGGCAGGTTGGGCATTCCGGTCATGCTGGGGCCACGAGCACGCGGCGGGCCGCGCGCCGGGGCCGCGAAAAACCCTGCCGCCGGCCCCGGCGCGGCCCCTCGGAACGGTCGCCGGACCGTCCGGCTACCGTTCACGCCGGCTCAGCGCCCGGCGCGCTCGAGCTCTTTGTCGATGACGGCCCGGAAGGCCTCGACGGGCTGGGCGCCGACCAAGCGCCGGCCGTTGATGAAGAAGGTGGGGGTGCCCGCGACCTTCAGCCGGTCGGCCTCGCCGATGTCGGCCTGCAGGCGCGCCTCGGCCCGGTCGGAGTCGAGCGCGGCGTCGAAGCGGGCCAGGCGCAGCCCGAGCTCGCGCGCGAGCCGCTCGAGCGCGGGGCGTTCGAGCTCGCGCTGGTTGGCGAGCAGGGCGTCGTGGTACGCCCAGAACTTGCCTTGCTCGTCGGCGGCGAGGGCGGCCTTGGCCGCGAGCTTCGCGTGCTTGTGGAAGGGCAAGGGCCGGCTCTTGTAGGCGACGCGCAGCTTGCCGGCGTACTGCTTCTCGAGCTCGGCGAGGGTGCGCTCGGCCTTGGCGCAGAAGGGGCACTCGAAGTCGGAGAAGACGACCACCGTGACGGGCGCGTCGGCCGGGCCCCGCAGGGGCGCGTCGCCGAGCTGCACCTCTTCGACGGGCGCGTCGGCCCCGCCCGGCGCCGCCGCCCCGCCCTGGCACTCGCCGCCGGCCTTGTCGGCCGCGCCAGCGCCGGGGCACTCGCCGCCCTTGTCTTTGTCGCCGCAACCGCAGTCGCCGCCCTCGCCCTCGGGCGCGGCCGGGGGCGCGGGCGCCTCGGCGACCAGCTTGGCGTAGAGCTCGGCGGGCTTGACGCCCTTCTTCAGGGCGGCCTCGGCGCGGGCGAGCTCTTCGTTGATCACCGCGCGGAACTCTTCGGGCGAGCGCGCGCCCGTCAGCGCGCGCCCGTTGACGAAGAAGGTCGGCGTGCCCCGCACCGAGAGCGAGCGCGAGAGCGCCTCGTCGCGCTCGAGCGCGTCGAGCACGGCCTGGCTGCCCATCGCCGCGCGGAAGCGCCGCAGGTCGAGCCCCGCCTCGCGCGCCGCGCGCTCGATGGCGTCGCCCCCGAGCCCCTCTTGCGCGCCGAAGAGCCGCTCGTGCATCGCCCAGAACTTGCCTTGCTCGGCCGCCGCGAGCGCCGCGAGCGCCGCCGGCCGCGCGTTCTCGTGGAAGGGCAAGGGCTTCTGCCGCGCCACCACCCGCAGCCGCTCGCCGTACTCGGCCCGCAGCTCGGCCAAGAGCCCGTCGGCCCGCCGGCAGAAGGGGCACTCGTAGTCGTTGAAGGCGACGATGGTTACCGGCGCCGTCGCCACGCCCGCCGCGGGCGCGCCCTCGACCGGCACCCGCACCGCCGCCACCGCCGCGGCCGCCGCCGCGACCGCCGGCGCGCCCTCGGGCCCCGCGCCGCCCGGGGCCGCGCCCTGGCCGCCCTCGTTCGCCCGACCGCAACCGCCCGCCGCCGCCATCAACAACGATAGCGCCACCACACCGACGCGCACGCTCGATATCATGATTGCCTCCGTCGCCTGCCGCGCGGCCCGCCTCCGGGCGCCGCGGCGTCGCCCCTCTACGTGACGGGGGCGGGGTGGCGGTTACGCCGCCGCGTGCTTTCAATCAATCAATCAATCAACCAATCAATCAATCGAACGACCCGTCCGCCGCGTCGCCCTCGACGAGCGCGGGCGGCGCGTAGGTCGGCGTCACCATCAGGCAGGCGCGGAAGGCGTCTTCGGCCGAGGCGACCGCGACCTCGAAGCGCGCCGGCTCTTCGACGCGGCAGGCGAGCCCGCCGGGCTCGTCGGACAGGAAGGGCGCAGGGCTGCTCGCCGCGGGCAAGAACTGCAGCACGATCGCGGCCGCCGCCGCGAAGGCGCCGAGCCCGACCCACGCCGGCGGCGGCCGCGGCGCCCCCTCGACCGCGCGCTCGCCGAGCGCCCGCAGGCGCCCGAGCCACGCCCCGCGCCGGCCGCCCGGGCGCGCGGGCCTGGCGCCGGCCGCCGCCGCCGCCCCGCGCCCCTCGCCGGCGAGCGAGCGCGCGAGCACCGCCTCGAAGGCGGGCAGGGGCCGCGGCTCGCCCCGCGCGAACGACGAGAGCGCCCGCCGCTCGGCGCGCAGGAGCGCGAGCTCGCGCGAGCACGCCGCGCACGCGCCGAGGTGCGCCCGCAGCCGCCCCGCCGCCTCGCCCCCGAGCTCGCCGAGCGCGTACGCCTCGACCGCCCCCAGGTCACACCCACTCACGACCCACCTCCCGCTTCGTCATCGCCCTCGTACCCCGCGAGATGCGCGCGCAGCACGAGCCTCGCCCGGTGAATCTCGACCTTGACCTTCGCGAGCGACCAGCCCATCAGCCGCGCGATCTCGTCGTAGGCGAGCTCGTGATCGACCCGCAAGAGCAGCGCCGCCCGCCGGTCGTCGTTCAGCCGCTCGAGCGCCCGCGCCACCGCCCGCGCCGCCTCGCGCCCGAGCAGCTCGTCTTCGGGCGTGCGCCCCTCGGCCGGCTCGTCGCCGGGCCCGCCGCCCGCCTCGCCCCCGGGACCGTGCCCGTCGCGCCGCCGCCCCCGCCTCAGCTCGTAGGCGATGTTGCGTGCGATGCCGAAGAGCCAGGGCGAGAGCCGATCGTGCTCGCCCAGCGTCGAGAGGCGCCGGAAGCCCCGGGCGAAGGTCTCTTGCAGCGCGTCGTCGGCGGCCGTCGCGTCGCCGAGCAGGCCCTGCAAAAAGCGCCGCACCGCCGGCGCATGCCGCTCGTAGAGCGAGCGCAGCGCGTCGACCTCGCCCGCGCGCGCCCGCGCCAGCAGCGCCCGCTCGGAGGGCCCCGCCGACTCGCCCCCGAGCGCCGGCGGAACCGCGCCCCAGGTCACCGGGATGAGCGTCACCCCCGTACCTGACGCCGGCGGGCCGGAAGTTACAAGCGATCGCACCACGCCTCGCCTTTCTCGTGGGGCCCCGCCCCGAAGGCCTCGCCCGGCGGGGCCGACCCACGCAGCGCCGGCCCGAAGGCTTCGCCCGGCGGAGCCGACCCACGCAGCCCCGCCCCGAAGGCTTCGCCCGGCGGGCCCGGACCGCGCGGGCCTGCCCGGTCAAGGGCGCCGCGGCAGTGGCACTGCAACGCTTCAGTCTTCGAGGAACTCGAGCCCCTTCGCCTTGGGGGTGAGGGCCTTCTCTTCGAGCCAGGCGGGGTTGAAGAGCCGCGACTGGTAGCGGCCGCCACCGTCGCACAAGACCGTGACGATGATCTTGCCCGGGCCGAGCTTGCGGGCGAGGCGCAGGGCGCCGACGCAGTTGAGGGCCGACGAGCTGCCCACGAAGAGGCCCTCGCGGCGCAAGACGAAGTGGGCCATCTCGACCACCTCGCGGTCGCTCCCCCGGAAGGCGCCGTCGAGCCGCGCGCGCCGGAAGTTGGCCGTCTCGCGCATGATGCCGATGCCCTCGGTGATCGAGCTGCCCTCGGAGGCGAACTCGCCGCGCGTCACCCAGGCGTAGAGGCCCGAGCCGGCCGGGTCGATGAGGTAGGCGGCGAGGGCGGGGTTCTTTTCTTTGAGAAAGGCGCTGACGCCGCCGATGGTGCCGCCGGTGCCCGCGGCCATCACGACGCCGTCGATCTGCCCGCCGGCCTGGCGCCAGAGCTCGGGCCCCGTGGTCTCGTAGTGCGTCTGGGCGTTGGCGGGGTTTTCGAACTGGTCGGCCCAGAGCGCGCCCGGGGTGGCCTCGGCGCGCCGGCGGGCGACGTGGTAGTAGTTGTTCGGGTCGCGGAAGGGCGCAGGCGGCACGAGCTCGACCTCGGCGCCGAGCGAGCGCAAGAGGTCGATCTTCTCTTGCGACTGGTTGCTCGGCATCACGATGACGCAGCGGTAGCCGCGCGCGAGCGCGACGTGGGCGAGGCCGATGCCGGTGTTGCCCGCGGTGCCCTCGACGATGACGCCGCCCGGGCCGAGGCGCCCGTCGCGCTCGGCCGCGCGCACGATGGCGAGCGCGGCGCGGTCTTTGACGCTGCCGCCGGGGTTGAGAAACTCGGCCTTGCCGAGCACCGTGCAGCCGCTCGCCTCCGAGAGGGCGTGCAGGCGAATCAGGGGCGTGTTGCCAATGGCGCCGTCGAGCCCGTCGCGAATCTCGCTCACCACGTTGGTCTCCTCGTCGTCGTCGTCGTCGTTCGATCGCTCAGCGCCCGCCGCCCGCCGGGGGCCGCCCGCCCGACGATGCGCCCGCGCCCGGCGCCGCGCTACTGCCCGCGCCGGGCGCGCCCTGGCCGCCGGGCGCGGGCGCCGCGGCCTCGCCCTGGCCGCCGGGCGCGGGCGCCGCGGCCTCGCCCGGGCCGCCGGGCGGGGGGGGCGGCACGGGCGGCTCGCCGCCGGGGGGCGGGTAGAGCCAGCGCAGGGCGAGGCAGACGGCGTGCATCTGGTGCTGCGTGACGTCGATGCGCAAGACCGGGTCGGCGCGCTCGTTCTGCACGCCGCCGCGCCCCTTCGGGTCGGGCGGCCCATGGTCGCGCACGTAGCCGTTCGGCAGCGGCCCGCCCGCCTGCCAGCCCGTCAGCCGCTCGAGCCCCTGCTCGGCGACGCAGCGGTAGCGGTCGGCCCGCGCCTTGTCGCCGCGGCGGCGGGCGAGGTCGAGCGCGTGCAAGATGCCCTCGAAGGCGTAGCCGGTGTTGCGCGGCTTCTCGAGGACGTGGTGCACGTCGAGCATCCAGTCGGCGAGGGATAGCACCTCGTCGCCGTAGCGCGCGAACTCGGGCCAGGGCCCCGTCGCGAGCTCGTAGAAGGTCATCGAGCCCCACTGGTAGAAGCCCTTGGTCTCGTCCGAGTCGCGGTCCTTTTCGAGGGCGCGGCGCACGTGCCTGGTCAGCGCCGCCTCGGCCCCCGCGGCGAGCGCGGGCTTGAGGTCGTCGCGCCCGAGGTAGCGCGCGAGCTTGGCGAGCGCGAGCAGGGCCTCGCCGTCGCCGTAGGGGTTCGGGTCGCCCGCGGGCGCGCCCGTCGCGGGGTCGAACTCGCTGTGGAAGAGCCCCTCGGGCGTGCGGATCGCGAGCAGGGCGGCGGCGAGCGCGTCGAGGCGCTGGCGGTGCGGGGCGAGGCGCTCGTCGGGCAGGCGCCCCTTGGCGGCGCGCACGAAGTCGACGTGCGCGAGCGTCAGGAGCGCGAGCGTGCCGAGCGAGCCCCGCGGCTCGCGCGGGTAGCCGGGGAAGAGCTCGCCCTTCGGGCCCTTGCGGGCGTGCTTGGCGAAGAAGCCGAAGGCGCGCTCGAGCGCGGCCGCGACCTTGGGGTCGGGCCGGTAGAGGTAGATGAGCGCCAGGCCCCAGGCCGCGCCCGCCTGCCGCACCTGGCTGTCGCCCGGCCGCTCTTGGCGGGCGACCCAGTCGTACTCGTAGACGAAGTTGCCGGCCGGCTTCTGCTGCGCGAGCAAGAACTCGGTGCCGAGCTGGAGCGACTCTTCGAGCGCGGCGCGGCTCAACGCTTCGCCGCACACCTCGCGCACGAACCACCCGCCCTTGCGGTAGGGCAAGAGCAGCGCCGCCGCCCCGCCCGCCAGCCCGAGCGCGCCGAGCCCCCGCAGCACCTTGCGCCTCGCCTCGTGACTCCGCCGCATCGCCGTCCGACCCTTTCCGCCGCGTTAGCGCCCCGGGGCGAGCGCCGCGAGCACCCGCGCGCGCAGGAGGCCGACGGGCGGCTGCCCGTGCGCGAGCAGCTCGTCGTGAAAGCGCCGGAGCGAGAAGGCGGGGCCGAGCTTCTGCTTCACCTCCTCGCGCAGCGCCAGGAGGGCGAGCTTGCCGTGGGTGTACGCAAAGTAGCCCGGGTCGAAGGTGGCCCGGCGGGCCTGCTGGCGCGCCGTCGCCTTGTCCTGGCGGCAGTCGCGCCGGAAGCGCTCTTCGGCCTGCTCGAGCGTCATGCCCCCGGCGTGCACGCCGTGCGCGACGACGTAGCGGCAGTCGCGCAGCAGGGCGTCGGCGAGCTGCCCGCGCCGCGCCTCCTCGGCGCCGCCGCCGGCGAAGCCCTCTTCGACCATCATCTGCTCGGCGTAGTGCGCCCAGCCCTCGACGAACGAGTAGCTCGAGACCATCTTCTGCACCCGGGTCGGCGCCCGCTCGAGCCAGCGGCCCTGCACGAAGTGCCCCGGGTAGACCTCGTGCGTGGTCGTCGACGCGATGTCGCCGTAGGTCGGCACGTACTCGAGCCGCTCTTTCAGCGGCCAGCTCGGGTCGGGCGGCGTCACGTAGTAGAACGCGTCGCGCACCGGGTCGAGCGGCCCCGAGGCGTCCAAGAAGGCCGAGTTCCAGCGCATGAAGGGCGGCGTCTCGCGCACCCCGGCGGTGTCGTCGGTGGCGAGCGTGACCAGGCCCTTGGCGAGCACGAAGGCGCGCGCCGCCTCGACCATCGCCGTCGTCTCGGCGAGGAGCCGCTCGGGCTTCGGGCGCGCGGGCGGCAGCTTCGCGGCGGGCGACGCCTCGTAGGCCCGCAGGTTCTGCGCGAGGTCTTTTTCGCCCGCCTCGCGGAAGGCCTCGAGCGTGCCCTCGAACCCCTCTTGAACGCGCAAGAGCGCGAGGAACCTCTCGCCCCCGAGCACGTGCCCCTGGTCGCCCCGCTTCGCCGCCTCGCGCAGGTGCGCCGCGATCGCCTCGGCCTCGGCCGCGAGCGCGCCGTTCGCCTTCGTGAAGCGCTCGAGCAGCGGCCCGGGCCCGAGCCGCTCGAGCGCCCGCGCCACGTCCTTGCGGAGGTAGTCGGCGTAGCCCCCGTAGACCTCGGCCGCCGTCTCGGCCACGGGCCGCGAGAGCACGGGGGCGAGGTTCGCCCGCACGTGCTTGACCTCGGCGAGCGCCGCCTCTTCGTGCTCGACCAGCCGCTCGGCCCGGTCTTCGAGCGGGGCGTAGTCGCGCTTGATGTAGTGGTCGACGGCGAAGAGCTCGACGTAAAACTGGGGCAGCTTCGAGGGCTCGTCGAGGTCGACGAGGTGAAAGAGCTCGTTGTCGATCTGGTAAAGCAAGAGGGCGCGGTCGAAGGCCTCTTCGGGCCCGAGCCCCCCGGGCCCCAGCGCCTCGAGCTCGCGCCGCGCCCGCCGCAGCCGCTCGACCCGCCGCGCGAGCGCCTCGCGCCCGTAGCCGGCCACCTTGCCCTCGGACGCGCGCAGCCCCAGCGTGCGCCCCTGCGCCGGCTCGTCGCGCAGCCACTCGTCGACGAAGGCGTCGCGCAGCGCCGCAAAGCGCGCCTGGGCCGCCGCGCCGGCGCTGGCCGAGCTCGCCGGCGGGCCCGAGGCCAAGGCCGCCGCTGAGCCCGACGCCGCCGGGCCCTCGCCCCCCGCGCCCGCGCGCCCCGAGCAAGCCCCGAGCGCCGCCGCCAAGAGCAGCCCCGCCGCGCGCTCAACCGCCCGAAGGCCCCGTCGCATGGCGCCGAGCCTCGCCCAAGGCGGCGCCTTTGTCACCCCCCGACCCGCCCGGGCCCACCCGGGCCCCGCCCCCGCCCGGGGGGCGGCCCGCACCTTTCACCCTTGCGGACGCGGGCCCCCCGCCGCAGCTTGGGAAGCTAGTCCCGTGCCATGAGCGACCACGTCCTTCTGCTGAGCGACCCATCGTTTCTCGAACACGATACGGGCGAAGGCCACCCCGAGCGCGCCGCGCGCCTGCGCGCCATCGAAGAGCGCCTCTCGGCGTCGCCGCTGCCGCGCACCTCGCGCGAGGCCGCCCGGGCCGCCCCGGCCGAGCTCATCGCGCGCGTGCACGAGCCCGCCTACGTCGAGCGGCTCGAGTCGCTGCGGGGCCAGTGGGAAGAGCTCGACGCCGACACGCCCCTCTCGCCCGGCAGCGTCGAGGCCGCCTACCGCGCCGCCGGCGCCGCCATGGGCGCGGTCGAGGCCGTGGTCCGGGGCAGGGCGCGCGCCGCCTTCGCCCTCGTGCGCCCGCCCGGCCACCACGCCGAGGCCGAGCGCGCCATGGGCTTCTGCCTCTTCAACAACGCCGCCGTCGCCGCCACCTACGCCCGCAGCGAGCTCGGCTGCGAGCGCGTGCTCGTCGTCGACTGGGACGTGCACCACGGCAACGGCACCCAGCACATCTTCGAGCATCGCTCCGACGTGCTCGTCTTCAACACCCACCAGTTCCCCTTTTACCCCGGCTCCGGCTCGCCCACCGAGGTCGGCTTCGGCGAGGGCGCCGGCTACACGGTCAACGTGCCCCTGCCCCCGGGCCTCGGCGACGCCGACTACGTCGCCGCCTTCCGCCGCGTGCTCGTGCCCGTCGCCGAGGCCTTCAAGCCCGACCTCGTGCTCGTCTCCGCCGGCTTCGACGCCCACCGCGACGACCCGCTCGGCGCCATGAACGTCACCGACGACGGCTTCGCCGCCCTCTGCGGCATCGTCGACGAGATCGCGCGCAAGCACGCCGCGGGCCGCCTCGCCCTCTTGCTCGAGGGCGGCTACGACGTCGACGCCCTCGCCCGCAGCGTCCTCGCCTGCACCCGCGTGCTGACCGGCGAGACCCCCCCGCCCGAGCCCGCCCCCACCAGCGGCGCCGACCGGGCCGTCCGCTCGACCCTCCGGGCGCAGGCCCCCTTCTGGGATTTTTAGCCCCGGCGCGCCGGCGACCGCCTCGAGCCGAGCCCTTTTCGGCCGCCGAGGCCGCGGCGCGCGGGCGCGCGGGGCGCCCCTCGGCTACCTTAGACGCGACGCCATGCCCGCCCCGCCGCTCGAACGCCTCGCCTCCTGCTTGACCCTCGGCGCCCTGCTCGACGCCCTGCGCGAGCTCGCCGGCGCCTACGAGCTCGTCGACCACTGGCAGCAGGGCGAGTTTCACCACGACGTCGTCGTGCGGGTCGATCCCGGCGCGTCCGACCTGCCGGGGCCCGTGCTCGTCGTCGCCACCAACTGCAACGGCGGCGTCAAAGAGGTGCTCTGCTTCGCCGACGCGCCCGACCGCTTCGGGCTCTGGCGAAGGCGCTGCCCGGACAACGCCGAGTTCGAGGGCGCCTGCCCCGAGCCGCTCGCCTCGGCGCGCACGCTGCACTGGTTCGACCCCTGCGAGCTGCTCGGCCCCGACGCCCGGAGCGAGCTCAAGCCCGAGTGCCGCCGCAGAGAGCGCGGCGGCGGCTGGCGGCCGGCCTGAGGCCCGCGGGTACCGCAGCGCGGGGCGGCGACCGCCCAGGCTGAAGCCCGGGCTGCGCGAGAGCAGTGCATACGGCCTGGCAAGCCCGGCGCTCCAGCCGGGCTCCCTCGGTCGGTCCCCCGGAGGCCGCGCGTGCAGCGGCCCGTCTCGAAGAGCCCCGCCAGAGCGCCGGGCTTTGCGCGCCGTACGAGCGGTGCTGGCGTAGCCCGGGCTTCAGCCTGGGCGGCGTCGGCCGGGCGTTTCGCGATGCCCTCCGACCGACCGCGCCATCTGCGCCGGGCCTGCGCCCCCGCCCTTCACGCCGCCCGCGCCAGGCGGATCTTGTCCTGCTGCCCCTCGCGGTAAAAGCGCACGAGCACCTCGCGCCCCGAGCGGGCGGCGTGGCCGCGGCCGCGCGGCCGCCAGAGCCGGGCGCAGAGCCGCGCCGCCAGGCCGTTGGCGAGCCGGTAGCGCTCGCCGTCTTCGGACGCCGCGTCGTGCAGGAAGGCGACGCGCTCGTAGAGCGAGGCGTGCACGGCGCGCACGGTGTCGAGATCGGACCGGGCGAGCGGGCCGAAGGCGAGCACGACGAACTTGTCGACCTCGGCCTGCAGCTCGAGCTCGAGCAGCGTCGTCGGCCGGCGCGTCCGCACGCACTCGGCGAGGTAGACGAAGTGCGAGACGCCCTCGACCACCTGGCAGAGCGTGTCGAGATCGATCGGGGCGCCGGGCGGCGCGAGCCCCGGGGGCGGCAGCGCCACCGCGACCTCGACGTCGTCGCCCTCGCCGTGCCGCACGAACACGGCCTCGCGGTCGCCCTCGCCCTGCGCGCGGGCGAAGTCGTCGATGGGGGGCAGGGGCTCGAGCCGGTAGAACGACTCGAGGCGGCGCTGCAAACCGCGGGCGAGCGAGGGCCCGGCCGGCGTCGGCGTCGCGTCGCCCGGCGCCGGCCGCCGCCGCGCCGTCAGTGCACCCCCCCCGCCGGGCGCACCGGCAAGAGGCCCTGCGCGACGAGCGCGCGGCCGAGCCGCTCGGAGCCCGTCCTCTGCCAGCGCTCGTACACCTTGACGAGCGAGGCGGCGTCGCGGGCGCTCTGGGCGAAGATCGCGTCGGCCACCTCGCGCAGGACGCGCGTGAAGGCGCCGAACTTCGAGGCGAGCTCTTGAAAGATGTCGCCCGCCGAGCCGTCGCCGCCGCCGATCATGCCGGCCGCGACCCCGTACGCGGTCGAGCCCAGCCGCGCGACGTAGGCCGAATCGACCCCGCGCGCGCTCAGGTGCTCGTGGAAGAACCCGCTCACGTAGAGCGAGTTGTCGCCGACGCCCTTCAGCCGCTCGAAGCGCTCGGCCGGCGGCGCGCTGAGCGCCTCGTCGAGCAGGAGCGCCACCGGACGCTTGAGCATCGAGGCAACCTCGCCACACTGGGCGTAATCGACCAGCACGCCCACGAGGTACTCTTTCGCGCCGGCCGAGGCGTCGACCCGGTTGGTCGAAAGCGCCGAGCCGACGGCCTCACCGAAGAAAGAATTCACGTCGCCCGCCGTCATCACGATGCTCATCGGTCAACCACCTTTCCGAAAGAACGGGCGGCGCAACGCCGCCTTGAGCAAGCCGAGCGAAGATTCAGCAAACCCCGCGCCGAGGGGTCGCGCAGAACGCGCGGGGCGAGGCCCGAGGCCGCCGGGGCGCGAAGAACGCGCGGGGCGAGGCCCGAGGCCGCGGGGGCGCCGCGCCGCCGAGGCTCCGGCCGGGCGCGCACGATCGCCGCCGGCCCACCGCCGGCCGAGCTCGGCGCGCTCGCCGGCCCACCGCCGGCCGAGCTCGGCGCGCTCGCCGGCCCATGCCCCGCGGGCGGCCGCGGCGCCGCGCGGGGGGCGAAGCCTCGCACGCCCGGGGCCTCGCCCGGCGAGCCGAAGCCCAGCCCCTGTCGGCGCGGCGAGGCGTCGCGCGCCCGGGGCCTCGCCCGGGGTACGCCCCGGCGGTCGGTGGGGTTGGTCTGTGGGGGCCCCTCGGGCCCGCGCGTCGTCGATGTAGCCCAGAACCTTGCCTGGGGGGCGGCTTCTAGGCTTATGTGCGCTGAAGTGAGACGCCGACTGACAACCACGGGAACCGACGCGAGCCTCCAGAAGGAAGAGGCGCCGCCGGACCACGCAGGGGGTAGAGGCCCGCGGGGGGGTGCCGACCAGCACAGCTGGGGCGGCAGCCACCCCGAGGGCGTCGGGCCCCCGCTGGGCGACCCGACAGCGCACTCACTCCTTGAGGGTGGCTCAAAAGGGAGTATTTTGCCCAGTCCGTCGAGGGGGGCCGGGGCTGGGGCGGCCCGGGTTAGCAGCCGAGGTGGGGGGTGGCTGCGAGGCGCAAAGCGGCCCTTGACAGGCTAGGGCGGCGCGCTAAGTTCGGCGCGCTTGCTGGCACTCATCACCGACGAGTGCCAACAAAACGACCAAGCGAGGTTCTCGAGGGTCTCCTCCGCTGCCGTGCGGGGGGGTCTGGGCCGGCGTGCCCCCGCCCTCGGGCCTGAGTCTAGCCAGAGAGAAAGAGGAGCTCGAACCATGGCCATTCGCCCGCTTCAAGACCGCGTCATCGTCAAGCGAGTCAAAGAAGAAGAGAAGACGAAGGGTGGCATCATCATTCCCGATACGGCGAAAGAGAAGCCCATCGAGGGCGAGGTCATCGCCGTCGGCAACGGCAAGGTCCTCGAAGACGGTACGGTGCGCAAGCTCGACGTCAAGGCGGGCGACCGGGTGCTCTTCGGCAAGTACAGCGGCACCGAGGTCAAGATCGACGGCGAAGAGCACCTCATCCTGCGCGAAGACGACATCCTGGGCGTCATCGAGCAGTCGAACAAGTTAGGCCCCCCCGAGCCCTCAACCTTTCGCGCACGGTAGAGAACACCATGGCAGCCAAAGAAATCGTCTACACCGAGACCGCCCGCAACCTCATCCTCGAGGGCGTCAACGCGCTCGCCGACGCCGTCAAGGTGACGCTCGGCCCCAAGGGCCGCAACGTCGTCATCGAGAAGAGCTTCGGCTCGCCCACCATCACCAAGGACGGCGTGACGGTGGCGAAGGAGATCGAGCTCGAGAACAAGTTCCAGAACATGGGCGCGCAGATGGTGCGCGAGGTGGCGTCGAAGACGAGCGACGTCGCCGGCGACGGCACCACGACCGCGACGGTGCTCGCCCAGGCGATTTACCGCGAGGGCTCGAAGCTGGTCGCCGCCGGGCACAACCCGATGGAGATCAAGCGCGGCGTCGACAAGGCGGTCGAGGCGATCGTCGAGAACCTCAAGGCCCAGGCCAAGCAGACCAAAGACCCGAAGGAGATCGCCCAGGTCGGCACGATCAGCGCCAACGGCGACGAGACCATCGGCAAGCTCCTCGCCGAGGCGATGGAGAAGGTCGGCAAGGAGGGCGTCATCACGGTCGAGGAGGCCAAGAGCTCGGACACCTCGCTCGACGTGGTCGAGGGCATGCAGTTCGACCGCGGCTACCTCTCGCCCTACTTCGTGACCGACTCGGAGCGCATGGAGGTCGTCCTCGAGGACGCGTACCTGCTCATCTCCGAGAAGAAGATCACCAACATGAAGGACCTGCTCCCGGTCCTCGAGGCGATCGCGCGCAGCCAGAAGCCGCTGCTCATCATCGCCGAGGACATCGAGGGCGAGGCGCTCGCGACGCTCGTCGTCAACAAGCTGCGCGGCACGCTCTCGTGCGCGGCCGTCAAGGCCCCCGGCTTCGGCGACCGCCGCAAGGAGATGCTGAAGGACATCGCCACCCTGACGGGCGGCCAGGTCATCGCCGAGGAGCTCGGCCTCAAGCTCGAGAACGTCACGATGACCGACCTCGGCCGCGCCAAGCGCGTGGTGGTCGACAAGGACAACACGACCATCGTCGACGGCGCGGGCAAGAAGGAGAAGATCACGGCGCGGCAGCAGGAGATCCGCG
Organism: Polyangiaceae bacterium; assembly: GCA_035762175.1. Classification (GTDB taxonomy): domain Bacteria; phylum Myxococcota_A; class Polyangia; order Polyangiales; family Polyangiaceae; genus DASTPP01. Next base: position 43,049 of record DASTPP010000313.1, on the reverse strand, counting down.
GCCAGATCGAGAACACGACGAGCGACTACGACCGCGAGAAGCTGCAAGAGCGCCTCGCGAAGCTGGTCGGCGGCGTGGCCGTGGTCAAGGTCGGCGCCGCGACCGAGACCGAGATGAAGGAGAAGAAGGCCCGCGTCGAGGACGCGCTCAACGCCACGCGCGCGGCCGTCGAAGAGGGCATCGTCCCCGGCGGCGGCGTCGCGCTCATCCGCGCGCAGAAGGCGCTCGAGGGCGTCAAGGTCAACGACGAGCAGCGCTTCGGCGTCCAGATCATCCGCCGCTCGATCGAAGAGCCCCTCCGCCAGATCGTGGCGAACGCGGGCGAAGAGGGCTCGATCGTCATCAACAAGGTCCGCGAGGGCGCCGCCAACTTCGGCTACAACGCGGCCACCGGCGAGTACGGCGACCTGCTCCAGCAGGGCGTCATCGACCCGGTCAAGGTCGTGCGCACCGCGCTGCAGAACGCGGCCTCAGTCGCCAGCCTCATGCTGACCACCGAGTGCCTCGTCGCCGAGCGGCCGAAAGAGGAGAAGGCGGCGCCCGGCGGCGGCGGCCACAGCCACGACTTCTGAGCCGACCCCTCCCCTTCGGTTACCCGCTGAAGCAGATCCGCGCCGGCCGCTCCCCTCTCGGGGGGCGGCCGGTTCGGCGTTTGTAGCCTTGAGAGCCCCGCACTGACGAGGGTGCTTCGAAGCGCCGGCCCGGCCGCCCCCGAGGGAACGCGGGGGCAGCGAACGCCCCCTCGTGCCGCGCGGTAGCGGGCCGATTCGGAGCGCAAAGCCCGCCCCCTCGCCGGGGGCCGGGCTCCCGCGGGCACCGCCTGCCGGGCGAGCGCGCGAAGCGACGCGCGGCGCGAGAGCCCTGCCTCCGGCAGGGCTTTGCACGCCGTTTCCGCGGGCGAACGCTGCCCCCGCGTTCCCTCGGGGGCGGCCGGGCTGGCGCTTCGAAGCACCCTCTTCCGTCCGGGCTTCCGGGGCGGGCCGTTCTTCCGCCCCTCGGGCGGCGGCGCGGGGGCTGTATGCTGGGGCAATCGAGACCCTTTCTCGTGCTGAGCCGTACCCAGCGAGGTTCTCTCATGCGCCCCCTGCCCGCCCTCTGCCGGCTCGTGCTGGCCTTCGCGTTGCTCTTCGCCCCCGCGGCCGCGCTCGCGGCGCCCCCCAAGGGGGGCCCGGCCCCGGCCCCGGCGGCCGGCGTCCCCGAGGTTTTGCGGCCGTGGGTGCCCTGGGTGCTCGGCGGCGACGACGAGGCGACGCGCTGTCCGACCTATTACGGGCAGGCCGACAGCCGCAATTGCACCTGGCCCTCGCGCCTTTTGCTCGACGTCGGGCCGAAGGGGGGGCGCTTCCGGCAGGGCTGGCGCCTCGACGCGCGCGCCTGGGTGCCGCTGCCCGGCGACGAGAAGCGCTGGCCGCAGAACGTCCTGGTCGACGGGCGGCGCGCGGTGGTGACGCTGCAGGGCGGGGCGCCGAGCGTCGAGCTCGCGGCGGGCGACCACCAGGTGACGGGCGAATTCTTGTGGGACTCGGCGCCCGAGTCGCTGAAGGTGCCGCCGGCGACGGGGCTGCTCTCGCTCACGCTCGCGGGCGCGCCGGTGCGCGAGCCGCACCTCGAGGGCGGCGTCGTCTACCTGCAGCGCGGCGACACGCGCGAGGAGGGCGAGCGGCTCGAGCTGCTCGTGCACCGGCACGTCATCGACGGGGTGCCCGCCCTCTTGGCGACGCGCATCGCGCTCAACGTCTCGGGCAAGGGCCGCGAGGTGCTGCTCGGGCGGGCGCTGCCCGAGGGCTTTCTGCCCCTCTCGCTCGAGTCGCCGCTGCCCGCGCGCGTCGAGGCCGACGGGCGCCTGCGGGTGCAGTTGCGGCCCGGCGACTACGTCCTCACGCTGACCGCGCGGAGCGCGGGCCCCGTCGCCTCGCTGCCCCGCCCCGACCCGCAGGGGCCCTGGCGCGAGGGCGAAGAGGTCTGGGTCTTCACCGCGCACCCCGAGCTGCGCCAGGTCACCGTCGAGGGCGTGCCGGCGGTCGACCCGCAGCAGACCAGCCTGCCCGACGAATGGAAGCGCCTGCCCGCCTACCGCGTGCGGGTCGGCGAGGCGATGCGCCTGGTCGAGCGCCGCCGCGGCGACGCCGACCCGCCGCCCGACCAGCTCGCCCTGCGCCGAAAGCTCTGGCTCGACTTCGACGGCGGCGGCTACACCTTCACCGACGAGGTCTCGGGCACGCTCGAGCGCGACCGGCGCCTCGAGATGACGCCGCCCGTGACGCTCGGGCGCGTCTCGGTGCAAGAGTCCGGGGGCGGGCGGGGCAAAGACCGGTTCATCACCCGCCTCGACGACCCGAGCACCACCGGCGTCGAGCTGCGCCGCGGCCCGCTCAAGCTCTCGGCCGACGGGCGCATCGCCGGCCACGCCTCGCGCGTGCCGGCCGTCGGGTGGGCGCAAGACATGTCGCAGGTCGCGGGCACGCTCTACCTGCCCCCCGGCTGGCGCCTCTTGCACGCCTCGGGCGTCGACGACGCCTCGCCCACCTGGGTCCGGCACTGGACGCTGCTCGAGCTCTTCTTGGTCGTCATCACCTCGCTCGCCGTCGGCCGCCTCTACGGCCCGCGCTGGGGCGTCGCCGCGGCCGCCCTGCTCGGGCTCACCTTCCCCGAGGCGGGTGCGCCGCGCTGGGCCTGGCTCGCGCTGCTGGCGGCCGAGGCGCTCGTGCGCGTCCTGCCCCCGGGCCACGTGCAGCGCGGCCTGCGCTACCTGCGCGGCGCCGCCGCCCTCGGGCTCGTGCTCGTCGCCCTGCCCTTCCTCATCGAGCACGTGCGGCACGGCATGTTCCCCGTGCTGGGCGAGCACGGGCGCTTCGACTCGGGCTCCGTCGGCGACGCACCCACCCGCTCGCCCGACGGCGACGTGACCGTGGCGGCGCAGGTCGAGAAGTCTGCCGAGACTGACGTCGACCAGGCCGGCGAGCCATGGGCCCGGGACGACAAAGAGGGCGGCACGGGCACGCGCGCCAAGGGCGAAGAGGGCACCATGGCGCCCGCCGCGCCCGCGCCGACCTCGACCAGCCTGCTGGGCGGCAAGAAGTTCGGCCTGAAGGGCGACCGCCAGGGCTACCTGAGCGACGAGCGGGTCAAAGAGCGGCAATACAACATGTCGGCCTACGACCCGAACGCCATGGTGCAGACGGGCCCGGGCCTGCCCACCTGGGCCTGGCACTCGGTCAACCTGCGCTGGAGCGGGCCGGTCGAGCGCCAGCAGCAGATCAGGCTCTACCTCACCTCGCCGCTCGAGAACCGCCTGCTCGCCTTCGTGCGCGCGGGGCTCTTGGTCTTGCTGGTGCTGAAGCTCCTGCCCCCCTTCGGTGGGCGCTCGCCCCGGCGGCTCTGGCCCTTCGCCCGCGGGGGCGCGGCGGCCGCGGGCCTCGTGCTCGCCTGCGTGGCGGCGCCGCGCGCGGCCTCGGCCCAGGCGCTGCCCGACAAAGAGCTGCTCGACGAGCTGAAGAAGCGCCTGTCCGAGCCCGCCTCGTGCCTGCCCAACTGCGCCTCGAGCCCGCGGCTGCTCATCGAGGCCTCGCGCGGCGCCCTGCGCCTGCGCCTGCAGGTCGACGCGGCGGCGCCGACGGCGGTGCCGCTGCCGGCCTCGTCGCAGTGGACGCCGACGCTCGTCACCGTCGACGGCAAGGACGCGGCCGCGCTCGTGCGGCGCGAGGGCAAGCTCTGGCTCGGCGTCGCGCCGGGCAGCCACCAGATCGTGCTCGAGGGCTCGGTCGGCGAGCGCGACTCGGTGCCCCTGTCGCTGCCGCTCAAGCCCCGCCGCGTCGAGTCGCGCCTCGAGGGCTGGGCGCTCGGGGGCGTGCACGAAGACGGGCTCGCCGACGACGATCTGCAGCTCTCGCGCCTGCGCTCGGCGGGCGAGCCGGGCGGCGGCGGGCAGCCGCCGGCCCTCGGGGCGGGGGCGCTGCCGCCCTTCGTGCGCGTCGAGCGCACACTGCAGATCGGCCTCAACTGGCAGGTCGAGACCAAGGTCGTGCGCGTCTCGCCCCCGGGCGACGCCATCGTCATCGAGGTGCCCCTCCTGCCGGCCGAGTCGGTGACGAGCGACGCCTACGTCGCGGGCGGCAAGGTGCTCGTCAACCTCGGGCCCCAGGTGCGCGAGACCGCCTGGCGCTCGGTGCTCGAGCAGAGGTCGCCGCTAAGGCTCGAGGCGCCCGCGAGCCCGAGCATCATCGAGGTCTGGCGCGTCGACGTCAGCCCCATCTGGCACGCCTCGTTCAAGGGCCTGCCGCCGGTGCGCGGCGAGGGCGGCGCGCTCTCCGAGCTGCGCCCCTGGCCGGGCGAGTCGGCCGTGCTCGAGATCTCGCGGCCCGAGGGCGTGCCTGGCCAGACCCTCACCGTCGACAAGAGCACGCTCGACGTGCGGCCCGGGGCGCGCCAGACCGAGTCCGAATTGGCGCTCACGGTGCGCTCGAGCCGCGGCACCGAGCACGTGCTCACCCTGCCCGAGGGCGCGCGCCTCAACGCCGTCACCATCAACGGCGCCGCCCTGCCCGCCCGCAGCGAGGGGCGCAAGGTCACGCTGCCCGTCGTGCCGGGCTCGCAGCGCGTCGTCGTCAGCTTCCGCGAGCCCGCGGGCGCCGACCTCGTCTACCGCACCCCGCAGGTCGACCTCGGCGTGCCCAGCGTCAACGCCGAGGTGCAGGTCCGCGGCCTCGAGGGCCGCTGGGTCCTCTTCGTCGGCGGGCCGCCGGTCGGCCCCGTCGTCCTCTTCTGGAGCATGCTCGTCGTGCTCGCCGTCGTGGCCTTCGCGCTCGGCCGCGTCCCCTGGGCCCCGCTGCGCGCGCACCACTGGGCCCTGCTCGGCATCGGCCTCTCGCAGACGAGCGTGTACACCGCCGCCTTCGTCGTCGGCTGGCTGCTGCTGCTCGGCTGGCGCCGCAAAGACCCCGAGCTGCCCGCCGGCGCCTTCAACGCCCGCCAGGCGCTGCTCGTCGCCTGGACGCTCGTCGCCCTCGGCCTGCTCGCCTACGCCATCCGCCAGGGGTTGCTCGGCGCGCCCGAGATGCAGATCGAGGGCAACGGCAGCCACTACGGCTTCCTGCGCTGGTACTCCGACCGCGCGGGCCCCGTGCCGCCGGGCGCGTGGGTCGTGAGCGTGCCGATGCTCGTCTACCGCGTCGCCATGCTCGCCTGGGCGCTCTGGGTCGCGCTCGCCCTCTTGCGCTGGCTGCGCTGGGGCTGGGAGGCCTTCACCACCGAGGGGCTCTGGCGCAAGGTCCCGCGCAAGGCCCCGCCGCCCCCGCCGCCCGCCCCCATGGGGCCGACGGGGCCGACCGAGCCGACGGGGCCGATGGGCCCGCCGCCGGGCGCGCCGCCGGGGCCGGTGGGCTTCTCGCCGGGCGCGCCGACGGGGCCGATGGGCCCGCCGCCGGGGCCGATGGGCTTCTCGCCGGGCGCGCCGCCGGGGCCGGTGGGCTTCGCGCCGGGCGCGTCGCCGGGGCCGGTGGGCCTCGCCGCGCCGCCTTCGTCGCCGGGCTCGACGGGCCTCGCCGCGCCGCCTTCTTCCTCACCGCGGAGGCCGATGGGCATCACCGCGCCGCCGCCCTCCTCGCCGCCGGGGCCCGCGGGCTTCATGACGCCGCCGCCCTCCTCGTCGCCGGCGTCGGTGGGCGCGCCGACCTCGTCGCGCGACACGCCCCTGCGGAGCACGGCGGCGTGGCCGGCGGGCGGGCCACCCTCCGAGCCGAGGTCGGCCCTGAAGACCACGATGCCGAGCGCTTCGACCAACCACGAGTGGGCGCTGCGGCCGAGCGAGCCGCCCGAGCCGGTGAGCCGGCCGATCGGCCCGCCGAGCTCGTCGAGCGGCCTGCGCAGGCCCTCGGTCGTCGGCTACGGGCCCCCGAGCGAGCCGACGCTTTCGCGCGCCCTCGACGAGAGAACCGTCGTATCCCCGAGGGAGATCGCGCCGCCCCCGGCCGTGCCCGCGCTGCCCCCGCCCGAAGCGCCTTCGGCCGACGCCTCGCTGCAGATCTCGCAGTCGATGGAGGGCCGCGTGGCGACCGGGCCGGTGACCTTGCCGGGCTTTCTGAGCGCCCCCGAGGTGCTGCCCGACGAGACCCCCGTCGGCGGCGGCGGCAAGGGGTCCCGGTCGAGCTGACGCAACCCCCGAGTGAACTCGGGGGCAGCGTTCGCCCCCTCGTGCCGCGCGGCGTCGGCACCGATTCGGCGAGCAAAGCCCGCCCCCTCGCCGGGGGCCGGGCTCCCGCGGGCTTTGGGCTTGCCGGGCGAGCCAGCGAACGCTGCGCGCGGACGCGACGCCCGGGCGAGCGAGCGAAGCGGCTCGCTCCGCGGGAGCCCTGCCTCCGGCAGGGCTTGAAGCGCCGTCTCCGCGCGCGTTCGCTGCCCCCGACTTCAGTCGGGGGCCAAGCGATGCGGTTCGGGGAGACATGAATCCCCCCTCACGACGCAGAAGAGCGGTCGGGGGGGCCGAGGCGACGTCCCGCGGCACCCGTCTGGGGTAGAATGTCCGCATGAATGACGACTCTCGGCCGCCTTCTCCCCTTCTGGCCCGCGTGCTGCAGCGCGTCGGGCACCTGGCCGACAAGGACACGCGGGCGGGGCGCATGTTCGCCCGGGCCGAGACGACGCTGACGAAGGCGACCGAGACGCTCAACCACAGCCCCTCGTGGCTGAAGTTCAACGGCGAGGTGCTGCGGCAGCGCTCGGGCCTGCGGGTGCGCCGGCGCTCGCTGGCCGAGGGGGCGCTGCGGGCGCTGCGCCTGCCGACCTCGTCGGAGATGGGCGAGCTCAAAGAGCACATTCGCCACCTCGAAGAGCAGGTGGGGGTGCTCGGCTCGCAGCTCGAGGTGGCGATCGAGCTGCTCGAGCGGCGGGGCCCCGGGGCCGCCGCCGCCGCGCCCGCCGCCGACGTCGACGCGTCCGCGCCCAAGCCCGCGCGGCCGCGGGCCTGACCCCTCCCGCGAGGCCAGCCGCGACCATGACCGCCGACGCACCGCCCCCCGGCACGCTCGTGCGCGAGCTCGCGCGCCTGCTGCACGAGCGGCCGCTCAACCCCTACCCGTACCTCGGGCCCCTGGTCGAGCGCGCCGCCGGCGTGCGCCTGCCGCCGGTGAGCCCGACGCCGCACCGGGTGGTGCACACGCAGGGCTCGGCGCGCCTCTTGCGCTACGCGCCGGCGCGCCGCCGCTACAAGACGCCGGTCTTCTTCGTCTACTCGATGATCAACCGCTGGTACATTCTCGACTTCCTGCGCGGGCGCAGCTTCATCGAGCACCTGACCGACGCGGGCTTCGAGGTCTACGCCCTCGACTGGGGGCTGCCCGGCCCCGACGAGCAGCGGCTCGGCTGGGCCGAGGTCTTGGGCCGGGTCGTGCGGGCGGCGGCGCGCTGGGCGCTGCGGGCGTCGGGCAGCGACTCGCTCACGCTGTACGGCTACTGCATGGGCGGCACGCTCTCGCTCGCCTACGCGTCGCTCTACCCCGAGGGGGTGAAGAACTTCGTCGCGCAGGCGACGCCGGTTGACTTCGCGCACGGGGGCATCTTCACTCTGTGGACGGACCCGGGCCACTTCGACGTCGACACGCTCGTCGACGCCTACGGCAACGTGCCGACGCGCATGCTCGAGACGGGCTTCTTGATGCAGGCGCCGATGCAGCGCGTGAGCCGCTGGCTCGAGTGCTTTCGCCGGCTCGGCGAGCGCGACTTCGTCGTCACCTTTCTCGCGATGGAGCGCTGGGGGGCCGACGGCATCCCCTTCCCCGGCGAGGTGTACCGGCAGTACATCAAAGACTGCTACCAGCACAACCTGCTCTGCCGCGGCCTGATGAAGGTCGGCGACCAGCGGGTCGACCTCGCGCGCGTGCGCGCCGACCTGCTCAACGTCATCGCCGAGCACGACCAGATCGCGCCGCCGCCGATGAGCGAGCCGCTGAACGCGCTGGTGGGCTCGACCGACAAGACGACGCTACGCTTCCCCGTCGGGCACATCGGGCTCTCGGCCTCGAACCGGGCGCCGCAGAAGGTCTGGCCCGCCATCACCCGCTGGATCGCCGCCCACTCCGAGCCCTGGGGCGAGGGCGCGTCGTGAGCGACCGGAGCGGCGCCCCGCCGCCCGACCCCCCGAGCCGGCGGGGCGCCGCGCCGCGGCTCTGGCGCGAGGGCAGCGTGCGCCTGCGCGACGGGCGGCGCCTCGCCTACGTCGAGGCGGGCGACCCGCAGGGCGCGCCCGTCGTCTTTCTGCACGGCAACCCGGGCTCGCGCCACATGCGCCACCCCGACGACGCGCTCACCCGCTCGCTCGGCGTGCGCCTCATCACCCCCGACCGCCCGGGCTACGGGTTCTCCGACTACCAGCCGAACCGCACGCTGCTCGACCTGCCCGCCGACGTCGAGCAGCTCGCCGACGCGCTCGCGGTCGGCCGCTTCGCCGTCTTCGGCGTCTCGGCCGGCGGCCCCTACGTCGCCGCCTGCGCCTACCGCCTGGGCGCGCGCCTGACGCGCGCGGCGATCGTCAGCGGCGCCGCGCCCTTCGACCGCCCGGGCGCGCTCGACGGCATCAACGCCGACTTCCGCCGCGCCTGGGCGGTGGCCGCGCTGCCCGAGTGGCTGATGCACCCGCTGCTCGCCTGGCACGACGCCGAGGTGCGCGCGCGCCCCTACCGCGCCCTCGCGGCGTTCTTGGCGCACGCCTCGCCCGACGACCGCGCCGTCTTGCGCGACCCCGCCGTGCAGGCGCAGGTGCTCAACTACCGCGCCGAGGCGACGCGCCAGGGCGTGCAGGGCGTCCGGCGCGAGGCGCACCTCTTGGCGCGGCCCTGGGGCTTTCGGCTCGAGGCGATCGAGGCCGAGACGCACCTCTGGTACTGGGACGGCGATAGCATCGCGCCGCCGCAGATGGGCCGCTTTCTACAGGCGCGCCTGCGCCGCGCGGTGCCGCATTTCTTGCCGCGGGGGGGGCACTTTTCGCTCTTCTCGCACTGGCGCGAGATTCTCACCGCGCTCACCGCCCCTTGACCCCGCAGCGCGCCGAGCGCGGGGTTCAACCCAGGCGCGGGGTAGGTCGAACCCAGGCGCGAGGTAGGTCGAACCCAGGCGCGAGGTAGGTCGAACTCAGGCGCGAGGTAGGTCGAACCCAGGCGCGAGGTAGGTCGAACCTTAGCGAGAGGTGGGTTCAACCTTGACCGGAGGTGGGTTCAACCTTGGCCGGAGGTGGGTTCAACCTCGGCCGCGACAAGGTTGAACCTTGACGGCGACAGGTCTTTGTTAGGCTCTTCGGCGCTATCACCCTTGAGGGAGGTTCGGGTACCCCTGGGCTGCAATGCATTTTTCTCTTGAGGGTGCAATTCGAGGCCCCCTCCGAGCGGGTTGGTTGGCTTCGGCGGCTCGGGGGCCGCCCGGGCGGCGAGGGCACGGCGGCGAGGGCGGGGGGCGCTCGACATGGGGTAGGCTGCCGCCGCCATGTCGAGCGCACGCGCGAAGCCCGCCTCCGCCCCGCAATCGCCGGCGCCCGGCCCGGGAGGGGCGCCACGGGGCGCGTCGGGCGGCGGCCCGGCGAACGAGGCGTGGGTCTGCGGCCACCGCACGCTGCCCCTTTACGTCCAGCGGATCGAGGGCGGGGCGTTCCGGCCCGAGTTCGTCGCGTGGGTCAGCCCGAGCGGCGTGCTCGCCGCGTCGCCGGCGCCGCCCGACGAGATCGAGAAGGCCGTGCTCGGGCTCTTGAAGCACGTGCTCGCGCACCCGTTGATCAGCAAGACGAGGCGGCCCGTGTCGGTGCGGGTGAATGACGGAGGGCTCGTCTCCGCGATCGCCGAGGCCCTCGGCCCCGAGGTGCGGGTGCGGGTGGGGCCGACGCCCGAGATTGACGCGCTGGTCGATCAGCTCGTCAACCGCCTCGATCTCGAGGGGCCCCTGCCCGACGCCGACCCCTGGGTCGACGACGGGCTCGACCCCGACGAGGTGCGCGGCTTCTTCGCCGCGGCCGCCGACCTCTACCGCGCGGCCCCCTGGCAGGCGGTGCCCGACGACGCCACGCTCTTCGCCGTCGACGCGCCCTCGCTCGGGCTCGCGGGCGCCTGCCTCTCGGTCGTGGGCGGAGCGGGTATCGACTTCGGCTTTCTGCTCTTCGACTCGGTCGCCGACTACGAAACCATGCGACGAAGGGTGACGGCGGCCGAGGAGGGCGAAGCGCCCGAGGGCCCGGGCGTCGCGCTCTTCTCGGTCAACTTCGAGCCGGGCGCCGAGGTGCCGAAGGCGACGCGCGCGGCCGTCGCCGAGCGGGGCTGGCCGCTGGCCGGCCCCGAGGCCTACCCGAGGCTCTCGCTCGTCGACGCCGACGACGCGGCGCGCCCGCCGACGTCCGAAGATCTGGCGCGGGCCTGGGCGCTCGCCGAGGCGCTCGGGCGCCTGACGCGCGAGCACCACGCCCGCCTCGCCGAGGGGGCGGGGCCGACGCTGCGCGCCACGTACGCGCTCGAGGGCGTGCCGGGCCGGCCCGAGGTGACGTTGACGCTACCGCACCCGGACGACGCGAGGGCGCGAGGGCGGGCGGAGGGCGCGGCGAAAGGGGCGAAGAAGGGGGCGGCCGCGCGGGCGGCGAAGAAAGGGGCGAGCGCAGGGGCGAACAAGGGGGCGGCGGCGAACAAGGGCGCGGGGTCGAACAAGGGCGCGACGGCGAACAAGGGGGCGGCGGCGAACAAGGGCGCGGGGTCGAACAAGGGCGCGGCGGCGAACAAGGGGGCGGGGGTGAAGAAGGGCGCGGCGGCGAACAAGGGGGCGGCGGCGGTGGATAAGGGGGCGGCGGCGGATAAGAGGGCGGGGGCGAAGGAGGGCGCGACGGCGCGGCCGAAAAAGGGCGCCGGGGCGCGCAAAGCCCGCTAGCGCGGGCGCCCTTGTTTGCTACGACATTTATCATCATGACCGATCTCGACCGCGAGCTCGAGGCGATGGCGGAAGCGATTGAGGCGGCGCGGGCCGCGCCGCCGCGCGTCGACTCGCCCGCGCCGGCCGCGGCGCGGCCCCGAGCGCGGCGGGCGGGCCGCTTCGTCGGCTGGGCGCTCGCCTTCAGCGTGGGGGTCGGGGCGGGCGCGTGGTTCGCGGCCCAAGACTTCGAGCCGCGGCCGGGGGGGCTGGGGGGCACGCGGGTCGAGGGGCGGCTGGTGCGGGGCTCGCTGCGCCACGACGGGCGGGCCGGCGAGGTGCGCTTCGCGATGGTGGTCGACGGGGTCGAGGTGCCGGTGCGCTATGCCATCCCCTTTGTGCCCGACTTCCTCGAGGTCGCCTTCGACATGCTCGAAGAGCAGCCCGAGGCGCCGGGGGCGGGGCAGGCCCTGGTCGTCGGCGAGCGGCTGCCCGGGGGGGGCTTCGCGGCGCGGCACGTGCGGGCCGGGCCCGGCTGCACCCTGGGCTACTGGGAGGGCAGGGCCGAGCGCCGCCAGCGCCGCCTGCAGCGCGAGCGGCGCGACGCCGCCCCGGCCGCCGAGGCGGCGCCCCAGAGCGGGGCCGAGTTAGGGCGGCGGGGGCGCGCCCGCTCAGCCCGTGGCGGCCTCGCTGAGGGTGCGCTCGGCCGTGCCCACGGCCCGCATCGCGGCGCGCGCCAGGCGGGCGAAGAAGCCAGTGCGGTTCGGCGCGAGCGCGCGGTCGGGGTGCGCGCCGAACCAGGCGAGCTCGCTCGTGACGTCGGCGAGCAGCGGCACGCGCTTGGCGAGCCAGCGGTTGCAGAAGGTGACGAGCACCCGATCGTCGGCGGCCTCGGCGGTGTCGCGCAAGAGCTTCACGAGGTCGACGCCGTGGCGCATCCCGAGCAGGGTGCCCCGGTACGACTTCTCGGCGGTGAGAAAGAGGTCGAGCGCCTTGTCGCGCACGGCCGAGAAGGCGCGGCCGGCCGACAGGCCCCCGACGCTCGTCGGCAGGCCGTGCGCGGCCGCGAGGCCCGGCAGCTCTTCGAGCACGGCGGACGCGTGGCGGGCGACGGCGCGCATCGCGCGCGCGGGGGGCGCGTCGCCGAGGCGCTCGGCCTCGCGCGCGGGGTGCCAGCGGGCCGAGTTCTCGGTCTGGAAGAGCTCTCGGATGAGCGTGGCGATGAGGCGCCCTGCCTCGTCGCCGCCGGCCGCCTGGGCCCGGGGTCGGGACGCGAGTTGCTTCGAGGCGTGCCGTTTCAGCGACGAGGGGGTTCGCGCGGTGCGGGCCGCGAGTGCATGCCCGTTGTCGAAGGTTTCCATATAGGGGCGACGTGGCAACGCGCGTGCCACGCCGCGGCCCCTCGAACGAAAAGGTCGCCGGGCGCGCGGCGCCGACGCACGCAGGCTACGGCTCGGGCAGGTCGGGCGAGACGGGCAGGCGATCGCCGACGAGGGCGCGCCGCGTGAAGTGGCCGAGGCAGAGGACGCCCCAAGCGAGGGCGACGAGCACGCCCGCATCGACGAGGCCGCGCCAGGGCTGCGGCAGGGCGCGCACGACGAGCACGAGCCCGGTGACGCCGAAAACCACGCCCCAGGAGGCGACGAGGCGGCGCCGCGTCGCGTGCAAGAGGCCCATGCAATAGAGCGGCGCCAGCGCGACGAGCAGCGGCGGCGACCCCGGCCCGAGGCGCTGCGCGCGCGCGACGGCGCGGGGGCAGAACTGCCGTTGAAAGGCCCGGTAGCCCTCGACGTAGGCGCAGAAGGCCACCCAGGCGGCCAGAAAGGCGACGTGCCCGGCGCCGAGCCCGGCGCCGCGCAGCGCCTCGGCGGCGACGGGCGCGAGCTTCGTGATGGCCTGCACGAAGGTGGCGCCGACGCCGACGACGCCCCAGAGCCCGGCCGCGCCGAGCCGGGCGGGCGGCGCCCCGCCCTCACCGAGCCGGGCGGGCGGCGCCCCGCCTTCACCGAGCCGGGCGGGCGGTGCCCCGCCCTCGCCGAGGCCGGCCGGGTACGCTACGCCGGCCTCGCCCGGGCGCGCGGGACGCTCTGGTGGGGTCAGCGGGTCGACCAAAGGGAGGGGCACTCTACCCCGAAGCGACGCCGGCGGGTGCTACGCTGTGTCGATGACCTCGACCGGGCCCGCCGCCCACGGCTTCGCGCCTTCCGACCTCAGGCCGCTGGGCAAGACCGGCGCGAGCGTGCCCGCGGTGTCGCTGGGGGGCGAGGGCGTCTTGCGCACGGTGGGGCGGGCGCGCGAGGCGGTGCCCGTCATTCTCGAGGCGCTGCGCGCGGGGGTGCGCTATTGCGACACGGCGCCCGCCTACGAGCAGAGCCAAGACTACTACGGCGCCGCGTTCCGCGAGGCCGGGGCCGAGGCGCGGGCGGGGGTCTTTCTCGCGTCGAAGGTGCACGTTCGCACGCGCGACCGGGCCCTCACGCTGCTCGACGACTCGCTGCGGCGGCTGGGCACGGGGTACCTCGATCTGTGGCAGCTGCACGATCTGCGCGAGCGCCGAGAGCTCGACGTCATCTTCGGCCGCGGCGGCGCGCTCGAGGCGGCGCTCGAGGCGAAGGCCGAGGGGCGCGTGCGCCACGTCGGCATCACCGGGCACCACGACCCGTCCGTCTTGCTCGAGGCCATGCGGCGCCACCCCTTCGACAGCGTGCTCTGCGCGCTGAACCCGGCCGACCCGCGGCGGCTGCCCTTCGCCGCCGTCGTGGCCGAGGCGCGGGCGCGGGGCATGGCCGTCGTGGGCATGAAGGCGCTCGCCGCCGGGCAGCTCGTGCGCGATCGCGCCGCGAGCGTCGAAGAGCTCATCCGGTATACGGCGAGCGTGACCGATACCGTCATCATCGGCTGCTCGTCGGCCGCCGAAGTGCGCCAGAACCTGGCGGTGGCCCGCGGCTTTCAACCCATGAGCCCGGCCGAACGCGGCGCCCTCGAGCGGCGCATCGCCCCCCGCGCGGCGCGTTACGACACCTTCAAGGTCGGCTGAAGGGCGCCGGCGCCCGGGCCGTCAAAAAACCGTCGGGGGGTCGCCCCCCTGACGTCGGTGTCCCGCGAGCGCCCGGGCGGCTCGGCCGCGACCGGTGCGCGGAGATGACACCGGCGCTGGTCGGCCTCGGCCTCGGCCAGCGCGAGCGTGCGCTCGTCGCCAGGGCGCCGACCGGGGTTTTCGGCCAGCCTTGCGAGACCACCGCGCCGGCCGGAATTGCCGGCCGGTGTTCGTAGCGAAAGGCGTGCCGGCGTTCGTCGCTTTCTTCGCCGGCGGGCCGCGATGTGGCGCGAATGCAAGCACGAGAAGCCGCCGAGGGCGGCGGCATGGACGGTGCTTTGTCGATTGCCAGACGATGCGACGCACCAGCGAAGACACGGGCGGGTTCGTTCTTTCCGCGTTGGTCACGCTGGCAGCGCTCGGCGTGTTCGGTTGCAGGGCGAGCGGCGCCGAGCAAGCAGAGAAACACACCTCGGGGCCCTCGGGCTCGGGCGCCGAGGCGGGGGCCGGCGACGCCGCGGGGGCGGGCCCGGGCGCGATCGCCCACCGCGCCGCCCCCCTACCCTTGCGGTTGACCCCGCCCGTCGCGCTGCTCGCCTCGTTCGCGGGCGAGGCGCCCTCGGCCGGGGCCGCGCCCGAGGCGGGCTCGTCCTTCTGGCCCTCGCGGGGCCTGTCGCGCGGGCTGACGCTCTCGGCGCTCTTGCCCTTCCGGTGGGGCTCGCAGGCGCCCGAGGGCGCGGCGCTGCAGGCCATCGCCGGCACCACCCTGGTCGGCGGCCATTCGTACGCGTACCTGAGCGAGCTGACGAGCGGCTACGGCCCGCGCCTGACCGGCTCGCGGGCGCACGCCGGGGCCGCGCGCTGGGCGCTCGAGACCTTCCGGAAGTTGGGCGTCGACGACGCGCGGCTCGAAGAGTTCGACTTCGCCTCGGGCTGGGAGCGCGGGCCCGTGACGCTGCGCGCCCTGGGGCCCGAGGGGCGCCAGCTCGCGGCCGAGGCGCTCGGCTGGGCGCCCTCGCCGCGGGGCGGCTCGCTCACGGCCGAACTCGTGCTCATCGAGAGCCTGAGCGAGGCGGCCGAGCGCGCCCACGAGCTCAGGGGCAAGGCCCTCTTGCCCGCCCGGCCCGACACCCCGCGCGATCTCGCCGTGCGCCAGCGGGCCATCAAGGCGCTGAGCGAGGCGGGGGTCGCGGCGATCGTGTCGCGCGGCCGCCGCCACAACAACGAGCCGAACGCCCGCGCCTGCTTCGGCTGCGGCAGCCTGGTCGCGCCGCTGCCGATGGTCGAGGTCGGCTTCGAAGACGGCGCCTGGCTCGAGCGCCGCATCAAAGAAGGCGGGGTCACCATCAACCTCGCCAACGCGAGCCGGCTGACCGGCCCCCTCAAGGTGCCGAACGTCATCGCCGAGGTGCGCGGGCGCGAGCGGCCCGACGAGTACGTGCTGGTCGGCGCCCACCTCGACGCATGGGACTTTGCCACCGGCGCCCAGGACGACGGCGCCGGCGTCGCGCAGGTGATCGAGACGGCGCGGGCGGTGCTCGCCTCGGGCGTCCGGCCGCGGCGCTCGATTCGCTTCGCGCTCTGGGCGGGCGAAGAGCAGGGGCTCTACGGCTCGCGCGCCTACGTCAAGAGGCACGCCCGCGAGCTCGATCGGCTGGTGGCGGTGGTCAACGCCGACCACGGCGCCGGCGCCCCGCGGGGCTGGTGGCTCGACGCCCGGCCCGACCTGCTCGAGCGCTTCGGCCCGCTCGCCAAGCGGCTCTTCGGGGGGCTCGGGGCGGCCCAGCTCAAAGATGAGTTCCACTGTGATACCGACCATTGCCCGTTCGTGCTCGAGGGCGTGCCGACCTTCGACCTCGAGGTCGAGGAGCAGGCGTACGACGAGGTGCACCACGCCCCGAGCGACACGCTCGACGAGGTAAACGAGCGCGATCTGGCGGCGGGCGCCGCGTGCGTGGCGACGGCGGCCTACGCGCTCGCCGACCTGCCCGAGCGCGTGGGGCCGCGCCTCTCTCACGACAAGGTGACCGAGAACCTGAGGGCGAGCGGCGCGCTCGACGATCTCATCGCCGAGGGGCTCTACGCGCCCTGACGCGGGCGGCGATCGGTCGGCACGCAAGGCCCGGCCGCCCTCGAGCGCCGCGCCCACCCCGGCCCACGCCCGGCGGGGCGTTGACGCGCCCCGGCAACAAGGCGGCCACGCTGTGTCGAGCATGTCGCCACAGGGCCGGCGCCCGGCCGGGCGCTCTGCGTCAAGCCACCGCGCCGGGCAAGGTTTGCCAGAAGATCTTGGCCGATTCGAATAGATTGATGAGTAGCTGCATGCCGTCGGTGCCGAGCCGCTCGGCCTGGGCCCGCTGGGCGCCCGAAAAGCTCGGGTGAATCACCAGCTCGGGGTGAAACTGGCAGCTATAGAGCAGCCGGTGTTGCGGCCCGACGTAGCGTAGCGCCTGCACCCTGCTGCGCTGGGCCGGGGCGAGGGGGGCGAGGGCGAGGGCCTCTCGGGTCGGGTCGGGCTCGAGCAGGGCGACGAACTCGGGCGAGCGGGCCTCGTCGACGACCTCGTCGCAGTGGCTCTCGGTAAAGAGCGTCGTGCGCCCGGCGAGCCCGAGCAGCAGAGGGTCGTTCGCGCCCTCGGGGGTGGTACGAAAGGGGAAGGTGCCCATCTCGCCGATGCGCGGCGAGGGAATGAGGTTGCGCGGGGGGCTGCTCGCGAGCTCGGCGGCGATGGGGGCGGGGGCGCGTCCGGGGGCGGCCATGTGCGCGACGGCGTGCCAGCCCCCGGCGAAGGCGCGGCCGAGCAGTTGGTGGCTGCCGCAGACCGCGATGGCCGGGATATCGGTCTCGCGCATGAGCGCGCCGAGCCGGTCGAGCAGGTCGCGCCAGTCGGGGTTTCGGCCGTACTCTTGCCACTCGGTGTAGCTGCCGGCGAAAAAGAAGAGAAAGGTGCCCTCGTCGTCGAAGTCGCGGGCGGTCTTTTCGCGCAGATCGCCGTACCAGACCTGCTGCACCTCGAGGCCGAGCTGCGCGGCCTCGGCCGCGGCGCGCAGGCCGACGAGGTTCGCCCCGTGGCCCCGATCGCGCTCGGCGTCGATGGTGACGTAGAGCACGGTGCGGCGTCGCGGCAGAGCCACCTCGAGGTAGGCCTCGGAGGCGCCCCTCTCGACGGCGAGCTCGACGACCGTGGGCAGGTAGAGGCCCCGCTTCGGCCAGACGCTCGCCCGGTACGCTTGGCCCGCCTCGACGGCGAAGACGGTGGGGCCGAGCGTCTCGAGCGGCGGGGGGTCGAGCGTGACACGATCGAGCGAGGCGGGGTCGAGGTGCGACCCATCGAAGCCGTCGCGGAAGGTGAGGGTAAGGGTCGCTTCGGCCATCGCGCCCCAGCGTGAACGAATGCCCCGGCGCGGACAAGCCGGGGCCGGCCCATTCTAGGGCGCCGCGGGCAGGCTCAGCGCCCGCCTCGCCCGGGGTGGGGGTGGCGCTCGACGAACTCGACCTCGCCCGACTCGAGCGCACCGGCTCAGCGCACGCCTCGCCCGGGGTGGGGGTGGCGCGGCATTGACTCGAGCGAAAGCGTGGCCATAGTGCGCCGCCCGGGGCTCGTCATGCTCTTCATTGTCTGACCCTTCTGCCAAAGCTCGCCGGCCCCGCCGTCCTCGACGGGGCCCTGCTTGGCCGCGGCCCGGTCGAATACGGCCGGGCCCTGGCTGAGGGCGGCCCCGCCGAGAGCGGCGGGGCCCCCTTCTGCTTTCAGCGCTCAGAAGGAGGCCAGAATGAAGGCCTATCCATCGATTTTGCGGCAGCCCAAGGGTAAGGGCGGCGCCCGGTTGATGCACGTGTTCGACAAGGTCGACGGGTCCAACCTTCGCTTCGAATGGGCGAGGTCCGATGGTTGGTTCCGCTGGGGCTCGCGCCACCGGCTGCTCGACGAGAGCCACCCGGTGTTCGGCCGCGGGCTCGCGATGTTCCGCGAGACGCTCGCCGGCCCCGTCGAGCGCGTCGCGCGCGCCCAGGGCTGGGAGGCGCTCGTCGCCTTCGCCGAGTTCGCCGGGCCGAAGAGCCTCGGCGGCCAGCACGCCCCCGACGACGCGACGTCGCTGACGCTCTTCGACGTCGCCCCCTACCGCCGGGGCCTCGTCGGCCCCGAGCGCTTTCTCGAGCTCTTCGCCGGCCTGCCGACCCCGCGCTACCTGGGCGAGCACCTCTGGGACGACGACTTCGTCGCGCGCGTGCGCCGGGGCGATCTCGAGGGGGTGACGTTCGAGGGCGTCGTGGGCAAGGCGGGCGACGGGCACGGCCTGGTCATGGCGAAGGCGAAGACCGGGGCGTGGGTCGCGCGCATTCTCGAGCGATACGGCGAAGAAGAGGGGCGAAAGCTCGTCGAGAGCTTAGCCCGCGGCGGCGGGGCTCCGTGATGGGGCCACGAAGCGGCGGGGGGGCTCCGTGATGGGGCCACGAAGCGGCGGGGGGCGTCGTGGCCCGGTCGCCCAGGTTGATGACCTTTGCGAACCTGTTCGGGGGGTGCCCGTCTCGTCTGCCCGGGCCTTGCCCGGGGGGACCACCCGAACAGGTTCGCAAAGGTCATCAACCTGGGCGGCGCCGCCGGGCCGCCTTCCTGGCCCCAGCAAGCGTGGTCGGGATCAGAGCCCCTTCTTCAGGGCGCGGCTGAGCTCGCCGACGACGCCCTGGCGGAAGGTGAGCACGCAGAGCACGAAGATGCTGCCCTGCACGACGGTGACCCACGAGCCGAGGGGCGCGAGGTAGTTCTCGAGGGTGATGACGATGAGGGCGCCGACGACGGGGCCGTAGACCCGGCCGAGGCCGCCGAGCAAGGTCATCAGCACGACCTCGCCCGACATCGTCCAGTGCACGTCGGTGAGCGAGGCGAGCTGAAAGACGATGGCCTTGGTGCCGCCGGCGAGCCCGGCGAGGGCGGCCGAGAGGACGAAGGCGATGAGCTTGTAGTGATCGGTCTCGTAGCCGAGCGAGCGCGCGCGCGGCTCGTTCTCGCGCACGGCGGCGAGCACCTGCCCGAAGGGCGAGTGGACGGCGCGGTAGGCGAGCAGGAACCCGCCGAGGAAGACGGCGAGCACGACGAAGTAGAGCGTCATCGTGTCGCCGAGGTCGAGCAGGCCGAAGAGCCGGCCGCGCGGCACCGCCTGGATGCCGTCTTCGCCGCCGGTGAACTTCGCCTGCAGGCAGAAGAAGTAGAGCGTCTGGGCGAAGCCCAGCGTGATCATGGCAAAGTAGATGCCCTGCCGCCGGATGGCGAGGGCCCCCGCGGCGAGGCCGAGGGCGGCCGCGACCGCGGCGCCGAAGAGAATGGCGAGCCCGGGCCCGAGGCCCCAAACCTTCGCGGCGTGCGCCGTGGCGTACCCGGCCGAGCCGAGAAACATGGCGTGGCCGAACGAGAGCAGGCCGGCGTAGCCGAGGAGCAGGTTGAAGGCGCAGGCGAAGAGCGCGAAGCACATCGCCTTCATGAGAAAGACGGGGTAGACGGCGAGGGGGGCGAGGGCGAAGAAGGCGGCCGTCGCGCCGAGGGCGACGAGGTGGTGGCGCGGCATGAGCGGCTCGGGCCCGGCGGGGGGGCTGGGGGGCGGGTCGGCCAAGGCGCTACGCCCTCCCGAAGAGGCCGGCGGGCTTGACGAGCAGCACGAGGGCCATGACGACGAAGATGACGATGTTCGAGGCCTCGGGGTAGAAGACCTTGGTGAGGCCCTCGACGACGCCGAGGCCGAAGCCGGTGACGATGGAGCCGAGAATCGAGCCCATGCCGCCGATGACGACGACGGCGAAGACGACGATGATGAGGTCGGCGCCCATCAGGGGGCTGACGCGGTAGATGGGGGCGGCGAGCACGCCGGCGAGGGCGGCGAGGCCGACGCTCAGGCCGTAGGTGAGCGTGACCAGGCGCGGCACGTCGACGCCGAAGGCCTGCACGAGGGCGCGGTTCTCGGTCGCGGCGCGCAGGTACGAGCCGAGCTTGGTGCGCTCGACGAGGTACCAGGTGGCGAGGCAGGCGGCGAGCGAGAAGGCGACGATGAACGAGCGGTAGTTCGGCAGGAAGATGAAGCCGAGGTCGCGGCCGTCTTCGAGGGCGGGGGGCACGGGGTAGGGCTGGCCCGAGGTGCCGAAGGCGTTGACGAAGAGGCCCTGGAAGACGAGCGCGAGCCCGAAGGTCAGGAGCAGCCCGTAGAGGTGGTCGAGGCCCTGGAGCCGGCGCAGCAGCGCGCGCTCGAGGGCGGCGCCGAGCAGCCCGACGGCGACCGGGGCGACGACGAGGGCGCCCCAGAAGCCGACGCCGGCGTACCGCAGCAGGAACCACGCGGCGAAGGCGCCCATCATGTAGAGGGCGCCGTGGGCGAAGTTGATGACGTTGAGCAGGCCGAAGATGACGGCGAGCCCGAGGCTGAGCAGGGCGTAGAAGGCGCCGTTGATCAGCCCGAGCAAGAGCTGCGCGAAGAGCGCCTGGGTCGCCACGTCGCTCATGGCTTGACCAGGGGGCAGTCGCGCGAGGGGGGCCGGAAGGCCTCGGCCGCGGGGATCTCGCGGACGAGTTTGTAATAATCCCACCGGCCCTTCGACTCGTCGGGTCGCTTGACCTGGTAGAGGTACATCGGGTGAATCTTGCGGCCGTCTTCGCGCACCGAGCCCCGGCCGAAGGCGGGGTCGTCGGTCGGCAGCGCCTTCATCTTCTCGACCACGGCCCGCCCGTCGGCCGAGGCCCCCTGCAGCGCGGCGGCCGCCTTGAGGTAGTGCAAGACCGAGGCGTAGACGCCCGCCTGCACCATGGTGGGCATGCGGCCGCCGCGCCGGGCGGCGAAGCGCTTCGCGAAGCCGCGCGTGGCCTCGTCGCGGTCCCAGTAGAAGGCCGAGGTCAGCATCAGATCGCGGGCGGCGCTGAGGCCGAGCGCGTCGATGTCGCTGATGAAGACGAGCAGGCCGGCGAGCCGCTGGCCGCCCCGGGCGAGGCCGAACTCGGCCGCCTGCTTGATGGCGGTGACGGTGTCGGCGCCGGCGTTGGCGAGCCCAACGATCGTGGCCTTCGAGGCCCTGGCCTGCAGCAAGAACGACGAGAAGTCGGCCCCGTTGAGCGGGTGGCGCACGCCGCCGAGCACCTCGCCGCCGCTCGCCTTGACGACCGCGCTCACGTCGCGCTCGAGCGCGTGGCCGAACGCGTAGTCGGCGGTCAGAAAGAACCACTTGTCGCCGCCCGCCTTGACGACCTCTTTGCCGGTGCCGTTGGCGAGCGCCCAGGTGTCGTACGTCCAGTGCACGGTGTTGGGCGAGCAGCTCTTGCCGGTCAGGTCGGCCGTGCCCGGCCCCGAGGCGAGGAAGGCCTTGTTCTTGCCCCGGGCGAGCTCGCTGACGGCGAGCGCGACCGACGAGGTCGGCACGTCGACGATGACGTCGACGCCGTCGACGTCGAACCACGTGCGCGCGACGCTCGAGCCGACGTCGGGCTTGTTCTGGTGGTCGGCCGAGACGACGCGCACGGGCCGGCCGCCGACCTGGCCGCCGAAGTCTTCGACGGCCATCTCGGCCGCGACGACCGAGCCCTTGCCGGCCAGGTCGGCGTAGGGGCCGGCCATGTCGCTGAGCACCCCGATCGTGAGCGCGCCGCCTGGGCCGCCGCCCGCGGGGCCCGGGCCGCCGCCGCACGCGGCGAGCGCCGCGCCGGCGACGAGGGCGAGGGCCCGCCGCCGCCCCGCCGCGCGCCGGCCGCCCCGGGGCCGCCGCCCGCCCCCCGCGCCGAGCTTCTCGACCTGTCGCATGCCCGCCTCTCGCCTTTCTCGCGCCGCCGGCCCGGGGGGCCGGTCAGACGCCGAGGTAGCCGTGGAGCTTATCGAGATTGGCCTCGACCTCGGCGTTCGGGACCATATCGACCACCCGGCCGCGCTCCAAGACATAATGGCGGTCGGCCACCGAGGCGGCGAAGCGCAGGCTCTGCTCGACCAAGAGCACGGTGAAGCCCTCGGCCTTGAGGCGGCGGACGGCGGCCCCGATCTGCTGCACGATGACGGGGGCGAGGCCCTCGGTGGGCTCGTCGAGCATCAGAAAGCGCGCCCCGGTGCGCAAGATGCGGCCGATGGCCAGCATCTGCTGCTCGCCGCCGGACAGCTTCGTGCCCGGGCTCGTGAGCCGTTCTTTGAGGTTCGGAAAGAGCGCGAAGATCTGCTCGAGCGGCAGCCCGCCGGGGCGCACGACGGGGGGCAGGAGCAGGTTCTCTTCGACGCTCAGGCTGGCGAAGACGCCGCGCTCTTCGGGGCAGAGGGCGACGCCGAGGCGCGCGATGCGGTCGGACCTTTGGCCGACGAGCTCGTGCCCCTCGAAGCGCACCAAGCCCGAGCGCCGCTCGACCATGCCCATGATGGCCTTCAGCGTCGTCGTCTTGCCGGCGCCATTGCGGCCGAGCAGCGTCACGAGCTCGCCGCGGCGCACCTCGAGGTCGACGCCGTGCAAGACGTGCGACTCGCCGTACCAGGCGTGCAGGCCCCGCGCCGAGAGCAGCGGCCCCGCGGCGGCGGCCGGGGCGGCCTCAGGCATGCGCCGCCCCCAGGTACGCCTCGGCGACGCGGGGGTCTTTGGCGACCGCGGCGTAGTCGCCCTCGGCGAGCACCTCGCCGCGCGCGAGCACGGTGATGGCGTCGGACAGGTCGGCGACGACGCTCAGGTTGTGCTCGACCATCAGCACCGTGCGCCCCTCGGCCGCCCGCTTGATGAGCGCGGCGACGCGGCCCACGTCTTCGTGGCCCATGCCCGCCGTGGGCTCGTCGAGCAGCATCATCTCGGGCTCGAGGGCGAGGGTGGTCGCGATCTCGAGCGCGCGCTTGCGCCCGTAGGAGAGCTCGGCCGCGGGCAGACCCTCGAGCCCGGCGAGGCCGACCGCGTCGAGCAGCTCGCGCGCCCGCCCGTCGAAGGCCGCGAGCACGCGCGCGGGGCGCCAGAAGTCGAACGAACGGCCGCGCCGCCGCTGCAGCGCGATGCGCACGTTCTCGAGCGCGGTCAAGTGCGGGAAGACGGCCGAGATCTGGAACGAGCGGACGAGCCCGAGCCGGGCGATCTCGGGCGGGGTCGCGCCCGTGATGTCGCGGCCCTGGAAGGCGATGCGGCCGCGCGAGGGCGCGAGGAACTTGGTCAGCAGGTTGAAGCAGGTCGTCTTGCCGGCGCCGTTGGGCCCGATGAGCGCGTGGATGGTGCCGCGCCGCACCCGCAGCTTGACGCCCTTGACGGCGACGAAGCCCCGGAACTCTTTGGTCAAGTCATCGGTCTCGAGGATGACGTCGCTCATGCGGGGCGCGCGGGGCGCGCGGGGCGCGCGGGGCGCGCGGGCCCGAGCGTAGGTTCAACCCCGGCCCGGGGGCAAGCCGGCCGCCCGGCGCGGGGGCCCGGCGTTCGCCGCCCCCGGGGCCGGGGGCGGCGGGCCGGCGGGCGCCGCCCCTCGGCTTGCCCGGGGCCCCCCCTCGGCCGCGAGGGGGCCGGGCGACGTCGCGCGGCGCGCCGGCCCGTGGCACGATGCCGGCGTGAAACACTTTCTCAACGACCGAAGCAGCGCGGTGACCGACGCGATCGACGCCGCCGTCATGCTGGGGGGCGGCAAGCTCGCGCGCCTCGACGGCTTTCCGTCGATCAAGGTCGTCGTCCGGGCCGACTGGGGCCGCTCGCAGGTCGCGATCGTGTCGGGCGGCGGCGCCGGGCACGAGCCCTCGCACGTCGGGTTCGTGGGCGAAGGCATGCTGACCGCGGCGGTCTGCGGCGAGATCTTCGCCTCGCCGAGCGTCGACGCGGTGCTCGCGGGCATCCTCGCCGTGACGGGGCCGGCGGGCTGCCTGCTCGTCGTCAAGAACTACACGGGCGACCGCCTCAACTTCGGGCTGGCGGCCGAGAAGGCGCGGGCGCTGGGGCTCGACGTCGAGATGGTCGTCGTCGCCGACGACGTCGCCATCGCCGACTCGCCCCGCCCGCGCGGCCTCGCCGGCACCCTCTTCGTGCACAAGGTGGCGGGCCACCTCGCGCGCGCGGGCGCGCCGCTCGCCGCGGTCAAGGCGGGCGCCGAGCGCGCCGCGCGGGGGGCGCTCTCGATCGGCCTCTCGCTCTCGTCGTGCACCGTGCCGGGGCGGCCCCCCGAGAGCCGCCTCGGCCCCGACGAGGCCGAGCTCGGGCTCGGCATCCACGGCGAGCCGGGCGCGCTGGTCGTGCCGTTGCGCCCCGTGCGCGAGCTGGCGGCGACCATGGCGCAGGCGATCGAGGGCGCGCTCGAGGCGCGGGGCGGCCCCCGGGCGCCGCTCGCGCTGCTCGTCAACGATCTCGGGGGCGTGCCGCCGATCGAGATGGCCGTGGCGGCGCGCGCGCTCGTCGCGGCGATGGCGCGCGAGGTGGCCCTCGTGTTCGGGCCCGCGCGGCTGATGACCTCGCTCGACATGAAGGGGCTCTCGCTCTCGGCCCTGCCGCTCGACGCCGAGCTCGAGCGCGCGCTCCTGTCGGAGGTCGGGCCCCGGGCCTGGCCGCCCGGCCGCCGGCCCCACGACGCCGCCCCGCGGCCGCTGCCCGCGGCCGTCCGGCTCGAGGCGCGCGCGCCCTCGGCGCACCCGGCGCGGCGCCGGGCGCTCGAGCGGGTCTGCGAGGCGCTCGTGGCGGCGCAGGCCGAGCTCGACGCGCTCGACGCGAAGGTGGGCGACGGCGACACCGGCACGACCTTCGCGACGGCGGCGCGCGCGGTGCTCGCCGATCTCGACCGCCTCCCCCTCGCCGACGCGCCCGCGCTCTGCGCCGCGCTCGCCGACCGCCTGTCGAAGGTGATGGGGGGCTCGAGCGGGGTGCTGCTCGCCATCTTCGCGGCGGCCGCCGGCGCCCGGGTCGGCGAGCCCGCCGACTGGCCGGCGGCGCTGCGCGAGGGCGTGCGCCGCGTGCAGCACTACGGCGGGGCCGAACCGGGCGACCGCACGATGCTCGACGCGCTCGTGCCCGCCCTCGACGCGCTCGAGGCGGGCGGGGGCGTCGCCGCGGCGGCGCTGGCCGCGCGCGAGGGCGCCGCGCGCACGGCGTCGATGGCGCGGGCGCGCGCGGGCCGCTCGAGCCACGTGCGCGAAGACGCGCTGCGCGGCGTGCCCGACCCGGGCGCCGTCGCGGTCGCGGCGGCGTTCGAGGCGCTGTCGCGCGGGGCCTGAGCGCCGGGCCCGCGGGGCGGCCTCACGCGGGCGGCGGGTGCGCCTGGCCCGCCGCTCGGATCAGAGGCCCGAGGTGCCCTCGGGGGGCGTGCACTCGAACTGCCCGAGCATGTGGTTGCGCAGCATGTAGAGGTGGTCGACGACCTCGGCGGTCTCGGCGGTGCCGCCGCCGCGGCGCTCGATCGAGGCGATCACCTCGTCGACCTGGGCGACCTCGTACTTCTGCCGCTGCCGGAGCCGCTCGATCATGTCTTCGAAGGCCTCGAAGAAGTGGACGAGCTCGTCGCCCTTGCGCAGCTTGCTCGGCCGGCGCAAGACGCCCTCGCCCACCTCGCGCAGCTGCCGCTTCATCTTGTAGATGGGCCCGGCGACCTTGTGCGTAATGACGATGCCGGCGATGCCGATGAAGAGCACGAGCAGCGAGAGCCCCGCGACCAGCACCGTCATGAGCGTCTGCTGCTTGTGCGCCAGGAGCTCGGCCTCGGCGAGCAGCCGCTGCGCCTCGCCCTCGAGCCGCGCCTGCTCGGCCCGCAGGCCCGCCGCGCGCCGCTCGTCTTCTTCGGAGAACGCGCGGCCGAGCTCGGGCTGGTCGGCGTAGGCGCGGTCGATCGTCATGCGCGCCATGGTCGAGACCTTCTGGTTCTCGCGCACCAGGTCTTGCCCGCGCTGCACCGTCTCCATCGCCTTGTCGACGGCGGTGCGGCTGAGCGCGAGCGCCTCGCTGCCCATGCGCCAGAGCGCGCCGCCGAGCGCCACCGAGAAGGCGACCGCCAACCCCACCAGGAAGCCCGTGTATTTGAGCTGAAAGCGGGGGTCGATCAGGTAATTGCGGACGTGCCGCTGGTGGCGGCCGGACACGCGAACGGACTGCGGGACGGTGGTATCCATTGTAGGGGGTGCTGGCCGCGTGTAAGGGGTTGCGAGGGTCGGGCGGCGGGTAAGGGTTTACCACGCAATCACACTACGAGACCTTTGCAGCCCACGCAATGTCGCGAAGGGGCACGATGGCGCTTTCTTCGGTGCGCTTCGCCGAGGCGACAGAGCCCTCACCCGAGCCCCCGGAGGCGCCTCGGGAGGGTCATACGATTTAAGCGCGCTTCGTTCGGCGCGTCCGCGCCGCGCGACGCGCGCGGCGAAGGGCCGCCGGGCAATGCCGAGCCGCACGAGCGACGCGAGCGCCCGGCGCGATCCGCGTCGAGCCCGACCGCGACAGCGGCGCACACGCACGCATTCGTGAGTACGCCGTTGCTAGTGCGCCCTCTGCCCCCACGGCCGAGATCGACTTCTCGAACCTCACCGACGCGCGGAACCCGCCATTTCTTGGCCCGTAGCGACAATTTCAACAAAATCGGAACCTCGCCGGAGCGCGATCTTGAAGCCCTGTGGCCTCCGGTGCGAGCCAGCCCCAAGGGTGGCGCGCCCGGGCAAGGCGATCCGAGCGGGCCGCCCGGACGCCAGGCGACCGTCGGCGGGGGCCGCGCCTACGCGAACTCGAGCACGCCGTCGTTCACCGGCGCGTGCCGCAAGAGCGCGATGTCGAGGGCGTAATTCTGGTAGAGCCGCCAGGGCGGGGCGCTGCCCTGCCGGGGCAGCCGGTCGATCGCGCGCCGCACGTAGCCGGACGAGAAGTCGATGATGGGCGACCCCTTCATCGCGGGGTCGCGCCGCCGGGGGCAGCAGCGCGAGAAGCCCCGGGCGTCCATGTAGCGGAGCAGCCGGCAGACGTACTCGCTCGTCAGGTCGCACTTGAGCGTCCAGGACGCGTTCGTATACCCGACGGCGAAGGCCAGGTTCGGCACGTCGCTGAGCATCGCGCCCTTGTAGGCCATCGACTCGGACAGCTCGACCCGCCGGCCGTCGACCTCGACCTCGGCGCCGCCGAGCAGCTTCAGCCGCAGCCCGGTCGCCAGCACGACGAGGTCGGCCTCGAGCTCGGCGCCCGAGCGCAGCCGCAGCCCCGCCGCGGTGAAGCCCTCGACGTGGTCGGTCACGACCGACGCCTTGCCCCCGCGCAGCGCCGCGAAGAAGTCGCCGTCGGGCGCGAGGCAGAGGCGCTGGTCCCAGGGGGCGTAGCGGGGCGTGAAGTGCGTCGCGACGTCGAAGTCGCGGCCCAGCGCGGCGCGCGCCTGCCCCACGATGGACCGCTTGGCGTGCGCGGGCAGGCGCCGGCAGTAGGCGTAAAAGCCCATGCCGAACAGCACGTTCTTCCAGCGGGTCAGCGCGTACGCGGGCCCGGCCGGCAGGCGCGCCCGCAACCAGTCGGCGATCGGGTCGCGGCCCGGCCGCGCGACGACGTAGGTCGGCGAGCGCTGCAGCATCGTGACGCTCGCCGCGCGCTTGGCCAGCTCGGGCACGAGCGTCACCGCCGTCGCCCCGCTGCCGACGACGACGACGCGCTGGCCCTCGTACTCGACGTCGGGGCCCCAGCGCTGCGGGTGCACGACGCGGCCCCGGAAGCGCTCGCGGCCCGGCAGCTCGGGCTCGTAGCCCGCGTCGTAATCGTAATAGCCGGCGCACATGAGCAGGAAGCCGCAGGTCAGCCGGAAGGGCGCGCCCGAGGCGGCGTCGCGGCCCTCGACCGCCCAGCGCCCGGCCTCGCCCGACCAGCGCACGCGCTCGACCCGGTGGCGGTAGCGGATCTTGGGCGCGATGCCGTGCGCCTCGGCCGTCTCGCGGACGTACGCGAGGATGGCGGGGCCGTCGGCGATGGCCTTCGGGCTCGTCCAGGGCCGGAACGAGTAGCCGAGGGTGTGCATGTCCGAGTCGGACCGCACGCCGGGGTAGCGGAATAGGTCCCACGTGCCGCCGAGCGACTCGCGCGCCTCGAGGATCGCGTACGACTTGCCCGGGCAGCGGGCCTGCAGGTGGTAGGCGGCGCCGACGCCGGACAGGCCGGCGCCGACGATGAGGACGTCGAAATGGCTGGGGTCTTCGGTCACCGGCGGGCCCGCCAGTATAGCCCCCAGCCCCGGGGCGTGCCGAGCGCTCAAGCAGCGGGGCGGCCCGCGTCGGGCGCTCAGTCGGCGGGGCGGCCCGCGTCGGGCGCTCAATCGGCGGGGCGGCCCGCGCCGTAGCGCTCGTCGCGCGGCCACTCGAGCCGCCCCTCGGCGATCTGCGCGGCGAGGCAGGCGTACGCCGAGGGGTTGTGCAGCGACTCTTCGGGGGTCTGCGCTGAGAAGCGGGGCTCGTCCCACTCGGAGACGTGGATCGCGTCTTCGCCCGAGCGCTCGTCGAACACGTGCACGGTCTCGTGCAGCACCATCGCGGCGCGGCACCTCGGCCCGAAGCCGCGCCCGCTGGCCGGGTCGTGGGGCTCGAAGCGCGGCGTAAAGAAGACGCCCTGGCCGCCGATCGCGTACGCCGGCGGGATGCCCTCGCCCACGAAGAGCTCGCGCGCCTCGCGCTCGCTCGCGTCGTAAAACCACCGGTCGCTCTCGAGCAGAATGGCACGCGACCGCGCGAGCGTCTCGAGCACGCGCGCGACGAAGGCCGGGGCCGGGTCGCGCACCTTGAACGCGGTCGCGAGCGCCGCTCGGGCCAGCTCGCCCCCGGGGCGCTCGCGCAGCGCCGAGGCGGCGGCGTCGACCCAGCGCAGGGCGATCGGCTTGCCCTCGCGCTCGGCCAGGCGGCGGGGCGTCATGCGGCGGAAGAACATCGCCCCATCATGGCGGAGCGGCGGCGGCACGTCGAACGGCGCGCCCGGGCGGCGCGAGAGGGGCGCGGGCGCGCGGCCTGGCGTGGGGAGCGGCCCGAAAGCGCCGCTAACCCGCGCGCCCCCGCGCGCGGCGGCCCCGGCGCACGCCGAGCGCCGCGAGCGCCAGGCCGGCGACGCCCCAGGCCGGCAGCGGCCGCCCCCCGCGCCCGACGCTGCACGACTTGTTCGAAGACGGCGACTTCGGCGCGACGGCCGGCATCGTCGGCGTCGTCGAGGTGAGGGCGCACTGGGTCTCGGTGACCGCCCGCACGGCGAGCGACTCGTTGACCGACGATCGCGGGTCGGACGTCGCGAGCTGAAAGGTCGGGGTGGGGCCGCCGGCGCACTTCGTGGCGCCCTTGGCGAGGGCGTCGAGGGCGGGGTCTTGATAGCCGTTGGTAGGCTTGTACCTCGCGAGGAAGGCGTCGTAGCTGGCCTTCGAGATCGCGTAGACGGTGCAGTTGCCGCCGCGCCGGCCCACGCTCACCGCGCGGCCCTCTTCGAGCTTCTGGTGCTCGGCGACGGGCGCGCCGCTCGACCCGCCGCAAGGGTAGGCGAAGAGCACCCGGTCGCCGGCCGCCGCGAGCCCGGTGACGGTGAACGAGTAGCCCACGTATTTGAGCCCGTCGGGCGGGGGCAGGTCGGCCCGCGCCGCCGAAGGCCAGCACAGCAGCGCGAAGGCGGCGACGTGAGCGGTTCGTTGCATCGCGGCAGCATACCAGCGCGCCGCGGGCGCCGGCGCCCGGCGTGCCCCCTCGACCTTGCCAAAGCCTACCCCTCGCTCGACCGGCCCGCCGAGGCGCTCTCGCAGGCCGAGCGCCTCTTCTCGGCGCGGGGCGGGGTCCGCGAGGCGCGCGCCGCCAGGGGCCGCGCGAGAACCTGCCGGGCCCGCGGCCGCAGGCCACGCCGCAGGGCCGAATCAGGGCGAGCGCGGGCCGGGCGCCCCCGACCCTGGGGCGGCCGCCGCGCCCGCGTCGGCCAGCGCGACCGACGCGAGCAGGTACGCCCCGACGCCATACCCCAGATCGCGGCGCGTCGGCACGAGCCGGTACGTGAACTTGGGCAGCGCGTTGGTGGGCCCCGAGACGCCGAGGAGGCAGAGGCCCGAGGGCGTCTCGACGAGGCGCGCGCGCAGGCCTTCGTAGGCGCGCGCCGCGGGCGCGAGCAGGGCGGGCTCGAGCCACCCGTCGGCGACGCCCCGCCCGAGCCCGCAGGCGACGAGCGCCGTGCCCGAGGCCTCGGGGTACGAGCGGCCGGGCTCGTTGAGGATCGTCTCCCATTGCCCGTCGGGCCGCTGGTAGCGCACGAGCCCGCCCGCGAGGCGGCGCAGCGCGGCGACGATCGCCGGCGCCTCGGGGTGGCCCGCCGGCAGCGCCGCCGCGATCTGCGCCCCGGCGGCGAGCACCCAGCCGTTGCCCCGCAACCAGTACGCCTCGGCGGCCGGCACGGCCCGCCCGAGGCGGGTCAGCCAGGCGTGCCGGAAGAGGCCCGTCCGGGCGTCTTGGAGCTTCGCGGCGAAGGCGCCGACCTGGCGCGCGGCGAAGTCGACGAGCGCGGGGTCGCCGGCCCACGCGCCCCAGCGCGCCGCGAAGACGCCGTACATCATCAGCGAGTCGACCCAGATCGAGCGCGGGTAGAGCGCGCTGAGCCACGAGTGCCCCGTGTGGTTGAGGGCCCCGCACGCCTCGCGCGGCGCGCCCTTCAGGTAGCGCGCGACGGCGCTCGCGGCCGCGAGCCCGACGCCGTCGCCGTCGCCCTGCGCGAGGGCGAGGGCGCTCAGGGCGGGGGCGCAGCGATCGCTCTGATCGATGGGGGGCGCGCCGCGCCGGGCCCAGCGCGCGTGGTAGTCGCGCACGTAGCCGCCGTAGCGCGCGGACGCGATCGGGTCGGCCCGCCGCAGCTCGCAGAGCGCGTGCAGAAAGACGCCGGCCTCCCAGCCCCAGCCCAGGCGCCGCGGCGGGTGCAAGGCCACGTAGCGGTCGGCCGCCGACCTCGCCCGCGCCAGGATGCGTTCGCGCGCCTCGCCCACGCGCGACCCAGGAGACGCCGGCGCCGCCGCCCCGGCAAGGGGGCAGCGAGCGCCGGGGCGGCCCTCCGGTCGGGGCGCGCCGGCGCGCACGTGCCGCTTGCCGCGTCCGCGCCGTCGTGGCCTGCTCGGCGCGCATGCGAGCCGTCCGGCCCCTCCTCGCGTCCTTGCTCGTCGCGGCCTGCGGCGGCCCCGCGGCGCCGCCCCCGCCGCCGCCCGAGCCCGCCCCGGCGGCCTCGGCGCGGGCCGAGGCGCCCCCGCCGCCCGCCCCGGCGGCGCCCCCCGCCGAGCCCCCGGCGCCCGCGGCCGCGAAGGCGCCCGAGGCGGTGCCGCCGGAGGTGAAGGTGCTCGAGGCGGGCGCCGCGCCGAAGAAGGCGCTGCGCTACCGGTTCAAGGCGGGCACGACCGAGTACCTCACGATGGACCTGAAAATGGCCATGACGATGTCGGTCGGCGACAAGGTCGCGCCGAAGGCGGGGCTGCCCACGGTCCGCACGACGATGAAGATCGACGCGACCGAGCTCACGCCCGAGGGCGACCTGCGCTGCGCCTTCGTCGCCGAGCGGGTCGAGGTCCTGAGGGACGCGCCGCTCGACCCGAAGGCGCGCGAGGCCTTCGAGGGCGAGCTCGCCGGGCTCGTCGGCATGCGGGGCAAGACGCGCGTCTCGACGCGCGGGGTCGCGAGCGAGACCGACTTCGAGCTGCCGCCCGCGGCGAGCCCCAAGCTGAAGGGCCAGCTGGATAGCCTGCGCGACGCCGTCCGGCAGATGTACGTGCCGCTGCCCGAAGAGGAGGTCGGCCGGGGCGCGAAGTGGCAGGTGACGTCGCGCGTGCCGCTGAGCGGGGCGCTGATGGACGCGAAGCTCGTCTACACGCTGACGAAGGCCGGCCCCGACGCCGCGAGCGCGGACGTCGAGACGAGCCTGTCGGCGCCCCCGGACCAGCCGATGCAGCTCGCCGAGCTGCCGCCCGGGGCGAGCGCGACGCTCGAGTCGCTCTCGGGGCGGGGCGCGGGCAAGGTGGCGCCCTCGTTCGTGCGCCTGGTCGGCACGGGCGCGAGCCAGCTCTCGATGGACTTCACCTTCCGCGTCGCGCTGCGGGGCGAGGCGATGACGATGCGAATGCAGTCCGACGTGGCGGTCTCGTCGCGGCCGGGCCGCGCGCCGGCGAAGAAGTGAGCCGGGCCGGCCCGCCCCCGAGCGCCCCCGCGCCGCCGGAGGCCGCCCCCCTGCCCGCGGGCACGCGCGTCGACCGCTACGTCGTGCTCGAGCGCGCGGGCGCGGGCCGCACGGGCGTCGTCTACAAGGCCTACGACCTGACGCTCGACCGCAAGGCCGCGCTCAAGGTCCTGCGCGGCGGCGAAGACGAAGGCCTCCGCACCCGCCTGCTCTGGCAGGCGCAGACGCTGGCCGAGCTCTCGCACCCGAACCTCGCCCCCGCCTACGACGTCGTCGTCGCGCAGGGGCACCTGGCGGCCGCGACCGAGTTCGTCGAGGGCGAGACGCTGCGGGCGTGGTCGGCCGAGCCGCGCTCCTGGCGCAAGGTGCTGCAGGCCTTCGTCGCGGCCGGCCGCGGGCTCGCCGCCGCGCACGCCGCGGGCGTGGTGCACGGGGCCTTCAAGGCCGACGACGTGCTCGTCGGCAAGGACGGGCGGGCGCGCGTGGTCGACTTCGGCCTGGCGCCGGCCGGGGGCGCCGCGGCCGACGCGAAGGGCGACCAGCTCGCCTTCTGCGCCGCGCTCTACGAGGCGCTCTACCGCGAGCCGCCGCCGCCCGAGGGGCCCGAGGCCGCCGGCGAGGGCCCGGGCCGGCGCCGGCTGCCGCTCGCGGGCGACGAGACGTCCGCGCAGGTCTGGCGCGCGCTCGCGCGGGGGCTCCGCGCCGACCCCGGGCAGCGCTACCCGAGCATGGGCGCGCTGCTGGCCGACCTGACCCGCGACCCGGCCGCGGCGCAGCGCCGGGTGGTGGCCGCCGCGTTCCTCGCCTCGGTGGCGATCGTGGCGGCGACCCTGGCCTGGCAGCGGAGCCGGCGGCCCCCGCCCTGCGGCGGGGCCGAGGGCGAGATCGCCCGGGCGTGGGGCCCGGCGCAAAGGCAGGCCGTCCGCGACGCGTTCCTCGCCACGGGCGCGCCCTACGCCGAGGCTGCGCTGCGCGAGCTGACGCGCGCGCTCGACGAGTACGCCGTCGGCTGGGCGGGCCTGCGCGCCGAGGCCTGCGAGGCGACGCTGGTCCGCGGCGAGCAGCCCCCCGATCTGCTCGACCTGCGCAACGCCTGCCTCGACGAGCGCCGCCGCGCGCTCGAGGCCTTCGGCGCCGAGCTCGCGCAGGCCGACGCCGACGCGGTGCGGGTCGCGCCCCTCGGCGCCCGCGACCTGCCCGACCTCGCGCGCTGCTCGGACGCGGCCGCGCTGCGCGCGCTGCCGCCCCCGCCCGACGACGCCGTCGCCCGGCAGCGCGTCGAGCGCGCCCGCGACGAGATGGCGCGCGCCGACGCCTCGCGCCTGGCCGGCCGGCCCGCCCGGGCGCGGGCGCAGCTCGAGACGGCCGTGGCCGAGGCCGAGGCGAGCGGCTACCCGCCCGTCGCCGCCGAGGCGCACCTGCGCTGGGCCACGCTCGACGACCGCCCGGCCGACCCGCGCCCGGTCGCCGGCGCCCTGCTGCGCGCCCTGTGGCACGCCGAGGCCGGCCGCCACGGCGACGCGCTCGTCCGCGCCTGGGCGCGCCTCGCGCACGTCCAGAGCCGGCAGGCGCAGCCCGCCGAGGCGAAGGCGAGCGCGCGGCACGCCGAGTCGCTGCTCACGGGCCTCGGGCGCCCGGCGCCGCTCGAGGCCTGGGTCGCGCGCGAGCTCGGCGCCGCCCACGCCCAGGCCGGAGAGCCCGCCGTCGCCGAGCGGCACTGGCTGCGCGCCCTCGAGATCGAGCGGGGGCGCTTCGGCCGCGACGACCTGCGGCTCGCGGCGCTGCACGCCGACCTGGCCGGCGCCTACCGGGGGCTGGGCCGCTTCGACCAGGCGCTCGCCGAAGAGCGCCGGTCGATCGAGATCCTCGAGGGCGGCCTCGGGCCCGGCCACCCGCGCGCCTGCCAGGCGCTCGACGAGCTGCGAGCGCACCTGCAAGACGCCTGGCGCATCGACGAGGCGCGCGAGGCCGGCGAGCGCGCGCTCGGCGCCTGCGAGGCGGCCCACGGCGCCGAGGGCCGCGCCGCCGCGCTCGCGGCGCTGCACCTCGGCCACCTCGCCGCGCTCGTGGGCCAGTCCGAGCGCGCCGTCCCGCTCGCGCGCCGCGCGCTCGACGGCCTGTCGCGGCACGCGGGCCCCGAGAGCGCCGACGCCGTCCGGGCCACGATCGGCCTGTCGGCCGCGCTCGCGTCGCACGGCGAGGGCGAGGCCGCCATCGCGAGCGCCGAGCGGGCCATCGTGATCGAAGCGAAGCTGCCCTCGCGCGACGAGGGCCTGCGGCTCGAGGCGTACCGCGCCCTCGCCGAGGCCGAGCTCGCCGCCGGCCGCCCCCGCGCCGCCCTGCACGCGGCCGAGCGCGCGGTCGAGTTCGCCAAGGCCGCCCCCGGCAAGGCCCACGCGCGCGCGGGCGCCGCGCGCCTTTTGCTCGGCATCATCGAGCTCGCGTCCGACTGGGTCGGGGCCGCGGCCACGACCCTCTCGGTCGCCGCCAACGAGCTCGAGGCCGCCGGGGCCGAGGCCGACCCGCTCGACGTGGCCGCCACGCAGTTCGCGCTCGGCCGCGCGCAGGGCGGCGCGCGCGGCGCCGAGCTGACGGAGCAAGCCCGCGCCGGCTTCGCCCGCCAGGGCAACGCCGGCCGCCAGCGCCTCGCCCGGCTCGAGGCCCTGGTCGGCAAGCACGGGGCGCCGGGCGCGCGCTGAGCCGCGGGCCGTCGGCCCCCGGCGCCGCCGCGCCCCCCCGAACGGCGCGCTCAGAAGCGGACGCCGCCGGCCCCGAAGAGCGACAGCGGCGAGGCGGAGTCGGCGCCCGCGACGAGCCCCAGGCGCGCCTCGGCCGCGAAGAAGGCCTCGCCGAGCGGCAGCAGCAGGGCCACGCCGGGCCAGGCGACGAACGTGCTCTGCGAGCCGCTGCGGGCGATCGCGTCGGGCAAGAGCACCTCGCCGCCCGCGCGGTCGGCGGCCCGATCGCGCCGGAAGGCGTAGTAGATCGCGCCGACGCCGACCTGCGGCCGCAGGCGCAAGGGGCCGACCGGCACCGAGTAGCCGACCTCGAGCGCGGGCGCGTGCGCCGCGAAGCGCCCGCCGACGGTCTCGCTCGACCGGCCACCGCCCCCGAGCACCGGCCCCTCGGCCTGGAACGAGCCGCCGGCGTAATGCGTGTACGAGGCGCCGAGCCACAGGCCCGAGGCGAACCCATACCCGCCGCGCACGCCGAGGCCCAGCCCGAGGCCCGCGCCCGTCGAGACGCCCTCGAGCGGCACGACGTCGGAGCCCGTGCCGTAGCCGACGAACGCGGAGATCTCGGCCCCCTCGCGCTCGCCCCCGCCGGCGCGAGCGCCGCGGCCGTGGCGCGAGGCGGTCGCGCGCGCCGACGCCCTCGGGGGCAGCTGGTACCAGGGGTCGGGCTCGGGCGAGGCGGGCAGATCTTCCCAGGGGTCGGGCTCGGACAGGCCCGCCGGCAGCCCCTCCCAGGGGTCGGGCTCGACGTCGGCCCACTCGGCCGACGAGGGCTTCGCCTCGGCGCCGGGGCTGACGAGCAGGGCCAGCGCGAGCTTGAGCTTCTCGTCGAGCGCGCGGCAGTTGGGGCCGTCGACCGAAAGGTCGCGGCGCGACAGGAGCGCGCCGCGCGGGTCGGAGAGCTGCAGCGTCGCCCGGAAGCCCCCCGGGCGCGGCCCGACGCGCCCCTCGACGGTCAGCTCGGCCTGCGCGGCCGGCGCGAACGCGCGCCGCCCGAGCACCCCTTCGACCGAAGCGGCGAGCTCGCGCTGGCCGATGCACCGCTCGGCGCCGTCGAGCCGGACCCAGCCGAGCGCGTAGGTCTTCGGCCGCGGCGGGTCGGCGCGGGCGGGCGTCGTGGCGGCGACGACGGCGAGCGCGCAGGCGCCGCCGGAGAGGGCGGCGAGCGCGCAGGCGGCGCCGGGGGGGGCGGCGCGGCCCCGCGCAGGGCGGCCGGGCGACGACGAACGAAAACGTTCTGGCATGGCGGTGTTGCTCACTTCATGGCGCCCGCGCGGAGGGCGCCGGGGGCCCGCGCTTTTCGATAAAGAGAATACCGACGCGCGAGGGCCACGGCAACGACATGTTGATGCGACACGCTCGCGCACGATGTTACCTGACCGACCGCGAAGCCCGGCCCACGCGGGGCGATGGGGGACGCCCCCGGCGTTACGCCCGAGAAAGAAGTTAGGTAAATTAATCGAGTCTCGCCGAGCCCGCGGGCGCCGGGCGAGCGCGCCCCCTACCTCACTCCTGGCGGGACACGACGGGCATTCGGTTCGCGACGACGCGGCGGGCGCGAACGGCGCGTCGCCTTGCGCGCCGCCGCCCGCGCGGGGGCCGGAGGCGTCGGGGCCCCGAATTGGGCCCGCGGCTGGCCCCGGGCTCTGCTACCCCTGGCCCGCCATGCGCCCCGCCCGCCCGGCCGCCGCCCTGCTCGCCGCCGCGCTCGCCGCCGCGCCGGCCGCGCGGGGCGACGAGCCGGCCAAGCCCGCCGCGCCCGCCGCGCCCCCGGCGCCCGCCGCGCCCGCCCCGCCGGGGCCGCGGCCGCTCTCGCTGACCATCAGCGGCGGGGTGTCGCTCGGCTCGTACGAGGCGGGGTTTCTGTACTACGCGCTCGAGGTCGCCAAGCGGACCCCGCAGGCCTTCGAGCTGCGCCTGGCGACGGGGGCGTCGGCCGGCAGCATCAACGCGCTGCTGTCGCTGCTGTCGGCCTGCTCGGGGCCCGACCCCGCGCCCTCGCAGAGCCTCTTTTATTCGACCTGGGTGCCCATCGGCTTCCGCGAGCTCTTCGTGCCCGAAGACGCGACGGCGCTCGGGGTCTTCTCGCGCCGGCACCTCGGCCGCCGCGTCGAGCGGCTCGAGGCGCGCTGGCGGCAGGGGCTCGCCGAAGCGTGCGACGCGGTGCTCGGGGTGAGCGTCACGCGGCTCGAGCCCAAGGGGGGCGGGCAGGCGCACAACCCGCTCTCGCCGGCGCGGGTCGAAGAGCGCTTCGCGCTGCGGCTGCGGGGGCGGGGGCCGGGGCGCGAGCCCGAGCTCACCAACTACGTCGACCCGGCCTACCAGTTCGGCCAGCCGATGCTGCCCGAGGGGCCGGGGCGGCAGGTGGCGTTCGCGTCGCTGCGCGACCTGCTCTACGCCTCGTCGGCGTTCCCGATCGCGTTCCCGCCGGTGCGGCTCGCGCACTGCGTGTCCGACCCGCTCGCGGCGGGGGCCGAGGGGCCGCGCTGCCCGCCGCCGAAGGCCGAGCGCGACCTGTTCCTCGACGGCGGGGTGTTCGACAACCAGCCGCTGCGCTTCGCGACGCGCCTGGCGGGCGCGGGCCTGCGCGACGCCGCGGGGCCGGGGGGCGCCGCCTCGGCCTGGGCGCCTTCGCCGGGCCTCGACGCCTTCCGGCTGCCCGAGCGGTCGCTCTTCGTGCACTTCTCGCCCGACACCACCGACTACCCGCTGCCCGAGGTCACGGGCCAGGGGCGCAAGTACGACTCGGCGCTCGACCTCGTCGAGCGCTTCTTCGAGCACTTCATCGTGACGGCCCGCTCGAAAGAGCTGTCGGTCCTCTTCGAAGAGCGGCCCGAGCTGCGCGCGCGGGTGCTGCCGGCCCGGCGCCACTACCCGACCGTGAGCGGCCTTTTGGCCGCGTTCTTCGGCTTCTTCGAGCGCGACTTCCGGGTGTTCGACTTTTACCTCGGCATGTACGACGCCCGCCGGTTCTACACCGACGAGGTCCGGGCGCTCGACGGGGCGGCGCCGCCCTTCTCCTTCCCCGAAGACGGCGGGGGGCCCGCGGCTGAGTGGCGCCCGCTCGCCTGCATGCGCGCGGTGCTCGACGGCGAGGGCGACCCCGCGCGGGCGTGCGCGGGCGCCGAGCTCGCCAACTTCCGGGCGCTCCTGCAGACCTCGCTCGACCGGCTCTACGACGACTGCGCCGGGCTGCCCGTCGCGCGCAGCGGCGAGGCCCGGAACCGCCACTGCCGCCAGGCCATCGGCGGCGGCGCGCCGCCCCGCGTGCCCGGCGCCCCGGGGCCCGGCTGGCCGCGGCGCGACGTGAAGGCCGAAGAGTCCGAGTTTTCGTACACGCTGCGGCTGCTCGTGCACCACCGCTTCCACTTCCGCGACCTCGGCGTCGGGCGCGACGAGGGGGCGCTGGCGCTCCGGCGCGTGCGCGCCGAGCTCGGCCGGGTGGTCGACCGGCTCGCCGCGGTCCAGCCGCGCGGGGCGGGCGCCGCGGTCTCGGTGCTCGGCACCCCGGCGCTCAACCTGCTCTCGTACTCGGCGCCCGAGACGCTGCTCTACGGCGTGGTGGGCATCCCCTTCGAGGTCGGGGTGAGCGCGAGCTTCCCCGGGTCGCGCTGGTTCCCGAGCTTCTTGCGGCTCGACGCGGGGCTGCAGGTGCGGGGGCTCGCGACGTTGCTCTCGTCCGAGAAGAACTTCGTCGCCCCCGCGCCCTTCCTCGGCGTCGAGGCCGACCTGCCCTTCCTGAGCGGCTCGCTCGTGCAGGCCCGCCTCGGCGCGCGCGCCGCGTACGTGCTCAGCACCGGCGACGCGTTCCACCTCCGCGCCTGCCCGCCGCCCGACGACAAGCCCCGGGTCGGCGACTGCTCGCGCTTCGGCGCGCAGGCCGTCGGCGTCTTCACCCTCTACGACCGGCTGCGCCTGCACCTGCTCGCCGAGTGGTACCCGGCCCTGCGCCGGCGCGACACGACGCTCTGGTCGGTCGGCCCGGCCCTCGGGCTGCAGCTCGCCTGGCCCTTTTAGACGCGGGCGACGCGCGGCGTCGACGCGGCGGCCGCCCGCTGTCCCCTTTCGGTCGCCCGCCTCGCCCGGCCGGGGGCGGCGCGCTTGCTGCCGGAACGCGGCCGTGAGACAAAGAACCCCCCGGCCCGCGGGGCCCGAAGCAATGGCCGACCGCACGCTCACGATCCGTTGGGTCGCCGACGACTTCGTCCTGGTCTTCGACCATACCGACGCGCTCGACGACCGCGAGTGGGACACGTTCGTCGACGCGCTCGTCGACCGCCCCGCCGGGCCGATGGGCGTGCGCATCCTCGTCTACAACGCCGGCGGGGGGCCCAACGCGGCGCAGCGCGCCCGCTTCGACCGGCGCCTGCGCGGCCGCCCCACGCGCATCGCCGTGATCTGCACGTCGCTCTTCCCCCGCGCCATCATCAAGGCGTTCCACCTGATGGGCTTCCTGCACGTGACGGCCTTCTCGCCCGACCAAGAAGAGGGCGCCTTCCGGCACCTGCGCCTGAGCGCGGCCGAGATCGCGAGCCTGCGCGAAGAGCTCGCGAAGATCCGCGGCGGCTCGCGCCCGCAGCCCGCCGCGGGCGCCTGAGCGCGGGGCGCCGGCCCCGAGCCCGGCCGCGTCGCCTCCCCTCCCCCGAACGCCCCCCTCCGGGCGGCGCCGGCGACGAGCCGCTTGACGCCGGCGCCGCCCGGGCTCACTTCCGTCCACCTGCGGCGCCCGCCGACCACCGATTTTTGAGCTTTGTCCCCGCCGCGCCTTGACGCTCTGGCGGGCAACGGCCGAGTCTGAAGAGTGACGACCTGCGACCGGTACGAAGGGCGGTATTTTTTCGACTTCGCGAGGGCGATGACTGCTAGCGAGGCGTGGTGCACGCGCGACGATCTCGTCGCGCTTCTCGGCCAGACCGTGGGCGCCCGGGCCGCCCGCGGCCT
The DNA here is from genome assembly GCA_035762175.1 of Polyangiaceae bacterium. Taxonomy (GTDB): domain Bacteria; phylum Myxococcota_A; class Polyangia; order Polyangiales; family Polyangiaceae; genus DASTPP01. The sequence goes on along the minus strand of DASTPP010000313.1, from coordinate 3,404 downwards.
GATCGACGCGGCCGCGGCGCGCTGCGGCGTCGTCGGCGCGCGCCTCGCCTACCCGCAGGCCGAGGCCATCCTGGTCGACCTCTCGCGCTCGCCCGGCCTCGTGGGCATCACCGCCCAGCTCGCCAAGTCGCGCCTGCGCATGGAGGCCGTCCGCCGGCGCCTCGGCGCGGTGGTGTCGGGGTCATGAGCGAGTCGACCCGCGGCCGCTCGCGGCGCGTCCTCATCGTCGACGACAGCCCCGACATCCACGCCCTCTTCCGCAAGATGCTCTTGCCCGAGAGCGCCGTCGACCCGCAGCTCGAGTCGCTCGAGGCCGAGCTCTTCGGGCCGAAGACCGTGGCGCCCGAGTCGACCCCGGCGGTCGACGTGCGGCTCGACTCGGCCCTGCAGGGCGAGGAGGCCATCGAGAAGGTCAAGGCCGCGCGCGACGACCCCTACTTTCTCGCCTTCGTCGACGTGCGCATGCCCCCCGGCATCGACGGCATCGCGACCGTGCGGCGGCTCTGGCCCGTCGCGCCCGACCTGTACACCGTCATCTGCACGGCCTACTCCGACTACAGCTGGGAGGCCATCTCGCGCGAGCTCGGGCACTCGCCGAACCTGCTCATCTTGCGCAAGCCCTTCGAGTCGATCGAGGTGCGCCAGATCGTCTCGACGGTCGCGCGCATGTACGACGCGCTCGCGGCGATGCGCGACAACCTCGAGCAGCTGCAGCGCGCGATGGCCGAGCTCGAGGGCGCCGCGCTCGCGGGGCGCGCGCGCACCGCCGCCGCCTGCGCGCACGCCGCCGACGCCGTGCTCTTCGTCGGCCCCGACGGGCGCCTGCTCGACGCGCACGCCCGGCACGAGGCCCTCGCCGCCCTGCGCTCGGCGGCCAAGGGCGCCCGCGCCGAAGACCTCTTGCCCGGCCTCGGGCCGCCCCGCGCCGGCGCCCGGCTCGCCGCGCGCGCCGGCCCCGGCGGCGCCCCCGTCGAGGTCACGGCCCACCCCCTCGACGGGCCCCAAGGCGCCCCCGAAGGCCTGATGCTGCTCTGCCACGTCACGACCCCCTAGGCGGCCGACGCCGCGCGGGTGACCCATGCACGACGACGACCTCGCCGCCCGCTTCCGCCTCACCTACGACCGCGAGGGCGGCCGCCGCCTCATCGCCGGCCACGAAGTCATCATCCACTGCCACCACTACAACGCCCGCATCCAGAGCACCGTCGAGGGCGCCACCCAGATCGACGGCCGCGCCCTCCTCTCCTCGTCGGCCGAGGCCGTCTTCGCCCCCCTGGTCCGCGCCGCCTGCGCCCCCGCCGACTCCGAAGCCGAGCGCTGGCGCGCCGCCGCCGCCCTCTACGCCCACCTCGGCTACGGCCGCCTCGACCTGTCGCGCCTGGGCGAGGGCCTGGTCGTGCAGACCGCCTCGCACTTCGTCGAGGGCTGGAACGCCGGCTTCCGCGGCCGCAACGCCCCCGTCTGCACCTTCACCGAGGGCTTCCTGCAGGGCGCCGCCCACGCCGCCGCCGGCCAGCTCGTCTACGCCCGCGAGCGCGCGTGCATGGCCGCCGGCGCCTCCGCCTGCCTCTTCGAGCTCGAGCCGGGCCGCCGCGAGCCGCCCGCCGCCTTCGCCAAGCGCCCCGTCGCCTTCGCCCCCACGCCGGGCGGCGAGTACGCCCGCTCGCCGAACGTCGACGAGCGGGCCATCATCGAGGCGCTGGTCGAGATGCCCATCCGGGGCGACCGCGAGGGGCTCATCCCGGCCTTCGGGGTGTACCTGGCGAACATGCCGGCGGACTTCTACAACCTGGTCAGCATCCGGTTCGTCGAGGCGATGGCGCAGCAGGGGCTGTTCAAGTCGGCCTGCCGGCTGCTGACGTACGACGCGGAGACGTGCGGCATGAACACCTTCCGCGGCATCATGAGCTCGGCCGAGTGGGACGGGCTGGTGGCGCCCATGATCAAGGAGCCGGCCGACAACTTCTTCGCCGTGGTGGCCATCAGCAACGCGCTGGGCTGGGGCAACTGGCACCCGCTCGAGCACGAGGCGGGCGAGCGGGCGCGGCTCGAGTCGCGCAACGGCTACGAGGCGCTCGGGTACCTGGGCTACCGGGGCACGAGCCGGCAGGCGCAGTGCTTCATGCTGACGGGGGTGGCCGCCGGCATCATGGAGCTACTGTACGCGGACGGGCCGATCGAGTCGCGCTTCGGGCGCTTCGCGCCGAGCGAGGGGGCGTGCATCTGCACGGGCAGCCCGAGCTGCACGTTCGAGGTGACGAGGGTCTGATGGCGGGCCCCGGGCGGCCCTACCGAGAGCGCGTGCACGCCTGCATCCACCCCGAGACGTACAAGTACTTCTTCGACCGCGGCGAGGTGCTGCGGGTCTGGGCCGCGCTCGAGCGCGAGTTCGGGGCCATTCAACCCAACCCGAGCTTTCGCGTGATCGAGATCCGCAGCCGCGAGCTCATCCTGCGGTCGACGACGGCCGCCAACCCCATCACGGTGATCCGCACCCGGCACTGCCGGGCGGCCACGCTCCGGCGCCTGCACGAGCTGATGGGGTACGCCGAGGGCGACCAGGGCCACGAGGGCCACGAGGGCGGCGAGGGCGACGAGGGCCACGAGGGCCACGAGGGCCACGAGGGTGAGCGAGACGCGCTCGGCCGATTACGCGCGGCTGCCGGTGGGCTTGCTGCGGGTCAACGCCGACGAGCGCGTCATCGGCGTCGACACCGCGTTCTGCCGCGTCTTCGAGTGCGAGGCGGCCGACGTGGCGGGCCGGCCGTTCGAAGACCTGCTCAGCCGGCGCGACCGGCGCTCGACGCAGCAGTTCTACGAGGGCCTGGTGCGCCACCGCGAGGGCGTGTTCGACGCCCTCGTGACGCTGACGCTCGGCCGGCGCGACCACTTCGCCCGCCTGCGCCTCCTGCGCTCGCCCGAGGGCTGGGTCGTCTTCGCCGAGCCGGCGCTCGCGCCGGGCGGCGTGCTCGGCCGCATGCTCGAGACGCAAGAGCGGTGGGCGGCGGTGTTCCAGGCGTCCGACGAGGGCATCGCCATCCTCGACGGCGGGGGGAACATCCTCGAGCTCAACCCCCGCTTCCACGAGCTGATGGGCTTCCGGTCCAAGCACGGCATCGCCCTCAGCGAGGGCGCCCTCATCGGCCGCGCCATCACCGACCCCGAGCTGCTCGGCGACGCCCTCGCGCCCCTCGCCGAGGGCCCCCCCGCGGCCCGGACGGTCGTCCGCGGCAAGCGCGTCGTCGAGCTGCGCGCCGGCGAGATCACCCTGCCGGTGCGCGGCGTCACCGGGCGCTGGGTGGTCGCGCGCGACGTCACCCAGCGCCGCGAGATCGAAGAGCTCAAGATCCGCCAGGCGCAGGCGCACTACGCGGGCATGGCCGAGGTGGCGACGAACGTGCTGC
>DASTPP010000312.1:0-55648 GCA_035762175.1 Polyangiaceae bacterium | reverse complement strand
CCGGGCGCCGCTTGGCCCCCCGGCCGCTTCATGCTCTTCCGCGCCCCGCGCCCCCGGCCGTTTTCTGCCCTCGGCCGCCCCCGCCGCCCCGACCCGACCGCCCCCGCGCCTCGGCCCCCGCGCCCCGCCGGGGCCTTGCCTCGCCCGCCGTGCGGCCCCTAGCATCGCCCGCGCCCTCCGGAGGTCGTTCCGTGCAAGAGCTGCGTCGCCATCCCCGCAAGCCCGTCCGCACCCCCGTCACCGTCCTGGGCCCCGAGGGCGCTCGCGTCGAAGGCCACAGCCGCGACCTCAGCATCGGGGGCATGTTCATCGAGGCGCCCGCGTCCTTCCGTTTTGGCACCAGCCTGCGCGTCGAGCTCGCGCTGCCGCTCGTCGGCGTCGTCGCGCTGCCGGCCGTCGTGCGCTGGGTGACGCCCGAGGGCATCGGCGTGCAGTTCGGCCTGCTCGGCGCCCGCGAGACGCACGCCATCACGGCGCTGGTCGCGCGCTCGTCCGTGCCCTCGTTCGACCCATAAGCCCCGCGGGCCCGGGCGCCCGGCGGGGCGGCCGCCCTCCTACGGGCGGCCCCACCCGCCGCCTGGATCAGGCGCCCTTGTTGCCGCCGTCGCCCGCGCCGGGCTTCGCCTCGGGGCCGCCCGGCGGCGGCATCAGCGCGCCGAGCGGCCGCACCTTGATCGAGAGCTCGGTCAGCTGCTCTTCGGACACGTTGGAGGGCGCGCCGGTCATCAGATCGGTGCCCTTCTGCGTCTTGGGAAAGGGGATGACGTCGCGCAGGCTCTCCGAGCCCGAGGCGAGCATGGCCAGGCGGTCCATGCCGAGGGCGATGCCGCCGTGGGGCGGGGCGCCCATGCGCAGAGCCTTCAGCAAGAAGCCGAACTTCTCTTGCGCCTCTTCGTCGCCGATGCCAAGGACGCGAAACACGCGCGCCTGCACCTCGGGGTCGTGCAGCCGAATCGACCCGCCGCCGAGCTCGAAGCCGTTGAGCACGAGGTCGTAGCGGTAGCAGAGCACCTTGCCCGGGTCGTTCTCGAGCAACGGCACCGAGTCGTCGTGCGGGCGGGTGAAGGCGTGGTGGGCGGCGACCCAGCCCTTCGCCTCGTCGTCGTACTCGAAGAGCGGCGGGTTGACGACCCACAGAAACTGCCACTTGCCCCCGTGCCCGAACTCGGGAATCAGGCCGAGCTTCTTGCCCAGGTGCAGGCGCAGGTTCGCCATCACGGTCTGCACGACCGACTCTTTGCCGAACTGAAAGAGCAAAAGGTCGCCCGGCTGCGCGCCCGCCGCCTCGTTGATCTTGGCGCGCAAAGCGGGGTCGATGGTTTTGAAGAGCGGCGCCTGGGCCCACGCGCCGTCGTCGCCGACCTTCGCGCGGGCGAGGCCGCGGGCGCCCATGCCCTTGACGAGCTCTTCGAGCTTGTCGGCGTCGGCGCGCGAGAGGTTCGCGCTCGCCGGCACGACGAGCGCCTTGACGACCTCGGCGGGCAGGTCGGCCCGGTACGCCCCCGACCTGAACTTCTCGGCCAGCTCGGCCCAGGGCTGCACGCCCGCGCCGCCGTGCTCGACGACGAGCGCGGTGAGGTCGGCGTGCTTCATGCCGAAGCGCAGGTCGGGCTTGTCGTTGCCGTAGTCGCGCATGCTCTCGTGGAAGGGCATCTGCGGGAAGCGCCCCGACGGGTAGAGCTCGTTCAGGTCGACGCCGAGCACGTCGCGCCAGATGGTGAAGACGAGCCCCTCGACCAGGCGGAACACGTCGTCCTGGTTGACGAAGCTCAGCTCGATGTCGATCTGCGTGAACTCGGGCTGCCGGTCGACGCGCAGCGCCTCGTCGCGAAAGCACTTCACGATCTGAAAGTAGCGGTCGAAGCCCGCGACCATGAAGAGCTGCTTGAAGAGCTGCGGGCTCTCGGCGAGCGCGAAGAACTTGCCCGGGTTGGTGCGCGAGGGCACGAGAAAGTTGCGCGCGCCGCCCGGCGTGTACTTCACCATGAAGGGCGTCTCGAGCTCGAGGCAGCCCTGCGACGAGAGGTACGAGCGGGTCGCCTGGTTGATGGCGTGGCGCGTGCGCAGGGCGCGCTGAAAGGGCGCCCGCCGCAGGTCGAGGTAGCGGTACTCGAGCCTCAGCTCTTCGCGCGCGTCGAGCTTGTCGACCAGCTCGAAGGGCGGCGTCTCGCTCTTGTTGAACACCGTCGCCTCGCGCGCGACCACCTCGATCGCGCCGGTGGCGAGCTGCGCGTTGTGCGCCGAGACCATCTCGCCCTTCTTCTTCGAGAACTGCATGCCCCGGTCGCGCACGACGCCGCGCACGCCGACCACCCACTCGCCGCGCATCGCGTCGGCGAGCCCGTGCGCCTCGGCGGCCACCTCGGGGTCGAAGACGACCTGCGTGACGCCCTCGCGGTCGCGCAGGTCGATGAAGCGCAGGCCGCCGTGATCGCGCCGGTTGGCCACCCACCCGAAGAGCACGACCTCTTTGCCGATGTCGCCCTCGCGCAGTGCCCCACAGTCGTGCGTCCGTTTGAGCTCGTCGATGAACCTGGCCACGGGCCTTGCCTCCGCGTAAGAGTGCGTCGTCGTCGCGGGCGCCCCTCGGGGCGCCTCTCGTCGCGGGCGCCTTGGGGGGCGCCTCTGGTCGCGGGCGCCTTGGGGGGCGCCCGAAGGGGGGCTAGCCTCACAGAAAGAGCCGCGCTTGCCAAGGGCGGCCCCCCGCTGGCATACGCTCGGTTTCCATGACGAAGGCGCGCGGCCACGCCGGGCCCCCGGGCGTCCGCGCGCCGTTCCGCGCGGCCGCCGCCCTCGCGGCGTTCGGCCTGGGCTTGCTCGCCGGCCCCGCCGGGGCCGAGGTGCGCGTGCGCGTCGACGCCGACGGCGCGTGCCCGGCGCCCGCCGATCTCGAGCGCGAAGTTTCGGCCTGGGCCGCCCCCGCGTCCGACGCGTCGGCGCCGCGCTGGCGCCTGCGGGCCCGCGGCGCGCGGGGCGGCGCGCGCGTCGAGCTTTCCGACCCGGGCGGCACGATCGTGCTCGTCCGCGCCGTGGCGAGCAACGACTGCCAGGCGCTCGCCCGCGCGTTCTCGCTCATCGCCCACGCGCACTTTCTCGAGCTCGGTCTCGTTCGACCCCTGCCCCCCGACCCCCCCGCCCCGGGCGCCCGCCCGCCGACGCCCGGCACCCCCGGACGCCCGCCCGCGCCCGGCAGCCCCGGCGCCTCGCCCCCCGGGCCGGCTTCGTCGGCTGGCGTCGCGAACCCAACAAGTGTGCCGACGGCCGATTCGGAGGCCCCGGGCCCGCCGCCGTCGGCCTCGGCGGCCGCCCTGCCACCCCCCCCGCCTCCTGAGGCGAAGGCCGCCCAAGGGCCCGCCGCGCCCCCGCCTTCGCCTGGCGCCCTTTCGTTGGGGCTAGGTGGCGGCCTGGTTTTGCCCCTGCCGGCCTCGGCGCCTCCGCCCTTCGGCTTGGTCGATCTGACGGCGCGCCCCCCGAGCTGGGGCCTCGATGTGCGCCTCGGCGCCTGGCTCTCGGCGCTGGCGGCCGCCGGCGAGCAGGTCTCGATTCGTCGTCGTTTCGGGCTGGCGTCGTTGACGGCGGGGCGCACCTTTGGGGGGCGGCCCTGGGGGTTGCGGCCCGAAGTCGGCCCCGGCCTGCTATGGACACGCGTCGACGCGAGGGCGACCGAGGCCCCGGCGGCTTCGAGGCTGCGTCCGGCGTTGAAGGCGGGGGTGTCGCTTACCTACGAGCTGACCAGGGCTCTCTCGGTGCGAGGTGACCTGGCCCTACATGTCTTGCCATGGACCGATCGCTACGTGGTGAGCCCGCTGGGCGAGGTGGGCCAGGGGCCGCGGGCGCTTTGGCTGTTTGGGCTGGGGCTCGAGGGCCGGACGGCCTTTTGGTGATCGTGGCGCGGGTTTGACGTCACAGTGGGGGCGGGCGATGCTCTCGGCCACGACCACCACGCACCCTTCGGCCCTGCGCTCCGAGTCGGTCGCAGAACGCAACCGTGCGTGGCGGCAGCTTTACGACGAGCAGTTCGAGGGCGTCTACCGCTTCGTCTGCCGCTGCGGCGTGCCCGACGCCGACGCCGAAGACGTGACGCAGCGGGTGTTTCTGGTCGTGCACCGGCGCCTCGACGACGCCATCGAGATCGAGAACGTGGGCGGCTGGGTCCGGGGGATTGCGCTCAAGGTCGTGGCCGAGCACCACCGCTGGCGGCGGGTGCGGCGGGTGAAGGCTTGGTTCGTGCAAGAGGCGGCGACGCCCGAGGCGCCCGACGCGGGGCCCGAGAACGCGACCGAGAGCGAAGAGGCGCGCCAGCGCGTGGCCGAGGTGCTCGCCCGAATGAGCTCGAAGCTGCGCGACGTGCTGGTGCTCGTCGATCTCGAGGGGCTCGGCTTGAACGAGGCGGCGGAGGCGCTCGGCATCCCCGTGAATACGGTGCGGTCGCGGCGCCGCCTGGCGCAAGAAGACTTTCGGCGCCGCTGGGCGCATGCCGTCAAGACGGCGGGAGGGGCCCATGGCTGAGCGCGACGAAGCCTCCGAGGCGCTCGCGGCGCTCGGGCAATTCCGAGAGCAGACGGGGCGCTTGCGGCCGCCGCCGGGCGCGAGAGCGCGGGCGCTCGCCGCGATCGCAGGGGGCGAGGCGGCGCTCGAGAGCTTCCGGGTGAGCTCGGCCGAGAGGCGGCCGCCGCCGGGCGCGAAAGAGCGCGTGCTCGCCGCGGTCGAGGGCCGGGGCCAGCGGCCCGTGGCCTTGCGGCCGCGCGCCCGCGTGGCGCTCGTGCTGGTCGGCCTGCTGGTGGCGAGCTCGGTCGGGGCGATGACGCTGCCGGGCGTCTCGCTGCCCCGCAGCTTGCTGCCGGGCCTGGCCCCGAGCCCGACGCCGACGGTGCCCCCGCTGGGGCCCGCGCGCACGGCGGCGCCGCGCGCCGACGCGAGGCCGGCCGGGGGCAAGGCCGCGGGCGGGCCCGAGGCGGCGGCGCCGAGCGCGAGCCCGCCCGAGGCGGCGCCGGCGGGCGGGGCTGAGGTGACGCCTTCGCCCGCGGGGGCGCCCCAAGCGGCGCCGGGGGCCGAGCCCGGTTCGGCCGTTCCGGCGGGGCCCGGCGAAGGCAAGGGGCACGGCGCCGCGCGGCGCCCGGCCGAGCCGCACGGGTCGAGCGACACGCTCGCGCAGCAGGTGGGCGAGTACCAGCGGGCGCTCGCGCTCGCGGGCCGCAACGACGAGGCGGCGCTCGTCGCGTGGCGATCGTTCGTGCGCCGGTGGCCGACGAGCTCGCTGCGGCACGAGGTCGATCTGCAGATCGTCGCCGCGCTCGGCCGGCTCGGGCGCCGCGGCGAGCTCGAGGCGGCCGCGCGGGGCTTTCTGCGCGACCACCCGCACAGCCCGCGCTCGGGCGACGTCCGAAAGGTGCTTCGCTCGGGCGGGCACTTAGCGTCTCATCGGGGCCGAGGTCTTCGCATGGCAGAGCGATCGGGTCGAAGGCAGCGGTGGCCCTCCTTGCCGGGTCGAAGGCAGGGGTGGCCCTCCTTGCTGGTGGGGGTTTTGGCCCTGGCGTTCGTGCACTGTACCGACGATCTCGATCTCGGCTCGTTCGAACGGCAAGAAGGCGCGGCCGGGCGCGATGACGTCGCGGGGCGGGCCGGGGCGGCAGGGGCGGCGGGCGCCGACGCGGGCGGCGCGGGCGGCGCCGAGGCCTGCGGGGCCGGGGGCGACTGCCAGGCGGGCGGCGCGGCGGGCGAGGGGCCCGACGAAGAGTGCGACAACTCGGGCCCCGGCAACTGCGACGACGACGACGGCGACGGGGGCGACGGCGGCGACGGCGACGGCGGCAGCAGCGGCACGCCCGGCTGAGCGGCGCCGGGCCTCGGGCGGCGACGGGGCGGGCCGGGGCGTTCGTTGAGGCCGGCGCGGCGAGCGGGTGGGGCGCTCGTCGAGGCCGGCGCGGCGAGCAGGCGGGGCGCTCGTCGAGGCCGGCGCGGCGAGCGGGCGGGGCGCTCGTCGAGGCTGGCGCGGCGAGCAGGCGGCGCGGGGGACGTGAGCGCCGGGCCGGGGCGGGCGTGCCGGCCTGCCGCTCGCGGGGGTGCTCAGCCCGTGGTCGTGAGGGCGGTGAGGGGCCGCTCGATGGGCCGGCGGGTGATGACGACGTCGACGAACCCGGGCTCGCCCGGGCGGCGCAGGCGCAGGCGCACCTGGCTGCCGGTCGGGCCGCGCAGCCGCTGCACGACGTCGGCGAGGGGGGCTTGCTCGACGTTGAGCCCGTCGACCCAGACGAACTCGTCGTCGTCTTCGACGCCGGCCTTGTCGGCGGGCCCCTTTTCGAAGACCTCGTCGACTTTGACGATGCGCTTGCCCTGGGCGACCTTGACGCCGATGCCTTCGTAGCGCACCTGCGAGGCGGCGAGCAGGGCGAGGGCGAAGTTGTAGTTGATGAAGGGCATGCCCCCGCCGGTCTGGGCGTGGGCGCCGAGCTCGAGGCCGCCGAAGAGCGAGGTGCCGCCGCCGGGCCGCTCGACGCGGACGGAGACGGGCGTGTTCGGCGGCACGTTCTCGATGCGATAGTAGCCGTTCGCGTCGGTGGTGACGGCGGGGGCGGCGGCCTCGGGCGTGGGCGAGAACGACGAGAGCGACGAGGCGGGCGTCTCGAGCGCGACCTTGACGCCGGCGAGGGGCGCCTTCTGCGACTCGTCGACGATGCGCCCCTCGATGACGCCGCCGCGCGAGAGCTTGACGACCAGGCCGTCGTGGCGCGAGCCCGGGCCGAGGTCGACCGTCGACGCGAGCGTCGGGGCGTAGCCCTCGGCCCGCACCGCGAGTGTGTAGGCGCCGGGGGCGAGCGAGGGGAAGGCGAAGCGCCCGCCGGCGTCGTCGACGAAGCGCGCGCCGGGCGCGCGGGGGGCCGCGCCCTCGCCCCCGCGCGGCTCGAAGGCGACCCAGAACGAGCGCACGGGCGCGCCCGCCTCGTCGACGACGCGCCCGGCGAGCGCGCCGCCTGGGCCGAGGCGCAAGGTGACCTGGTCGCCGGGCTCGGCGTGCGCGCTCGGCGAGGGCGCGAACGACTCGTGCTCGGCGACGAAGGCGCAGCCCGCGGCCGAGGCCGGCACCCGGAACGCGCCGTCGGCGCCGCTCTTGGCCACCTTGCGCTCGGGCCCCTCGCCGCACGCGGTGACGGTGGCCGCGACGGGCCGCCCCGTCGGATCGAGCACGACGCCGACGATGTCGGGCGCCGGGTGCAGGCGCACCGTCAGCGCCTGCCGTTCGACCGCCGCGGCGGTCTGCAAGAGGACGACCTCGGTGACGTAGCCGCGCGCCGCGACGCGCAGGCTGCCCGCCGCCCGCGGCAGCCGCTCGAACCAGAACGAGCCGTCGGCGCCGCTCGTCGTCGAGGGCGCCGCGGCCGTCGCCCCCTCGGCGCTCACCTTCGCGCCGGCGACCGGCTCGCCCTCGACGTTCAGCACGCGGCCGCTGACGACGCGCACCGCGTCGAGCGAGAGCACGAGCGGGCCGGCCTCGCCCGACTCGCTCACGAAGACCGGCGGGCTCAGGGCCGAGCCGTGGTGCAGGTGCTCGGCCGCGACCCGGAACGAGCCGGGCGGCAGGTCGGCGAAGGCGAAGCCGCCGCCCGCGTCGGTGTAGCGCTCGGCCAGGCGCGCGAAGGGCGGCTCGGCGGCGACGAGCCAGACGCGCGCGCCCGAGACCTTCTGCCCCTCGGCGTCGACGACCTGCCCCGAGACCCCGAGGCCCCGCGCGGGCGGGGGCGCCGCGGGCGCCTCGACGGCGCTCGGCGGCGGCGGGGCCTTCGGGCCGGCCCCGTCGGGCAGGGCGAAGTAAGCGAGCGCGCCCGCCGGCACGAGGCCCAAGGGGGCGAGGGCCAACGCGAGGCGCAAGGGGCGGGGCGAAGCGCCCCGCGGGCTGGGCGGCGGGCCGGCCGGCATGGCGCTGTTGTTATACACACTTTTCACCCCTCCGGGTCGCCCCGCCCCCCAAAAAGCCGCCCCCGGGCCCGCCCCTCGGCCCGCCGTTCGCGGCGCGCCGGCGGCGGCCCCGCCTTGCGGGCGGCGTCGCCGTGCGATATCATGAGCGCCGTCCCGTGTTCTCTCGCGCCGCCACCACGACCACCACGACTACCCGCAAGGGCGGGTCCGTGGTCGTGCGCGCGAGCTGAGCGCCCAAACCGACCACCGACGTCCCGCCCGAGCCGGCGGGGCGCGCGCGTGGCGTCGCTCTCCCCTCTGCCGTGCCCGGGCACAGCGCACGAAAAGGAAGCGACCCATGCTCGACGACGACGACCACCGCGCCCTCTGCCAACGGCTCGACCTTCTTCATTTTCAAGAAGAGGCCCCCGGCATGGCCTTCTGGCACCCTCGCGGCCTCGCCCTCTACCGGCGGCTCGAGGGCGCCGCCCGCGAGCAAATCGAGGCCCAGGGCTACCTCGAGGTCCGGACGCCCCAGCTCTTGCGCCGCCCGCTCTGGGAGGCGAGCGGCCACTGGGAGCACTTTTACGAGAACATGTTCCGCGTCGACGATCAGGCCGTCGAGGCGGCGCTCAAGCCCGTCAGCTGCCCGGCCCACATCGAGCTCGTGAAGCGGGGCGTGCTCTCGTACCGCGACCTGCCGCTGCGGGTCGCCGAGTTCGGCGCCGTGCACCGCGACGAGCTCGGGGGGGCGTTGCACGGGCTCTTCCGGCTGCGCCAATTCACGCAGGACGACGGCCACGTCTTCTGCGACGAGGGCCAGGCCGGCGCCGAGATCGAGCGCTTTTGCCGGTCCCTGCGGGCGTTTTATGCCGCCTTCGGGGTCGACGAGGTCTCCGTCGTGCTCTCGACGCGCCCCGCGCGGCGCGCCGGCGACGACGCCCTGTGGGACCGCGCCGAGGCCGAGCTCGCCTCCGCCCTCGACCGGCTCGGCGAGCGCTACGAGGTGCAGCCGGGCGGCGGCGCCTTCTACGGGCCCAAGGTCGAGTACGTGCTCGGCGACCGCAAGGGCCAGCGCTGGCAGTGCGGCACGATTCAGTACGACGCGGTGATGCCCCGCCGCTTCGACCTGCGCTACGTCGACGCGTCCGGCGCGCGCGTGCACCCCGTCGTGCTGCACCGGGCCCTCTTCGGCAGCCTCGAGCGCTTCTTGGGCATCGTGCTCGAGCGGCACGGCGCCCGCCTGCCCGGCTGGCTCGCCCCGACGCAGGTCGAGGTGCTGCCGGTCGCCGAGGCGCAACTGCCCTGGGCGCGCGAGGTCGAGGCGCGGGCGCGGGCCGCGGGGCTGCGGGCCCGGGTCGACGGGCGCGGCGAGTCGCTCGCGCGGCGCGTCGCCGAGGCGCACGAGGGCGGGGCGCCCTTTCTCGCCGTGGTGGGCGCGCGCGAGGCGGCCTCGCGCTCGGTCACGCTGCGCACGCCGGGCGGCGCGCAAGAGGTGCTGCCCCTCGAGGGCGCCCTCGGGGCGCTCGGGCGCGCCTGCGCCCGGCCCGACTTCGGGGCGCTCGCGTGAACCCTCCAACCTCGGGCCCGGGGCGCCCACCCCGGCTTCGCGCTCGCCCCGAGCGGGGCGGCGGGCGGGCCGATGCGCGCGGGCGTGCGGGGGCCCTGCCGGCCGAGCTCGAAGGGCGAGCTCGGGGGGCCCGAAGCGCGCGCGCCGGCCCGCCCGCCGCCCCGCTCAGGACGCTTCGCCCGCCGCGCCGAGCGCCCGCACCTGGTCGCCGAGGCGCGCCCGCCCCCCGCGCAGCACCCGCGCGGTGATGCCGCCGTGCCCGCGCATCGCCTGAAAGCCCCCGGCGCCGAGCGCTTCGTCCATCTTGGCGCACGGCTCGCAGGGGCCCGTGCCTTCGAGCACCACCTCGTCGCCGAGCGCGAAGCGCAGGCCCTTGAGCGCGACGAGGTTGACGCCCGAGACGACGAGGTTGCGGCGCAAGAGGCCCGGCTCGAGCCCGGGCCGGCGCGCGAGCGCGGCGAGGACCGCCAAGTGCTCATGTTGCAACAATGTCACCTGGCGCTTGCCGCCCGCCTTCGACTTCGCCGCTCGGTCGCCGACGAGCCCCCGGCCGGCCTCGAATTCGGCCTCGGCGAGCTCGATCATGGGCTCGCCGTGCCCGCGGCGGGCGCCGACCCATTCGAGACGCCCGAACTGGGGCACGATCAAAAGTCTCTCTCGGAGCGAAAGCACGGGCGGCAGGGTATCGCGCCCCGAGCGCCCGTCGAGCGGGGCGGACGCGTCGCGTCAGCTATCGGGCCCTGCCGAAGGCAAATTCTGGTACGAGCCGACCGAGCTCGACCTCATGCGCCCGTACGGCAGACCAACGTAGCCCTTTTTAGGCTCTCGCCGAGCGTTCGGGCCAAGCGGTGTAAAATACCACACCTTTTCTTCGCGCGATCGCTACGGTGCGTGAGTACTTGTGATCTGGGGGCGGTGGTTTTACGCTCTCCCATGTCGCAGGGCGGGGAGGGTCATGCTCGTCGAACGAACCTTTTCCTCGGCCAAGGGCTCGCTGAAGATCACCATTCACTCGCCCCACCTCTTCGAGTCGAAGGCGGCGGGGTCGTTCGAGTTCAGCTTCGCCTACGCCATGCGCCAGGCGCTCGACGACTGGTACGCGCTCGCGGGCCACTCGCTCCGGTCGTTCAACGACTGGGAGAACATGACCAATTACGACCTCGGCGCGCGCGCCCTCTTGACCGAATGGGTCTACCGGCACCGCAAGTCGATCGTCGGCACGAACTTTCTCTTGGGCTCGCACCTGGTCGGCCTGGGCGTCAAGCTGGCGAGCTACGCCGTCGGTGACGCCTTCGTCATGTACCCCGACCGCTCGAGCTTTCTCATCGCGCTCGACATGGCGCGCACCGAAGAGCGGGCGCGCGAGCTGCGCGTCGCCGAGCGGCCGGCGGGGCCCTGAGCGGCCGGCGGGGCCGGGGCGAGGCGCGGGCTAGGGGGCGTCGCGGGGCCGGGGCGGGGCGCGGGCCGGGGGGCGTCGGGGGGCCGGGCCGGGGGGCCGTCGCGGGGCCGCGGGGCGCCCGGGTCAGGGGCCGGGCGGCAGCGGCTCGCGGGCGGCGAGCCAGTCGGTTGGCAGGGCGTCGCGGCCGACCGAGAGCGCGACGATGCCGCCGACGATGGCGCAGGTGGTGTCGCGATCGCCGAGCCCCGCGACGGTGAGCCAGAGCGCGCCCTCGAAGTCGTCGAGGCAGCGGGCGGCGCACCAGAGCGAGAAGGGCACGGTGTCGGCCGACGAGACGAGGGCGCCCGAGCCGAGGGCGCTGGCGGCGAGGCGCACCGAGCAGCCTTCGGGCAGGCCCGCCGCGTGTCCGATGCCGTCGCGCGTGGCGCCGGGCGGGGTGTGCGCGTGGGCGAAGGCGAGCAGCTCGCGCCCCCCGGCGCCGCGGCGCGAGCAGGCGAAGGCCGCGGCGGCGGCGACGGCGACGGCGCCCGCCTGCCCGTCGGGGTGGGCGTGGGTGACCTCGGCCGAGGCGCGCGCGGCCTCGACGAGGGCGCCGAGGTCGTCGGCGAAGTAGGCCCCGAGCGGGGCGACGCGCATCGCGCCCCCGTTGCCGAACGAGCCCTGGCCTTCGAAGAGGGCGGGCGCGGCGCGCTGCCAGGGCTCGCCCTCGGCGAGCTGCCGCAGGAGCGTGTGCGCGCCCCCGCCGTAGCCGCGCCGGGGCTCTTCGACGTAGCGTCGGGCGAAGGCGAGGGCGAGCCGGTCTTGGTCGAGCCGCCCCGTCTCGGCGAGCACCTCGTAGACCGAGAGGGCCATGACGGTGTCGTCGGTGTACGGCCAGGGCGGCGCCGGCACGGCGCGCGCGGCGATGAGGCCCTCGACGAGCGCGGGGTTCGTGAAGAAGCACTGGCCGAACGCGTCGCCGAGCGAGAGGCCTTCGAGCGCGAGGCGCGCGCGCTCGAGGCGCGCGGCGTGGTCGGCGGGGGGCGGGGGCATCGCGGGCAGTATATACGCGTCGCGCCGGGGGCTCGCCCGCGGCGGGTAACGGGGGCGACAGGCGCCGCTGGCCATAGTAGGGGTGGAGGTTTCGAGGGGGCGCCTTCTTCGGCGGCCCGCGCTGGGCCCGCCTCGCGCCCCCGAACGGAGGTCTCTCGCCCATGTCTCTCTGGCCCAAGGTTGCCCGACTCTCGACCGCCATGGCGCTCGCCCTGGCCCTGGCTGCTTGCGCGCCGCGCGCCCAAAACGAGCAGCAGTACTGGGACAATCACAGCAAGGACATGGTCGAGCTCTCGTCGAAGTACCCCGGCTTCAAGCCGCTGCTCGCCGCGCGCCAGGCGAAGGCCAAGCCCCAGTGGGACGCCGCCGTCGCCGTCGCCGACGAGAAGCAGAAGGCCGAGCAGATGAAGGCGGCCAACGGCGTCTTCTGGGACGGCGTGCCCTCGCGCCTGCAAGAGGCCTCGCTCAAGCTCGACGGCCTCGAGGGGGCGCCGAACAAGCTGCTGGCGCTGAAGCTGCCAAAGAGCAAAGAGTCCGAGCGAATGGGCGCCGTCTCGAAGGCGCAGGCGAGCGCCCAAGAAATACGCCGGGCGCTCGCCGGGGCGAGGCCCGCCGCCGAGGCCGACGCCCTCAAGGTGCTCGACGATCAGATCTCGAAGCTCATCTCGGCGCAGGGCGACGCCGACCGGGCCCTCGCGGCGCTGAAGAAGGCGAAGTTAAGGGGCGGGGGGGCCGGGCTCGGGGGTAGCGCGGTCGTTTTTCGTCCGGGCTGGCGCGACGTTCGCGCTCGAAATTGGGGCTCGGTTCGCGTACGAGGTTGGGTCATGCGCGAACTGCTCCGTGCGCCCGCCGAATTGCGAACCCAGGCCGAGCTCGACGCCCTCGTGGCGGCCGATCAGGGGGCCAAGCCGCCCGGCTGGCGCCTGTCGCCGAAGGCGGTCGAGACGTACCTGCTCGGCTCGAACAAGCCGGTGGGCGGCGTCGCCATCACGCCCAAGTACGTCGGCGACCGGGCGATCGTGCAGGTGGCCATCGCGACGCTGGCGTCCGACCGGGCGCTGCTCTTGGTGGGCGAGCCGGGCACGGCCAAGAGCTGGCTGAGCGAGCACCTCGCGGCGGCCATCAGCGGCACCTCGTCGCTGATCGTGCAGGGCACGGCGGGCACCACCGAAGACCAGATCAAGTACGGCTGGAATTACGCGCTCCTCCTCGCCGAGGGCCCCTCGCGCCGGGCGCTGGTGCCCTCGCCGGTCTTGCGCGCGATGGAGGGCGGGCAGCTCGTGCGCTTCGAAGAGGTTACGCGCTCGGCGGCCGAGGTCCAAGATGCGCTCATCTCGATCTTGAGCGAGAAGCAAATCGCGGTGCCCGAGCTCGACGAGATCGTGAGCGCGCGCCGGGGCTTCAACGTCATCGCCACGGCCAACAGCCGCGACCGGGGCGTCAACGAGATGAGCGCGGCGCTCAAGCGGCGCTTCAACTTCGTCACCGTGCCGGTCATCGAAGATCTCGAGCAAGAGGTGCGCGTGGTGACGCAGCGCGAGGCCGAGCTGCGGGCCGACTACCAGGTGGGCGCGGCGCCCCCGCCCGAGATCGCGAAGATGCTCGTCACCATGTTTCAAGAGCTGCGGCGCGGCGTCACGAAAGACGGCCGCACCAAGGTGCGCGCGCCCGACGCGGTGCTCTCGACCGCCGAGGCCATCAGCGTGCTCTTTCAGGGGGGCATTCTCGCGCAGAGCTTCGGCGGCGGGCACACCGGCGTCGACGAGGTCGCCCGCGCGCTCGTCGGCGCCGTCACGAAGGACGGCAACGACGACGTGAAGGTCCTGCGAGAGTACCTCGAGACGGTGGCCAAGCACCGCCCCGCCCCGTGGAAAGACCTGCACGAGCGGGCCAAGGCGCGCCTGTCCAAGTGAGCGACGCCCGGCGCCCGAGCCCGCCATGACCGACCTCGCCCGCGTCCTGTTCTGCCCGGTGCGCCACCACTCGCCCCGGTCGAGCGCCGTCGTGCGCGCGTTGCTCGAGCGGGCGCGGCCGACGACGGTGCTGATCGAGGGGCCGTCCGACGCGAGCGGGCTGATACCCCTCTTGCTCGACCCCGAGACCGAGCCGCCGGTGGCGCTGCTCGGCTACCGCACCGACGGCGAGGTCGCCTCGGCCTTCTGGCCCTTCGCCGCGTACTCGCCCGAGTACGTCGCGCTGCGCTGGGCGCTCGAGAACGGCGCCGAGGCGCGCTTCATCGACGTGCCCGCCGGCGTCTCGCTCGGCGACGAGGCGCGCGCGATGCGCGAGGGGCGGGGCGGCGAGGGCCCCGAGGCGCCCGCGGGCGAGCGAGGGCGCGAGGGGGGGGGCGGGGCCGGCGCGCCGGAGGGCGAGGGGCGGGGCGGGGCGGGCGCGCCGGAGGGCGAGGGGCGCGGGGGCCCGGGCGCGTTCGAGGCCTGCGCCGAGGGGGCGGGGGTGCGCAGCTTCGAAGAGCTCTGGGAGGCGCACCTCGAGGCGCCGGCCTACGAGCCCGACCAGTTTCGCGAGGTGGTGGTCGAGTTCGCGCACCTCGTGCGCGCCCTGCACCCGCGCGCGATCGACCGCGCGCGCGACGCGTACATGCTGCGGCAGATCGGCGAGGCGCTGCGCGGGGCGGGCGGCGAGGTCGCGGTGGTGGCCGGCGCGGCGCACGTCGCGGCGATGGCGGCGGGCGAGGTCGACCCGGCGCTCGAAGCGGGGCTGCCGCGGCCGGTGGCGAGCGCGCTGACGGTCATCCCGTTCAGTTTTACGCGGCTCTCCGAGCAGGCGGGGTATGGCGCGGGCAACCGGGCGCCGCGCTTCTTTCAACGCGCCTTCGAGCGCGGGTGCGACTTCGAGCGGGCCTCGCTCGAGGCGCTGCTCGAGCTCGCGTCCGAGCTGCGGCTGGGCGGCCACTCGGCCTCGCTCGCCGACGCGCTCGAGGCCTTCCGGCTGGCGAGAACCCTCTCGTCGCTGCGGGGCAAGACCTCGGCGGGGCTCGACGAGCTCTTCGAGGCGAGCGCGGCCACCTTCGGCCGCGGCGATCGGGCGGCGATCGAGGCGGCGCTCACGCGCATCGTCGTCGGCAGCCAGGTCGGGCGGGTGACGCGGAAGGCGGGGCAGGGGTCGCTGCAGCGCGAGTTCTGGCGCGAGCTGCGGCGCTTCGGGCTGCCCGAGGGCGACGTGCCCCGTCAGGTGCTCTTGCACCTGACGCAGGGGCACGAGGTCGAGGCGAGCGTCTTTTTGCAGCGGCTGCGCGTCGCGGGGGTGCCCTACGCGCACTTCGTCGGGCTGACGCGCGTCGCGCGGGGCTACGCGCCGGGCGCGTCGCAGGGGCCGGCGGCCGGCGGGGTCGAGGCGCTCCGGCGCGCGACCGAGGCCTGGGAGGCCCAATGGACGCCGGCGACCGAGGCCGTCCTGGTCGAGCGGGTGGTGCTCGGCGACTCGCTCGAGGCGGTGTGCACGCGCCTGCTCTGCGACCGGGCGGCCGCGGCCCTGACCACGGGCGAGGCGGCCGAGTGCGTGCTCGACGCCGCGCTCGCGGGCTGCGTCGAGGCGGCCGGGCGCACGCTCGACCGCTGCGAGCGGCTCGCCTCGGGCGACGAAGACGTGGCCTCGCTCGCGCACGGCTGCGCCGTCCTGTCGTGCCTCTTGCGCTACGGGGGCTTCCGGCTCGAGGCGCTCGTGGCGCGCTCGGCCATCGCGCCGCTCTGCGTGCACTGGTTCCGGCGGGCGGTCTTGCGGCTGCCCGCCGCGGCCTCGTGCGACAACGACGCGGCCGCGAAGCTGCGCGCGGCCATGCGGGCGCTGCACGACGTGGCCCTGACGCAGCCCTCGGTCGACCCCGACCTCTGGTGGGACGCGCTCGCGTCGTTGGCCGGCGACTTCGCCTGCCACCCCTCGCTCGCCGGCTTCGCGCTCGGCCTCTTGCACCTGGTCGATCGCGTGACCGACGACGAGGTCGCCCGCGCCTTCGCGCTGCGGCTCTCGCCCGGCGGGCCGGGGGGCCCCGGGCGGGCCGCGGCCCACGTCGCGGGCTTTCTCGAGGTCAACCCGCAGGCCGTCGTGCGCAGCCGGGCCGTCGTCGCCGCGCTCGACGGCTTTCTCGGCTCGCTCGAGGCCGACGCGTTTCGTGACCTCTTGCCCGCGCTGCGCAAGGCCTTCGGGCGGCTCGGCCACGCCGAGCGGCGCCTCTTGCTCGAGGGCGTGTTCGCCGTCCGCAACCTCGTGCCGGGCCCCGCGGCGCGCGCGGCCGTCAGCGCCGGCGAGCGCGAGGCCCTCGCCGCGCTCGGGGGCCAGCTCGACCAGGCCCTCGACGATCTCGACGACCTGCTCTGAACCGAGACGAAGCCATGCCCGACGACCCGCCCGACCCGCTCTTTCCCGCCGAGCCCGCCCTCTCCGACGCCGACCGCGACGCGCTCTTGCGCTGGCGCCTCGTGCTGGGCCCCGGCGCCGAGGGGGCGCGGGCCGGGCTCGGGCTGGGCCGGCTGGGGGCCCGGGCCCGCGCGGCGATCGGCGTCGACGAGGGGCGGCTCGGGGCGCTCGACCGGGCCATCGGCTTCGCCTACGACGACGACGAGCGGGGGGCCGACCTGAGCGGGTCGGCGCCCTACGTGCCGCAGTGGCTCTCGGCGCTGCGCGAGTTCTTCTCGGGCGAGTCGGTCGCCATGATGCAGCGCGACGCCGTCGACCGCGGCCTGAAAGAGCTGCTCTTCGAGCCCGAGACCCTGCCCCTGCTCGAGAAGAACGTCGAGCTCGTGGCGACGCTGATGGCCGCCCGCTCGCTCGTGCCCGAGCGCGCCAAGGCGATCGCCCGCCAGATCGTCGCCGAGGTGGTCGCCGAGATTCGAAAGAAGCTCGAGAGCCAGCTGCGCACCGCGATCTTCGGCGCCCTGCGGCGCGATCGGCACAGCCCCTTGCGCCTTTTGCGCAACCTCGACTGGCGGCGCACCGTGCGCTCGAACCTGCACGGCTGGGACGCCGAGCGGCGCCGGCTCGTGCCCGAGCGCTTTTACTTCTGGTCGAACCAGCGCCGCCACCACGAGCGCGACGTCGTCGTGCTGGTCGACCAGTCGGGCAGCATGGCGACGAGCGTCGTCTACGCCTCGATCATGGCCGCCATCTTCGCCTCGCTCGACGTCCTGCGCACGCGCCTCGTCGCCTTCGACACCGAGATCGCCGACCTGACGCCCCTGCTCGACGACCCGGTCGAGGTGCTCTTCGCCGCCCAGCTCGGCGGCGGCACCGACATCGAGCGGGCCGTGGCCTACGCCCAGACCGAGCTCATCGACCGGCCCGCGAAGACGCTCCTGCTGCTCGTCACCGACCTGTACGAGGGCGGCGACGCGCCGAAGCTGGTCGCGCGGCTCGGGCACCTGGTCGAGTCGGGCGTGCAGGTGCTCTGCCTGCTCGCCCTCGGCGAGGGGGGCGCGCCCGCCCACAACGAGGCGCTCGCCGCCGACCTGGTGGGGCTCGGCATACCCTGCTTCGCTTGTACGCCCGACCGGCTGGCCGGCGTCATCGAAGAGGTGCTCTCGTCGTCGAAGCGCCCCTCGAAGCGGGTGGGCCGGTGATCCGCCCGCTCTCGCCGCAAGACCTCGGCGAGCTCGTCGGCGATCACGACGAGCTCGCCAAGGGCACGAAGGTCTTTCACTCGAACCAGCTCGTGAACCTCGCGCGCCGCGGCGACAAGCTCTACGCCGACTGCCGCGGCACCTCGGCGACGCCCTACCGCATCACCCTCTCGTTCGACCCCGGGGGCGAGGTGAGCGCGCGCTGCACCTGCCCGGCCGCCCGCTCGCGCGCGTTCTGCAAGCACGCGGCCGCGGCGCTCGTCGCCTGGGCCCGGCAGCCGGGCTCGTTCGCCGCCGCCGGCGAGCCGCCGCCGGGTGCGGCGGGGGCGCCGGCCGAGGCGGCCGAGGCGGCCGAGGCGGCCGACGAGGGCGGGCGCGCGGGGGGCGAGGGCGGCGCGGGCGGAAGGTTGCGCGGTGAAACAGAATCGTTGCATGAAGCAACCAAATCGAAGCGCCCCGCAACCGACGCCGCCGAGCTGATGCGCCGGGGCGTCGGGCAGGTCGAGGCGCTCGTGCGCGATCTGGCGACGGCGGGGGTGGCGTCGGTGAGCGCCGAGCGGCGCGAGCAGCTCAAGGCGCTCGCGGGGGCGCTGCGGCAAGAGAAGCTGCGGCGGCTGTCGGGGCGGGTCGCGTCGCTCGGGGCGATGCTCGACCGGGCGGCCGCGTCGGGCGGGGCGCTCGACGCGGTGGCGTTCGTCGACCTGTGCATCGACATGCTGCTGACGGCGCGCAAGGTGTCGAAGCACCTCGGCGGCGAGGCGCTCGAGGCGCGCTACGTCGAAGAGCTCATCGGCAAGACCTGGACGAAGACGGAGCGGGCCGAGGTGGGCGGGCTCGACCTGGTCGAGTGCGCCTTCTTGGTGACGCTGGCGGGCGACTTCGTGGTGCGCGAGAGCCGCTTCGTCGACCTCGCCTCGGGCGGGCATTATTCCGAGAAGCAGATCGTGCCCTCGTCGCTGCGCCACCCGCCCGAGCCGAAGGCGAGCCACGCGGGGCTCGTGCTCGAGGGCGCCGGCGGCGGGGCGTACCCGGGCTTCGCGCCGACGCGCCTCGATCTCGAGCGGCCGGGGCGGGCGCGGCCGCTCGGGGCGGCCGACCTCGAGCGGCTGCTCGGGCGGGCGCTGCCGACGCTGGGGGCGGCGGTGGCGGCGTTCCAGGCGTACCGGCAAGACGTCTTCGCCCCGCCGAAGATGCCGGTGCTGGTGCGGGCCGAGGGCCTCGTCGCCAGCGGCAACCGGGTGCGGGCGGTCGACGGCTCGGGCGCGGCGGTGTTCTTCCCGCGGGGGTCGCACGCCGAAGACCGGCTCTGGGGGGTGCTGCGCGACGCGCGCCTGCTGGCCTTCGTCGGCGATCTCGATCTCGACATGGCGCTGCCGGTGCTGACGCCGCTCGCGGCGCTGCTCGAGGGGCCGCGCGGGCTCGAGCTGCGGGCGCTCGCCTCGTCGCAGGCGCCGCCGTCGGCCGAGGCGGCGCGCGCGGCGTCGTGGGCCGAGGTGGCGCGGCGGGCGGGGCTGCCCGCGTCGGCGATCGAGCTGGGCGAGGCGCGCGAGCTGCTCGCCGAGCGGGTCTGCGCGGGGCTCGGCGTGCTGAGCGAGCGGTCGCTGGCCCCGGTGCTCGGGCGGCTGCGCGCCTGCGGGCTCGAGAAGCCGGCGGCGCTGCTCGAGGGCGCGCTCGCGAAGGCGCCCGAGGGGCGGCTCGACGACGCGGCGAAGGTCTTTCACCTGCTCGAGGTGGCGCTCGTGCGGCTGGCGAGCGCGTCGCGGGTCGACCCCGCGTCGCTCGAAGAGGTGCCGGGCTTCGCGTGCGTGCGGCTCGAGCGGCCGGCGCGCGTGCTCGAGCCGGGCGAGGTCTTGCGCCTGCGGGCGACGGGGCTGCTGACGCGGGTCGAGGCGGCCTGGCACGGCGACCGCTACTACCGCGCGCTGCGGGACGACGCGTACCTGACCAACGTCATGCCCACCTGGGCCGACAGCGCCGCGACCGAGCACGTGGTCGCGGCGCTCGCGCGCCACCCCGAGCGGGCGCGCGAGCTCGCGCGGCGGGCGCTCGAGATGCCCGTCGGGCTGACGGCGCACCTGACGGCGATCCGGGTGCTCGAGGCGCTCGGCGACGAGCGGGCGCTGCGCGCGCTCGCGCGGGCCGACGCGCCGGCGGGCAAGCGGGCGGCGGTCGAAGACGCGCTCGACGCGATCTACGCCGCCCAGCACAAGGGGCGCCGCGTGCGCCGGCCGGTCGAGGCGCGCGTCGCGCAGTACTCCGAAGAGCTCGTCTCGGGGCGCTCGCGCCAAGCGCGGCTCGACGCGCTCTCGCTGCTGTTTCAGCTCGAGACGCGCACGGGCGCCGACGCCATGCGCCGGGCCTTCTTTCACGACCCCGACGCGGGCGTGCGCGAGCGGGCGGGCCTCTTGCTGGCGCAGCTCGGCGACCCGAGCGTCATCGACGTCGCCATCGACGTCGTCGAGTCGCGCGGCGGCTCGCCCGACGCGGCCGACGCCTCGGGGCGCGCGCCCGACTGGTCGAACCACGCGATCACGTGGCTCGGGCACGTGGGCGACTCGCGCGCCGTGGCGCCGCTCTTGCGCGCCTGGGCCGAGGGCTGGATGCGCCACCACATCGAGCGGGTCGTCGAGTCGCTGGGCCTCGTCGCGCTCGAGCCCATCGTGCAGATGCTCGAGCGCCCCGGGGCCGACCGGCGCGAGCTCGTCGAGATGCTGCGCCGCTTCCACGATCGGGACGTCACGACCGCGATGCTCAAGCGGCTCGACGGCTCGCCGGGCTGGCCGCGCCGGGCCGAGGCGTTCCTCGAGGCGAGCGTGGGCTGGGCCGAGCTAAGGAGCGCGGTCGCCCGGCGGGTGCTCGGCCTGTCCGACGGCTCGGACGACCCGGAGGCCGCGATCGCCGTGCGCGCGGCCGAGCGGGCGCTCTCGGGCCGGTAGCGGCCCCGGCGGCGGGTAGGGCCTTTACGTCGGGGCGAAGCTCGCGCACGAGAAGGCGTCGTGCGAGAGGGCGACCGCTTCGACCGCTACGTCATCGAGGCGCTGCTGGGCCGGGGCGGCATGGGCGAGGTGTACCGCGCCTACGACGAGCGGCTGCGCCGGCGCGTGGCGCTCAAGCTCTTGCGCCCCGAGGGGGGGGCGGGCCCCGAGGCGATGCTGCGCGAGGCGCGCGCGGCCGCCGCGCTGCGCCACCCGAACGCGGTCGCCGTCTACGACGTGGCCGAGTCGGCCGGGCGCCCCTACCTGACGATGGAGCTGCTCGAGGGCCGGCCCCTGCGCTCGCTCATCGGCGCCGAGGGCGTGCCGCTCGGCGCGCGCCTGCGCTGGCTGCGGCAGGCGGCCGCGGTGCTCTGCGAGGCGCACCGCCTCGGCCTCGTGCACCGCGACGTCAAGCCCGACAACATGTTCGTCTGCGACGACGGCACGCTCAAGCTGCTCGACTTCGGCATCGCCAAGCAGCTGCAGCCCGAGAGCCCCCCGAGCGCCCGGCGCCCGGCCGCGCCGGGCGCCGAGGGGGTGGTGAGCGAGATCCTCGGCACGCCGCTCTACATGGCCCCCGAGCACCGGCTCGGCATGCGCGCCGACGGGCGCAGCGACCAGTTCGCCTGGGGCGTCGTCGCGTTCGAGCTCTGCGCCGGCAGGCACCCCCGCGAGCTCGGCGAGGGCCGCCGCGCCCGCCTCGGCGGGGCGCTCGCCGCCGCGGGCCTCGGGCCCGCGCTCGCCCCGATCGTGCTGCGGGCCTTCAGCCCCACGCCCGAGGCCCGCTTCGCCTCGATGGCCGAGCTCTTGTCCGCCTGGGACGCCGCGCTGCTCGTCGAGTCGCACGACGTGCGCCCCTCGGCGCAGGTGCCCATGGCCGGCGCGATCGGGGCGACGCCCGCGGTCGGGGCGACGCCGCCGGGCACGCCGCCCGCGCCCCACGCGGCCCCGCCCGCCTCGGGGGCCGAGGCCGGCTCGTGGCCGGGCAAGCTGCGGCGCTCGGCGTCGGACGCCGAGCTCGCGGTGCTGCTCGCCAGCCTGCTCGTCGCCCTCGGCCTCGGCGCTACGGTTTTCGCACTCGAGCGGGGGGGCGGGGGCGGCGGGCGCGCCGCCGGGTCGGCCTCCGCCGCCGCGCCCGCGGCGGGCTCGGCCGGGCGGGCGGGCGCGTGGGGCTGCGCGCTCGAGGGCCCCGAGCACGCCATCGCCGAGGGCGTGGGCGCGGGGCGCGCGACGTCGCTCGTGACCTTGGGCGAGCGCGTGTACGCCTACGCCGAGGTCGAAGGCGCGCCCGGGGGGGCGCCCGTCGGGCGGGCCTCGCGCCTGCTCGACGGGCGCTTTCAGCCGGTCGAGATCAGCCGCCTGCCCGGCATCCCCCCCTCGGCGCCCGGGGCGCTCACGGCCATCGGGGGCTGGCCCGCCTTCTTCGCCCACAACGGCCGGGCCTTCGGCGTCAGCGGCTTCGACCCCGCGCCGGGCGAGAGCCCCGGCCGCTACGCGCTCGCGCCCGGCCTCGAGATCGAGTCGTACGCGCTCGCCGAGCGGGGCCGGCTGAGCGCCTTCGCCGCGCTCGGCTACCGGGCGGTCGAGGGGGGGCGCGGCCCGGCGGGCAAGGTCGCGCTCACCCGCCGGGGCTGCGCGCCGCAGACCTTCGACTTCGAGACCGATCGCGTCTTGAGCGAGCCCGTCGCGGACGCGGGGCCGCTGCGGCTCGCCGCCCCGCTCGTCGCGCTCGCCGACGACAAGCTGGCGGTGGCCTTGCTCCGCACCGACATGCGCGCTGCGCTCACGCTCGTCGAGTTCGGCGCCGAGTGCGGGCTCTCGCGGTTCGGCCCCCAGGCGACGGTGCCCTTCGCGCTGCGGGCCGCCATCGCGTTCCACCGGGGCGAGCTTCATTGGGCGACCCTCGGCGGCACGCACCTGCTCGTCGTCGGCGGCCCCGCGGGCCGCCTCGCGTCGCTCCCCGCCGAGGCCGCGGAGCACCCCATCGCGCTCGCCTCGAACGACGAGGCGCTCGCGCTCGCCTGGGTCGACGCGGGCGAGCGCGCGATGGTCGCGGGCTTCCGGCCGGGCGACGCGCGCCCCGTGCCCCTCACGCTCGCCGAGGGGGCGGGGCTGCGTGACGTCCGGGTGCGGCCGCTGCCGGGCGGCGCCTTCGTGACCTGGGTCAAGGGCGCGTCGATGCGCGGCCGAGAGGTGCGCTGCGGCGCGCGCTGAGCGCGGCTCGCCGGCCCGCCGGGCGCCCGGGCTCGCCCTGCGGGCTCCGGCGTCGGGCCCCCGCCCTCGGGGCGCCCCCGGCGGGCCCGCCCTCGGGGCGCCCCCGGCGGGCCGGCGAACCGCGCTAAAAGCGCCGCCCGGGCGCCGCTTCGAGGGGCCGGCGGGCGGGCCTCGGCTGCGCCCCGGGCGCGGGCGCGCAGGGGCGCGAGGGGCTCGCTCGGTCGACGAAGAAAAGCGCGTCGTAGCGGCGAGGCAGCACCGTCGGGACGTAGGCGTCGGGGCCCTCGCGCGAGGGGTCGTACACGAAGCCGAGGGCGCGGTGGCCGCGGGGCGCGAGCAGCGGGCCTTCGGGCACGTGCGCGCCGAAGAGCAAGAGCAGGTCGGTGCCTTCGCCGAGCCGGTGCAGGGCGTCTTCGAGGCTGCCGGGGCGGCCCGGCGCGAGCGCGCGCGGCGCGGGGGGCGCGCCCCACTTGGCCGCCGCGAGGACGCTGCCCGCGTAGGCGGACGAGCCGACCAGCAGCACGCCCTCGGCCCCGTGCTGCTCGCGCATGAGCTGGCCGAGGCTGGGCTCGCCGCCCTCGCGCCCGGCGTAGCGCGCATCGCCGACCTGCGCGTTGTGCCCCCAGATCACGGCCTTCGCGCCTTCGCCCTGCCGGGCGATCAGGCGCTCGAGCCGCTCGAGCATGTGCCACGCACAGGTGTCCCAATCGAGGCTGTCGAGGCCCACGCGCGCCTCGGCCGCGGGCCGGGCGGCGTTGTGCTCGCGCAGCCACTCGGCGAGCTCGGCGAGCTCTTCGTTGGCCCAGGCCCACCCGGGCCAGGGCGGGCGGGGGCCGAAGGCCTTGCGCGCGCTCGGCTCGCCCGCGGCGCCCCGCACGTAGCGGCCGACGCGCTCGAGGACGCCCGCGTCGCCTTCGAGCGCGACGATCGAAAAGCCCTTCGCCTCGACGAGGCGCCGCGTCAGGTGGGCGCGCCAGGTGAGGAGCTCGCTCGCGCCGGGCGCGGCGCCGCCGAGCAGCACGTAGCGCGCGCCCCCGACGCGCTCGACCAGGGGCTCGAGGGCGTCGTCGCTCGACAGCGGCCGCGCGAGCGGTTGCAGCGCCTCGGCGAGCTCTTCGGCGCGCCGGGCGTCGGGTTCGGACGAGTACGGTATTCGAACGATGGCGCGGGCCATGGCGCGACTCGATGCAAAAAGCTCGCCGGCCCCGGCGGGCGCGGGCGCGGGCCGGGCTCGCGCTAGCGGTCGAGCTAGGCAGGTGGTACGTACCTCGCGCCATGTCGTGGGCGACGCCATACGTCGCGGCCCTGCGCGAGGGCAAGGTGGTCCGCTTTCGCCCGCGCGGCCAGTCGATGCGCCCGAAGATCGAGTCGGGCCAGCTCTGCACGGTCGAGCCGCTCGCCGACCCGGCCTCGCTCGCGGTCGGCGACATCGTGCTCTGCAAGGTCAACGGGCAGCACTACCTGCACCTCATCAAGGCGATTCAGGGCGCGCGCTTTCAAATCGGGAACAACCGCGGGCACGTCAACGGCTGGGTCACGGCGGGGGCCATCTATGGCAAGTGTACGTCGGTCGAGTGAGCGCCGGGGCCCGGGGCGCCGCCCGCCCGCCCGGCTCGGGCTGCTCGCCGCGCTCGCCGCCGCGCCCGCGTGCGGGGCCTTCGACGCGAAGGGCGCCGCGCCTTCGTCGGGCGAGGCCCCGCCGCCCGCGCCGGCCGAGGCCGAGCCCGGCGCGCCCGCGCCCGGCCCGGGGCTGCCCCCCGCCGCCCGCCACGCCGCCCGGCTCGAGGGGGCGGCGCCGGCCGCCGCGCCCCGCCCGGGCCTGCCGCCCGGGGTCCTGTCGCTCAAGCCGCCCGCCCGTTCCGGGGGCGCCGCCGGGCGCGAGAACTCGGTGCACGCGCTCGCCGTCGACGCGACGCACGTCTTTTTCAACGACGGCTACGGGCGCATCTGGGGCGCGCGCAAAGACGGGGCGGGCGCCCCCTTCGAGGTGTTGCCGGGCGCGGGCCCCTCGCGGCCCAACCCGGCCGGGGGCTTGCACGCGCTCACCCTGATCGCCGACGGCGACGACCTCGTCTTCACCGCCGACTCGGGGCTCTGGCGCCTGCGCAAGGCGGGCGGCGCCCCCAAGCCGGTCACCTCGGGCAAGCAAGACGCGGTCATGCTTGCCGCCGACGAGGGCTATTTCTACTTTTCGACCTTCGACGGCTCGCCCATCCGGCGCGTGCCCAAGGCGGGCGGCGAGGCGGTCGCGGTCGGCGAGGGCATCAAGAGCGGCGCCCTCGCCGTCGACGGCTCGCACCTTTACGTGGCCGCCTACGGCCGCGGCACCCTCTCGCGCCGGCCGAAGGCGGGGGGCCGCGCCGCGGCCCTGGCGTCCGGCCTGCCCAAGCCCGTCGGCCTCGCCCTCGACGACGACGCGGTCTACGTCTCCTGCGAGGCCGACGGCAGCGTGCGCCGGGTGCCGAAGGCGGGCGGGCCGGCGAAGGTCATCGCCCGCGATCAGATCAACCACGACGAGCTCGCCCTCGACCGCGACTACGTCTACTGGGCCTCCTGGGAGGAGGGCGGCCCCCTGCGCCGCGTGCGCAAAGACGGCTCCGCGCCGCCCGAGACGCTGCTGAGTGGGCTGCGCTCGCCCGAGGGCGTCGCCGTCGACGAGCGGAACGTCTACGTCGCCAACAAGGGCTTCGGCGAGGTGCTGGTCGTGCCCAAGGCCGGCGTCGATGGCACGGTCGTTTACCCGCGCGAGCCGCCCTAGGGCGACCCGGGGCGGGCGTGGCGCGAGGGCCCGGGCGCGCCCCCGCCACAGACGCGGCACGAGGGCCCGGGCGCGCCCCCGCCACAGACGCGGGCCGCGCGGCGGGCCCCGCGGCGGGCGCGGTGTCGGGCGCGGGGAGCGCGCCGCGCAGGCGCTGCGAGCGGGTGCGGGCGCGCAAAGACCTACACCCCGGCCGGCCCGGCGGAGCGGCGCGCCGTCGCCGGATCGGCGGCCTTCGGTTTCGGTCAACTTTCGAAGCAGAAGCAGGGCCGCAGGCGGCGGCGAGGCGGCGACGTGGCAACGCCCGGATTCGATGTGCGATGGGCTCGCCCGTGTCGTGTTTCGCCCCTACGCCCCGCGGCCGAGGGCGGCTGTGGCGCTTGCGCCGGCGCGAGAGCTACGCGTAGCTTACTGGCGTCCGGGTGCCCGATCGGCCGGGTGGCGGGGCGTGCGTTATGTGGCTTTTGACCGTCGAAGATTACGAAGGTTTGACCACCTACCACGAGCTCTCGGGCGAGCGCTACACGCTCGGCCGCGCCCCGGACAGCGACGTCTTGCTCGGGCAGTACAACGTCTCGCGGCGCCACGCCCGGCTCGAGTTCGTGGGCGAGCGGTGGTTCTTCTTCGACGAGGGCAGCGGCAACGGCTCGTACCACAACGGGCAGCGCGTCGCCGGGCCGACGCTGCTGTCCGACGGCGACGTGGTGCAAGTCGGCGACTACGTGCTTCGCTTCTCGAAGGACGCCGCCGCGATCGAAGGCGCGCCCGCGCGCCCCGCGGCCCCCGCGCGCCTGCGGGTGCTCGCGGGCCTGCGGGCGGGCACCGAGTACACCTTCCGCCGGAGCGACCTCATCACCATCGGCAGCGCCGACGACTGCGCGCTGCGGCTCGACCACGAGGGCGTCGAGGCGCTGCACGCGATCGTGCGGGCGCTGCCCGGCGGCCGCTACGAGCTCGTCGACAAGAGCCGCGACGCCTCGCTCTTCGTCAACGGCCGCCCCGTCGCCCCCGTGCAGGTGCTCGAGGGCGGCGACTCGATCAACGTCGCGGGCGTCTCGCTCCTGCGCTACCTCGAGCCGAGCCAGGCGCCCGACCCGCGCTTCGACGGGTTCCTCGGCGAGGGCGCGCCGGTGCCCCCGCCCTCGGTGCCGCCCGCGTCCGGGGGCATGCCGAGCGCGCGGCCGGTCGACCCCGACGGCGAGCCGGCCGCCCCCGTGCCGAGGCGGGGGCTGGCGCCGCCGAGCGTCCCGAAGGTCCCGAGCATCCCGAGCGTCTTGAACCAGGTGCCCGACGTCGGCGGCGAGTGGGACGTCACCGGCCTCTTCCGGCACGTGATGTCGGACGGGCGCATCGTCGCGGCCCGGACCGAGGGCGCGCCGGGCTCGGGCCAAGGCGGCGAGGCGGGGGGCGAGAAGGCGGGGGCAGAGCGCGGGGGCGACGAGCCGGCCGAGGCCTCCGACTCGCTGCGGGCCCTCTTGCCCGCGCAGCGCTTCGAGGCGGCCGGGCCGCTGACGCCCCCCGCGCCGCGGCCCCTGCCCACGTCGTACCTGCGGCTGCGGCAGACGACGACGCCCGCGCGCGGCACCGAGGGCCGCGGCCGCGGGCAGGCGGCGGCCGTCGTCAAGCGCGCGCTCGAGCAGGCCGACGAGGGCCTGGCCGAGCTGCAGCGTTGGCAGGCCGGCCCCAGGCCCTCGTCGCAGCCGCCCGGCGAGGCGCGCGCGATGTCGCTGGCCACCCCGACCGAGGTGCGGCGGCGCTTTCCGTCGCGGCCCTCGTTCGAGAGCCGCCCGGCCTTCGATAGCCGGCCCTCCTGGCGGCCCGCGGCGCACGCGGCGCCCCCGCCCTCGCAGCCCCCGGCCGAGGCGCGCGCGGGGGGCGAGGGCAAGCCCGCGAGGGGCGTCCTGCGCTCCGACCCGGGCGTGCCG
This sequence comes from Polyangiaceae bacterium, assembly GCA_035762175.1. Classification (GTDB taxonomy): domain Bacteria; phylum Myxococcota_A; class Polyangia; order Polyangiales; family Polyangiaceae; genus DASTPP01. The sequence continues at coordinate 28,309 of DASTPP010000312.1, read as the reverse complement.
GGCCCCACGCCGAAGGCGTCCGAGGCCCCGACGCCGCTGCGGACGAAGGCGTCCGAGGCGCCGACGTCCTTGCGGACGAAGGCGTCCGAGGCCCCGGCGTCCTTGCGGGTGAGGGCCGCCGGCGCGCCCGCGGCGGCGCGGGCGAAGGCGTCCGAGGCCCCGGCGGCGGCGCGGGCGAGGGCGCCCGAGGCCCCGGCGGCGCCGCGCGACGAGGCGGCCGAGCCGGCCGAGGCGGCCGAGCCGGCCGAGCGAACGTCGGCGACCGAGGCCCCCGTCGCGCGGCCCTCGATGGCCAGCCCGCTCGGGCGGGGCCGCCTCGTGCTGATCGTGGCGGCGTGCGCCGCGGCCGCCGCGGCCGCCGCCCTCGTGACCGTCAAGCTCAGCGCGCCCTCGACTACTGATATCGAAGCAGTGGCGACCCGCGCGGCGGCGCCGGGCGCGCCGCCGCCGGCGAGGGCGGGCGGGCCGGGCGCGCCCGCCGAGCCCGCGCCGCCCCCGCCGCCCCCCGAGGCGGGCGGGCGGGGGGCGGGGGGCGGCGAGCCCGCCGCGGCCCCGGCGGGGGCGGCGTCTGCCGAGCGGCGCCGGGCCCACCACCTGCCGGCCTCGGCGCGGGGGGGCGAGGGCCAGCCCGAGCGGGCGTCGGGGCCGGCCAAGGCGCTGAGCGCGCAGCGCGCCCGCCTCGAGGCCCGCGCGCGCAGCGGCCGGGCGAGCGCCGACGAGCTGCAAATGTTGCTGGGCATGTGCCAGCGGGAGGGCGACACGCCTTGCATCGTCGAAACGAGTGCGCGCCTGCGGCGCGCGGAAGGGCGCCGATGAGGGCGCGAGGGCTCGCGGCGTGGGCGCTCGGCGCGGCGCTGCTCGGCGCGGCGGCGCCCGGCCGCGCGGCGCCGATCGGGCCGGGCGTCGAGACGGCGGCGGTGCTGGGGCTCGAGGCCGACTTGAGCAACGATCTCGCGGCCAAGACGCTCACCAACGCGCTCCGCCAGCAGGTGCTCGACTCGGCCGAGTACACGCTGAGCGGCGAGAGCCCGCCGCTCGCGGTCAAGGCGGGCGAGGCCAAGTGCTCGCTCAAGGGGCTGCGCCGGCCGCTGACCGAGGCGAGCGACCTGTCGTTCGACGCGGCCTGCCTGGGCCGGCTCGGCGCCCTGCTCGGGGTCAAGCGCTACTTCTGGGGGCACTTCTACAGCGAAGGCAGCCGCCCGTTCGTGCGCCTGCACTTCTGGCGCGAGGGCGAGTCCGACCGGGCCGTGACCTTGCCCTACGACGAGGCCGAGCGCGAGCGCCTGGCCGAGCGCCTCTACCGCAAGCTCGCCATCCCCGAGAAGGTGGGCGACGTCGCGCTGACGAGCGCCGGCCCGCTCGAGGGCGAGCTCTACGTCGACGGCAAGCCGCGGGGCGCGCTGCGGCCGCGGGTCGAGCTGACCCTGCTCGGGGGCGAGCACAGCTTCGAGCTGCGGCGCGACGGCAAGGCGGTCGCGCAGGCGAAGGCGCAGGTGGTCGCGGGCGGGTGGGTCGACGTCCGGCTCGAGCCCCTGCCCTTGCCCTTGCCCGACCTGGCGCCGCAGATCCGGGTCGGCGACATCCCCCCCGTGACGCGGCGCCGCGAGAGCTCGGCCCTGCCTTGGGTGTTCGGCGGCGTGGGCGCGGCGGCGCTCATCGGCGCCGGCACCTTCTTCGCGCTCTACCGGGGCGCGCAGTCCGATCTCGACGACGCGTGCGCGCCCGACAAGAGCTGCCGCGGGCAGCAGGCCACGATCGACCGGTCGCGGCTCTACAGCGCGCTCTCGCTCGCCTCGTTCGGCGTCGTCGCCGGCGCCGGCGCCGGCCTCTACCTCTCGCTGCGCTCCCGGGGGCCCGAAGAGGCCGTCGTGAGCCGAGGGCGGCCGGGGCCGGGGCTCTGGGGCGGGGTGGCCCCGCTCGCCGGCGGCGGCGCGGCGGCGCTCGCGGGCGGGAGGTTCTAAGCCATGACCTCGAAGGTCGTCTGCGCGTGGGGTGCCTTCTCGCTCGTGGCTGCGTTCGCGGCGTGCACGGGCGGCTACGTCGAAGACCCGGCGGGCTACTGCCGCCAGCGGCCGAACGAGCCCGGCTGCGTCGCGCCGACGGGGGGGCAGGGCGGCGCGGCGGGCGCGACCCAGCAGGGCCAGGGCGGCGCGCCCGCGATGGGCAGCGGCGGCGGGCCCGTGGCGGGCGGCGGCGGCCGCGGGGGCGGCGGGGGCGGCGGGGGGCTCGCGTGCGAGGCGCCCCAGATCGACTGCGGCGGCGCCTGCGCCGACGTCGGCGCCGACGCGGCCAACTGCGGCGAGTGCGGCTACGCCTGCGGGGCGGGCTCGACCTGCGCCGGGGGCGCGTGCGCGCCGGTGGCGGTCGTCAGCGACGTCGTCGCCCCCTACGCCTTCGCGCTCGACGCCGCGAACGTGTACTTCGCGTCGCCGGTGAAGACGCAAGGGGCCGTGAACGTCGCGGTGCCCATCAAGAGGGCGCCCCTCGCCGGCGGCGCCCCGACCGACGTGCCCTTCACCGGCGATCCGGTCCCGGCCTTCCGCGCGCGCGCGCTCGACCTCTTCGGCGGCACGATCTACTTCGGCCACCTCGACTCGGGCGGGGCGCTGCGCAAGGGCTCGGCGGCCGGGGGCGACGTCACGACGCACGCGTCCACCCAGCCGGCGGTTCAGCAGGTGGTGGCCCACGAAGGCTTCGTCTGGTGGAGCACCTTCAGCGGCGGCACGAGCCGCGTGCGCCGCGCCCCCTTCGAGGGCGCGCCCATCGCCGTCGAAGAGCTGACGCCCGCGACGCCCCAGTTCGGACAGGTGCCTTCGCTCGCGGTCGAGGGCGCGGGCGCCGACGCGGTGGTCTACTGGGTCAACCGCGGCGGCGACGTCGCCGACGACAACGGCCTCTGGCGCCGCGCCTTCGCGGCCGGGGTGACCGGGCCCGAGCCGCTCGTCGAGGGCGGCGCGATGTTTCAGGTCGTGGTGGGCCCCGACGCGCTCTACGTGGCCGACGCGGCGGTCGGCATCGGCAAGGCGTCGAAGGCCGGGGCGCAGGCCGCGCTGACGACCGTGGTGGGCGCGCCCGACCTCGGCGGTACGCTCCAGGGGCTCGCGGCCGCCGACGACAAGCTCTACTGGCTCGCCCTCACCGCCGGCGGGCAGCTCGAGCTGCACCGCAGCGGCCTCGACGGCGCCGGCGCCCGGGTGCTCGGGCGCGTGGCGGTCAAGAGCCTACCTTCCTGGACGCAACAACTGCTCGGCCCCTCGCAGCTGGTGGTCGACGGCGGCTTCGTCTACTTCAGCGATCCGGGCACCGTGACCGACGTCGTCCAAGAAGATCCGACCATCAGCAACGCCAAGGGCGCGGCCGATGGGGCCATCTATCGTTTGCCAAAATGAAGGGCGGGCGCGCGGCGCGGCGTGAATTGGTCGCGGCGGGCCGCGGGCGGCGGGCCCGCTTGGCCGCGACCTTCGCCCTCGCGGCGGCCCTGCTCTGGCCGTCGGCCGCGCGCGCCGCGCCCGACAAGCCGCTCGTCGAGACCGTCGTCCTGGGCCTCGAGGCCGAGGTCTCGAACGAGACGGCGGCCCGATCGCTGACCAACGCGCTCCGCCAGCAGGTGCTCGACTCCGAAGATTACGCCCTGCGGGGCGAGAGCCCCTCGCTCGTCATCAAGGCGGGCGAGGCCAAGTGCCCGCTGCGGCGCCTCAAGCGCCCGCTGCACGCGGGCAGCGATCGCGTCTTCGACGGGCCCTGCCTGCGGCGGCTCGGCGCCCTGCTCGGCACGAGGCGCTTCTTCTGGGGGCACTTCTACAACGACGGCGGCCGGGCCGTCGTGAAGCTGCACCTCTGGCGCGAGGGCGAGCCCGACCGGGCCGTGACGCTGCCCGACGACGAGGCCGCCCGCGGGCGCCTCGCCCAGCGGCTCTACCGCAAGCTGACCGCGCCCGACAAGGTCGGCGACATCACCCTCACCAGCGGCGCGTCGCTCGACGGCGAGCTCTTCGTCGACGGCCGGCCCTACGGGCTCTTCGCGTCGAAGGCCGAGCTCACCTTGCCCGTCGGCGAGCACACCCTCGAGGTGCGGCAAGGGGGCAAGCCCTCGGCCCGCGTCCGGGCGCGCGTGGTCGCGGGGCGGCCCTACGAGGTGCGGCTCTACCCCGTGACCGAGGCCGCCCCGCGGCCCGTCGCGCGGCCCGTCGAGGTGCGGCCGGCGCCGGTGGCGTCCAGCCCGCGAACCCCTTGGATCTGGGCCCTCGGCGGCGTCGGGGCGGTGGGGCTGATCGGCGCCGGCGCCTTCTTCGCGCTCTACCAGGGCGAGCAGTCCGGGCTCGGCGACGCGTGCGCGCCCGACAAGAGCTGCCGCGGCCAACAAGACGCGATCGACCGGTCGCGGCTCTACAGCGCGCTCTCGCTCGTCTCGCTCGGCGTCGCCGCCGGCGCCGGCGCCGGGGCGTACATCGTCTGGCGCGCGCCGCGGCGCGAGGCGACGGGCGCCGCGTTCGCGCCCCGCGCCTGGGCCGGCGTCGGGCCGATCGGCGGCGGCGCCGCCGCGTTCGTGCGCGGAGAGTTCTGAGCGCCGCTTGCGGCCCCGGCCGACCCGGTGCATTTTCGTCGTGGGCCATGGACGAGAAGACCCGCTCGACGCGCGAAAGCTGGAACGTTGCAACACGCAACCATAACGCCCACAAGGGCGATCAGGCCGCGTTCTTGCGGGTCGGCGGCGACACGCTCTTCGAAGAAGAGCTCGCCCTGCTCGGCCCGCTCGGGGGCAAGCGCCTCGCGCACCTGCAGTGCAACGCCGGGCAAGACACCCTCTGCCTCGCGCGGCGCGGCGCCCGCGCGACCGGCGTCGATCTGAGCACCGAGGCGATCGCCTTCGCGCGCCGGCTCTCGGCCGAGAGCGGCATCGCGGCCGACTTCGTCGAGTCCGAGCTGGTGGCCTGGCTCGGCGCGAGCGAGCCCGCCTCCTGGGACGTCGCCTTCTCGAGCTACGGCGCCGCCGGCTGGCTGCCCGACCTCGGCGCCTGGGCGCGCGGCATCGCCCGCGTGCTGCGGCCCGGGGGGCGCTTCGTCTACGTCGAGTTCCACCCGCTCGTCTGGTCGTTCGACGACGCGCTCGAGCCGCGGGGCGACGACTATTTCGCGCGCGAGCCCTTCGTCGAGCCGGTGGGCGACTACGTGGCCCAGAGCGGCGCGGCGCTCGGCGCCCGAGGCCCGGCCGAGGCGGCCGAGAACCGCGTGCCCGCCTGGTCGTACCAGCACACGCTCGCCGACGTCGTCGACGCCCTGGCGTGCGCCGGCCTCGCGCTCGAGCGGCTCGCCGAGTACCCCTACGCGAACGGCTGCCGCCTCAAGGCGGGCCTCGTGCCCTTCGGCGAGCGGCGCTGGGCCATGCCCGAAGGCAGGCCGCGCCTGCCGCTCATGTTCGGCCTCGCGGCGCGCAAGATCTAGCGCGGTTCAGCTCGCCTGCAGCCGCTCGATCTGGGCGTAGAGGGCCTTCAAGCCCTCGCCGAGCGTGTCGGGGTCGCCGTCGGCGAGCTCGACCAGCCGCTCGCCCACCCGGCGCAGGGGCGCCTCGAAGGGGCCGCCCCGGTGGGCCCGCTCTTCGACGAAGCTGAGCCCGTAGTTGCGCGCGACCGGGCCGACGTCTTGCCCCTCGCGGTGGCGCCCGAGCAGCGCCTCGAGCACCCGCTGCACGTGCGGCCAGGGCGCCTGGGGCGTGGGCAGGGCGTCGCCCGGCGTCGCGTCGCGCACGCCCCAGAGCCCTAGAAAGAGCCAGGTCTGCGCGTTCGGGGCGCGGTAGAGAAAGTCGGCGCCACAGGCGTCGCCCAGCCGCATCGCCCAGCGCCAGCCGTCGTCGGCGTCGCAGTCGGTCAGGCGCGCCGGCGCCCCCTCGATCTCGGGCACGGCCGCCGTCGGGGCGAGCGAGGGGTTGGCCCAGCCCATCAAGATCGAGCGGCTCGAGGGCGCGTAGCTCAGCAAGACGCGTGCCGACGCGACCAGGGCCGGGCTGCCGTCGGAGCGTAGCCACCAGAAGCGGCCCTCGACGAGGTCGATGCGAAAGTCGAGACCGACCGCGCCGTGCCGCTCGAGCAGGGTCTTGAGGCGCTCCTGCGTGGCCTCCCAGCGCTCTTCGCGTGCGCGCTCGTCGTCCATGCCCGTAAGGCTCGCTGACGGCACCGGGCCGCGCAAGCGCCGGGCGCCGCCGGGCTCGGCCCCGAGGAGCCTCGGGGCCGCCGCGCGGGGCCCGGGGGGGCTTGTGTCGGCCGGGGCGTTGACGTTCCATCGCCGCCCTTCGGCCCCGGGGGCCGCCTCGCCGCCGTGCTGATCGATCTTCGCCCGCTGCGCGTCTACCGCGACTACCGCCTGCTCTTCTTCGGGCAGACGGTGTCGTACCTGGGCAGCATGGTCAGCTACGTGGCCGTGCCCTACCAGGTGTACGAGCTCACGCATTCGACCTTCCACGTCGGGCTGCTCGGCGCCTTTCAGCTCGCGCCGGTGCTCGTCTTCGGGCTGGTCGGCGGGGCCGTGGCCGACGCCTCCGACCGGCGCCGGCTGATGCTCGGGGCCGAGGCGATCATGGGCGTCTGCGCGCTCGGCCTCGCCCTGAACGCGGCGCGCGGGCAGCCGAGCGTCGCGGCCATCTACGTGCTCTCGGCGCTCCTGCAGGCGGCGAACGGCATGCACCGCCCGGCGATGGACGCGCTCTCGCAGGTGCTCGTCGAGCCGGCGGACCTGCCGGCCATGTCGGCGCTCGGCTCGCTGCGCTACAACTTCGCCGCCGTCACGGGGCCCGCGCTCGGCGGCGCGCTGCTCGCGCTCGGCGGCGCGAAGGCCGCGTACGCCTTCGACGCGCTCACCTTCGCCCTCTCCTTCGCCGCGCTCGCGCTGCTGCGCCCCTCGCCCGCGCCCGCGGGCGCCTCGCCGCCCGGCCTCGCCAGCGTCGCCGAGGGGCTGCGCTTCGCCCTCGCCCGGCCCGTGCTCGTCGGCACCTATATCGTCGACTTCGTCGCGATGCTCTTCGCCTTCCCGACGGCGCTCTTTCCGGCCTTCGGCGAGCGCTGGGGCGGGGCGGCGGCGACGGGGGCGCTCTTCTCGGCCATGTCGGCCGGCAGCCTGCTCTTGACGCTCGTGAGCGGCTGGACGGCGCGCGTCGACCGGCGGGGCGCCGGCGTCGTGCTCTCGGCCGGGGCGTGGGGCGCGGCGGTCGTCGCCTTCGGCTTCGCGCCGGGCCTGCCCGCCGCGCTCTTCTTTCTCGCCGTCGCCGGCGCGGCCGACATGCTGAGCGGGCTCTTCCGCGGCGTCATCTGGAACGAGACCGTCCCGAACGCGATGCGGGGCCGGCTCGCCGGCATCGAGATGATCAGCTACATGACCGGCCCGCTGCTCGGCAACGCGCGCGCCGGCTGGGTCGCCTCGGCCTTCTCGCTGCGCGCCTCGACGGTGTCGGGCGGCGCGCTCTGCGTCGCCGGCGTCGCGCTCGCCGCCCTCCTGCTGCCCGCCTTCTGGCGCTACCGCTCGTCCGAGGCGCGCCCGCGCGCCGACGGCGGCCCGCCCGCGCCGCGCGCCGACGGCGACCCGCCCGCGGCGCGGGCCGATGACAGCCCGGCCGCGCCGCGATAGTCTCGAAGCGCCCTCGTGGACGACGAGCCCGCGCGCGCCGCCGACACCGCCCGAGCGATCGAGGCGAACGCCGCCGCCGCCCTGCTCGCGATCGGCCGCGCCGGCGGCGGCGACGAACGCGACGAGGGCGGCCTCTGCTGGACGATCGGCGGCTCGCCCCTCGCCTACCACAACGCCGTCGTGCGCGCCGACCTCGCGCCCGAGGCCGCCGACGCCGCGATCGACGCCTCGATCGCCGCCCTGCGCGCGCGCGGCGTGCCGGGCAGCTGGCACGTCGGCCCCTCGATGCGCCCGGCCGACCTCGGCGCGCGCCTCGCGGCCCGCGGCTTCGTCGCGGTCGGCGACGAGCCGGCCATGGCGCTCGATCTCGCCGCGCCGCCCGCGCCGGCGCCCCCCCCGCCGCGGGGGCTCGGCGTCGCGCTGGTGCGCGACGAGCGCGCGCTCGGGGCGTGGGGCGAGGTCCTTTCGGCCGGCTTCGACGGCGCCGACGAGGGCGCCGCGTGGGTGATCGAGACCTTTCGACGCCTCGGTTGGGGCGAAAGCTCGCCCTTTCGCCACTTCGTCGCGCGCTTCGAGTGGTTGCCGGTGGCGACTGGCTCGCTTTTTCTGCACGAGGGCGTGGCCGGCATCTACTTCGTCTTCACCTCGCCGCGGCAGCGCCGGCGCGGCGTCGCCGCCGCCCTCACGCGCGCCCTGCTCGACGACGCCCGCGCGCTCGGCGCCCGCCTTGCGGTCCTGCACGCCTCCGAGATGGGCTACGGGGTCTACCGCCGCCTCGGCTTTCGCGAGTACGGCCGCCTGCGCCGCTACGAATGGTCGCCCGGTTCGGGGCCGTCCGAAAGGGCGCGATTAGCCCACCCTCTGCGCAAGGGTCTCGACTTCGCCCGAGATCATGACACCCTGCAACCTTCGTGCAGGCCGAGCCGCGTCCCGAAACGAAGCGCCCCCGCTTCGCCCTGTCGCTCTGCGCGGCGCTCGCGACGCATGCCGTTCTGTTCGCCGTCTTGCCGCGCGACAAGGGCGAGCGCCCTCCGGCGAGCGACGCCCAAGAGCCGCTGACGATCGAGCTGCTCGATGAGGCCCCGAAGCCCCCCGCCCCTGACGAGCCCAAGGCGCCCGCCGCCGAGGCCGCCCCCGAGCGCCGGGCGCCGACCGAGGCCGCCCCCCTCGCGAAGGTCGCGCCGGCCGACAAGCGGGCCCCCGCGGCCGAGACCGGGGCCCCGACGGCCCCCGCCGAGGTCGCGCTCGGCGCGGGTGGCGGGGGGCCGGCCGCCGAAGGCACCGAGGGTGCGCGGCCCCCCATCAATTTCAACCTCGGGCCCGTCTCTGGCCGGGTCTTCGCGACCGCGCCGACCTCGTCGGCGGCCGAGGCGCCGGCCGCCCCCCCGCCCGACCCCGGCGAGCGGGCCCGCAAGTACCTGGCCCAGGCCCAAGACGATCACGATCGCGAGCTCGGGCTCGGTTGGGGCGGCGAGGTGACGGCGGCGGCGAACTCGGGGCCCATCCGCGATGCCGCCCCCGGCGGCGAGGGGCAGGCCGTCATCGAGGTCGAGCTCGACGCGAACGGCTCGGCCGTCGCCGCCCGCGTCCGCTCGGCCTCGTCGCAGCCCGAGGGCTGGCGCCGCGTCGCCGACGTCCTGCTCGCGGCCCTGCGTGGGCGCACCGTCAAGGGCCTGCAGGGCTCGCGCGGCGGCCGCATCGCCCTGCGCATCGAGACGCGCGAGCGGCTGCCGAGCGGCTCGGGCAGCGTCGTCAAGCACGAGGGGCTCGGCGTCCGCGGCGATCTCGCCGACATCGGCGCGCAGAAGATCCGCACGCTCAACGTCCGGCTCGAGCGCAAAGAGCGGCTTTAGCCCGGGGCGCGGGCCCTCGACCTGCGCCGAAGCCGCGTGGCTCAGCCGCCGAGCAAGAGCGTCAGCATCGCCACGCGCTCTTGGGCCGGGCGCTCGTGAAAGGCCGTGGGCAGCGTCATGCGCGCGAAGTGGGCGCCCCGGCCACAGGCCCGGCCGCCGGTGTAGCCGGGCTCGGTCTCGCGCGTCCAGAGCGTGTAGCTGCAATCGCCGACGAGCCCCTGAAAGCGATTCGGCGTCAGAAAGAACGAGCTGACGCGGCCGCGATAGAGGCCGCGCACGCGGAGAAAGGAGGGCCCCTCTTCGATATAAAGCTCGGTCGGCCCCCCGGCGACCGAGCCGAGAATCTTGTCTTCGCCCTCGGGGCGCAGATCGACGATATGCTTGTTGTCGATCGTGCCGCGGTAGCCGTCGGGCAAGAACGAGACGTTGACGCGCGAGCCGTAGAGCTCTCGCCCTTCGATCTTGAGCTGGTGCGCCGCCCCCCCGCCCGTCAACGTCAGGTGCCCCTCGCCGGGGGCCCTCGCCTGCGTGCCCGCCGTCGCGCACCCCGCCGTGCTCGCCGCGATTGTAAGGAGCAAGGGCCCGAGCGCTTTGGACGTCATCGAGATAATTTAAGGCCCGCCGCGGCGCCGCGCAACTCGCTCCGGCTTGAGCGCGGCCGCCCGGCCCGCGGCTCGTCACCCGCCGAGGCGCCGGCGGCCGGCTGGGCGCGCGCGGCGCGAAGGCGGCTAGCGACCCAGAGGCTTCTTCGGCCCCGCCTTCGCGCCCCCTCCCGGGGCGGGCGGCGGGCGTCGGATGGGCATTCGGCCCACGATTTGGCCCCCCCGGCTGGCCGCCCCGCCCTCGGGCTTCGGCTCGCCGGCCCCGCCTTCCGCCTGCTGCGCCTCGTCGCGGGGCGGCGCCGCCACTTGCGGAAGGGCGACCGAGCCCATGATCGCCGGCGTCGGCACCGCGGTTACGCCCGTGGCCATCTTGCCCTGCTCGATCTCGCAGCCCTTGCCCGCCGGCCAGAGGGCCTGCGCCGACGCTGCGGCGGCCATCACCACGCCGCCCCCGGCGCCGAAGAACGCGAGCCTCCGGCGCTTGCGGCGCGCGCCCTCGGGGCAGTCGCCCGTCAGCACGGTGTCGTCGGCGCGCCGGTACATGCGCACGCAGATCTCGCCGCCCTCGTTCTGCCGGACGAAGGCCGTCGCCTCGTCGCGGGTCATGCCCGAGAGGTTGTAAACGTTCTTCTGGCAGCTCAAACAGAAGCGAACTTGGTCGTTGCCCCGCATCGCGTCCCAGTCGGCCTTGCAGGGCGACGCGACGCGCAAATCTTCGAGCTCGAGCCGCCGGCCGTACGCCCCGAGCCGGCTCGCCACCTCGGCCCGCTCGGCCTCGAGCTTCGCCCTCTCGCGCTCGAGCGCGGCCAGGCGCCGGGCCTGGTTTCGAACGTCGTCGAGCTCGGCGTCGATCGCCTCGAGTCGGCCGCGTAGGCCGGCCGCGTCCTCGCGCTGGGGGGGCAGCATGGCCCCGTCTTACGGACGAGCCAGGCGAACGATCTCGGCCGCGCGGCCGGGGGCCCGGGCCATCGCGGCCCGGCGGGCGCTTTGGCCGGGGCTCGGCGGGCGCTTCCGGCCGGGGCTTGGCGGGCGGGCGTTTCGGTCGGGGCCCGGCGGGCGTTTCGGCCGGGGCCTGGCGGGCTGGCGTTTCGGCCCGGGCCCGCTCAGGGGCGCAGGCTCGCCATTTGCGTCTGCCAGGCCTCGTAGCTCGGCCCCTCGTCGGGCGAGGAGCACCAGACCTTTCCGTTCTCGTCGAAGCCGAGCAGGCGCACCTCGTAGCGCTCGAAGTGGTCGAGCACGGCGGGCGAGCGGCTGGTGGTGATGATCTGCAGATCGCCGAAGCGGTCGAGCAGCAGGCGCAGGCAGCGGACGAGGGCGGTCTGGGCGGTGGGCGTCAGGCCGCGCTCGAGGTCGTCGAAGAGCACGACGCGCGGGCGGTCGGGGCCGAGGATGACGGCGAGCAGGGCCAGCACGAGCAGGGCGCCGTCGCCGGCGAGGCGGGCGGGCAGGGTGCCGCCGCGCTTGGACGAGAGCTGGATCTCGTAGCCCCAGGCCTGCTTCTCGCCGGGGGCTTGGGCCGGCACGAGCGCGCGGCGCAGGCGCACGCGCTCGATCGAGGGGAAGACCGAGCGCAGGCACTCGGTCAGAAACTCGAACGAGCCCGACTGCGAGACGAGCATCTCGGCGAGCACCGAGGCGAGGCCCGAGCCGTCGGGGCTGACGGTGGGCACGGGGCCCTCGGTCGACGAGGGCTCGGCGCAGCGCCGCGGGTCGAAGCGCAGCGTCGGGCTCGACGTGAGCATGCGCTTGAGCAGGCTGAGCTGCGGGGGCGGCTCGGGCGTCTTGGCCTCGTAGAGGTCGAATTCGTCGTCGCCCCAGCTCGCCCGGCTCAGCAAGAACTCGATGGGCTCGCTCGACTCGTACTCGAAGGTGACGCTGCCGGGCTCCGTCCAGATGCCGCGCAGCGAGAGGGTCATCTGCCGGTCGGCGCCCGCGGTCGGCAGGTCGCGCAGCCAGGGCGGGTCGTACGAGCGCTTGGCCGCCGCCTCGGCGACGAGCGAGGTCAGAAACTCGACCCCCCGGAGCGCGCTCGTCTTGCCGCTCGCGTTGGGCCCCGCCACGACCGTGAGGCGCCCGAGCTTGACGTCGACGTTCCGCAGGGCCTGAAAGTTGCGATACTGAACGAGTTCGATCATCGCGGCGCCACTCTAGCAGCGCCTTCGCCCACTTTGGCTACGTTTGTGCTACGCCCGGGGCGGCCCCAGGCATGATCGAAGTCCGGCAGCTGACCAAGAAGTACGGCCCGCACGCGGCCCTGCGCGACCTGTCGTTCGACGTGGGCGAGGGCGAGGTGGTGGGCTTTCTCGGGCCCAACGGCGCGGGCAAGTCGACGACGTTGCGCATCCTCGCGGGCTTCCTCGGCATGAGCTCGGGCCGGGTGCGGGTCGCCGGCCACGACGTCGTCGACGAGCCGCTCGAGGCCCGCGCCGCCATCGGGTACATGCCCGAGGCCGTGCCGCTCTACCCCGAGATGCGCGTCGAAGAGTACTTGCGCTTCCGGGCCGAGCTCAAAGGGGTCGGCCGCCGCGCGCGCGGGGCCGCGGTCGAGCGGGCGATGAAGCAGGCGTCCGTCGGCGGCGTCGCCGACTCGCTCATCGGGCACCTGTCGAAGGGCTTTCGCCAGCGCGTCGGGCTCGCCGACGCCCTCGTCGCCGCGCCGCCCATCTTGATTCTCGACGAGCCCACGGCGGGCCTCGACCCGAACCAAATTCGCGAGGTGCGCGCGCTCGTGCGCGAGCTCGGGCGGCGGCACACCGTGCTGCTCTCGACGCATATTTTGTCCGAGGTCGAGGCCACCTGCGACCGCGCCATCGTCATCGCCCGCGGCCGCCTCGTCGCCGAGGGCTCGATCGAGGCGCTGCGCTCGCGCCGCCGCTCGACCGGCGCGCGCCTGCTGCTGCGCGTGCCGCCCTCCGGCCCCGGCCCCGCCGCCCTGCTCGGCGGCCTCGCCCGCGTCGCCTCGGCCGCCCCGGCCGCGGGCGCCGAGCCCCCCTTCGAGGCCTGGGCGGTGACCTGGGCCGAAGGCGCGGGCGAGCCCGCCGCCGCCCTCGAGGCCGCCGTGCGCGCCCTCGTCGAGGCGGGCTACGGCGTCGCCGAGGCGACCCCGCTGCGCGCCTCGCTCGACGAGGTCTTCGCCCGGCTGACGGTCGACGCCCCCGAGGGCGGCACGAGCAGCGGCGGCGGGGGCGGCGGCCGCGGCGACGACGGCGCGGGCGGTGGTGAAGGTGGCGGTCGCGGGGGCGGTCGCGAGGGCGCCGGCGGCGAGGGCCGGGGCGACGCCGCGGGGCTTGGCGGCGAGGGCCGGGGCGGCCCGACGGGGCCGGGCGGCGGGGGGGGGGCGGCCTGATGCGCGGCTTCTGGCCCATCTACAAGCGAGAGCTCTTCTCGCTCTTCGTCACCCCGCTCGCCTGGGTGCTCATCGTCGCCTTCTTGCTGACGCAGGGGCTGCACTTCACCGTGCTCGTCACGCACTACGCGGGCCAGGCCGAGCTCTCGGTCGATCAGGGGCCGGTGCAGGCCTTCTTCGGGCAGACCATCTTTCTCTATCTGCCGCTCTTGATCCTCTGCCCCGGCCTGACGATGCGCCTCTTCGCCGAAGAGCGCCGCAGCGGCACCGTCGAGACCTTGCTCACGGCCCCCGTCTCGCCCGCCGCCGTGGTGCTCGCCAAGTACGCCGCCGCCCTCAGCGCCTACGTCGCGATGTGGGCGCCGACGATCTTGTACATGGTCGTCATCCGCCGGACGGGCGACGTCGATTGGGGCGTCGTCGCCTCGGGCTACCTCGGCGTGCTCGGCGTCGGCTCGGCCTACCTCGCCGTGGGCCTGCTCATGAGCGCGCTCACCAAGAGCCAGCTGCTCGCCCTCGTGCTCTCGACGCTGGTCTTGCTCGGCCTCTTCATCGCCGGCATCGGCGAGATGATCACCGACGAGGGCCCGCTGCACGAGCTCTGCGCTTACCTCTCGGTCTGGTCGCAGATGGACGACTTCTCGAAGGGCATCGTCGACCTGCGCCGCCTCGCCTACGACGCGACGCTGACGGCGCTGCCGCTCTTCGCCGCGACGCGCGTCGTCGACTCGTGGAGGTGGGGGTGAGCGCCGAGAAGGGGCGGAAGCCCTCGGGCGGCGGGGCGAAGGGCGGCGCGGGGGCGGGCGCCTCGGGCGGCGCGGGGGCGCCGAAGGGCGGGGGCGACGCCGGCGCCGGGGCACCGAAGGGCGGGGCCGACGCCGGCGCGGGCGCGGGGGCGCTGCGGGCGTCGGCGGCGATCGGGCTCGCGGCGGCCGCGGCCGTCGCGCTGCTGGCCAACGTGCTCGTGGCGCGCCACTACCGCCGCTACGACTGGACGTCGTCGGGCCTCTACACGCTTTCCGAGCCGACGAAGCAGACCTTGCGCTCGCTCGCCGAGCCGGTCGAGGTCTACGTGCTGCTTTCGTCCGACGACCCCCTGCTCGTCTCGGTGCGGCACCTGCTCGCGGCCTACCGTTCCGAGAGCGAGCGGGTGCAGGTGCACTACCTCGACCCGTACAAGCGCCCGGCCGAGTTTCTCGAGTTCCAGCAGAAGTATAACCTCGTCGCCGGCCGCACCGAAGACGGGCGCGTCGTCGCCGACGCCACGATGGTCGTGGTCAAGGGCGAGCGGCGCTGGTTCCTGACGCCGACCGATCTCGTCGACGTCAGCGAGGCCGACGAGGGCCGCTCGCGGCCGCGCCTCGAGCAGGGGCTGACCACGGCCATCCGCAACGTGCTCGGCGGCGAGCCGACGCGCGTCTGCGTCGCGAAGGGCCACGGCGAGCTCGGCCTCGACGAGCCGGGGCCGCAGGGCCTGGGCGAGCTGAACCACCGGCTCGAGCGCAACAACGTCGAGGTCAAGGCCGTCGACCCCGGCGCCCCCGACGCCGGCCCCGCGCCCTGGGCGGGCTGCCACCTCGCCCTCGTCGTCGCCCCGCGCCGGCCCTTCGCCGAGCGCGAGCGCGCGGGCCTCGAGGCCTTCGTGCGCGCGGGCGGCAACGCCTTTCTGCTGCTCAACCCGGTGCTCGACCCCGACGCGCGGCGCACGGTTCCGAGCGGGCTCGAGCCGATCGCGGCCCTGGCCGGCGTCGAGCTGCGCGGCGATCTCGTCTTCGAGCAAGACAAGGCCTTCCGCCTGCCCAACGCCCGCGGCGAGGCGTTTTTCGCCCAGCCCAGGCCCCACCCCGTCACCGAGGGCTTGCTCGGCGAGCGCGCGGCCGGACTGCGCACCCTCGCCGTGCTCGCCCAGTCGCTCGCCCCGCTCGCCCAGTCGCCGGTGCGCCCCTCGCCGCTGCTCGTCACGAGCGCCGAGGCCTTCGCCCGGGCCGACTTTCTGAAGGAGGCGCCGGCGGGGCAGGACGTGTCCGAGAAGCGGCCCGAAGATCGCGCGGGGCCGCACACGATCGCCATGGCCGCCGAGCTGCCCAAGCCCGAGGGCTCGGCGGCGCCCCGGGGCCCGCGGGTCGTCGTCGTCGGCACCGGCTCGCCCGCCCAGGGCCAGTCGTGGCAAGAGCCGGCGCTGCGCGGCGGCGCGCTCTTCGTCGAGAGCGCCGTGTCGTGGCTGACGAGCCGCCCGCAGATCGTCGACATCCCGAACAAGCCCTCGGTGCAGGCGGGCCTGCGCCTGAGCGACGAGTCGCTCGGGCAGGTGACCAACTACGTGACGCTGTACATCCCCGCCGCCGCCGCCCTCGTCGGCCTCGCCGTCTACCTGCGGCGGCGCAGCACCGAGGGGCGGGCCGCGCGCGCGGCGCCCGGCGGGGGCGGGGGGGGCGGCGCGTGAGGGGGCGCTTCTGGCGGCGGCACGGCGTCACCGCCTCGCTCGTCGCGCTCGCCTTCGGCCTCTCGCTCTACGCCTACCTCGATCGCGATAGCGTCACGACGGCCGAGCGCGAGGGACGCAAGGGGCAGATCTTCTCGGCCTTCCGGGCGGGCGACATCACCCGCATCGGCGTGCGCCGCGGGGCCGAGTCGTACGCTCTGCGCCGCACGCCGGGCGCGCGCGACGCCGAGGGCAAGACCGAGACGCGCTGGCAGATCGAGTCGGGGGGGCGCGTCCTCGACGCCGACCCCGCCCTCGCCGACCGCTTCGTCTCGGCACTCGAGTTCGCCTCGCCCGAGCGCCGCTTGCCGAGCGGCGGCGCCGGCCGCGCCGAGGCGGGGCTCGACGCCCCGCGCCTCGTCATCGAGATCGCGATGGGCCCGCTCTCGCCCCGGCTCGCCGTGGGCGGCCCGGCGCCCCGGCCCGAGGGCGCCTCGTACGCCGAGGCCGAGGGGGTGCTCGTCGTCCTGCGCAAGGAGACCGTCACCGCGCTCGACCAGCCGGCCTCGGCGTTCTTCCCCCGCACGCTCTCGCCGTACCTCTCGACCGATCTCTCCCGCATCGAGCTCGGCGGCGAGGGCGGCGAGCGCACGCTCGCGCGCGAAGGCCCGCAGGCGCTCTGGCGCTTCGTGCAGGGCGGCGACGTGCGCGCCGCCCGCGCCGCCGTCGACGGGCTCGGGCACGCGCTCGCCGAGCTGCGCGCCGACGAATTTCTCGAGCCCGCCGAGGCCGAGCGCGCCCAGGCCTCGGCCCCGATCGTGCGGCTGACGTTGGTGCCCCGCGAGGGCCCGAAGCCGCCCGCGCGCTTTCTGGTGGGCGGCGCCTGCCCCTCGCGCCCCGACGACGTCGTGCTGCGGCGCCTCGAGCCCGAGCCGATCGGGGCCTGCGTCGCGAAGAGCGTCTTCGACGCGCTCGCCCAGGGGCCCGAGGCCTGGGCCGACCGGCGCGCCTTCTTCGCGCGCGACGACGAGGTCGAAGAGCTCGTCGTCGAGGGCGCGTCGGGGCGCCTCGAGCTCGCGCGCAAGGGCCAGGGCTGGCGCGAGCGGGCGCCCGAGGAGGCCGACCTGCCCCGCGAGAGTGTTCTCGCGCTCGTCAAGGCTCTGACCTCGGCCGAGGGCGGCGAGCTCTTGCCCCCGGGCTCGCACGCGGCGAGCTTCGAGCCGCCGCGGGGCAAGGTGATCGTGCGCACGAGCGGGCTCGGCGCCGGCGGGCCCTCCGAGACCGTCGAGGTGGGCGCCCCGCTCGAGGGGGGCAAGGTGCCGCTGCGGCGCGCCCTCGACGGGCGGGTGATCGTCGTGCCGCCCGACGTCGGCGCGAGCTTCGGCCCGCGGCCGCTCGCGCTGCGCCCCCGCGCCTTGCTCGCGCTCGCCCCCGAGTCGCTGCGCCGGCTCGAGGCCGAGGGGGCGATCAAGCAGACGCTCGAGAAGGGCGCCGACGGCCACTGGCGCCTCGTCGAGCCGAGGGGCCTGCCGGTCGATCTCGCCGTTGCCGCCGAGGCCGCTTCGGCCCTCGCGCGCCTCGAGGCCGAGCGCTGGATCGCCGAGTCCGAGGCGCCCGAGCACGGGCTGAGCCCGCCCCGGCTCGCGGTGTCGTTCGCCGCCGAGGGGGGGCCGGGGCCCGCGCGCCACCGGCTCGCCCTCGGCGCCGACGCGGCCGGAGGCCTCTTCGCCCGCCTCGACGGCGGCCCCGTCTTCGTCGCCCCCCGCTCGCTCGTCGACGCGCTCTCGTCGTGGGCCATCGATCGCTCGGTCTTCAAGCTCGAGGCGGGCGAGCTCGGCTCGGTCACGCTCAAGGGCGAGCGGGGCGAGCTCGAGCTCGCCGCGCGCGACGACCGCTTCGAGGTCGCGCGCGGCCCGGCCCTCTCGCCCGCGCGCCTCTCGGCCCTGCGCGAGGCCTTGCAGGGCCTGTCGGCGGTCGCCGCCCTGCACCCCGGGCCGCCGGCCGCCGCCGAGGGGCTCGCGCGGCCCCGCCTGACCATCACCCTGCGGCCGAAGGGGCAGGGGGCGCCCCTGCGCATCGCCGTCGGGGCGGGCGACGAGTACCGCGGCGCCGCCGTCCATTACGCGCGCCGCGAGGGCGTCGACGCCACGTACGCCTTGCCCGCCGCCCGCGTGCGAACGTTGCTCGACGCGCTCTGAGGCGGGCGCGGGTGCTACGCTGGCGGCGGGCGTTCGAACCAATGCAGAGTAGCGTAAGGGTGCCGGCGCGCGTGGTGCGGGGCGAGGGCGCGAGCGAGAGCCTCGAGGCCGTGGCGGCCGAAGAGCCGCTCGAGATCGTGCTCGAGTTCGAGCACGAGGGCGTGCCCCGCCGCAAGACCATCGCGCTCACGATGCGCACGCCGGGCCACGATCTCGAGCTCGCCGCGGGCTTTCTCTACACCGAGGGCGTCGTCTCGGCGCCCGAGCACCTCGTCGCCCTGCACCACTTCGGCGCCACGGGCGGCGAGGGCGACTACCGCAACGCCGTGCGCGCCGAGCTGGCGCCGGGCGTGCGCGTCGACCTCGGGCGCCTCGAGCGCCACGTCTACACGGCCTCGAGCTGCGGCGTCTGCGGCAAGACCTCGATCGAGGCGCTGCGCGCCACCCCGCGCCTCGGGGCGCCGGCGGGCCGGGCCCGCTTCGCCGCCGCGCTCGTGCACCGGTTGCCCGCGAAGATGCGCGAGGCGCAGGCCCTCTTCGAGGCGACCGGCGGCCTGCATGCCGCGGCCCTCTTCGACGAGGTCGGCGAGCTCGTCGCCCTGCGCGAAGACGTGGGGCGCCACAACGCGGTCGACAAGGTCATCGGCGCGCGCTTGCTCGCCGGCGCGCTGCCCGCCGCGCGCTGCCTGCTGTTTCTGAGCGGGCGGGCCGGCTTCGAGCTCGTGCAAAAGGCCTACATGGCCGGCGTGCCCGCCGTCGCCGCCGTCGGCGCCCCCACCAGCCTCGCCGTCGAGCTCGCGGGCGAGGTCGACGTGACCCTGCTCGGCTTCGTCCGCGAGGGGCGGTTTACCATCTACGCCGGCGCCGACCGCATCGAGGGCGCGGGCTAATCTCGGGGCCGGGGGGGGCTGACGTCGGGGCCGAGGCAGGGGGGCTAACGCCGGGGCCGAGGGCGCGGGCCGGCGCCCCGGGCGGGAGCCGACGTCGGGGCTCGGGGCCCGTGCTACCTTTCTGGCCCCGCGGGCCCGCGCCCTCGCCGCGCGCCCGGGGCCGAGACGGCCATGAGCAAGCTCGACGAAACCTCCCCCGGCCCTGCTTCGGCCGAAGACGAAGGCCCGCCGCCCGCGTTCGGGTTCCCCCCCTCGGCCGAGGCCGAACCCCTGTCGGCGGGCCGCCCCGCCGCCGCCGCCGAGCCCCCGCTCGAGCCCGAGGCCCCCCGGGCCGGCGCCGCCCCCGAGGGGGCCGGCGGCCTCGGGGCGATCGCCTCGACGATGCGCCACGCCCTCGGGCAGATGGGCGTCGCGCGAACCTTTCGTACCCTCGCGCGCATCAACCAGAAGGGCGGCTTCGACTGCCAAAGCTGCGCCTGGCCCGACGACGACGGCGAGCGCGACGTCACGGCGTTCTGCGAGAACGGCGCCAAGGCCGTGGCCGACGAGGCGACGCTCGCCCGCGCGACGCCCGAGTTCTTCGCCCGCCACGGCGTCGAAGAGCTCGGGCGCCAGACCGACCACTGGCTGAACGCGCAGGGCCGGCTGACGCACCCGATGCTGCTCGACGAGGGGGCGACGCACTACCGGCCCCTCGCCTGGGCCGAGGCCTTCGACCTCGTCGCGCGCGAGCTCGGGGCGCTCGCCTCGCCCGACGAGGCCATCTTCTACACCTCGGGGCGCACGAGCAACGAGGCGGCGTTTCTCTACCAGCTCTTCGTGCGCGAGTTCGGCACCAACAACCTGCCCGACTGCTCGAACATGTGCCACGAGTCGAGCGGCGTCGCCTTGAACGAGAGCCTCGGGGTCGGCAAGGGCACGGTCACCCTCGGCGACTTCGACCTCGCCGAGGTCATCGTCGTCATCGGGCAGAACCCCGGCACCAACCACCCGCGCATGCTGACGGCGCTGCAGCGCGCCAAGCGCCGCGGCTGCTTCATCATCACCATGAACCCGCTGCCCGAGGCGGGCTTGAAGCGCTTCAAGCACCCCCAAGAGGTCTTCGACACCCTCTTCGGCCAGGGCACCGCCCTCACCGACCTCTTCTTGCAGGTGCGCGTCGGCGGCGACATGGCGGCGCTCCGGGGCATCATGAAAGAGCTGATCGAGCGCGACGCGCGCGCCCCCGGCTCGGCCGTCGACCGGGCCTTCGCGCGCGAGCGGGCCGACGGCCTCGACGAGCTCGAGGCCTCGCTCGCCTCGCTCTCGTGGGCCGAGATCGTCGAAAAGTCGGGCCTGCCCCGCGAGGCGCTCGCGCGCGCGGCCGACGCGCTCGCCGGGGCCGACCGCATCATCGCCTGCTGGGCCATGGGCCTGACGCAGCACAAGCACGCGGTCGCGACGATTCAAGACGTCGTCAACCTGCTGCTCTTGCGCGGCGCCGTCGGCAAGCCCGGCGCCGGCGCCTGCCCCGTCCGCGGCCACAGCAACGTGCAGGGCGACCGCACCATGGGCATCTACGAGAAGCCCCCGGCCGCCTTCCTCGACGCGCTAAAGCGCGAGGTCGGCTTCGAGCCGCCGCGCCGCCACGGCCTCGACACCGTCGCCGCCATCGGGGCGATGCTGCGGGGCGAGGCCAAGGTCTTCTTCGCCCTGGGCGGCAACTTCCTCTCGGCCGCCCCCGACACCGCCCGCACCGCCGAGGCCCTGCGCCGCTGCCGGCTCACCGCCCACGTCTCGACCAAGCTGAACCGCTCGCACCTCGTCGCCGGGCGACGCGCCCTCATCTTGCCCTGCCTCGGCCGCACCGAGGTCGACCGCCAGGCCTCGGGCGAGCAGCTCGTGAGCTGCGAAAACTCGATGGGCGTCGTGCAGTCGTCGCGCGGCACGCTGCCCCCCGCCTCCGAGCACCTCCTGAGCGAGCCCGCCATCGTCGCCGGCCTCGCCCGCCGAACCCTCGGCGCGCGCTCGAAGGTCGACTGGGCGGCGCTCGCGTCCGACTACGATCGCGTCCGCGACCTGATCGAGCGCGTCGTGCCGGGCTTCGAGAAGTACAACGAGCGCGTCCGGCGCCCGGGCGGCTTCTACCTGCCCAACGCCGCCCGCGACGGCACGTTCCGCACCGCCACCGGCCGCGCCCGCTTCCGCACGCACCCGCTCGAGGCGCCCGAGACCCGGCCCGGCGAGCTTTTGCTCATGACGATTCGCAGCCACGACCAGTTCAACACCACCGTCTACGGCCTCGACGACCGCTACCGCGGCATCTACGGCGGGCGCCGCGTCGTCTTCGTCCACCCCGGCGACGCCGAAGCGCGCGGCCTCGCCGCCGGCGATCTCGTCGACCTCGTCGGCCGCGAAGACGGGGGCGAGGCGAGGCGCGCGCGCGCCTTCCGCCTCGTGCCCTTCCCCGTCGCGCGCGGCTGCGCCGCCGCCTACTTCCCCGAGGCGAACGTGCTCGTGCCCCTCGCGAGCGTCGCCGAGCGCAGCAACACGCCCGCCTCGAAGTCGGTGCCCATCACGCTCGAGCGCGCCGAAGGCTGAGGCGAGGCGCCCCGCCGCGCCCCGGGCCCGGCGCCCCCGCCCGCGCCGCCGGGCAAGGCGGAGCCGGGGCGCGGCCCGGTGGCGCGCGGCCGGGTGGAGCGCGACCCGGCGGCGCGCGGCCGGACGAGGCGCGGCCCGGCCGCGCCGGCTCGCTACTGGCAGTAACGGAACACGCCCTGCGACCGCGACGAGCCGTCGGAGCAATCGCAGTCGCCGTGGACGTAAACGTGCGGGTTCAACCCAGTGCCGCTCTGCGACGAGTCGGCGTAGCAGTAATGCACGCCGTCGCTCCCCGAGCCGTGGTAGTTGCAAAGCGACCGGCAGGCCGCCTGCAGATCGCTGATCTCGCTGTTCGAGCACCCCCGCTGGGTGGTGGGCGTCTCGCCGCTACAGTCGATCTTGGCGATCTTCCGGCAGTTGACAGACCCGCTGCTGCAGTCGAGCCCGTCGCCCGCCGGCGTGGGCTCGGGGGGCGGGGGGTCGCCGCCGCCGCCCGGGTCCGGCGGGGGGGGCTCGGGCGGGTCGGTCGGCTCGGGGTCGGGGTTGCACCCGCCCGGCAGCTGCTCACAAATCGGCGGTTCGGGGTAGACGCAGACGATGTAGTTGCCGGACGCGTCCATGTACTCCTGGTTCGAGCCGTTGCAGTCGACCGGCGCGAGGTCGGCTCCCGGCAGCTCGACCGCTCGGCCGGCCTCGCGCCCGGCCTCGGCCCCGGCGCACGCGGCGAGTGCGAGGGCCGAACCCAGGAGGGGGCCCGTCGAGGCAACGAAAATCTGGTAGGGTTTCATCGGCGGTCCTTTCTCGATAAGGGGGTTGATGCAGAGTCCGGCGAGGGTGGCAGCTCGTCGCAGACGAGCTCGCCGCACGACCACTGGCCGCCGGCGCACCCGCCGCCCTCGTAGTGGCATTCGAGCGGCGGCGCCGGGCAGGGCGGGGGCGGGCCGCACTCGTCCCAGGGGCCGCAGGGCCCGATGGGCGCGTCGCAGTTGTTCGGCCCGCAGGTCGTCGGGTAGAGCAGCCCGCCGACGCAGGTGTCCGCATCGCCGCAGGGCTGGTCGGGGTCGCAGGCGGCCCGCACGCAGACGCCGAGGCTGCAGGCGGGCTCGGCGTCGGACGGCGGCGCGCAGGGCAGGCTCGGGTCGGCGACGCACACCTCGCCGGCGCCGCAGGGCGGGTCCGCGGGGCCGCCGCAGTGCTGGACCGCCTCGCCGACGCAAAGGCCGGGGCAGTCGGCGCCGCCGCCCTGCGGGTCGCAGTCGTCGCGCCAGTCGTCGGCGCAGAGGTAGGTCGGCTCGTCGCCCTTGCCGCCGGGGCAGGCGGCGCTGGTAAAGCCGGCGCATTGAAAGGGTAGGGGGTCGGGCGGCGGCACCGCGGCTTGAGCGTTCTCGACCGCCCCGCCGAACGCGGCCGCCCCGGCCGGGCCCTCGCCCGCGGCACAGCCGGACGCGATCGCAGCGGCGGCCAGCGCCGCCAAGAACACACGGGTGCCCGCGCGGGGCATCGACTCGACCATCGTCCGCTCCTCCTCGTCGCGACCCCGGGCCGGCCGGGGCGTCGACAAGGAACAGCGTAGGGGGCGCGGCGCCGCTCCGCCGCTTACGGCGCCTTACATCGAAAGGCCGCTCGCCTTACAGCCCGCCGCCCGTCGCTTCAATTCACCGGCCGGCGCGCGGGCGCCGGGGCGGCTCGCCCGCGTTCGGGCCGCGCGTCGGGGGCGGCGGGCGCGCGGGCCGCACCGAACGGGCGCAAAGCCTCGCCCGATCCGATCGGGCGCCTCCGGCCGGCGTCTCGCGCGACGAGACGGCGTTTCTCGCGCGATGAGACGCGATGTCTCATTCCGTACAGTCGCGCGATTCATACCAAACAACGGGGAGGCTCCGCGCGCGCCCCCCGTACACCCTGGCACCAGACGCGTGCCCGCCCGCGAGCGCGCCGTGCTTCGAGCAGGCACGGCCGAGCCCGCCCCTTGCCGAAAGCGCCTCTCGTCGCGCTCCGCGGCGCTTCCGACGCCCAGGACTTGGCCTCTCGTCGCGCCCCGCGGCGCTTCCGACGCCCAGGACTTCTCGATGGCCGTGCCTTTTCTCCTCCCGACCGCCCCCGATTCGCCGCCCGCGCCCCGGCGCCCCTCCGCCCCCGCTCGGCCCGCGCCCCCGCCGCCGAGCGGGCCCCCCGCGCCCCTGCGCCCCTTCGTGCCCGCCCCGCCGGCCCTTTTCGTCGGACGCGATCGCGAGATCTCTCGCACGCTCCGCGCGCTGCGCCGCTTGCCCATGGCCGTGCTCTACGGCGTCGCGGGCGCGGGCAAGTCGGCCCTCGCCTACGCCTGCGGCGCCGCCTGGCCGGGGCCGGTCTTGTACGCCCGGGCCGCCGACGACCGTCCGCTCGCTTCGCTCGTCGACGAGCTCTGCGACGCGCTCTGCGCGCCACGCCCCCGCCGCGAGCTCGACGACGAGTCGCTCGGCGCCGAGCTCGCCTCGGCCCTCGACGAGCGCGGCGCCTTGCTCCTGCTCGACGACGCCGACAGGCTCACCCCTCCGGCGCGGGGCGCGCTGCTGCGCGCGCTCGGCGAGCGGCTGCGGCACGGGCGGGTCGTCGTAAGCTCGCGCGTCCGCCTCCACGCGGAGGGGCACTACGACCGCTTCGAGCTCGTCGTGCGCGGGCTCGACGAGGCGTCGGCGCGGCGGCTCTGGCAAGGGCTCGACCGGTTGCGCGGGCCCAGGGCCGGCTTCGAGACGGCCTACCGCCTGGCCAAGGGGTGCCCCGCGGCGTTGCGCCGGGCGCACGCCGGCGACCCGCTCGACGTCGATCCGTACGCGCCGGCCGTCGGCGCCCTCGAGCCCGACGCCCGCTTCATCGCCGCGGCGCTCGCCCTCGCCGGAAAGCCGCTCGGGGCCGCCACCCTGCGCCGCCTCTTGCCGGGCGATCGCGCCGACCAGGCCCGCCGAGAGCTCGCCGAGCATCTCCTGGTCGAGGTCGACGGCACCGGCGCGTGCGCGCTCCACGAGCCCGCCCGCGACGCCATCTTCGCCGGGCTGGGCCGCTGCGGCCTTTCGCTCGACGAGGTGCGTCTCGCGCTGGCCGCCGCGCTCGCCGCGCCCGACGCGCCCGCCCCGAGGGGGCGCCGGGCCGTCACCTCGGCGCTCTCGTCCGCGCTCGCCCCGCCGACGCTACCCGACATGCCCGACGCGCCCGCCGCGTCGCCCGACGCGCCGGCCGGCGACGCGGCCGTGCTCGACGCGTGCCGCCACGAGCTGCGGGCCGGCGGACGCACGCTGCGCCTGGCCGAGCGGCCGGTCCTGCGGGGGTTGCTCTACGCGCTCGCGTCGAGCCCGAACGCGGTCGTCTCGAAGGAGGCGCTCGTCGGCGCCGTGTGGTCCGTCCGGTATCACCCGCTTCGCCACGACAACGCGCTCTTCGTCAACATCCGCCGCCTGCGCGAGGCGCTCTCGGGCACCGGGCTCGCCGTGCACAACCGCGACGGGGGGTACGCCCTCTCGGTGCCCGCTCGCTTCGTCCACCTCGCCCCGTCGCGCTGAGCCTCGCCCGCCGCGGCGACGAAGGCACGTTGAAGCCGGACGGCGTTCGCCTGTAGCCGGGTGGCGCTCGCCTGTAGCCGGGTGGCGCTCGCCTGTAGCCGGCCGGGCCCCGTCCTGGCCGCATCACGGAGGGCTGGTATGACTGCGCGCGAGCCTCGCCGTCTTGAGCGCGCCGACCACCTCTTCGAGGTGCGCCTCGACGCGCTGGGCCTCGCCCCAGACGCGCCGCGCGTCGTGCCGGCGGCCCGCCTTGGTGAAGCACGACGAGACCTCGACGCGGGCGCCCCAGTGGTGCGGACGCAGCTCGTTCAGGCGCGCGAGGGCGGCTTCGGCCTCGTCGCAGCGCCCGCCGCGGGCCCGCGCGAGCGCGAGCTGCTCGAAGATCTCGGCACGCGGGGCGAGCTTCGCGGCGAGCTCCTGGCGCTGCTCCCGGGGGCCGCCCGACGCCGGCCCCGAGCCTGCTACGGCGAACGAGGCCGCGCGGCAGAAGGCGAGCGCCGCGAGCGGGGCGGCGACCAGAGTCGGTGCGAATCTCGCGAGCGAGGTGGCCGCCGACGCCGGGGCGAATCTCGCGAGCGGGGCGGCGCCCGACGCCGGGTCGAGCCTCGCGAGAGGCCTTCGGGCGGGCGCCCCTTCGGTGTCGCCGCCGGGCGCGGCGCCGACGAGCAGGCCGAGCAAGGCCACGCACTCGGCCCGGAAGAGCGGGGCGTCGAAGAGGCCGTGCACCAGGGCGGCGACGAGGCCCGCGGCCACCGCGATGGCGGGCGCGAACGGCCCGCGACCGAGCGCCCGCGAGGCCGCCGCGCGCAGCGTCAGGGCGAAGGCGGCCGCGAGGCAGGCGAGGCCGACGAGGCCCTGCTCGACGAGCACGCGCAAGGCGTCCGAGTTCGGGCTGTTGGGCCCCAGCGTCATCGGCACATGCCGCCCGGGGGTCGCGTGCGCGTGCCGGGACGCGGCGTCTTCCCAGGTGCCCGGCCCCGCGCCGAGCAGCCAGCGCGAGGGCGCCTCCCGCAGCGCTTCGAGCCCCACGAGGTGCTGGTCGAGGCGGGCGCGCCCCGACCCCCGATCGTGCTCGAAGAGTCGCCCTGCCGCCTGCGCCGCCGACTGGTTGAAGCGTACGCCGGGCCAGGGCGCGAGCGCCCCCAACGCGGCGCCGAGCGCCAGCGCGCCCGCCAGCGCCGAGAGGCGCCGTCGGGCCTCGGGCCGCCCGGCGAGCGCGCGGGCGAGGCCGGACGCGCCCTCGCGCCGGGCGCGCAGCGCGGCCAGGGCGAGCGTGAGCGCCAGGGCGGTCAGCAGGGCGAGGTAGCCGCTGCGGCAGCGCGTCGCCACGGCCACCGTGGCCGAGAGGCCCGCCGCGGCGAGCCCCAGCGCCGGCGCCCGGAGCGCCACGGAGGCGCAGGCCGGCAGCCCGATGGCGAGGAAGCCCGCGACGTAGTTTCGGTTCGCGAGCGTGCCCTGCGGGCGCTGCGTCGCCGCCCAGGGCAGATCGAGCCCGAGCATCTCGCCGAGCGTGACGGACGCCACCGCGAGCGCGCCGAACGCGATGGCGCGTTCGACCTCGTCGGGGCGCCCGCCGAAGCGCGAACGCACGCCCCGCGCGACGAGCCAGAGGCAGGCCGCGCGCACCAGCAAGGGGGCGGCGCCCGCGAGCGGCTGCCGCGTCACAAGGGCGCTCGCGCCTGCGGCCAGCAGGGCGGCCGCGAGCGCCGACTCGGCCCCGCGGCGGCGGGTCTCGTGGCGCGCCGACCAGGCCCAGCACGCGGCCAGCGGCGCGAGCGCGGCGAACTTCAACGCCGCGTGGGCCCCGAAGCTCGTGCCCGCCTCGGGCCAGACCAGAAGAGCGGGCACGAGCGCGGTCGCCCAGAGCAAGGCCCGGTCGGCGGCGCCAGGCGCCCGCTCGGCGCTCGGCGGCCCACTCTCGCTGACCGTCCGCCCGCTCTCGCTGGCCACCCGCCCGCTCTCGCTGGCCGCCTGCGCGCCCTCGCCGTCTGCCTGCGCTCCCTCGCCGGCCATCCGCCCGCTCTCGCTGGCCGTCCGCTCGGTGCCCGCCCCCGACGCCGGCCCGGCGCCCCTGGCGGGCGCAACGTCTCGCCCCCGCAGCCCAACGCCGTCATCGCCCCCGACCGCTTCTCGCTCGACCATGGCACTCACGACGAAGCGTACGCCGCGCGAGGGGCGGGCGGCCCTTACGGCCGCTTACATCGTCTGGGGCGATACCTTCGGGCGGGCGCGTGCCCTTCGGTTCTGCTCTGCGCGGCCTACTTCGATTCGCTCTTGAAGGTGTCGCAGGCGGCGGGGTCGCCCTCGGCCATGCCGAGCTTGAACCAGCGCTGCCGCTCGGACGACGAGCCGTGCGTGAAGGTCTCGGGGGCGACGCGGCCGTAGGCCTGCTTCTGCAGGCGGTCGTCGCCGACGGCGGCGGCGGCGTCGAGCGCTTGCTCGATCTCGGCCTTCTCGACCTTGCCCTTCTCGTAGGCGGCGTGGCCCCAGACGCCGGCGAAGCAGTCGGCCTGCAGCTCGAGCTTGACCGAGAGCCGGTTCTTCGACTTGGGGTGCTTCTGTTGCAGCTTGCGCACCTTCGCCTCGATGCCGAGCAGGTGCTGAATGTGGTGGCCGTACTCGTGGGCGATGACGTACGCCTCGGCGAAGTCGCCGCCCTTGGCGTGAAAGCGCGCCGACAGGTCGCGGAAGAAGCCGAGATCGAGGTAGACCTTCTGGTCGGCCGGGCAGTAGAAGGGGCCGGTCGCCGCGCTCGCCTCGCCGCAGCCGCTCGACGTCTGGTCGGTGAAGAACACGAGTGTCGCGGGGCGGTAGGGCTCGCCGCTGTGGGCGAATTCGCGCTTCCAAAATGATTGGACGTTGGTCTCGACGCAGGCGGCGAACTTGGCGTTGTCGCTCGCCGAGGTGACGCCCTTGCAGCTGCCGCCGACGCTCGAATGGCCGCCCGGCGGCGCGGGGCCGCGGCGGGGCAGCCCTCGCGTGCCCTCGAGCACGCGCGTCAGCTCGCTCGCGGCGCCGCCGCCGTCGCCCGCGAGCAGCCGCAGGGCGACGAGCGCGATGGCGCCGACGACGCCGAGGCCCCCGAGCCCCGCGCCCAGGCGCCCGAAGCCGCCGCCGCGGCGGTCTTCGATCTGCGATTCGTCGACTCGGTCGGACTCGTCAAAGCGCATGGCGCCTCCCCGTCAGATCAAGAATGGCGTAGCACGGCGGGCGCCCGGGGCGACCCCCGCGTGCGCGCGCTCGGGGCCAACGCCGGGCGCTTTCTAAGAGC
>DASTPP010000311.1:0-6143 GCA_035762175.1 Polyangiaceae bacterium | reverse complement strand
TGCGCGGGGGGGCCTCGCCAACGAACTGCACGAACGAGCCTGGCCGCGCTAGAGAAGGGTGGTGTCACCGAGGTCGCTGATGCCCAGGACCCAGTGTTCAACCCCATGGAGCAGGGTAGGTTCTATTATGCCCAAGAAGTGGGTGTGGCCGGGCTTGAGCAGGTCGATGAGCGCGCGCACGTGCTTGCGTTCGGGCGGCGAGAGCGGCCGCGAGACCTCGACGTGGAAGGCGTAGCGGGCGAAACGCCCCGACGGGCCGAGCTCCCAATCGACCCCGAGCTCCGACTCGCCCAGCGTGAGGGCGGTGCCCGCGAAGGCGAGGACGCGCGTGACCTCGACCCCGAGCAAGAAGCGCACGGCGTTCTTGAGGCCGGGCTCGGTACCCTTCTCTCGGTACATCGCGACGAGCACCGAGGCGAGGCGGCGCTTCTCGAGCTCGCTCAGCTCGAAGCGGAAGGGGTTGCCGAGGTCTTCGAGCATCGCGTCGACGAAGGGCTCGGGCGCGCGCTCGAGGTCGAGGAGGTCCGCGAAGCGGTCGATGTCGGCGAGCGCGAGGTCGGTGATTTCCTGCAGGCAGGCGACGAAGCGGGCGAGGTCGCCCGTGTCGTCGGCCCGCCGGTTGTGCTTCGGCAGCATCGACCAAAGGTCGAAGCGGCGGCGCGCCGGGCGCGGGGGGCGCGGCGCGACGAAGGTGGCTCGGTCGAACGGAGGCAGCACGACGTTGCCGCTCCGGTCGACGACGCCCGTGAGCCGCACGTCGTAGCGGGCGCCCGGCGACAGCTCGGGCTCGAGATCGAGCGTGAGCACCGAGCCCTCGGCACGCGCCTGGGTGGCGGCGACGGGGACGGCGGGCACGTCGAGGGCCTCGAAGGTGGCGGCGAAGCTCGGGCCAAGGTCGACCGACTCGTCGAAGGCGACGACGACGCACTTCGGCCCCCGGGTCGTGGCCGCGAGCACGCGGGGCGCCGTCCGGTCGTCGGCGACGAAGGCGTAGCGCTCCTCGAGCGCGGCGCGCCCGTCGAGCGTCCTCGACGCGACGCGCACCTCGACGCGCTCGAGGCTCGAAAAGGGCGTGCGCGGATCGAGGACGAGGCGCACGTCGCCCCGCTCGACGACGACGCCCGCGCGTGGGCCGTCGAAGGGCGGCACCACCCTCCGGCCCGCGAAGGCGGGCACGCCGCCGACCCAGACGCGCGTTTCGGCGACGTCGACGCCGCTCTCGCCGGTGTCGACGAGCTCGAGGGCGATCGTGGCGGGGAGCGGCACGCCCTCCTCGTCGGGGCCGGGGTCGCGATTGACGAGGGCGAGGCGCCCGGGCGCCGCCACGGCGACGACGTCGTCGACGACGAGCGCGGGCAGCTCGAGCTCGGGCACGTGCCTCTTCCTCCCCTACGCGGCCACCAGCTCGAGGCGCACGGCGACCGCGTGCCTCCCTCGCAACGCACCGACGTTGGCCGCGAGGTCGCCCAGAACGCGCGTACGCCCCGGTTCGGCGCGGGCGCTCGCGCGCCGGATGCCCCCGACCCAGAGCGAGGCCTGCCAGGCGAGCCCGGGCGGCACGTCCGGGGGGACGCGCAGGCGCAGCCACACGCGCACGAGAGCCGCGCCCGTCAGGTCGACGTCCTGGCGCACCTCGGCGTAATCGCCCGCCTCGACGTCGCCGCGCCAGCCGGGCTCGGCTTGCCCGAGCACGAACGCGTGGCCGTCGCCCTCCGGCGCGCGCCCCTGGCCGGCGCCCAGGCGCGCCGTGAACGCGCCCTCGTCGGGCGAGGGCCGGGGGCCCGTCGCGCCCGGCTCGCGTGCCTCGCGCGCCCGGCCCGTCATACCTGCCTGGCCACTTCGAGCTGGTCGAAAAAGCCCCGCCGCGTCACGTCGCGCACCGCGAAGCCGAAGCCGCCGCGGCCCGAGGTGAGCGGCTGCGAGCCGGAATTGACGCCGAGCTGGTCGTCGATGAACGAAGGCATCCCCGGGATGGGCTGCCAGTCGGGCGGCGTGCCGAGCGGGCGCAGCGCGAGGTCGTTCTTGAAGGCCGCGAGCACGACGTCGCCGTTGCCGTTGACGATGGCGTCGAGCCGCAGGTGCAGCCACGTGCCCTGGGCGAAGCTCTCGCCCGACTGCAGCAAGGTACCCGGGCCCTCGGGCGGCACCCCGCCGGCGACCGAGCCCTTGCGCAGCACGACGCGGTGCGGGTCGTCGTCCGAGAGCCCGAGCAGGTAGGCTTGGTCGTTGATCGACGTGCCTTGGCCGCACACGAAGAGAAACGGCGAGAACCCCGTCGCGCCCCCGCCCGGGCCACGCTGCAGGCACCCGCGGATCGAGGCGCCCTTCTGCATCGGGGCGAAGCCCGGCAGGTTGACGAAGAGCGCGACCGCGCCCGTCGCCACGGCGAGCGAGTTGAACCCGAAGAGGAAGGTGCCGCCGCCCGGGGGGCGCGCGATGCCAGCCGTCACGCCCCGGTCGACCGAGGCGGCGGGCAGGCCGTCGTTCAAGTAGCTCCAGTCGGCTTCGGCCATCGTCAGGGCCCTCCGAGCGTCGTCATGGGCGCCCAGGCGCCCGAGAAGGTTTCCCGGGCGTTGGCCCCGCCGTCGAAGGCGGCCGGGCTCGAGGGCACGGCCTCCCACGCCCAAAGGAAGGCCTCGTTGCCCCGCCAAGCCGCCTCGAAGCGCTCAACGAGGCCGCCGCCGAAGAGCGCCGGGGCGGAGGCGACCTCGGCCCAGGAGAAGGCGGGCGGCGGCACCCACGCGGCCTCAAACCCGTCGGCCTCTGCACCACGCCCAAAGGGGGCGGGCACGAGGAGGGCGGGCTCGAACTCGGTCAAGAACGGCGCGCTTTTCCACCCCTCCTCGAAGTCCTCGCGCCCCTCCGGGGCGAGCGGGTCAAAGGGCGCGAGGGCGAGGTCGCCGGGGGCGAAGGCCTCCTTCCAGGCGACCCACGTCTCGAAGTCTTCGACACCGGGCACGGGCGGCGGGCGGAAGGCGGCGAAGCGCCGGCCACGGGCTTGGGTCACGAGCGTCCAACCGGCCGCCTCCCAGGGGACCGCGCCGGGCGTCTCGAAGCCGGGGTTTGCGACCGACATCAGAGGAGTATCCCCGTGTCCCCGTCGGTCAGGGCCACGTCGCCGAGCACCGGGAACTCGCGCGGCGCGAGCTTGACGTCGGCAGGCAGGCCGTTGAGCCGAAGGTCGCCCACGCCCCCGCCGACCTTGCGCACGCCGGGCGTATCGCGCACGACGTCGAACACGTCCGACCAGGCGAGCTCGCCGGCCGGGCGCCCCTCGGCGTCGCGAACGTTGAAGCCGAAGTCGACCCGCGGGTTGGGCGTGCCGTCGGGCTCGCTCACGCGGAAGAAGTCGACGAGGCGCGTGCGCACCCGGTCGCGTACCACGGCGGGCGTTTCACCAGGCCGCAGGTACAGGCGCGCGGTGACACCGACCACCTTGTAGACGGGGTCTTGTACGCTCACCTGGAAGGTCAGCGTGCAGGGGTAGGCCACGGTCACTTGGTGCAGGACGAGGTTCTTGAGCGCCGGCGTCGGCGGCCCCCCGCCCCGGGGCACGACGTAGAGCACGCCGCTGTTCTCCGCGATGGTGGGGTCTTCGTTCGAGGTCAGCATCAGCGCGCGCGCGACGGCGGGCAGGCGCCGGGCGTTGATCTCGAAGTCCTCGCGCGCCACCGAGCGCGTCAGCGCCCGCAGGCTCTCGGGGGCGAGCAGCTTCGCCGAGGCGAGCGACTGCCGGTCGACGCCGCCCGAGGCCCGCTCGGGGTTGGTGACGGACACCTGCACGGGGCGGCCGGCCGCGTCCGCGAAGGCGCCTTCGAGGACCACGAGCCTCCCCGCCTCGACGTTGCCCGCCGCGCCCCCGCCGGTCTTGTACGTCACCTCGAGCGTGCCCGTCGGCGGCGCGCCGCTTACGCCGCTCCCGAAGCGCAACGTGGCGCGGCCCGACTGGTCGACGAGCGTGAGAAACGCGCGGTCGTTGGGCCCGGCGGGCAGCAGGCTCTCGAGCTCGGTGAAGGTGCCATTGCCTGCCGTGACGACGGCCGAGCCGTCGAGAAAGGGCACAAAGTCGAGCTCAAGGTCGGTGCCCCCGAGGGCTTTTGCCTCGAACGCCTGCGTGTGCGTCGTCGCGTGCTCGACGGTGCCGAGGGCGACCGGCGGGTCAGCGCCTGCGGGAATGGTGACGGGGGCGAGGAGCTGAAAGCGCACCGGCTCGGTCACCTCCTGGGTGCGCACCACCGTGCCCGCCGGCAAGACGACGTCGGCGAGCGGGGGCCGCGCGAGCGTGACGCGCACGACGGCGGTCGCGGCCCGCGCGCCCGCGAGCCGGTAGCCGAGCATGCGGGCGAGCGCGATCACGCTCGTGCGCTGCGTCGCCGTGACGAGGCGCGACTCCCTGGCGTGGTTATCGAGGTAGTAGCCGAGGACGTCGCCGACGAAGGCGTACATCTCGACCAGCACGTTGCCGAAGCCGGCGACCCCGTCGTCGGTCCACTCGGGGAAGGCGCTCCGGATGAGCGCGTAGAGGCGCGTCCGAAGCGCGTCGAAGTCGCGGGCGGTGTAGTCGAGGCTCTCGGGCAGGATGGCCACGGGCGGCGGGGTCCCTTCGCAGAGAGCAAAGCCACTCGGCCCGCGGCGGGGACACCGATCGGGCGCGGCGCCCGGTCATTTTCCGGGCAGGTCGAGGCGCACGTCGCCCTCGCTCCCGGTGCCGACGCGCGCCCGGAACCGCACGCGCACGGTGACGACGTCGCCGTCCTCGAGCACCTCGAAGCCCGTGAGCTCGGCCTCGGGCACCCAGCGGGCGAGCGCGTCGCGCACGTAGACGCGCGCGAGCTCGCGGAAGGCGGGGCCCGTGAGCTTATGTCGCAAGAGGTGCAGCCCCGAGCCGAAGCGCGTCCGCCAGGGCAGCTCGCCCGACGAGCGCGGCGTCTCGCCCTCGGTCGCGAGCGCCTGTTCGACCTTCGACGCCAAGAGCTCCGCGCCCGCACCGGACGCGACGTCGCGCTTCTGATCGCGCCGGAAGGGAAGGAGCAGTCCTCGCGTGCCCGCCATCTCGAAGCCCTTACGGAAGCGGGATGGCCGCCTCGGCGGCCTTGAACACGTCGATCAAGGCGTCGAGTGGCGCGAGGACGGTGTCGAGCGGACGCCCCGCGAGGTCTTGGAAGTCGGGCACTTCGGGCAGGCCGAGCAGGCCGAGGAACAGGTTGACGAGGCCGATGAGCTTGCCCAAGGCCGCCAGACTCTTGCCCACGTTGGCCGCCTCCTGCGCGACGTTCGCCTGGGCGCACTGGGTGATGGCCATCAGCCCCGCGTCCTCGAGCTCCTTCGCCCGGTCGACGGCGCCCGCGATCTGGACGAGCTGCTGCTGAAGGTGCAGGAGCTTGCTCCGCACGGCGAGGAGCGTGCTCACGAGCAGGGCGAGCAGGCGCTTCAGGAGGCGCGGCAGCGCCACCTGCGGCAGAAGGTTCAAGAGCTTGCTCAGCTTCTCGGCCAGGTCGGGTAGGCACGCGGCGAGCGCCGTCGGGTCGGGCGGCGGCCCGAGCGCGGACGGGATGGCCTGCAAGCAATTGAACACCGCCACGAGCGTGTCGACGAGGTTAAACAACGGCACCAGTGGCGTCAGCGCCGGCTGGATCAGTTGCATCAGGTTCACGTCCTCGATCTCGATGCCGCCCGGCAGCGGGACGGAGAAGGGGTCGGGAATTTCTGGCAATTCCAGACAAACGGGCAACGCCATCGGGAGCCTAAGATGGGGTCGGCGATGGGGCGCACGACGCGCCCGCCGATGGTGATGTGGATGCCTTCGAGGGTGAGCGCGCCCACCGCCTTGAGCGTGAGCGCGGTCGTCGCCGAGAGCGAGACCGAGTTCTCCTCTGCGTCAAAAAGAAGCGAATCGCCCGTTCTTTTGTTGGTAATCTTGAGCTTGCGTGCGCCCTCCGACTCGTCGAGCTCGATGCGAAACGTCGGCGTCGCGAGGACGCGGTTGTCGGGCGGCGAGAGCCGCGCTTCCTCGGGCACCTCGCTCTTGCCACCGGGGCGGCCCCAGTGCCCCGGCAAGAAGAAAGGGGCGTCGACGTCGCCTTGGTTGAACAGCACGCCCACCTCGGCGCCGACCTCGGGGACGGCGAAGAAGCCGCAGTCCT
>DASTPP010000310.1:0-13220 GCA_035762175.1 Polyangiaceae bacterium | reverse complement strand
AGGTCTTGGCGAGCGTGCCGCGGTCGAAGCTGCCGGGGGTGCTGGCGAGGTTTCCGGCCAAGGTCGTGGCGGCGGGGCTGACGGCCGAGCAGCTCGCCGCCCTGCCCGCCGAGAAGCTCGCGGCGCTGCCCGCCGAGAAGCTCGCGGCGCTGCCCGCCGAGAAGCGCGTGGCGGGGCTGACGATGCGCGAGCGGCTCGCCGGGCTGAGCGCCGACGAGCTCGCGGCCCTTCGCGCCGAGCTGCTCGGCTCGCCGCCCGCCAAGACCGCGTCGAAACGACGGCGGCCGAAGGCGACGCGCTGATCGGACGGCGCTCTCAGACGCCGTCGATGGGCGCCTCGCCCCCCGGCGCCTCGCCGTCCGGCTCGTCGCCCCCCGGCGCCTCGCCACCCTCGCGGCGCTTGCGCCGCGGGCTTCTCGCCGCCGAGATGAGCGACGGGTAGGTCGCCTCGACGTCTTCGCGGTTGCCGAAGACGAACTGCCCGCACCGACG
This sequence comes from Polyangiaceae bacterium, assembly GCA_035762175.1. Lineage (GTDB taxonomy): Bacteria > Myxococcota_A > Polyangia > Polyangiales > Polyangiaceae > DASTPP01. The sequence continues at coordinate 12,728 of DASTPP010000310.1, read as the reverse complement.
TTGCTCGTTGTACGTGCCCAAGAGCAGCGTCGCCGCCCGCTGCGCGAGCGCGTTCGCCCGCTCGACCTCGCCCTCTTCGGCCAGGCCGAGCGAGGCGTAGATGACGTCGACCAGGCGCAGCGCGTCGGCCACGTCGGACGCGCGGTAGTGCTTCACGTCTCGCTCGAGGAAGGGGCGCACGTCGTCGCGCTGGTACAGCTCGGCGAGGGTGTCGAGATCGGTGGCGAGATCTTCGTGGCCCGAGCCCTCGCGCAGGTGCGCGAGCTCGTCGGCGATGTCGCGGCGGTCGCCGAGCTGGTAGTCGAGCACCCGCATCATGCGGCCGCGCGTCTCGTAGCCCAGGCGAACGTCGTCTTCGGACACCGAGGCGCCTGAGGCCCGGGCGATCGCCCGGAGCTGCTGCCGACGCACGTACCAGGCGCCCCGCGCGATGCGCGGCAGGTTGTCGAGGGTCTCGATGCTGTAAAACCCCGTCTCGGACGCCTTCACGAAGTCGTCGCGGCGCTCGGGCGCCGAATCGCGCAAGGCCACGCTGTGGGCGATCGCGCTCGCGCGCCGCAGGTCGACGCGCACCACCACCAGCTTGCTCGCGGGCAGCGCCGCGAGCTCGGCCTGCATCGAGAGGTACCCCTCCCGGGCCGCGCCGAGCGCAATGCCGCCCTCGCCCCCGACCTGCGCCGCCCCGCCGGCCTCGCCCGGCCTCGACGCCGCCGCCGGAGCCGCGAAGGCCGCCCAGCCCGGCTCGAGCCCGCCGGCCCCGCCCCCCACCGCCTTGCCCGCCACACCCTCGACGCCTGCACGATGAATCGACTCTGCTTTCATGATCGAACCCCCTTTCTTGGGGTACTTCCGCCGCCCTTTGCGGCCCTTACAAAAGTCCCCTCGGCCAAGCGCCCCGGCCGGTTGCTGAACTTTCTTGGGGGGCCCCGATTTTTTTTCGCCGGCCCCGCTCCGCCCCCGCGCTGGCCCTCTGCCCCCGCGCCACCTTATTGAGGGGGGGCCCTCCGGTTTGAATTGTTCGAATACCCAAACCCATGCCCTACGCCTCGGTCGCGCGAGCCTCGGTTGGCAGGGCTGACTAGCGGTGCGGCGACGGAGAATTACTAGCGCTAGTAATTTCAGGTGGTCGACCACCCCCGAATTACTAACGCTAGTAATTCCGGAGGCGCCAACCCCCTTCAAATTACTAGCATTAGTAATTTCTGGGCCCCAAGCGCCCCCCAATTACTAACGTTAGTAATCTTCGATGCCCCAAGTCGCCCGAAAATTACTAGCGCTAGTAATTCCAGGTGGCCGACCACCCCCGAATTACTAACGCTAGTAATTTCGGGGCCATCGCCCACCCGAGCGCGACTCGCGCTACCCCATGTCGGCATGGCCGGCCCCCGCCGGGCTCGTAGCGCAGCCGAGCCGCGTCGCCAGGGGCGGGCGGAGACGAGCGCGCGTGCCTCCTGCCGAGGGGTGGCGGTATCTAGGAGGGCGGCGCCAGAAGCGGGCGAGGAGCCTGCCTCATGGGCCTGTACTGGGCGGGTGGGTCGAAGGGGCCCGAGGCCGTTCGGGTTCTCTCACCCCGTCGGTCAGCCCCAGATGATGGCTCTCTACCCTTCGGGGCGGCGGGCGAACTCTCGCCGAATCTCCTGGTAGAGCCGCAGTACGAACGCCTTCGCCTTGAACGCCGTGGCCTGAAATTCGGGGGTCGTTCGGGGAGCGGTTCATGATGTCTTGGTTGCGGTCCATCCGGTCGATCGTGAGGCCCTCGACCTTGGCGCGCCCGCCCCGTTAAGGTGGGCGCCATTAGCCGAAGCTGCTCGCGGAGGTGGCCGATGCGATTCGTTCGTAACGTCAAGCAGCCCGATTGGGGCGTTGGCCGCGTGCTCGAAGAGGAGCACGAGGGCAAGGTCAAGGTCTTCTTCGAGAATGCGGGCGAGAGGACGGTCGCGTTGGGCGTTGCAGGGCTGCCCCCGGTCGACGACGGCGAAGTCGAACCCGACAACGTGCTGCGCCACCTCAAGCCTGACGCGTCGGGCAAGTACGTGGTGCCGCCGCTCACGTTCAAACAAATAGTCGAGAACTTTCGCACCGCAGCGAAGGGCGGCTTCGACAGCCCGCATTATCTCGAACACGAGCGCAACTACAAGGTGAAGGCCGCCGACCTGGCCGCCTCGCTACTCGCCCCGGCGCGCCTGAAGGCCGATCTCGACGGGGGCGCCCACGACGCGATATTCGACGCGCACCAGAAGGTGGTCGGCAAGACCAACCTGCTCTTGCGGTTCGAGAGGTCGCCCCTCGGCGAGGTGAAGGGCGAGAAGCGCGCGCCGTTCGCCGATGCGCTCGTCGGGCTCCTGGCGGGCGAGGGCGACTTCGACGCCCGGTTCGACGCGCTCGCCGGAGCCTTCACCGCGCTGGGCATCGGCACGTGGCCGACCTGCACATACGCGCTCTTCTTGACCCGCCGGCAAGATCACTTGTTCGTCAGGCCGACGTACGTTCAGCGGGCGGCAGGGGCTCTCGGCTACGAGATTCAGTACGAGCCGAGGCCGAACTCGAAGACTTACCGAAGAATCCTCGGGTTTGCCAGTGACGTTCGCAAGAAACTCACCGCTCAGGGCATGCCACCCCGCGACATGATCGACGTGCAGAGCTTCCTCTGGGTCGGGGGGGGTGGCCTCCGCAGCGCCTAAAGCTCAACGCGTCCGATAAGCACTCTCCGGCGGCGACCCGGTACCGGTATCCGGGGCCTACGGGCCGACTGGCCGAGCCGCCGAGTGCCGAGCAGCTACAAGGCGATCTTCGCGAGCTCACGGCGCTCATCGAAGAGGCTCGTCCGTTCGTCGGCCTGGGCGACGCTGGCAGAAGGTAACCTCGCGGGGGGCGGCGAAGTATGCGGGCCTTCCGCCTCGAATGCCGACGATCTCTTGGGGCCGCAGCCGGCCAAGGCCAAGCCGAAGCGGCGGCCGAAGACGCCGCGTTGAGGGGCGGGCACTTGCGGGGGGCAAGACATTCGAACCAAAATGCCCTTCGTGCGCCCTCGGCATGGCCCCCACAGTCTCCTCCTTGGGCTCCCCCCGAGGCCGACGCCGCCTCGGGGCCGTGCCGTCCTTGACCGGTTCTCCCCGCGCCCGCCGGGCGAGAGTTCCTACGAGGTGTTCCACCGCTTGCTCGACAACGAGGTCGCACGCTACGACCCGGACATCGCCGACGACCGATACGGCGAGCGCCCCGTCGAGCGGCTTCTGCCCGTCGAGGGCGAGGGCCTCGTGGCTGCGCTCGCGTGGGGGACGCCGAAAGACGCCTGGCTCGCTCTGGTGCTGAGCGAGGAACGCGCGTTGACGATCCCCGTTAGCCTCCGCGGCCTGCTCGTCGCGTGCCAGGGTGACGTGCTTTGCGAGTTCGTGAGCCTCGGCGATGTGAGCGTGCAACTGCGCTGGTCGGCGCGCTCGCTGAAGCTGGCGACGGCGCGCGTCGCGAGCCCCCTGACTGACGATGAATGGCCGCGGGAGCTTGAGCGCTACGGGGCGGGCGAGCCGAGCGCGGCCGTCGTCATGGCGAGCTTCTTCGAACTGGTCGGCGGGTTAACCCGTAGGACGCAACGGGGCGATTGAGACGACGTCAGCGAGGTGACCGATGACTCCCTCGAGGTGTGCATGAACGACGAGAAGACCCACGACGCGTGTCGAACCAGGCGCGCCGGTCTCGAGGCGTACGACGCGATGGCCGAGGCAGCGCGCACGGGCAGGCCGTACCCGACGCGGCTCGACCCGCCGCCGGCTGACCTACGGGTGGCGCACCCTGACACGCGAAAGACGATCTGATGGCGGCGGGGGGCAAGCGGGCGGGCGGCCCGAAGGGGGCGGCAGCCGGGCGGGGGGTGAGCAAGGCGGGGGCGAAGAGCGGGCGGGCCCGGGCGGCGGGCGGCAGGCTCGCCGGGGCGGGGGGCGCGGCGGGCGCGCTCGCGGCGGGGGCCGCGCCGAAAAAGGGGTCGAGGGCGCGGCCTCGCGAGGCGGTGGCGGCCGGGCTGGCGAAGGCGGCCCCGGCGCCGGGCCGGGGCGAGGTCGAGGGGCTGTTCGGCCGGGTGGTGGCGATTCTCGAGGCGGCGCGCGGGCAGGTGGTGCGGGCGGTGAACGCGCAGACCGTGATGGGCTACTGGCTCATCGGCCGCGAGATCGTCGAAGCCTTGCAAGGGGGCCGGGCGCGCGCCACGTACGGCGAGCGCCTCATCGGCGAGCTCTCGCGCCGGCTGGTCGAACGCTACGGCAAGGGGTTCTCGGCGACCAACCTCGGGTATTTTCGGCAATTTTACCTGGCTTACCCGTCGCGGTTGGCTGCCGGCGAAATTCCCCACCCGACGGGTGGAGAATTCGAGGGCGGCTTTCACCCCGCGCTGGGCTGGTCGCACTACCGGGCGCTGATGCGCGTCGAGAAGCCCGAAGCGAGGGCGTTCTACGAGCGCGAGGCGGCGGCCTGCGGGTGGTCGAAGGCGCAGCTCGAGCGGCAGATCGAGTCACTCTACTACGAGCGGCTGCTGGCGAGCCGTGACAAGAAGGGCATGCTCGAGGCGGGGCGGCGGGGCGCGGGCGGGCTTCGCCCCGTCGACCTGCTGAAAGACCCCGACGTGCTCGAGTTTCTCGACCTGCCCGACGCCCCGCGCTGGCACGAGTCGACGCTCGAGGCGGCCATCTTGGCCGACCTGCAGGGCTTTCTGCTCGAGCTGGGCAAGGGCTTCGCGTTCGTCGCGCGGCAGAAGCGCCTGCGGCTCGACGACGAAGACTTTTACGTCGATCTCGTCTTTTACAACTACGTGCTCAAGTGCTTCGTACTCATCGACCTGAAGGTCGGCAAGCTGACCCACCAAGACATCGGGCAGATGGATACCTACGTGCGCATGTTCGAGGCCCACGCCCGGGGCGAAGGCGACAACCCGACCATCGGGCTGATTCTCTGCTCGAAGAAGAACGAGGCCGTGGCACGCTACTCGGTCTTGCACGAGAGCCGGCAGCTCTTCGCGGCCCGCTACCTGACGTACCTGCCGAGCGAAGAAGAGCTGGCGCGCGAGCTCGAGCGCGAGCGGCAGCTCATCGAGGCGCGGGTGGCGCACCCCGACGCGCGCGCGAAGGCGCAGAAGAAGGGCGGGCGGTGATGGGGGCGCGCGAGGGGCCGGCGAAGGCCGGGGCGCAGGGCTGCAAGCGCCCGAACCTCTTTCGGATGCGCCAGTTTTATGAGACCTACCGTTAGGAGGCTAGAGTCTCACCGCGGGTGAGACAATTGCCGTGGGCTCACCAGCCTCCTCATCTTGAGCGGGGCCAAGCTGCCCGAAGAGCGCGAATTGTACCTGCGGTCGGCGGTTCAGGGCCGATGGCCAAAGCGCGAGCGCGAGCGCCCGAGGAACGCGCAGGCCTTTCGCGGCGCGGCCGGCGAGGCCGCGCCCCGACGCGCCGCTCAGCGCTCGAAGGACGGCGCGGGCCCGGCGAGCAGCACCGACCAGGCCGTCTCGAGAAGGAGCGCGGTGGCCTCGACCGGGGTCAGGCCGCCGTTGACGACGAGGGCGCGGGCCTGGTCGGCCAGGCGCTTGGCCTTCTGGCTCAGGGCGGGCACCTGGCTGCGGAAGAACTCGGCGCGGCCGTCGGCCGAGCCGTGCTCATACCCGAACGAGAACGCCGCGCGCTCGCGCAAGAAGCCGAGGTCGCACTCGAGCCCTTCGTACCAGTGCCAAAGGGCCGGGTCGTCGTACTCGCGAATCACCTTCAAGATGCGCATGCCGGCGGCGGTCACCTCTTCGACCAAGGTGGGGTACACCACGCGCGACTCGAGGCCGAACAAGAAGGCGCCCTCGTCGGGGTTTTGTAGGCGCTCTTCGAGCTCGTCGGCGGGGCAGCGCCTGGGCGGGGGGGAGGCCTCGGCCCGCGGGCCCTCAGCCCCAGGCCCGCTCGGACCCTCAGCCCCGGCCCCTCGCCCGAAGGCAGAGGGCGGAGACGAGGGCGGAACAGAGGGCGATTCGGGCGGGGTCTCGGGGGCGGGAAGCGGGTGTTTGCCGTTCTTGCGGTGGCGGGGTACCTTGACCATAAGTCGCACCTGTTCGGTAGACGGGTGAGGCCCAGGCTCTCGCGTCGGTGGCCGCCGAGGCGAGGGCCGACTTTGGGCCGGCGACGGGCGCCGCCGCAAACGCGCGGGCGGCGAGTCGCGTGGGAATGAGAATAGGGGGAGAGGGGAGGAATGGCAATAAGGATTCGAAGAAGAGGAAAAGAAATCGAAAGCGGCCGACGGGCCCCGACCACGCGCCGCCCAAGCACACCGCCTGACACGTCGTCGTCGCCGCCCGGCGGCCCGAGCGCCGCTCGCCCGACTTCGACGTGCTCGCCGACGTATGTTTAACCGAACGGCCACAGGCTAGAAACAGCCACTTTCCCCACCCGAGTGTACCCCGCATCGACACGAAGGCGTACGTCGGGTCGCCCGGGTGCGGCCGCCTGACGGACGCTCCAGACCTCCCTCTGAGGTTTAGGGGCGACCGGGCGACGCAGCAACGTGACGTTGGCAGGCCTGCTCGTCGGCCCGGGCCTGCGACTCGGGCACATTCAAGAGGGCGACGCGGCGCGGGGCGGGCAGGCAGTACGTGGTCGCGGCCCACAGCGTCGGGTCGTCGGGGCTGCGCAGCGGCTCGAGGTCGGCCCAAAGGCGTGCGGTGTTGTCCATGGACGCGCTGAGGACGCGCTTGCCGTCGGGGCTGAACTTGGCGGACCAGACCGCGCCCTCGTGGCCGCGCAGCACGAGCGGCTCGCCCGCGCCGTCGGCGCCCCAGACCCGCACCGTCTTGTCAAGAGAAGCGCTGACGATGCGCTTGCCGTCGGGGCTGAAGGCGGCCGACCAGACCGCGCCCTCGTGGCCACGCAGCACGAGCGGCTCGCCCGCGCCGTCCGCGTTCCAGACCCGCACCGTCTTGTCATCCGAGGCGCTGACGAGGCGCTTACCGTCGGGGCTGAAGGCGACCGAACTGACTACCTCCTCGTGGCCGCGCAAGACGAGCGGCTCGCCCGCGCCGTCGGCGCTCCACACCCGTACCGTCCTGTCCTCGGAGGCGCTGACGATGCGCTTGCCGTCGGGGCTGAAGGCGACCGACCAGACCTCGTCCTCGTGGCCACGCAAGACGAGCGGTTCGCCCGACCCGTCGGCGCTCCAGACGCGCGCCGTCTTGTCCGTCGACGCGGTCACGAGGCGCCGGCCGTCGGGGCTGAAGGCCGCCGACCAGACCGTACCCTCGTGGCCGCGCAGGACGAGCGGCTCGCCCACGCCGTCGGCGCTCCAGACCCGCGTCGTCCTGTCCTGGGAGGCTGTGATGATGCGCTTGCCGTCGAGGCTGAAGGCGGCCGAAGTGACCCCCCTCTCGTGGCCGCGCAGGACGAGCGGTTCGCCCGCACCATCCACTTCCCAGACGCGCAGCGTCCTGTCAACGGAGGCGCTGACGAGGCGCCGGCCGTCGGGGCTGAAGGCGGCCGACCAGACCGCCCCCTCGTGACCGCGCAAGACGAGCGGTTGGCCCGCGCCGTCGGCGCCCCACACGCGCACCGTCCCGTCAAGGGACGCGCTGACGAGGCGCCGGCCGTCGGGGCTGAAGGCGGCCACGAAGATCCAGCTCTCGTGGCCGCGCAAGACGAGCGGCTCGCCCTTACCGTTGGCGTCCCAGACGCGCACGGTATTATCCCCGGAGGCGCTAACGAGGCGCTGGCCATCGGGGCTGAAGGCGGCCGAACTGACTACCTCCTCGTGGCCGCGCAAGACGAGCGGCTCGCCCACGCCGTCGGCGTCCCAGACGCGCACCGTCTTGTCCGCAGACGCGGTCACGAGACGCCGGCCGTCGGGGCTGAAGGCCGCCGACCAGACCTCGCCCTCATGGGCGCGCAAGACGAGCGGCTCGCCCACGCCGTCGGCGTCCCACACCCGGACGGTATGGTCCTTGGAGGCGGTGACGAGGCGCTTGCCGTCGGGGCTGAAGGCCGCCGAAGTGACCCAGTCCTCATGGCCGCGCAGCACGAGCGGCTCGCCCACGCTGTCCGCATCCCAGACCCGCGCCGTCTTGTCCCTCGACGCGGTCACGAGGCGCCGGCCGTCGGGGCTGAAGGCGGCCGAATGAACCCCGTCCTCATGCCCACGCAAGACGAGCGGTTCGCCCGCCCCGTCGGCGTCCCACACGCGCACCGTCTTGTCATCCGAGGCGCTGGCGAGGCGCTTACCGTCAGGGCTAAAGGACAGCGCATAGACCTCACCCTGGTGGCCGCGCAGGACGAGCGGCTCGCCCACGCCGTCGGCGTTCCAGACGCGCAGGGCGCCGTCGAACGAAGCGGTGGCCAGTCGCTTGCCGTCGGGGCTAAATACAACCTTCAGGAGCCGATCCGGGTGAGGGAACACCCGGCGGCTGACCCCGGCCTTCCGCGCCACGCGCGCCACGTCGGCCCACCCGCGCGCCACCTCGGGCGGCTCGAGCTCGCGCACCAGCGTTAGCGCCGTCGTCGGGTCACTCGGCAAGAGCTCGCGCGCCACGGCCAGGCGCGTGGCGTTGCGCGCTTGCACTGCCCGCGCCTCGGCGCGCGCGGCGGCGCGGTTCGCTCGCACCGCCAAGGCCGACACGACGAGGGCGATGGCGCTCAGAACGGCGATCATGCCAGCGACCACCCGGCGCTTGCGCCGCCGCGCGCGTTCGACGAGCGCCACGATGGCCTGGAGGTACCGCCGCTCCCGCTCGCTCAGCCCGACGCCCTCTCCCCTGCATTCGGCGCTGCAGCGGGCCAGCCACGCGCGCGCCTCGAGCGCCGCGCCCTCGCGCCAGAGTAGCCCCTCGGCCTCCCCGCTCGCTTCCCATTGCTGCGCGGCGGTGCGAAGACGCGCGAGAAACTGCGCGTCCTGCGCGCTCGCCTCGAGCCAGGCGCCGAGCTGCGGCCAGCGCTCGATGAGCGACTCGTGCACCAACTCGACCGTCGCCCCGTCACGCTCGGGGCCGCGGTCGACCGACAACAGCCGCGCCTCGACCAGGTGCTGCACCACCGGCTCGACCTCGCCGGCGGGCCCGAGCTGGCGCAGCTCGTCGAGGCCCACCACCGCGCGCGTCCTCTCGGGCGTCACCAGGCGCACGAGCACCTCGCGGCACAGCCGCTGCTCGCGCGGGGGCAGGCGGCCGAGCACCGCGTCGGCGTGGGCCGAGAGCGCGCCTTCGACCCCGCCCAGCCGCTCGTAGCTCGCCTCCGTCAAGAGCCGTTTGGCGCGGTCGCGCCCCTCCCAGAGCTCGAAGGCCACGAACTGCAAGAGCGGCAGCGGGCTCATGGTGCCCTCGAGCGCGTCGAGCATTCGCCCGACCAGGGCCTCGCTTTCGAAGCGGTATCCGGCCGCCTCGACCGGCCGCACGAGCGCCTCGTGGAGCCCCCCGCGCCCCATCGGCGGCAGGAGCACGAGCCCGCGCGCCAGCTCGGCGGCGAAGCGGCGGTCTTCGGCCGTACGGTCCAGGAAGTCGGCTCGTAGCGCGAGGAGTACGCGCAAGGGTGAGGAGGCGTCGTCGGCCACGCCCTCGAGGCACGCGAGGAAGGCGGCGCGCTCGTCGGCCGAGGCGCCGAGGGTGTAGAGCTCTTCGAACTGGTCGACGAACAGCAAGGCGCGGCCGTGACCGCGGCGGCAGCGCGCCCGCAGCGCCGCCCCGAGCGCCCCGGGCTCCTTGCCCAGCGCGGCCGCCCCTTCGGTCCGATCGCTCCCGCCCGGCGTGCTGGCGCCCGCGCCGGCCGAGGGCGCCTCGCACGCGCGCGCCCACACCTCGCCGAGCGCCAAGAGCGGCCGGCGCCCCGGGCGCACGACGAACGCCTCCCACCGCTCGCCCGAGCGCTTGAGCGCGGGGATGAGCCCGGCCCGCACGAAGCTCGACTTGCCCGCCCCCGACGCGCCCACCACCGCCACGAGCGGCTGGTGGCGCAGCCTCTGGGCCACGGCCGCGACGTCGGCGTCGCGCCCGAAGAAGCGCCCGGCGTCCGCCTCTTGGAAGGCCGACAGCCCCGGGAAGGGGCTCACGCCTTCGGCCAGCGCGCCCGGCCCCGCCCGCAACGCCTCGAGCGCGGCGAGCAGCTCGCGCGCCGAGCCGTAGCGGTCCTCACGCCGCTTCTGCAGGCACCGCTCGACGACCATGGCAAGCGCCCCGGCCTCGGGGCAGGGGCCGAGCAGCGAGGGCATCGGGGCGTGCGGGTCCAGCAGGTCGGCCAGCGTGGCCAGCGGCACCGGGCCCAGCGGGTGGGCGCCGGCGCACAGCTCGTAGAGCAACAGGCCGACGGCCCACAGGTCGACGCGCCCGTCGAGATCGTCGGTCTGCCATTGCTCGGGCGCCATGTACAAGAGCGTGCCCTTCACCCCGCTCGCGCCGCTCGCGCCCGCGCCCTCGCTCGCCGACGTCGCCCCGCCGGCGAGCGGCTTGGCGAGGCCGAAGTCGAGCACCTTGATGGCCCCCGCGTCGGTCAGAAGGATGTTCTCGGGCTTGAGGTCTCGGTGCACGACGCCCTGCTCGTGCGCGCACGCCAGCGCCCGCACCACCGGCAGCATCAGCTCGACGGCCAGGCCCGGCGGTACCCGCCCGGGCGCGGCGCCGGCGGCCCCCGAGGCCGCTGCGGGCCCCGCGGCGCCCGCAGCGCCTCGCGCCGCCATCCAGGCGCGCAGCGTCACGCCTTCGACGTACTCGAGCACCAGGTAGGGCTCGCCCTGGTGCTCGTCGACCTCGTAGATGACGACGATGTTCTCGTGCCGACAGCGGGCCGTGGCCCGCGCTTCGACCAGAACGCGCCGCGCGCCGCGGTCGTCGGGCGTGAGCAGGCGCTTGATGGCCACCAAACGGCCGAGCTTGGTGTCGCGGGCGAGGTAGACCTGGCCCATGCCCCCTTTGCCCAGGGGGCGGATGAGCTCATAGTGCTTGATCTTCGCGCCGGCCGAGAGCCCCCGCCCCGAGCGCGTGGGCGCCGCGGGGGGCGCGGCCGGCGGGGCCGACCTCGGGTCGGGGGGCAAGGTCGTGGTGAGCGCGACGGCGCCAGGGTCGACGGCGCGGGCGGCTTTCAGGGTCGGCGGGCACTTGGAAGCGTCGGAACCGTCGCTCATCAAGGTCGGAGGGTAGCCCTCGGGTGGCGCCCGCGCTCTCGCCCCGGCCCCCTCACTATCGCCAACGTATTCTGAAGAGCTCGCGCCGACGACCGGCTCGCGGCTGAGCTTCTCGAGGGTTGATTCGTAGCCGGGATACAAAGACGCGCCCGCTCGAGGTACCGCTCGCGCGGCCAGGAGGGCATCAGCCGGGACATGTCCGCGAGGTAGGCCGCGGGGTCGAGCCTGCGTCGCCGGCGCGACCGCCTCTGGCTCACCACGGCCGAGCAGGTCGAAGACGGCGCCGTCGTCGCTGACGAAGGTCGCGGTGCCCGGCTCGGGCGCGAACCCTTCGCTGGCGAGCGCGTCGAACGGCCTCGTCGCCGACGGGCGTGCGCCGGAGCGCAGCGAGGACGCGGAGGGCGGCCGTTCGGTCGGGGAGCATCGGGCGTGATTCGGGTCGTCGGTCGCCTCGCGGGCAAGTCCTCGGCCCCCGAAGGCGCCGCCCGGCCGCCCAAGCGCCGACCGAGCGCCGGGGCGCGCGCCCCGCGGCGACGAGTCGAGGGGGGCGAACGTCGGGCGCCGGCAGGGCCTTGAACGGGGCCGTCCGAGGCGTGGTACGCTGTTGGTCCGGGGTCGCGCCGAGGTGGGCCGCGCCGAAGGCCGGGACGTGCAGACGAACAAGAGGCTCGGAGACGGACTCGCCACGGCCGTGGTCGGCGACGTGCTCATCACCGTCTGGAAGTCGCCGGCCAGCGTGGCGCGCTGGCAGTGGCTTCACGCCCAGGCCGACGCGTTGCTCGCGCGGTCTCCGGGGGGGTTCGTCTACCTCTCTATCATTCTATCGAGCTCGACGCCGCCGAACGCCGCGCTACGCACGAAGATGCAGGCAGACTTTCGGCGCCTCGGTTCGAAGCTCCGGCGACTGGTGGTCGTGCCCCTCGGCGACTCGCTCTGGAAGAGCGTCGTGCGCGCGATCGTACGGGCCCTCATGCTGGTCAGCGGGCTGCCGAAGCAGCAGGCCGTCGCGGCGTCGATCGACGAGGGCATCGATCGCGTCTTGGACGTGGCCGGGCCGAACACGCCGACGCGGGCCGAGCTTCGGGCCGGCGCCGAGGCCCTGCTTCGAATGCTCGGGGCGCAAGAACTCGTCGCCGCGCACCACCCCTGACCTCCCTGTGGCCGTGACCCGCGGCGCGTGGTGAGGCGACGCCCTCGCCGCCCTCCTGCGCCCGAGGGGTGCACGCGACGCAACGGCGACGGCTCCAGCGACATGAGGCTTCAGGTCACGACGAGCTCGTACGCGAGGCGCGGCAGCACGCGCCCCGGCGCCGAGCCCGAGGGGGCCTCGCCGACCCGCCGCGCGCCCAGGCGTAGGTAGAAGCCCTCGGCGCCCGGGTCGGCGTCGACGCGCAGGCGACGCGGGCTTGGCCGAGGGCGCTGCCGTTGGCTCCGTTGCCTGCCCGCCTCTGGCGCGCGCGCCGCGCCGTGCTTACGCGTCGGGGCCCATGGCCCACGCGCGCCGCCCGGCCCCCGACCACGCGCCCCCCAAGCGCACCGCCTGGCACGTCTTCTTCGCCGCCCTGCTGCTCGAGCGCCGCTCGCCCGACTTCGACGTGCTCGCCGACGTGCCCCTGTCG
>DASTPP010000309.1:0-2958 GCA_035762175.1 Polyangiaceae bacterium | reverse complement strand
CGGCGTCGTCGTCTGGCGCTTCTGCCACGTGATGGCCGGCGCCTCCGTCGGCGACCACACCTCGATCGGCCAGGGCTGCTTCGTCGCCTCGGGCGTGACGATCGGGGCGCGGTGCCGGCTGCAGAACAACGTCAGCCTTTACGACGGCGTCGCCCTCGACGACGAGGTGTTCGTCGGGCCCTCGGCCGTCTTCACCAACGTCAAGCGCCCGCGCGCCGCCTTCCCCGCGCCGCGCGCGGGCTACGCCGCGACCCGCGTCGGCCGCGGCGCGAGCGTCGGCGCCAACGCCACGATCGTGTGCGGCGTCCGCATCGGCGAGGGCGCGATGGTGGGCGCGGGCGCCGTCGTCACCCGCGACGTGCCCCCCTACGCCCTCGCCGTCGGCGCCCCCGCGCGCGTCGTCGGCCCGGTCTGCCGCTGCGGGGCGTGCCCCGAGCGCCGGGGCGAGGGCTTCGCCTGCGCGCGCTGCGGCGCCCGCCTCGCCCCCGAGGGCGAGGGCTACCGCTTGCTCGCCGCTCCGTAGAAGAGGCGCGCCGGCCCCGCGACCCGCTCGCCCCCCGTGACGAGACGCGCGGGGCCCCGCGACCTGCTCGCCGCCCCGTGACGAGACACGCGGGGCCTGCGCCGACTCGCGCACCGCCCCGTCACGAAACGCACGGACGTGCGGGGCTCGCGCCGAACCCGCCCCGCGCTCGCCGCTCGCTCGCCCTGCGCCAACCTGTGCCAACCATGACGCCGCGTGCAGGGGCGCGCGGCGCGGGGGCGAAGCAACGCCCCCCTCGGGCCCGCGCGGGCGCCCCGCTTTCGCGCGACCGCAGGGGCATCTTCGTGAGCGGTCAAAAAAAATGATCAAACGGAGGGGCCCCTCCCATTACCCCACCTCGGAGGGCACCGAAGCCGAAGACGAAGGGCCCGGCACCAGGGCACACGGCTTGCTTCGCAAGGTTACGGCGAGCGGCGGTGAGCGGGGGCGGGGGGGCGAGGCCTGACTTCTTTTCGAACGGGGTACCGCGCGAGCGCCGCGGTGCCGCCGGGCGCGGGTGCCCCCGCGCAGCGCGCTCGCCGAGAGCTCAGGAGAGCTCGGTTCGTGTCCAAGTGGGAGAGGGAGACTAGCCTATGAACTATCTAGAACGTCGTCGCCGCCGCATCCTCGCCAACCCCGCGCTCGCCGCGCTCGCGCTGCTCGCGCTGGCCGCACCCGGGTGCGGCAGCGAGGGCAGCACGCCGGGCAACCCGGGCGCGCCCTTCGTCGAGACCTTCGACGAAGACTTCGAGACCGTCGTCGTGCAGCGCGATCTGCGCTCGGGGGGCGCGCTGCAGGCGCCCGGCGCCGCCGCCGACGGCACGGGCGGCAGCGGGACGGGCGGCTTCGGCGGCGGCGCCGCGGGCGCGGGCGGCGGCAGCACGGCCGGCGCCGGCGGCTTCGGCACCGGCGGCACGGGCGCCGGCGGCTTCGGCACCGGCGGCACGGGCACCGGCGGCTTCGGCACCGGCGGCACGGGCACCGGCGGCTTCGGCGGCGGCGGCACGCTGCTCGAGGGCGACGACAAGAGCTGCTCCGACGGCTTCGACAACGACGGCGACAAGCTCGTCGACTGCGCCGACGCCGACTGCTTCGACAACCCCTTCGTCAGCGTCTGCGGCGGCACGGCCGGCTCGGGCACCGGCGGCACCTTCACGGGCGGCTCGGGCGGCTCGGGCGGCAAGGCCGGTTCGGGCGGCTCGGGCGGCTCGGCCGGCGTGGGCGGCGCGGCCGGCTCGGGCGGCTCGGGCGAGGGCGGCGCGGCCGGCGAGGGCGGCTCGGGCGGCGGCCCGGGCGGGGTCGTGCCCTCGGGGTTCTGGCGCTTCGACGACTGCTCGCCGGCCACGAAGACGCTGCTCGACTCGTCGGGCAACAACATCCACGCGACGCGCACCGTGGGCACCGCCTGCGCCGAGGGCATCTCGGGCCTCGCGGTCGACTTCGACGAGGCGGGCGACCGGGTCGAGGCCCTGAACGCCCCGCAGTTCGCGCTCGACCAGAACCTCGCCGTCGCCGCGTGGGTCAACCCCGAGCTCACCGACGGCAACCGGCCCGTCGTGCTCAAGCGCCGCAACAACGAGACGGCCTTCTCGCTGCGCGTGCAGAACGGGCAGGCCCAGTTCACGGTCACGCTCGACTCGGGCAAGACCGTCACCTCGGCCGCCCCCATCGCGGCCAACGCGTGGAGCCACGTCGCCGGCCTCTTCAACGGCCGCTTCGTCTTCCTCTTCGTCAACGGCGAGCAGGTCGGGCAGATCTTCGCCGAGGGCTCCATCCGCGACGTCGACGTGCCCGTGCGCATCGGCTCGACCACCCAGACCCAGCGCTTCGTCGGCCGCATCGACGAGGTCATCGTCTCGACCCAGCCCACCACGCCTGCCGACCTGCAGGCGCTCTCGTGCGTCCGGCGCCCGGCGCTCGTCACCGCCGACCCCGAGGCCGCGGGCCCCGTCCCCGCCGGCACGCCCGTCACGTACGCCGTCAACGTCCGCAACAACGACTTCGGCTTCTGCCCGCCGCGCGACTACTTCCTCTCGGTCGGCTCCCCGCCCGGCTTCTCGGCCTTCTCCGACCCCTTCTTCGTGCCCCAGGTGCCGCCGGGCGGCGACGCCGCGTTCTCGCTCTCGGTCAACTCGTTCGAGGACACCGAGCCGCAGATCGCCACCATCCCCTTTTCCGCCGTCGAGGTCACCACCGGCTTCGAAGAGACCCCCGGGCAGGTGACCTACGAGGTCGCGGCCTCGAGCGGCGGCTGCCAGGTGTCGACCGCGCGCGAGCTGTTCATCCGCAACGTGTCGGTCGTCGACGACCCGGTGCGCACCACCTTCAACGCCCCGCCCGACGACCCGCGCCGCGGCGCCTGGACTTTCGGCCGCCTGATGACGGACATGGCCCCCTCGCCCGAGGTGGCGCCCGAGTTCGTCGAGCAGGTCTTC
>DASTPP010000308.1:0-4504 GCA_035762175.1 Polyangiaceae bacterium | reverse complement strand
GCGCGCGCGCGGCGCCGAGGTCCGGACCTTCGAGGCGGACGTGGGGCGGGCGCGCGACGTCGCGGCGGTGGTCGGGGCGGTGCGCGCGACGATGCCGCCGCTGCGCGGGCTGGTGCACGCCGCCGCCGTGCTCGACGACCGCACCCTGGCCACGCTCGACGCCGCGTCGTTCGCGCGGGTGCTGGGTCCGAAGCTGGGGGGGGCGGCGCTGTTGCACCAGGCGACGCGGGGCGAGCGGCTGGACTTCTTCGTGCTCTACTCGTCGGCCGCGGCGCTTTTGGGCTCGGCCGGGCAGGGCAACTACGCCGCCGCCAACGCCTGCCTCGACGCGCTCGCGGCCTTCCGCGCCGCGCGCGGCCTGCCGGCCACCAGCGTGCAATGGGGCCCGTGGGCGGAGGTGGGTCTGGCGGCGGCGCAGGCGAACCGGGGCGAGCGGCTGGCGGCGCGGGGCATCGGGAGCATGGGTCCGGACGAGGCGCTCGGCGCGCTCGAGCGGGTGGTGGGGTCGGGGGCGGCGGTGGCGGGGGTGGTGCCGCTCGACGTGCGCCAGTGGCTCGAGATGAACCCGCGCCTCTCGCACGCGCCCTTCTTCAAAGATCTGGCGCGGGCGAAGGCCAAGGGCGCGCCCGAGGCCAGCCTCGCCCGCGCGCTGCGCGAAGCCCCGCCCGAAGAGGGGCGCTCGCGGCTCGAGCGGCACGTGACCGAGGTGGTCGCGCGCGTGCTGCGGCTCGACCCCGCGCGGCTCGAGCCCGACACGACCTTCGGGTCGCTGGGTCTCGACTCGCTGATGGGGCTGGAGATCCGAAACCGGCTCGAGGCGGCGCTCGCGCTCAAGCTGCCGGCGACCCTGCTCTGGACGTACCCGAGCGTGCGGGCGTTGGCCGGGCAATTGCTAGAAAAGATCGCGCCTGCCGGGGCGCCCGCCGACGTCGGGGCGAGCGCCGAAGCCGAGGCGCTCCGGGCCGAGCAAGACCGGGCCCAGACCGTCGCCGAGCTCTCGCAGCTCGGCGAAGACGACCTCGCCGCCCTGCTCGCCGAAGAGCTCGGGGCGGCCACCGATTCGAGGCAATTATGAGCGAGAGTCAAGACGTCCGCGCGTTGCTCGCGCGAGCCGTCGTCGAGCTGAAAGACATGCGCCGGCGCGTCGAGGCCGCCGAGCGCTCGAAGCGCGAGCCCATCGCGATCGTCGGCATGGCGTGCCGCTTTCCGGGCGGGGGTGACTCGCCCGAGGGCTTCTGGCGCCTGCTCGACGCGGGCGCCGACACGGTGACCGAGGTGCCGGCCGAGCGCTGGGACGTCGAGCAGTACTTCGACCCGCGCCCCGGCGCCCCGGGCAAGACGCACATTCGCTGGGGCTCGTTTCTGCGCGACGTCGACCGCTTCGAGCCGTCCTTCTTCGACCTGTCGCCGCGCGAGGCCGCCGCGATGGACCCGCAGCAACGCCTGCTGCTCGAGGTCGCCTACCACGCCCTCGAAGACGCCGGCCTGACGCCCGAGCGCGTCCGGGGCGGGCGCGGCGGCGTCTTCGTCGGCGTCTGCAACACCGACTTCCAGCACGTGATGTTCGAGAACATCGCCCGCGCCGACACCCACAGCGCGACGGGCGTCTTGACCTGCGTGCTGAGCGGGCGGGTGTCGTACGCCTTCGACCTGCGGGGCCCGAGCGTGCCGGTCGACACCGGCTGCTCGGCCTCGCTGGTGGCCGTGCACCTGGCCGTGCAGAGCCTGCGGGCGGGCGAGTCCGACGTGGCGCTCGCCGGCGGCGTGAACCTACTGCTCTCGCCGCTCTCGAACGTGCTCATCGCGCGGCTGCAGGCGCTCTCGCCCGACGGCCGCTGCAAGACGCTCGACGCGGGCGCCAACGGCTTCGCGCGCGGCGAGGGCTGCGGCGTCGTGGTGCTCAAGCGGCTCTCTTCGGCGCTCGCCGACGGCGACCGAATCTACGCGGTGATTCGCGGCTCGGCCGTCAATCAGGACGGCAAGAGCAGCGGCCTGACCGCGCCCAACGTGCTCGCCCAGCAGGCCGTCATTCGCGCGGCGCTCGAGAACGCGGGGGTCTCGCCCGCCGAGGTCGGCTTCGTCGAGATGCACGGCACGGGCACGCCGCTCGGCGACCCCATCGAGTACGAGGCGCTGCGCGAGGTCTACGGCGCGCCCCGCCCCGACGGCTCGCCCTGCGCCCTCGGCGCCGTCAAGACCAACGTCGGCCACACCGAGTCGGCGGCCGGCGTCGCCGGCCTCATCAAGGCCGTCCTGGCGTTGCGCCGGGGCGCGGTGCCGCGCAACGTACACTTTCGCGAGCTCAACCCGCGCATCGACCTCGAAGGCACGCCCTTCGTCGTGCCGCGCGAGACCACGCCCTGGCCCGCGAGCGGCAAGCCCCGCCGCGCCGGCGTCAGCTCGTTCGGCATCGGCGGCACCAACGCGCATGTCATCGTCGAAGAGGCCGAGCCCGCGCCGAAGGCCGGCGACGACGACGGCCCTGGCCCCTACCTCTTGCCGGTCTCGGCCCGCTCGCGCGAGTCGCTCGCCGCCAACGCGCGGGCCTACGCCGAGGCGCTGCGCGGCGGGCTCGCGGGCGAGTCGCTGCGCGACATCTGCTTTACCGCCTCGGTGCGCCGGCCTCATTACGAATGTCGCTTCGCCGCCGTCGGCGCGACGGCCGCCGAGCTCGCCGAGCAGCTCGCCGCCGCCGACCCCGAGGCGGGCCGCGAGGCCGGCCCGGCCGCCGCCCGGCGGGTCGTCTTTCTCTTCTCGGGCCAGGGCTCGCAGTCGGTCGGCATGGTACGCGCGATGCTCGAGGCCGAGCCCGCCTTCCGCGCCTCGATGGAGGCCTGCGACGCTGCCGTCCGCGCCGAGGTCGGCTGGTCGGTGCTCGGGGCGCTCGCCGACGACGCCGCCCGCCTCGACAAGACCCCGATCGTTCAGCCCATCTTGTTCTCGATCCAGGTCTCGCTGGCGGCCCTCTTCCGGGCCCGCGGCGTCGTGCCCGACGCGGTGATCGGCCAGAGCATGGGCGAGGTCGCCGCCGCCCACGTCGCCGGGGCGCTCTCACTCGCCGACGCCGCGCGCGTCATCTGTCGCCGCAGCGCCCTCATGCAGAAGGTCGAGGGCAGGGGCCTGATGGCGCTCGCCGAGATCAGCCCCGACGAGGCCGAGTCGATGATCGCCGGGCGCGAGCACCAGATCGCGATCGGCTCGTACCTGGGCCCCAAGTCGGTGGTATTCGCCGGCGAGGGCGAGCCCGTGCGCGAGGTGCAGCGCGCGCTCGAGGCCCGCGGCGTTTTCTGCCGCCTACTCAAGGTCGACACCCCCTCGCACTGCCCCGTGGTCGACGGCCTGATGGGCGAGCTGCACGGGCTGCTCGCCGGCATCCGCCCCGAGGCGGGCGTCGTCCCGATGTACTCGACGGTCACGGGCGAGCTCGTCGACGGCGAGCGGCTCGTGCCCGCCTACTGGGGCAAGAACCTGCGCGATCAGGTGCGGCTGATGCCCGCCGTCGAGCGGGCCATGGCCGACGGGCACGACGTCTTCGTCGAGATCTCGCCCCACCCCGTCATCTTGCCCTCGGTCGGCCAGATCGCCGGGGCGCGCGGGGCCGAGGTGACGGCGCTGCCCGCCCTGCGGCGCGACGAAGAGCGGGGCGCCTTCGCGGCCACGCTGGGCGCGCTCTACGAGCTCGGACGCCCGGTCGACTTCGCGTCGCTCTACCCGGCGGGCGGTCGCGTCGTCAGCCTGCCGGGCTACACCTGGCAGCGCGAGCGCTACGAGCTCGCCCCGGCCAAGGGGCGCGCACGCCCCGCCCGGGCGGGCGGTCACGATCTGCTCGGGGCGCGCACGCCGGTCGCCGCCGAGCGCGAGACCTACGTCTGGCCGGTCGAGCTGGGCCTCGAGACCGCCCCCTACCTGAACGACCACCGCGTGCTCGGCTCGGTCGTCGTGCCCGGCGCCCTCTACGTCGACCTCGCCCTCTCGGCCGGAGCGCAGATTTTCGGTCAGGTAAGCCTCGAAGACGTCGCATTCGAACGGGTGCTGCCCCTGCCCGAAGACGGCACCCGCGAGGCGCAGATCACGCTCACCGTGCTCGACGCCGAGCGCGCGAGCTTCACCGTCGCCACCCTCTACGACGCCGAGGGCGGCGCCCGGCCAACCTGGACGCGCCACGCCAGTGGCACGATTCGCGCCGGCCGTGCCACGGCGTCGCCGCCCCAAGCGCTCGCCGAGATCCGCGCGCGCGCCCCCCGCACGGTCGAGGGCGAGGCCTACTACCGCTTCACCTCGAGCCTGGGCATTCAGCTCGGGCCGCTCTTCCGCGGCGTCGAGCGCCTCGAGTGCAACGACACCGAGGGGCTCGCCACGATTCGCCTCGATGGCTCGGTGAGCGCGATGCTCTCGCGCTACACGCTGCACCCGGCCTTCCTCGACATCGTCTTTCAGGCGATGGGCGGGCCGATCTCGGGCACCGGCCTGCGGGTCGCCGCGGGCGATACCTGCCTGCCCGTTC
>DASTPP010000307.1:0-19547 GCA_035762175.1 Polyangiaceae bacterium | reverse complement strand
GGGAAGGCGACGTGGCCGAAGGTCTCTTGGGCCCAAGCGAGGGTCGACGAGGAGGCGTCCATGCCCCCTGTGCGCTGGCCTCAGGGGCGAAAATTTCCTGAAAACTGAGACCAAGGCACACGAGTGAACTCGGGGGCAGCGGACGCCCGTTCGTGCCCCGCGGCCTCGAACCGATTCGGCGAGCAAAGCCCGCCCCCTTGGCGGGGGCCGGGCTCCCGCGGGCACCGGCCCCCAGGCGAGCGCGCGAAGCGGCGCGCGGCGAGAGAGCCCTGCCTCCGGGCAGGGCTTGGACAGCCGTTTCCGTGGGCGTCCGCTGCCCCCGAGTTCACTCGGGGGCCGCCCGCGGGCCTCGTTCCGACCCACCCTCTCTTGGTTGGGGCTCTGCAGCCCTGCGGAAACGCCGAGGTTCTCGGCGTCCGTGAGCAAGTGCCGTTGTCGTACTAGGGCAGTTTCCCGACGCGCCGCCCGGGCAGGGCCTGCGTCGGGCCGGGGCATCTCAGGGTAGACCCCGCAGCACCCACGACGACGACAGGCATTGGACGGCGGCAAGGCCCGGAGGCTTCGAGCGGGGCCAGATGGCCCTCGGGCAAGGTTCAACCTTGCCCCAAGGGTAGGCAGGCCCTTCGGGCAAGGTTCAACCTTGGCGCAAAGGCATGCACACCCTTCGAGCAAGGTTGAACCTTGGCTTCGGGGTGGTGCCTACCCGTGGGGCCAAGGTTCAACCTTGGCTTCGAGGTGGTGCACGCCCTTCGGGCAAGGTTCAACCTTGGCTTCGGGGTGGTGCCTACCCGTGGGGCCAAGGTTCAACCTTGGTTGGGGGGCGTGCACGCCTTCGCGCCAAGGTTCAACCTTGGTCTGGGGCGTAAAAAACCTCGGGCGCGGGGCCAAACCTCGCCCCGAGGCGCCGACGTGGCGGCGGTCGGGGCGAGCGCGACGCGAGGGGCGGGCCACGCGGGCCGCGAGGCCGCTCAGCCCGCCGCGACGACCACGCGCGGGACGCTCTGGGTGGCGTCCCCCGCGTTCGGGCCGCGGGTCAGCCCTCGTAGCCCGGAGCCGGCCGGGTGAGCAGAATCGACCACGCGGTCTCAAGCAAAAGAGCGGTCGCCTCGATCGGGGTCAGGCCGCCGTTGACGACGAGCGAACGCGCCTGGTCGGCCAGGCGCTTGGCCTTCTTGGTCAGGGCGGGCGCCTGGCGGCGGAAGAACTCGGCGCGGCCGTCGGCCGACCCGTGCTCCCACCCCATACTGAACGCGGCGCGCTCGCGGACAAAGCCGAGATCGCCCTCGAGGTCTTCGTACCACGACCAGAGGGCCGGATCGTCGTATTCGCGAATGACCTTCATGATGCGCATGCCGGCGGCGGTGACCTCTTCGACCAAGGTCGGGTAGACCACGCGCTGCTCGAGGCCGTGCAGAAAGGCGCCCTCGCCGGTGTCTTCGAGGCGGGCGTCGAGCTCGTCGGCCGGGCAGAGCTTGAGCGGGGGCGGGTCGCTTTCGGGGCGCGTTTCGGGCGGCGGGGGCGGGGCGGCGGGGGCGGGTTTGCCGTTCTTGCGGCGGCGCGGTACTCTGGCCATAAGGTTCACCTGGTGCTTTGGTGATAGGTGAGCCCCAGGCTCTCGCGTCGGTGGGCAAGACCGATGCGAGAGCCGACTTGGGGGCGGGCGAACGGGGGCCGCCTCGCGGCATGCGAAGGCGGCGCGTTGCCTGGTAAGAATCATGATGGGGCGGGGGCGAAATGGCAATGGTATTTTTTCGAATACGTTCGAGCTACCGCGCGATGACGGACGCTGCAAAACGCATGCGAAGTGGGCGCGCTTCGCTCGCCTCGGCCAAGGCCCGCACGCGCTTCGCGGACGCGTTCGGCCGCGCCCTCGCCGGGGCGCCACCGAGCGACGCGCGCACCGTCAGCCGGCGCACGGCGCCCCTCGCCCCGTCGCGCACTCGCCGGGCTGACGGGACGAGACTGGCCGCGGTAGAACGTACGTCCATGGCCACGAACCCTCCGAGCCTCCCTCCCGAGGACGAAGGCGACGTCGAGTACGTCGACGACCCCGACCTCGAGGCCTCGCTCGACGAGCCAGCCCCCTACGACGCCGAAGAAGTCCACGCGGCCATGCGGGAGATGTTGCCGCAGCGACCCATCACGCGCCCCTGAGGCGCGAGGGCCCCCCCGCGCGCCATGTCGACGCCCGCCCTCGAACGACTCTATGAGGCCATTCAGGCGCTGCCCGTGCGCGACCGCTTGCGCCTCGTCGAGCGCTTATCGCCGCGGGGGCAGCTCCAGGCTCGATCGCCAGCCCAGCTTTGGGGGCAAGCTCCGGCGTTGTTCCTGAAGGTCAGGCTGATGGGGGCCTGTACCGGGCTCAGCCAGCCTTCGAGGGAAGTCGGCCGAGCTCCGAGGGAAGTCGGCCGAGCTCCGAGGGAAGTCGGCCAAGCTCCGAGGGAAGTCGGCCAAGCTCCGAGGGAAGTGGAACGACTGCCGAGCCCCCAAAGGCTACTGGCGGAAGCTCCGAGGGAAGCCGGGCTCGCCCCGAGACAGCGTCGGGGGTGACACGCCCCTGGGCGCCCAAAGAGCAGCAGTATGATGCGCTGCTAGCGTTCTGTGCAGACGGTTGGCGCACTCTGCCCGAAATCGCCGCTGCCCTCGGTCGGATCGAGAGTACGGTACGAACCGAGTACCTACGCCCCCTTCTAGCGCAAGGGCGTCTCGAGCGACGCCACCCCGAGAGCCCGCGCCACCCGCATCAAGCTTACCGAACTGTCCGGGTAGAGCCGTGAACTCTCATACAGGCGGCGGGTGACCTTGCACGCGGCCCCGGACGCAACGAGGGCGTTGCAACCCGAGGCCGGCGGGCCGCCCCCGAGGGAACGCGGGGGCAGCGAACGCCCGCGGAAACGGCGTGCAAAGCCCTGCCGGAGGCAGGGCTCCCGCGAGGCGAGCCGCTTCGCGCGCTCGCCCGGGGGACGGAGCCCGCGGGAGCCCGGCCCCCGGCGAGGGGGCGGGCTTGGCTCGCCGAACCGGCCCGCTTCCGTGCGGCACGAGCGGGCGTCCGCTGCCCCCGCGTTCCCTCGGGGGCGGCCCGCCGGCCTCGGGTTGCAACGCCCTCGTTGCGTCCGGGGCCGGCCGCGCAACGTCCTCCGCCGCTTGTATCAGCGCTCCCAGAGCAGGCCGAGCGACAGCTCGATGGCGTCGAAGGGCTCGGCCCGCACCACCTCGTCGCCGTGGCACGTCTCGACCGCCCGGTAGCCGCTCGCCCCCGGGCGCAAGACCTCGAGCCGTCGCAGGGCCGGGTCGACCAGCCAGACGTGCGGCACGCCTGCGCGGGCGTAGACGGGCAGCTTGACGTCGCGGTCGTAGTCGGCGCGCGACGGCGAGAGCACCTCGCAGGCCCAGTCGGGCGCAAGCGTCGAGAAGGGGGCGTCGGGCATCACGGGCATGCGCTCGCGGCGCCAGCCGGCCAGATCGGGCACGACGATGTCATCGCCGAGGTGCAGCTCGGGCTCGAAGAGCAAGAGCCAGCCGCCCGGGCCGCCTCGCCCCCGGCTGAAGGGCCCATGCAGCTCGCCGCGAAGCATCGACGCGGCGCTGGCGTGACGCAAAGCGGGGGCGCCCCTCACCCGTCGGCGTAGCGCGCGAGCTCGCCCGCCAGGTGGTCGAGCGTGGCCCGCACGCGCGGCACCGCGCGCAGATCGCGGTGCGTGACGACCCAGAGGGGCAGCGTGGCCACGACGAGGTCGGGCAAGAGGTGCACGAGGTGCGGGTCGGCGAGGCCCACCGGCCGCTGCACCACCGCGACGCCGAGGCCGGCGCGGGCGGCCGCGAGCTGGGCGGGGTGGCTGTCGGTGCGGACGACGAAGCGCGCGAGCGCCGGCGCGGGCAGCGCCGCCTCGGCCAGCCGCAGGTCGAAGGGCGCGCGGTCGGGGCCGATGACGTCGTGGGCCGCGAGATCGGCCGGGGCCTCGGGGCGCCCCCGGCGCGCCACGTAGTCGCGGTGGGCGAAAAAGCCGAGCGCGACCGCCCCCACCTTGCGGGCCACCACCGTGTCTTGCGACGGCGGGTGCATGCGGACGGCGACGTCGGCCTCTTGCTCGGCGAGGTTCGCCGTGGCGTTGCTGAGCGCGAGCTCGATCGCCAGGTCGGGGTGGCGGGCGCGCAGCCGCGCGAGCATCGGCGGCAGCACCTCGACGCCGACGAACTCGGACGCGGCGATACGCACCGCGCCCGCGACCTCGCCGGCCGGGGCCGACGCCGCGCGCACGAAGGCGTCGGAGGCATGCGCCATGGCGCGGACGTGGTCGCCCAGGCCGCGCGCCCGCTCGGTGGGCAGCAGCCCCTGCGCCGAGCGCGTGAAGAGAACCGTGCCCAGGGCCTGCTCGAGCGCCTCGAGGCGCGCCCGCACCGTCGGCTGCGCCAGGCCGAGCCGGCGGGCCGCGGCCGAGAGGCTGCCCCCCTCGAGCACCGCGAGGAAGACCCGCTGATCGTCCCAGGCGATCGGGGGGTTCATCAATTTTATGCTAGCCGCGCGCCGAACTTGCGCAATGGCCCGAGGGCCGCGCCCCCCGCATCTTCACCCCGTCAGCCAACGGAGGGCACGGTCATGGACGACGCGATCACGCACCCCACGAAGACGGCACTGGTTCTGGGCGCCACGGGCGGCATCGGCGGCGAGGTCGCCGAGGCCCTTCGGCGCCACGGGTGGGCGGTGCGCGGCCTGGCCCGCGACCCCGCCGCCGCCCGGCGCGCCCGCCCGGGGGCGATCGAGTGGGTCGCGGGCGACGCGATGGTCGCGGGCGACGTGGCGCGCGCCGCCCGGGGCGCGACGCTCGTCGTCCACGCCGTCAACCCGCCCGGGTACCGCCACTGGGGCGAGCTCGTGTTGCCCATGATCGACCATACGATCGCGGCCGCCCGCGCGGCGGGCGGAGCGCGCATCTTGCTGCCCGGCACGATTTACAACGTCGACCCCGCCGCCACGCCCGTGCTCGACGAGGCGAGCCCCCAGCGGCCGCGCTCGCGCAAGGGCGCGCTGCGCGTCGAGCTCGAACGCCGCCTCGAAGCCGCGTCGGCCGAGGCGCCCGCGCTGATCGTACGCGCCGGCGACTTCTTCGGGCCGCGGGCGAAGGCGAGCTGGTTCTCCCAGGCGATGGTGAGGCCGGGGCGTCCGGTCACGCGCCTCGTCAACCCCGCCAAGGGCGTCGGGCACAGCTGGGCCTACCTGCCCGACCTCGCCGAGGCGATGGCGCGGTTGCTCGACGTGCCCGAGCGCCTGCGCCCCTTCGAGCGCGTGCAGTTCGAGGGCTTCTGGGACGCGGACGGCTCGGCGATGCCCGCCGCCCTGCGCGCCGCGGTCGGCTCGGGCCGCCTCACCGAGCACGCCTTCCCGTGGTGGCTCATGCGCGCGCTCGCGCCCTTCGGGGGCTTCCCGCGCGAGGCGGCCGACATCGCCGCGACCTGGCGGTATCCCGTCCGGTTCGACAACCGCCGCCTCGAAGCGCTCATCGGCCCCGAGCCCCGCACGCCGGTGGTCGAGGCGCTGCGCGCGACGCTGGCGGCGATGGGCTGCCTGCCCGCGCCGGCCGCGGCGCCGCGCGCGCGGCCGGCGTGAGTCGGGCCCCCGCGCCCCCGATCGCTCGCCTGGCCTTGCGCCGAGGCTCAACCTCGCCCCGGGGTCGTGATGAGCGGGCCGAGGCCAAGGGGCGCCGGAGCTCGGGCGCGCAGCCCGGCCGGGGCTCAGCTCGAGCCGCGCGCCTTTCATGGTGAGTGTAACTATACGTTCCGGGCTACCAAGGGGGGCGGGCAGAGACCGATAGTTTCTTTTGGTACGAGCCTTTAGTCTCTGTTCATGTACTTCGCCGCGTACTCGCCGACGGCGCTCACCCTGGTGAGTCTTTATGCGGGTACGCCTGACGAGAAGACCTTCCCGCGCGCGCTCGAGGCGGCCGAGCGGCTCGCGGCCGACTCGACGCGCCGGGGTGCGCTCGCGCGCTGGGTGACGATCGTCGACCCGGAGGCCCCCCCGCCGAGCTCGGCCGAGCGCAAGCAGATGGCGTTGACCAACGCCAAGTTCGGCCCCTTGCACGTGGCCCTCGTGACCCCGTCGATGGTGCAGCGGGCCGTCATCACGGCGGTGCATTGGCTGCAGCCCCTCCGGCCCGGTCAACGTTACGCGGCCTTCGGGGCCGTCGAAGAGGCGATCGCGTGGCACGAAGAGCTCGCGCGCGCGCGCCTTCCCGTGCTGCGCGAGCTCGTTCTGCAGGTGCAAGCGAGCACCCGGGGCGCCGCGCGCTGATCGCGCCCGCGCCGACGCGACCCCGGCCCCGGCGCGGGCGCGACGGCGCGCTACCCCGTCGCGACGACCACCCGCGGAAAGACCAGCGCCCCCTCGGTGCCGCGCAGCCGCAGGCCCGGCAGCGCGCAGCGCGTGACGTTGCCCTCTTCGGCGGGGTCGGCCATGGTGCCGCTCTTCTCCATCGTTTGCGACGAGAAGCGGGTGCCCGGCGCCGGGTCGATGAGCTCGGCGCCGGCGGCCTCGGCCAGGCGCGTGAGCGCGACGCGCTCGGCGGCGGCGAGCGGGCTCTGGCCGAGCTGGCGCGCGCGCTCGTTGAGGGCGACGGCGAGCACCGAGTCGGGGTGGCGCTCTTTGATCGCCGCGTACGTCGCGGGCCCCGGCTCGAGCGGGCGGCCGAGCGCGGCGCCGAGCGCGGCGAAGAGCGGCGCCTCGCGCACGGCGAGCGCCGCCTCGACGAAGGCGCGCTCGGCGGAGAAGGCGCCCGCGAGCGCCTCGCCCGCCTGCCGCGCGCCGCGCAGCTCGCGCTCGAGCGCCTCGGCCCGCTCGTCGGCGCGCTCGGCCCGCTCGCGCTCGCGGGCGAGCTCGGCCGTGAGCCGCGCGCGCTCGCGGGCGAGATCTTCGTCGAAGGTGCGGCGGGCCCGGGCGAGCTCGCCGTTGAAGCGCTCGCGCTCGCGCGTCATCTCGGTCTCGAGCTCCTCGATGCGCGAGCTCAGGCGGCCGAGCTTCGCCCGGGCGTCGGCGTCGCGGGCGCGCAGCGCGTCGCGCTCGACCGAGAGCGCCTCGGCCAGCCGCTGCGCCCCCTCGGCGCGCTCGCGCAGGACGCCCGCGAGCGCCTCGTGGTGGGCCCGCGCGAGGGCCTCGTAGCGGGCGACGACGGCGTCGAGCTCGGCGCGCAGGGCGGCGGTGAAGGGGTCGCTCACGGGGGCCTCAGTCGAAGACGTGCGCGAGGTTGAGCAGGGCGGTGAGCGGCTCGTCGGCCTCGCGCTGCAGCAGGAGCGCCACCTCGTCGGGCTTGACGACGCAGACGAAGAGCCGGCCCGCCGAGCCCGGCGGCAGCCCCGTCGGCACGCGCAGGAGGCGGGGGTCGTTCGAGGTCATGGCCGCGGGGACGTACTCGCGGCTCAGGCGCAGGGGCATCTGGGCGTCCCAGCGGCCGAAGTCGACGTAGTGCGGGCCGAAGACCGAGGGGTCGCCCGCGGGCGTGCCCATCGGCACGAGCGCCTTGAACTTCGGCGGGAAGCCCCGCAGATCGCCCAGAAAGAAGCTGAAGCCCTGCGCGCGGCGCACCAGGCCCACCTCGCGGTTGGCGATCTTGAGCGCGCCGAGCGCGACGGCGGTCTTCGGCGTGACGCCCACGACGGTGACGCCGCGCTCGACGCGCGCCGGCGTCTCGAAGAGCACGACCTGCTGGAAGGGCCCCTCGGAGCCGGGCCGCCAGACCCTCAGCCCCGGCGCGCCCAGCTCGTCGGCGAGCGCCCGCTCGACGTACTCGCTGCGCGACGAGTTGCCCGCCAGCAAGACGACGACGCCCTGCTCGCGCCAGTCGCCCTCGCCCCCCCAGGCCGTGTTGCGCAGCATGTTGGCGAGCAGCTTCGCCCCGTCGCGCACCCTCGCCTCGAGGTGCTCGGAGAGCCGCTGGTGCCAGCCCGCGAGGTCGGCCTTGAGCGACTCGAGCCGCGTCTCGGACCCGTCGGCCCGCGCCGCCGAGAGCCCGTCGGCGCGCCGGGGCGCGTTCTCGCGGCGGAACTTGACCCGCTCGAGCCCGAGCTCGCGCTGGAAGCGCACCAGGTTCTGCCGCGCCGCGACGCTGCGCTTGTAGAGGTAGGGCTTGTTGGCGAGGTGGTCGGGCGGCACCGTCTGCGGCCGCATCATCGGCACCTCTTTCTCTTCCATCTCGGGCAGGTGCTTGTCGTGCTGGTGCGTGAGCCACACCAGCTCGTGCGTCAGGTAGTCGCCGCCGAGGTGGTCGTCGCCGCCGACCTGCAGGGTCTCGACCACCGCCTTGGTGCCCGTCTCGTTCTCTTCGGCCTCGGTCGCGGGGCGGAAGCGCCCGCAGGCGATGTCGAGCGTGCCGCCGCCGAAGTCGAAGACCGCGAAGCGCAGCTCGCCGAAGCGCGCCACGATGGGCTCGAGCGCCGGGTGCGCCGCGAGCTCGGGGCAGACCTCGGCGGCGAAGGCCTCGGGCTCGCTCGCCGGCATCGACACCCGCACCAGCTCGGCGGGTATCGCCTCGGGGATGCTGAGCATCAGCCCCGCCCGGATCTCTTCTTCGAGCAGCGCCCGCGAGCGCTCGTCGAAGGCCGCCGGGTGCGTCAGCCAGTACTGCAGGTAGACGTCCTGCCCGGGCCGGTTGATGGCGCGCCCGAGCAGGTACGCGTACGCGCGCACCAGCGCCCGGACGCGCGCCTCGTCGAGCAGAAAGTCGCGCTGCCGCTCGCGGTCGCGCAGCTGCGGCGGCTGGTCGAGCGACACGACGCGCTCGGGCAGGCTCTTCAGCTCGCCGACGACGGCGTTCGGCGACTCGGCCATCGCCTCGCGCGCCGCGTGGCTGCCGCGCGCGACGCGCAGCAAGTTCGGGAAGCGCCGCCCGCTCGCCATCTCGGCCCAGAGCCGCTCGTGGTCTTCGACCAGCACGTACGTCGGGTTCTCGGCCGGGCTCGCCCCCGCCGAGGCCGGCGCGCCGAGCCGCAAGAGCGACCGGAACCCCCGCTGGTAGAGCGCGGCCACCGTCGAGGTGGTGCCGAAGTCGATGCCCACCGCCGACAGCCGCTGGAACGCCTTGACGAGGTGCGAAGGGTCGCGAACCCTGAGCGGCAAGGCCGCGCGCCACGAGAGCGAGCAGCGCCGCTCGCCGAAGGCGAGCGCGTGCTCGACGCAGAGGTCGAGCGGCACGTCTTTGCCCTCGGGCGGCACCGGGCCGAGCTCGGGGTGCGACGAGTCGAAGACGAGCTCGGTGTACGTGCGCCGCGGGCTCGCCGCGCGCCGCGTCGGGTCTTCGTGCACGAGGTCGCCCGCGTCGCCCCGGCGCTGGAAGGCGTGCGCCACCGCGTGCGGCCTCGGCTCGAGCTGAAAGGGCGCGCCCTCGCCGTGCGCCCACTCGGCGAAGAGGCGCAGGCGCCACTTGCCCGTGCCCGCCCAGAAGCCCTCTTCGGGGTTCTGCAGGTCGAAGAGCCGCCGCTCGGGCGCGTCGAAGAGCAGGGCGTCGGTCGCCTCGCGCAGGTCGAGCGCCGCGAACTGCGGCCCCGGCCCCGCGAGCGGCCAGAGCCCGAGCTCGAAGAGCGGCAAGAGCCTCGCCCCCGGCTCGAGAAAGAGCCCGACCGAGACCGGCCCCTCGGCCGGCGCGAGCGCGCGCAGGGGCGCCCGGAACTCGACCTCGAAGGGGCGCGGCCCCTCGGCCCCGCCGGCCGCCGCGCCGCCCTCCGGACCCCCCTCCGGACCCCCCTCCGGACCCCCCGAAGGCTCGACCGCCACCGGGCGCCCCGGCCTCGCCCCGCCCACGTCGAGCGCCGCGACGAAGGGCCCCACGCAGAGGCCCGAGGCCCGCACGACCAGCGTCGCGTCGGCCCGCCACCCCTCGAACGCCGGCAGCCAGTGCTCGTTCGCCGCCGTCACCGGCCGCGGGGGCGCCACCACGAAGCGGACCCCGTCGGGCGCCGTGCGCACGATCTCGAGCGAGAGCTCGTCGACCCGCAAGAGCGGCTTCGGCGCGACGCGCTTGCGCCCGCCGGGGGCCGCCGACGGCGACGAAGGGGCCGGGGGCGGAGACGCGGGGGCGGCGGGCGTCGTCGCCCCGGGCGGGGGCGGGGCGGAAGGGGCGGCGTGGCCGGGGGGGGTCATGGTCGGGCGGCCCGCGGGGCGCGCGAAGGCGGGGGCAGGCTACCACGGGCGGAGCGAGGCGCGCCCCCGCGGGCGGCGCGCGTTCTCGCCCGCCGCCCGCCTCAGCGCAGGCCGCAGGCGAGCCACTGCCCGAGCTTGCGGCGCTCGGCTTCGGGGGGCTGCGGCATGAAGGTCGTGGGGGGCATGAGCGCGTTGACCTTCTTCGGGCCGGCCGCGGCGTACCGGTCGAGCACGTCGGCGCTGAAGTCGTCGCGAATGCCGTCGAGCGTGTCGAGGTCGTAGCCCACGGGCGCGCCTTGGCGGGCCGCGCCCTCGAGCGTGCTCGCGTGGCAGGGCGTGCAGTACGTGGTCATGAAGTTGCGGGCGAAGTTGTCGTACGTGGGCCGGTCGCTCGAAGGGCATGTCGAGCCCGTCTCGGGCTCTTTGCCGCCGTCGTCGTCGTCGTCGTCGTCGTCACCGCCGCACGCCGCCAAGCACAGGCCCAACACCACCGCCACCCAGGGTCGCTTCATCGCGCTCATAAGCCTCCGTGCACTCGGCCACTAGCGTTAGCGCGACCGGCGCCCGGGCGCGACGAGGTTTTGCGACCGGGGTCGCCCCCGCCGCCCCGAGGCCCCCCGGCCCTTTCGCGCCGCCCGCCCCCGCGCGACGGCGCCCCGCCCCCGGGCGCGCCGGGGCGCGGCGGGCCCGCCCGCGGGGGCGCCCCCGCACGCGCCCGCGGTGGTGCCGCGCCCGGACGCCTTGGGGACGCGAAGGGGGCGCCCCCGGGCCCGCGGTGGCGCCGCGCCCGCGCGCCGGGGCGGCGGGCGTGCGCCCCCGACTCCCTTCCCCTATAACGAGGCGGGTGGACATCGAACGCGACCTCCAGCGGCTCGACGACGCCTTCGACGTGACCGTGGTCGGCGGCGGCATCTCGGGCGTCGCCATCGCCCGCGAGGCGGCCGGCCGGGGCCTCAAGGTGTGCCTGCTCGAGAAGCGCGACTTCGGCGCCGGCACGAGCTCGAACACCTCGAAGCTCTTGCACGGCGGCCTGCGCTATCTGCAAAGCTTCGAGCTCGGTATCGTGCGCGAGTCGTTGCGCGAGCGAAAGATCTTCGGCTGCGCGGCCCCCCACCTCGTCGAGCCGCGCCAGCACGTCCTGCCCGTCTACGACTGGTCGCGCCCGGGCCGGGCCGCGCTCGCGACCGGGCTCAAGCTCTACGACGCGCTCGCCGCGGGCAAGAACCGGGGCGTGCCCCCGCCCTTCCGCACCCCGGCCTCGCGCTGGCTCGGCCCGGGCGAGGTGCGCGCGCTCGCCGCCTGCCTCGACCCGCGCGGGCTCGAGGGCGGCCTGTCGTTCTACGACTTCTTGAACGTGCACCCCGAGCGCCTCTTGCTCGCCTTCGTCAAGACCGCCGCCCGCGCCGGCGCCGTCGCCCTGAACCACGTCGAGGCGCGCGGCATCCGGGTGAGCGGCGGGCGGGGGCCGGCCTGGGTCGAGGGCGTCGAGGCGCGCTGCGCGCTGACGGGCGAAGAGCGCTTCGTGCGCTCGAAGGTCGTGGTCAACGCCGCCGGCCCCTGGGTCGACCTCGTCTTGCGCGGGCTCGGGCGCCTCAGCCACGTGCGCGTGCGCCGCGCCAAGGGCATTCACCTGCTGACCGACCCGCTCGAGGCCTCGGTCGGGCTCTTCGCCCGCGCGAGGTCTGGCCGCCACCTCGCCATCTCGCCCTGGCAGGGCCTCTCACTGCTCGGCCCGACCGACACCGCCTACGAGGGCCACCCCGACGAGCTGCGCCCGCTCGCCGAGGACGTCGACGAGCTCGTCTCGACGGCCAACGAGCTGCTGCGCGAGCCGCTCGCCGAGGCCAGCATCCGCGCCGTGACGGTGGGCGCGCGCCCCCTCGTCGACCTCGACGCGCAGAGCACCGTGCGCGCCTCGCGCCGCTCCGAGATCTTCGACCACCGCCCCGACGGCGTCGGCAGCCTCTACTCGGTCGCGGGCGGCAAGTGGACGACCTCGCGCCACCTCGGCGAGCAGGTCTTCGAGGCCCTCGCGCGCGACGGGGCGCTCGGCGGCCGGCGGGCCCGCGAGTACGACTCGTCGCGCCTGCCGCTCTTCGGCAGCCCCGGCTTCGCCGTCGACCCCGCCCCGGCCTTCGCCGAGGCCCGGGCGGCCGCCGCCCGCCGGGGCCTCGCCCCCGAGGTCGGCGCGCACCTCTTTCGCCTCTACGGCACCGAGCACGAGCGCGTGCTCGCCCTCTGCGACGCGGCGCCCGCGCTCGGCGAGCGCGTCAGCCCGCGGCCCGGGCGCCTCGACATCCTGGCCCAGGTCGCCTTCGGCGTCCGCCACGAGTCGGCGCGCACGCTGAGCGATCTGCTCGACCGGCGCCTGGTGCTCGGCACGATGGGCCCGCCGACCGACGACGAGCTCCGGCGGGTGGCCGCGTGCGCCGGCGCCGAGCTCGGCTGGGCGGCCGAGCGCATCGAGGCCGAGGTCGGGCGCTACCGCGCGGGCTTTCTCAGCCTCGAGAACGTGCGCCGGGGCGTGGCCGACCGCTCGGCGGCCTGAGCGCGGAGGGGCCGGCCGCCCGCGGGCGCGCGTGGTACCCTGCCCGCCCATGCAGGGCGCCGACGCGGGGCACTGGGCGGCCCTCGGCCGCAGGTACCACGAGATGCTCTTCGAGCAAGACGTCTTCCGGCGCGCCGAGCGCGAGCGCGCCCTCCAGGGCGAGGTGCGCGCGGCGGCCGCCGCGTCGCCCGAGGTCGCCGAGCGCTGGCTCGCCGCGGCGCTCGGGGGCGACGACCCGCGCGCGCGCTGGTTCGCCGTCTTCGCCGCCGGCCTGCTCGCGGGCGCGCTGCCCCGGCTCGAGGGCCCGATGCTGCGGGCGGCCTGCGCGGCGCTCGCCGACCGGCGGGCCAAGCTCGACGTCGCCGGCGCGCTCGACGCGCTCGACGCGATGCCGCCCGCGCTCTTCTGGCCCATGCTGAAGGCCGCCGTCGACGAGCCCAACCCGAGCGCCGGCCGGCTCTTCGTCGAGCCCTGCGTGTGGTCCTTCGGCCGCCGGCGCGTCGTCGAGGCGCTGCTCACGATCGTCGAAGAGGGCGACAACCGCGACAAGGCCGGCGCGCTGCGGGCGCTCGCCTGGGCCTGGGGCGTCGACGGCCGCCCGCGGGGCGCCGAGCGCCTGTCGAGGGCCGCCGCGGCCGCGCTCGCCGCCGCGCCCGCCCCCGCGCGCGGCGGGCCCGAGGGCGACGACGACGCCCTGCACCACCTGCGCGGGCTGCTCGAGCGCTGGCAGTGCCTGCTCCTGAAGACCTTCGTCGAGAACGAAGACCTCGAGGTGCGCCGCAACGCCCTGCCCTCGCTCTCGGTGCACGAGGCCTCGTACCCGGCCGAGTTCCGGCCCCTCCTCGCCGAGGCGATCCGCATCGCGCGCGAGCACCCCGACGAGGCCATCCGCCGGCGCATCGAGGAGCAGCTCGGCCCCGAGCGCCGCCGCCCGGGCTGAAGCCCGAGCGGGGCGCGCGCCCGGCGGGGCGGCCCCCTTGCGCCGCCGCCGGCCGCCGCCCCACAATGCGGGCCGCGTGCCCCGCGCCTACCCGCACGATCTCGCCGCGCTCGTCCGCGAGAGCTGGCCCGCGTCGGGCCTGCCCCTGCCCGGGCGCCTCGAGACCGTGCTCGACACCGCGTACCACGCGTCGTTCTTGCGCGACGAAGAGCGGCCGGTCTCCTGCCGCATCCTCGCGCTGCCGCCCGACGAGCTGCCCGACGACGCGGCGCCGCCGGCGGGCCTCTTGCCGCTCGTCTTCGACGAGCCCCGCGGCTTCGACGAGCACGAGCTGCGGCGCCTGTCGCCGGCGGCGAAGTACCACCGCGCGCTCGTCGGCGTGGCCGAGCGGGGCGGCGAGCTCGTGACCTGGGGCTTCGTGCAGAGCGGCCCCCGCTGGCTGCAGGCGGCCAACGGCGGCCGCCTCGCCGAGCCGCTGATGCCGCCCGGCCTCGTCGTGCGCGTCGCGCGCCCCGGCCACGTCGCCGTCGCCTGCGGCCCGCGCCCGGTGGCCGAGCTGCGCGGCGGCCGGCTCACCGACCTCGCGCTCGACGTGTTCTCGTCCGGCTGGCTCGCCGCGCACTTCGCCCGCGAGCGCGCCGAGGTCGCCGCCGAGCACCGCGCCCGCTCGGCCGCCGCCGCCGACGACGAGGTCGTGGCGGCGCTGACCCGCTACGTCACCCAGCAGATGGTCAAGCGCGTCGTCGCCACCATGCGCGCCGCGCACCACGGCGGCGCCCTCGTCATCGTGCCGCCCGCGTGCACCGCCGACGTCTACCTCAAGACCAAGTACCGCCTGCGCGACGGGCCGGCGCGGCGCAGCTTCCGCCGCCTGATGCTGGCCATCTTGGCCGAGCTCGACCAGCGCGCCGCCGCCGGCGGCGGCCCCCCGAGCGCCGACCTCTACCACCGCGAGCCCGGCGGCACCCTCGCCGAGCTCGACGAGGCGCTCTTCGAGCTCAGCCACCTCATCGCCTCGCTCGCCGACGTCGACGGCGCCGTCGTGCTGACCAAGCGCTTCGAGGTGCTCGGCTTCGGCGCCGAGATCGCCGGCGACCTGCCGCACGTCCCCGAAGTCCGCCGCGCCCTCGACCCCGACGCCGACGCCTTCGTCACCGAGCAGGCCGACCGCGTCGGCACCCGGCACCGCTCGGCCTACCGCCTCTGCGCCGCCGCCCCCGGCTCGCTCGCCATCGTCGTCTCGCAGGACGGCGGCGCCCGCTTCGTCAGCATGCACCGCGACGCCGTCACCTACTGGGACCACGGCGCCGGCGACGAGTAGGGCCCCCCTCCCCCGGGCGGGGCGCGCCGCGCGCCCGGGTCGCGCCCCGCCCGGCCGGCCGCGCGGGGCGCCCCGCGCCGCTCAGAAGAACGAGAACCCCGCCCCCGCCGACGCGCCCCGCTCGCCGAGCGCGACGCCCTCGACGAAGACGTCGAGCTGCCGCCGAAAGAGGCTGACCGTCGCGCCCCCCCCGACCTGGTATTTGTAGAGGTCGGTGCCCGTCACCGCCTCGCCCCCGAAGCGCCAGAAGATCGGCCCGCCGAACACGCGCCCGAGGGCGTAGGGCGTGACGACGTCGGCGATCGTCTTGCCCACGAGCGCCCCGAGCCGCCCGTCGAAGGCCGTGAACGTCGGCGACTCGCCCCCCTCGGCCCGCGTGCCGGCGTGGGTGAACGAGACGGTGCCCGTCAGCAGGACGAGCGGGGCCGCCCCCCGCCCATCGACCGCCCGGAACGACCCGCCGAACGCCGTCGCCAGCCCCGGCCCGACCTCGTAGCGCCCCGCGGCCGCCCCCGACGCGCCCCCGCGCGCGTCGAGCGCGCCCGCGAGCACGCCGCCCGCGGCCACCGAGAGCGCGAAGCGCTCGCCGACCGGGACCTCGACGCTCGCGAAGGCGGCGTGGCGGGTAAAATCGGCCCGCCGCCCCTCGCCGAAGAGCAGCGTCGTGCTCGTAAAGGCGTAGCTCGCGCCGACGCGCGCGAGCGGGCGCAACTGCGGGGCGTCCGACAGGTTGCAGACCATCGGCCCGCCCGGGTACGCGGCGCCGCACGCGCGCGCCGGGCGGGCCGCGGACGCGAGAACGCAGAGCGTCGAGGTGGCGGCGAGCAGTCGTCCCGGAACGCGGTCACGGCCGAAGCGGGGGTGGGCCACGGGCGCGAGCGTACGGGCATCGGGGCCCCGCGTTCAACCGGCCCGCCGCGAAGGCGTCCGCCGCGGCCGGCCGGGCGCGACCACTGCGAGGGGCCGGGCCGACTCCGCCCGTCGCCATCGTGCGCCGCCGGCCGAGGTGCTAGAAAGCTCGCCATGAAGGCCGAGGCCGGGCCCGGGCGCGTACGCATCGAAGAGCTCAGGCTCGCCGGCTTCCGCGCCTACGACAGAACGCGTCCGGGTGGTCGAGCTGCGCGAACGGGCGCGCACGATCGCGCCCCACATTCCCGCCGAAGTCGTGGTCGCTAACCGCGAGTACGAGGCCTGGTTTCTCGCGAGGCTCGCGGCCTTGCGGCGCAAGGGCAAGGTGCCCCCCCGCCTCCTCACCCAACCTCTACCCTACGGCGCTACCGCTCGACGTGGTAGCGCGGCAGCGGATCTTGCCCCGGCCCCTGCCGCCAGATGGCGTCCGGCTCCCAGGCGCCGTTGACCTCGCGCCGGCAGCGCGTCTCGACCGTCACGCGCTGCTCGTCGACGAGCAGCAGGTTGTACTGCAGCGGGTAGCCCGGCACCCACTCGCGCACGGGCGCGCCGAAGGTGCCCGCGGTGATGATGTCGAGCCGCCGCCCGCCCGCACTGCGATCGTAGCGGTAAAGCCCCGCGTCGGCCTTGTGCACGTGGCCGTGCACCACCAGCCGGAAGCCATGCACGGCGAGCTGCTGCAAGAACGAGTCGTCGCGAATGCGCGAGTCTTCGCCGCCCGAGAGCGGGTGGTGAAACATGGCCACGCGCAGCCGGTCGTCGGGCGGGCCTAGCTTCAAGAGGGCGCGGCTGAGCGCGCCCATGTGAATGCTCGCCCGGTCTCGGTAGTGGTGGTCGATCTGCCAGGCCGAGTTCAGGCCGAGCACCACGAGCCCGGCGTCCGAGAGGTCGGCGAACAGCCCCTGCTCGTTGTAATCGAGCGGGTACTCGTCGCCCGTGATCTGGCGGTAGAAGTCGGCGAAGGGCTGGAAGCGCCTCCGGTACGCCTCTTCGTCGCGCACCTCGACGATGTCGGGGCCGTGCTCGATGAACGCGCCCTCTTTCAGCTCGCCGCCGTAGCGCGAGCGCTTGTGTAGCGAGTACGCGGCCTCCGAGAGCGTCCAGCTTACGTCGTGGTTGCCGGGCACGAGCACGATTCGCCGCGGCGCGAGCGAGAAGCCCGACATGAGCTGCTCGAGAAAGAGCCTCGCGGCGTCGTACTCGGACGGCGTCGCCCGGTTCACGAGGTCGCCCGAGGCGAGCAGCGCGTCGAGCCGCTCGACCCCTTGCTGCCGCAGATCAGCGGCGAGCTGGGCGTAGGCCACCGTCGCCTGGTCGGCGGTGGCGAAGTGCAGGTCAGAAAGGTGCAAGACGCGCCGCGCCTTCGCCGCCCGCCCCCCCTCGGCGTGCGCCGCGGGGGCGCCGCGACTCGCCCCACCGCCATTTGCTGCGCTCGCCCTGGCCGCCGCGACGTCGGTCGCGCCTGGCCTGCCCGCCCCCGGAGAGACCCCCGGTGGCTGAGGCGTCGGGGGCCAGATGGGCCCGTCTTGCGGGTGAAAGCTCACGTGGCCGTGGCCGCTCGCCTCGGCGAACTCTTCCCAGTCGAGCTGGCGCAAGTAGAACTTGAGCTGCGGGTCCTCCATCGTGAGGGTCGCCGCCGCGCGGTTGAAGTAGAGTAGACCCTTGAGCGAAGGGTGCTCGCGAAAGCAGCGCGTCAGGTTGCTGCCGAGCAGCCAGTCGAACGCCGGCCGTAGCATGGGAAAGCGAAGCCGCGCCTCCTTCAGGGCGACGAAGCCGTCGTCGCTGCGCGCGAGCAGCCAGAGCAACGAGAGGCCGGCGCCGCGCGGCGGGGGCGACTCGTCGTAGGCGGCGAGGTCGAGCAGCGGCGCCCGGTAGCGGGCGGCGAGCTCGGTGCCGATCGCCGACACGACATCGGCCGGCCCCAGGTCGATCGTCGCGGTGCGCGGCGGCGGCTCGAACACCCCCGCCCGCGCGGCCGCCCGGTTGCAGAGCAATTGGGCGATGAAGAAGCTGCCGCCGGCAGCCACAACGAACTCGTCGCGCCGGCTGAACCGCGCGTTGAGCGCTTGCTCGCCCCGGACGATGAGCTCGGCGATCTTGG
This sequence comes from Polyangiaceae bacterium, assembly GCA_035762175.1. Lineage (GTDB taxonomy): Bacteria > Myxococcota_A > Polyangia > Polyangiales > Polyangiaceae > DASTPP01. Next base: position 1,602 of record DASTPP010000307.1, on the reverse strand, counting down.
TGCTGCCGGCCCAATCTTTCTCGCGGTCGATGCGCAAGATTCGAAACCGACCGGCGAGGTCGGGCATCACCTGGACGAGCGAGCCGCCGAGAGGGTTGATGCCGATCAAGGTTACCTTGGCGTGGCGCTCGTCTCGGTCCGCGAGCGCCTTCATGCGAAACGCCAGGGTGCGACGGTACCCTTCGTCTTCGAGGTAGTGAAAGTCGTCGATGAACAGCCAGGTGTTCTGCTTGGCCCGAAGAAGCTCGTCGAGGGTGCGCCGGAACTCGTCGAGCGACGGCGGCGCCTGCCCCTCCCACCAAATTTGCTGCCCCTCCGAGACGCCCAGCGCTGCCATCGCCCGCTTGATCGCGGTCGACTTGCCAATCTTCGAGGGCCCTTCGACGATGAGACCCGTCCCCATCGTACCCAGCTCGAGCTTGAGCAGCGGGAACTGCGGCGGCTCGACGAACGTGACGCTCGGGGGGCCGTCGAGGCGGAAGATGGCGTTGACGTTAAGCGGCCGGGCTTGCATGGTCAGGGGCTCGAGCGACTCTCGAAGCGCCCCTGACAGGCCGCGCGCCCCCTCTTGGGTCACTCGCGGGAGCGAAGCCCCCCCCCGCCCCGAGTCGTTCGGCCGGAACGCGACGACCTCTTGAAGACCTTGAATGACCTCCAAGAACGCCTCGTCGCGATCTCGCCTGCCGGCGATGGGCTTGCCGTCGCGAGGAAGCACCTGCAGCGAAGACAGCTCGTCTGGCAGAAGGCTCGCCCGAAGCAAGACAGGCACGACCCGAATGCGGCGCACCCCCCGCGCCTGCGCCACGGCGGCGAGCGAGACCTTAACCCGCCTCGACTCCTCGGCCACGAGGTCGGGGCTGACCAAGACCATGATCACGTCCGCACGAAGCACCCATTCGAAAAGGGCTAGGTCCCAGGCTTGGCCCGGCAAAAGGTCGAGCGGGCTCCAGTTTTCGATCAGCCCGAGGCGCGCCAACACCGCCGAAAAGCGCAGGAGCTCGCGCGCGAGCGACTCGTCTTCTTCGGCGAAGAGCCAAACGACACGTGCGGGCGGCGGCTTCGGATCGACCATCGTACCTGGCGCGTAGCCTACCACCGCCCTCCGGCGGCCGCTCGCCCCCGCCTCAGCCGATTCGCCCTTCGCCGCCTCGCCCGACCTCACCCCCGACCGCACCCGCCACGCTCGCGATGACTTCGCCGCCCGCCCCGCTCACCACACCGGGGCCGACCTCGCCCCCCGCCCCTCGCTCCCCACTGCCCGCCGGCCCTGCGTCTGCCTCGCCGCCCGCCGGCCCCGCCATCGCCGCGATCGCCTCGCCGCACGCCCGCTCGACCCGCCCCGCCAGGTGCTTCACCCGCTCGCCCAGCACCGCCAGCTCGTCGGCCGTAATGCGGTAGGTTTTCTTATATCGCGCTTCTATATACGCCCGCCGGAGCAAGTTAAACAGCCGCTCGTCTTCCTCGGTCGCCATCGGGAAGGGCTCGGCCAAGAGCGGGTGCAGCGGCGCGACCATCGCCGCGAGCTCGTCGAGCTTGTGCGTCGTCGGCTTCGTGCCCGTGAACACCAAGAGCGCCGCCGCGAAGTAGCGCTCGGTCGCCTGA
>DASTPP010000306.1:0-19431 GCA_035762175.1 Polyangiaceae bacterium | reverse complement strand
GCGAAGCTGCGCGAGCTCGAGGCGAAGCTCGCCGACCCGGCCCTCGCCGGCGAGATGGACCGGCTGGTCGACGCCTACGGCGAGGCGCAAGCCCGCTTCGAGGAGCTCGGCGGCTACGCGCTCGACGCGCGGGCGCGCGAGATCTTGGCGGGCCTCGGCTTCGAGCAGGACGTGATGGACGGCGACGTCGGCCGGCTCTCGGGCGGCTGGAAGATGCGCGTCGCGCTCGCGCGCATCCTGCTGATGCGCCCGGACGTGATGCTGCTCGACGAGCCCACCAACCACCTCGACATCGAGTCGATCGTGTGGCTCGAGCAGTTCTTGAAGGGCTACGAGGGCGCGCTGGTGATGACCTCGCACGACCGCGAGTTCATGAACCGCGTCGTCACCAAGATCGTCGAGATCGACGGGGGCGAGCTCACCGTCTTCTCGGGCGATTACGAGTTTTACGCCAGGCAGAGGGCGCTGCTCGACGCGCAGGCCGAGAGCCAGTTCGAGCGCCAGCAGGCCATGCTGGCGAAAGAAGAGGCCTTCATCGCCCGCTTCAAGGCGCGCGCGAGCCACGCCGCGCAGGTGCAGTCGCGCGTCAAGAAGCTCGAGAAGATCGAGCGCGTCGAGCCGCCGCGCCGGCGCAAGAAGATCCGCTTCGACTTCCCCGCGCCGCCGCGCTCGGGCGACGACGTCGCGAGCCTCGACGGCGTGCGCAAGGCGTACGGCCGCCGCGTCGTCTTCGACGGCCTCGACCTGCTCGTGCGCCGCGGCGAGCGCTGGTGCGTGATGGGGGCCAACGGCGCGGGCAAGACGACCCTGCTCAAGCTCGTCGCCGGCTCCTCCGAGCCCGACGCGGGCCGCGTCAACGTCGCGCCGAGCGCCAAGCTCGGCTACTTCGCGCAGCACACGACCGAGCTGCTCGACCCCGACCACACCGTCTGGGAGGCGCTCGTCGGCAAGTTCCCCCGGGCCTCGATCGGCTCGCTGCGCACGCTCGCCGGCGCCTTCGGCTTCTCGGGCGACGACGTCGAGAAGCGCTGCCGCGTGCTCTCCGGCGGCGAGAAGGCGCGCCTGGTGCTCGCGCAGATGCTCTACGACCCGCCGAACTTCCTCGTCCTCGACGAGCCCACCAACCACCTCGACCTCGACACCAAAGAGATGCTCATCGAGGCGCTCTCCGCGTACGAGGGCACCATCCTGTTCGTGTCGCACGACCGGCACGTCCTGCGCGCCATCTCCGACCGGGTGCTCGAGCTGACACCGGGCCGGGTGCGCGCCTACGGCGGCGGCTACAGCGAGTACGTCGCGAGCACCGGCCAGGAGGCGCCGGGCCTGCGCTCCTGAGGGCCCGGCCCGGGGGGCGCGGCGGCGCTCGGCGGGGGTGCCGACGCGGGCCGCTGAGCTGGCGCCCCGGGGCGCCGGGCCCCGCCGCCGCGAGGCCGGAGGCGGCGCGGCCCGCGGGGTGCTAAAGGGTCGGTATGGGAGCGACCACCGAACTCACCGCAGACAACTTCGAATCGATCGTCGGCAAAGAGGGCATCGTCCTCGTCGACTTCTGGGCGACCTGGTGCGCCCCCTGCCGCACCTTCGCGCCGATCTTCGAGTCGGCCGCGGCCAAGCACCCCGACCTCACCTGGGGCAAGGTCGACACCGACGCGCAGCAAGAGCTCGCCGGCGCGCTCGGCATCCGGTCGATTCCCACGGTCATGGCCTTCCGCGACGGCATCTTGCTCTTCGAGCGCCCGGGCGTGATGCCCGCGGCGGCGCTCGACGACGTGGTCGCGCAGCTCCGCGAGCTCGACATGGACGACGTGCGCAAGAAGGTCGCCGAGGCTGAGGCGTCCCACGAGCACGGCGAGCACTGCAACCACGATCACGATCACGATCACGGCCACGACCACGACCACGGCCACGACCACGGCCACGGCACGAAGTTAGGCGTGACGCCCGAGCCCCGGGTGGCCGGGCCCCGGCGAGAGGCTACGGGGCGCCTGGGGGCCTTTATCGTCAGGGCGAAATTTTCTTCGCCCCCTCCTAGGGAAACGTCCGAAAGGCCTTCGAGGGCCGTTTTCCCGCCCCTCGGGGCCGGTTCGGCGGCGGCCGGGCGCGAAAGCCCGTGCGTTTTGGCCGCGGGCGCGGGGCCGGCGCGGCCGCGAGGGCTAGGATACCCATCCCGTTTTCGCTACGCTCGGGGGCGGTATGCTCCAAGAGGGGCAAGTCTTCGCCGGGCGCTACCGCGTCGAGGCGCGCATCGCCCAGGGGGGCATGGGCGTCATCTACGCGGCGGAGCACATGGCGACCGAAGAGCAGGTGGCGCTCAAGGTGCTCTGGCCGCACGTGCTCGGCTCGGGGCCGGCGCTCGAGAATTTTCAGCTCGAGGCGCGCATCGCGGCGCGGCTGGCGAGCGAGCACATCGTGCGCATCTTCGACGCCGGGGTCGACGAGGCGCAGGGCCTGCCTTACCTCGCGATGGAGCGCCTGCGGGGCCAGACCCTCGAGGCGCTGGTCACCGAGGCGGGGCCGCGCCCGGCGGCCGAGGTGCTCGAGCTGACGCGGCAGGTGGCCGCCGCGCTCGACAAGGCGCACGGCTACGTCGACCGCGAGGGGCGGCCCTCGCCCATCGTGCACCGCGATCTGAAGCCCGAGAACCTGTTCTTGGTCCGGCGCGAGGGGGGCGAGCCCCTGGTCAAGGTGCTCGACTTCGGCATGGCCAAGGTGCTCTCGGGCAGCCACAAGCTCAGCCAAGAGCTGCGCGGCACGCCGCTCTTCATGGCGAGCGAGCAGGTCTCCGGGGGGCCCGTCACGCCGCGGCTCGACGTCTGGGCGCTCGGGCTCATCGTGTTTTATCTGCTCACGGGGCGCTTCTATTGGCGCTCGGCGAACGAGCGCGAGGGCACGATGATGCGGCTGCTCAACGAGGTGGGCGTGCAGCCGCTCGAGCCGCCCAGCGATCGCGCCCGGTCCTTTGCCATCGTGCCCCCCTGGCCGCCGGCGTTCGACGCCTGGTTCTCGCGCTGCGTCAACCGCGACGTCGACGCGCGCTTCCCTTCGGCCGGCGCGGCGGTCGCGGCCTTGGCCGAGGCGCTCGGGCTCTCGCGGGCCAGCGTCAGCGTCCCCCCGCCCGCGCCTTCGGGCGTGCCGACGTTCGCCTTGGCGTCGCCGCCGCTCGTTGTCGACGCCCTCGCCACCAAGCCGGGCTTTTTGCGCCCGCCGGAGGGCTCGGGCCAGACGGCGAGCCCGGTGGCCGGGCGGCCCTCGCGGCGGGGGCCGGGCGCCGGGCGCCGGGCGGCGGGGCTCGCCGCGGGCGCCGCGCTCGCGATCGGGCTCGTGTCGCTGGCCCTGGGCCGATCGCGGATCGACGCGATCTTGCACCCGAGGGGCGCGAGCCCCCCCCCGGTCGGGTCGGTCGCGACGGCCGTGGCGCCACCGCCCCCGGTCGGGTCGGTCGCGACGGCCGTGACGCCACCGCCCCCGGCCTCGTCGAACGCGCCTGCCGAGGCGCCGGCGGCGCCCCGCGGGGCGGCCGAACGAGAAGCACGGGAGGGGTTCGTCGGGGGTGCCTCGCCGCCCCCGGGCGAGAGCGCGCGCCCGGGCCCGCGGCCGAGGGGCGGCGCCCGCCTCGGCCCGCGGCCGCCGAAGCCGGCGACCCCGGCGACCCCGGCGAACCGAGACCTTTACGACGAGCGATGAGGGCTTGATGCCGAGCGAGCGCTTTGCCCCGGCCGTGCCCGCGCGTCGAGCGCGCCACGCCGCCCTCGCGCTGCTCGCGGGCGCGGCGCTGAGCGCGGCGCCCGGCGCGGCGCGCGCCAACCCCGCGGCCGCCGAGGCGCTTTTCAAAGAAGGGCGCCGCCTGCTCAAGGCGGGGCAGCTCGACGAGGCGTGCCCGAAGTTCGCCGAGAGCCAGCGGCTCGACCCCTCGTCGGGCACGCTGCTCAACCTCGCCGACTGCCACGAGCGGCAGGGCAAGGTGGCGTCGGCCTGGGCCGAGTTTCTCAGCGCCTCGCGCCTCGCCAGCACCCAGGGCGACGCCGCGCGAATGGGCGAAGGCCAGCGCCGGGCCGCGCGGCTCGAGCCGAAGCTTTCGTACCTGACCGTACGGGCGGGCGCCGCGGCGGCGCCGGGGCTCGTGGTCAAGCGGGACGGCGAGAAGGTCGAGGCGGCGCAGTTCGGGTCGCGCTTGCCGATCGACCCGGGCACCCACACCCTCAGCGCGGAGGCGCCGGGCAGGCTGCCCTTTCAGACCTCGGTGCTCGTGCGGCCGAACGGCGACGACGTGAAGGTCGAGGTGCCCGACCTCGCGCCCGCTCCCGCCGCGCCCCCGCCCGCCGCCGCGCCCGGCCCCCGCGCGAGCGCGGGGCCCGCCGACGCCCCGCCGCCGCGCCCCGCCGCCGCGTCGCGCCCCGCGCTCGGGTACGTGCTCGGCGGGGTCGGCGTGGCGGCGCTGGGCGTCGGGGCCGTCTTCGGCGTGATGGCCGTCTCGACCTACCAGAAGGCCGACGACGCCTGCCCCGAGCACAAGGGCTGCTCGCCGCAAGCGATCGACGATCGCGACCGGGCGACGTCCCAGGCGTGGATCGCCAACGTCGGCCTCGGCGTCGGGCTCGTCGGGGTCGCGGTCGGGGGCTACCTGCTGCTGCGCTCGCCCGCGACGCCGGCCGGCGCCGCCACGGCCGGCGGCCTGATGCTCTCGCCGCGGCCGGGCGGGCTGACGCTCGCCGGCCGCTTCTGACGCGGGCCCTTCAGTCGGGGCCGGCGGGGTATTCGCACAGGTAAGCGTGCGGGGCGTTGCAATCGTCGTCGGCAACGACATAGTTGCTCGACGCCATGGTGACGCAGTCTTGCTCGCCGTTCTCGGCGCCGAGGGGCGAGCCGCAGCAGTCGTCGGGCTGCCCCGCCCCCCAAGGCAGGGACTCGGTCGGGACGAACACGCCCTCGGGGTCGAGCAACCAGCGCCAGCTCGCGGCCCCGTCTTGCTCGTCGGGGTCGTCGAGGCCGACCCAGATGTCGCCCGCGAGCGGCAGCGAGGCGGCCACGAAATTGAATTCGGCCGTCGTCCGGATCGACGCAAGCTCGAACCCGCTCAGCCCGATCGTGGTGCAGCCGACCGCGTCGTCGAACCCGAGCGCGTTCGAGACGGGGACGTAAACGTAGCAGTGGCCCGTCGCGTCGTCCCGCGACACCGAGACGTAGGGCACGAAGCGGTCGGCCGAGCACTGCACCTTGCAATCGGCCGAGCAGGCGAAGGCCGCGCCGTTGTAGGGCGCGCCGTCGTCGCACTCTTCGCCCGGGTCGCGCTGCCCGTTGCCGCAGAGCCCCGAGCCGCCGCCGGCCCCGCCGCCCGGGCCGGAGCCCCCCGCTCCGCCGGCGCCCGTGCTTGAGCCCCCCGCCCCGCCCGGGCCGCCCGCGCCCGCCGTGTCGCTACCCGCGCCCGCCCGCGCCCCCGCGACGCCCGCCGCGCCGGCCGCGACGCCCCCGGCGCCCGCCCCGGCCCCTGACTCGAACTCTTCGAAGCCAGCCGCCCACTGACAGCCCGCCGCGACGAGCGCCAGCCCGCCCAAGGCGCGCGCGTTCCTCCGGAGCGAAGCACCCATCGGGCCACGAAGGTACCACGATCGGGGGCGGGGACCGAACGGCGGGCGCGGCGCCCGAAAGGGCCCCGGAAGGCTCGCCCGAGCGGCGGGGGGCGCCCCGGGCGGGCCGCCCAGAGTCCGGAGGAAAACGGCGCGCGGTATCGGTGTTCGCACGAAAAGCGCTCCGCGGGGGGCGCCGCCGGGGGCCGCGGAGGACAACGCCCGGCTCGGTTGCGGTCGGGTTACTACAACCGTTCTGCATGTGCGCCAGGCAACCCACCCAGGGGGGCTCTGTCGGGGGCGGAAGTCAACAAATTCGGGTCGATAATTGAGCTTGTTTCTGGCGGCAAAGCCCCTCACTCTTCGGGGGAACGTAGCCTTGGGGGAAACGCATCGAGGTGGTTCGGGTGCTTCAGAAGAGCCAAGTCTTCGCAGGTCACCACCGAATCGAGAGCCACGTCGCCCGAGGGGGCGTCGGCGCTACTCGCGCGGCGGCGCGCTCGAGGTTCGAAGGGTGGGCGGCGCCCGAGGCGCCCTCGCCACGCCCCGGCCCAAGCCCCACTGGCGAGCCATGACGACCGCCGGGGTGAAGGGGCAAGCCGCTTTGCGGCGCGCCGGGGGCGTCGCCCGGCGGGGCGCGGCGCTGCTGGTGGCGAGCGCGGCCCTCGTCGCTTCGCCTCGCGCGGCGCGCGGCGACCAGGCCGCCGACGAGGCCGGGGCGCTCTTTCGCGAGGGGGCGCAGCTGCGCAAAGAGGGCAAGACCAGAGAGGCCTGCGCCAAGTTCGCCCAGAGCATGAAGAAGAGCGAAGGCACCGGCCCGACGGCGGCGCTGCTGCTCCACGTGGCCGACTGTCACGAGCGGGAGGGCAAGCTCGCCACCGCCTTGGCCGAGTTTCGCCAGGCCTCGGCGCTCTACCAGCAGCAGCGCGACGAGGTGTCCGCCTCCGAGTGCCGGCGCCGCGCCGGCGAGCTCGTGCCCCGCGTCGCGCAGCTGGTCCTGCGCGTCGAGCGCCCGGTCTCGGGCCTGGTCGTCAAGCGCAACGGCCAGGTCGTCGAGAAGGGCCAGCTCGCGGCGCGCACGCCCGTCGACCCGGGCGAGTACGTCATCACGGCCGAGGCCCCCGGGTACGTCCCCTTTCGCACCGCGGTGGTCGTGGCTCCGGACGCGCGCGAGGTCGTGGCCAACGTGCCCGCCCTGCGGGCCGTGCCGCTGCCGCCCGTGAGCGAGCCGCCGCGGCCCCGGCCGGTCGCCGGCTACGTCCTCGGCGGGCTCGGCATCGCGGCCCTGGGCGCCGGCGCCACGTTCGGCATGCTGGCGCTCTCGAGCAACAAAGAGGCCGAAGACAAGTGCCAGACCGAAGCGACCTGCTCGGCCGACGAGGCCACGGCCGCGCGCGACCGGGCGACGACCCAGGCCTGGGTGGCCAACGTCGGCGTCGGCATCGGCCTCGCCGGCGTCGCCGTGGCCACGTACGTGCTCTTCATCGCCCCGCGGGGCCCGAGCTCGGCCCCGAGCGCGGGCGCCCAGGCGGGCCTGACGATCTCGCCGCAGCCGGGCGGGCTGCGGCTCGGCGTACGCTTCTGACCGGGAGGCGATCGAAGCATGGCTACCCTGCAAGGCACCGGCCGACGCGACGCGACGCGCGGCCGCGGCGTCGGGCTGTCGGGCCTCTGCGCGCTGGCGGCGCTGTCGGGCTGCCAGATGATCGGCGGCTTCGACGATCTGCCCCTGCCGTCCGAGACCACGCGGCTGCTCAACACGCCGCAGTGGGCCTGCCTCACCGGCAGCGACCCGCCGCAGCCGACGCGCAACGTGGTCGAGTTCCGGTTCGAGGTGGTGAGCGGCGGCAGCCGGCAGCCCCTGTCCGACGTCAAGGTGCGGGCTTGCAACCAGCTCGACACCAACTGCACGGCCCCGGCCGTCGATTACACGCCGGTCGTCGACGGCGTCGCGACGGTCTCGCTGCGCGACGACTTTCGCGGCTACTTCGAGATCGTCAGCAACGACTTCGTGCAAGCGGTCGAGGGCCAGACGGGGCCGTACGTGCCCGAGATCGTGGCCTTCTCGCAGCGCGAGCTCCTCCGCGGCGTGGGCCCCGACGCGGTGCGGCGCCGTACGCTCATGTTCACGCCGGCCGAGGTCAACGCCCTGCTCGCCGCGGTGGGGGGCACGTACACGCTCGACGCGAGGTCGAACGGGGTGCTCATCGCCACGGCGCTCGACTGCCTGAGCCAGCCGGCGCCGGGCGTCACGTTCGGCGTCGCGAGCTCGGGCGAGCTGGCCGGCCCCGACTCGATCACGTTTTATAACGACGCACGACAGATCCCGGCCCCGGGCCAGACCGAGACGAGCGACGTGGGCACCTTCGCCCAGACGGGGCTGTTCCCGGGGCTGGTGACCCTCTCGTCCGACGTCAACGCGCTGGGCCGGCCGTTGTCCGACGACGTGTCGATCGTCCTGCGCGACAACTGGGCGACGTCCGTCTACGTCTCGCCCTGACCCCGGCGGCGCGCGCCCGGCCCCGCGCGGGGGCGGGGGGGGCGAAGTTTCGCGCGCGGCCGGGCCGAGGCTTTCGAAAGCGGCACCCCGGGCCGGGGCCCGGGAAGCAGGCGACGCCGGCCGAGTCGATCGCGATCGCGGCGACGCCCGACGAGTCGACCCTCGTCGTGACGGCGGGCTGGGGCCAGAGGCTCGCCGCGTTCGACGCCGCGACGCTCGCCCCGAAGTTCGAGGCGAAGACCGCGCGCGAGCCGCGGGGCGTGGTCGTCGCCGACGACGGCAAGACGGCGTTCGTCTCGCACGCGGTCGGCTCGGTCGTGAGCGCGGTCGACCTCGCGGGCGACGGGCACGAGGTCGGCACGATCTCGATGCGCGGCGTCCACCCGGGCCGAGTGCAAGCGGCGAGGCGGCGCAAGCAGGCGATCGAGCGGCTCGAGAAGACCGACCCGGCGCGGGCGCGCCGGCTCGAGCGGCGTCGCCGTCGACCCCGAGGGGCACCGCGCCGTCGTCTGGTCGCAGTTCGATCGCACGGTCTCGACCTTCCCGATCGGAGGTCGAGCGCGGCCGCGCCGTCTTCGCCTCGCCGGAGGCCGGCTGCGCCACCTGCCACTCGGGCGCAACCTTCACCGACGGCAAGAACCACGACGTCGGCAGCAAGCACCAGGCCGACCGCTCGGCCGCCTTCAACACGCCCTCGCTCCACCTCGTCGGCGGGGGCGGGCCCTACTTTCACGACGGCCGCTTCGCCACGCTCGGCGACCTGCTGCGAAAGAGCGACGGGCCGATGGGCCGCGCCAAGGACCTCGCCGAAGCCGACCTCGAGGCGCTCGAGGCCTACCTGAATACGCTATGAGGCCGACGCTGATGGCGCGCTCGTTCTTCGTCGCCCCGCTGCTTTTGCTCTCGCTCGCCTGGGCGCGCGGCGCGCGCGCCGGCGACGCGCCCGGGTTCTCCGAGCTGCCGGTCGGGCGCTTCAGCGCGCCGCCGGCGAAGAGCCCGGGCCGCATCCCCGCGGGCGAGAGGGCGCCGGGCGTCTTCCTCGTTGCGCAGACGTTCCCGCCGCAGGTGCCCCCGGGCGGCCGCTACGTCACGGTCGTGGGCGACGCGAAGGTCGCCGAGGCAATGAAGGGGGGCGGGGGGCAGGCCTCGAACGAGGCGCCCACCTCGTGCCTGGTCGGGGTGAGCGACGCCGGCGGCCTCGCCCTGGGCGTGGGCGTCGAGGACGAGCACGAATGGCCCGAGACGGGGGCCCCCGAGACGCTCGCCTTCCCGGGCGGCGGCCGGGGCCGCCGGGCCGCCGTCACCGCGGTCCATAGCGAGCGCGTCGTCGAGGGCAAGGGCGGCGCCTCGCTCGAGTGGGTCGACGCGTGGGTCGACCCGACGACCCGCGGGACGAGGCTCATCGCGAAGGGCAGCCTGCCGCTCAAGCTCGTGCGCTCTTCGGCCTTCGGCCTTCGCGTCTACGCCGCGCGCGAAGAGCGCCCGGACGGCGGCCGCTTCGTCCAGTTCGTCGTCTCGCGGCCGCTGCAGCGCGACGATCACGACCGCCTCGAGCCCCTTCTCGCCCTGCGCCAAGACGGCTCGCTGGTCCACTCGCGCTGCGCCCACATCCGGGTCCGCCTGCCCGCCGACGCGGGGGCGAGCGACTCGGTGAGCGTCACCGCGCCGGTGGTCTTGCCGTCGCTCGACCCGGACGAGCGGGGCGAGCCCGCGGCGGGCGCCACGAGGCCGGCGCGCTTCGACGTGCCGCCGCCCCCGCCCCTCGCCCGCAAGGGGCCGAGGCGGCCGGGGCCGATGGTGCCGCCGCCGCCGCCCCCGCCGCCGGCAGCCCCCCCGGCGGCGCCGGGCGAGCGCGAGATTCGCGTGCGCGATCTGAGCGTCGAGGTCGGCGTGAGCCAGACGACGCGCGACCGCGAGCCCGTCGTCTCGGTGAGCCTGGGCTGGGGGGGCCGCGAGCACACGCGACGGGCCCCCGTCGTGATAGATTTAGGGCTCGGCGGCCCCCGACCTCAGCCCGTCAGCCGCTCGCCCGCCTCGGCCTTGCGCACGAGCAGCGGGGACAGCGCGAAGTCGGCCCCCAGCCGGCCCTGCTGGCGCCGCAGCCCCTCGACGATCGCGGGCAGCCCCTCGGCGTCGGCCCAGAACATGGGGCCGCCGCGGTAGACCGGCCAGCCGTAGCCGTAGACCCAGACCACGTCGACGTCGGACGCGCGCTGCGCCACGCCCTCTTCGACGATCTTCGCGCCCTCGTTGACCATCGGGTAGAGCGTCCGCTCGACGATCTCTCGGTCTTCGATCGCACGCGGCCGGACGCCCGCCTTCCGCCGGAACGCCTCGATCACCCCCTCGACGACGGGCGACGGCGTCGGCCGGCGCCGCTCGTCGTAGTCGTAATAGCCCGCGCCCTTCTTCTGGCCCCAGCGCCCCAGCGCGCAGAGCTCTTCGCGGACGGTCTCGGACCGCGACGGATCGCGGTGCCAGCCGAGGTCGACGCCCGCGAGGTCGGCCATCTGGAAGGGCCCCATCGGCAGGCCGAACTCGACGTGGACGCGGTCGACCTGCGCGGGGGTCGCGCCCTCGAGCAGGAGCTTGCTCGCCTCGGCCTGGCGCGGCTTCAGCATGCGGTTGCCGATGAAGCCGTGGCAGACGCCCGCGACGACGGCGACCTTCTTGATCTTCTTCGCGAGGTGCATGGCGGTGACCAGCACGTCCGGCGCGGTCTTCGCGCCGCGCACCACCTCGAGCAGCTTCATCACGTGGGCGGGCGAGAAGAAGTGCAGGCCCAGCACGTCGGCGGGGCGCGAGGTCGACGCCGCGATGGCGTCGACGTCGAGGTACGACGTGTTCGTGGCGAGGACGGCGCCCGGCTTGGCGACCCGGTCGAGCCGCCCGAAGACCTCGCGCTTCAGGCCCATGTCTTCGAAGACGGCCTCGACGACGAGGTCGCACTCGGCGAGCGCCCCGAAGTCGAGCGTCGGGGTCAAGAGCCCCATCGCCCGCCCGACCTGCTCGGCCGTCAGGCGGCCCTTGGCGGCCGTCGCCTCGTAATTCTTGCGCACGGCGCCGACGCCGCGCTCGAGCGCCTCGCGGGTGGCCTCGACCACGGTCACCGGCACGCCCGCCGACAGGAAGTTCATCGCGATGCCCCCGCCCATCGTGCCGGCCCCGATCACGCCGACCCGCCCGACCTCGCGCGGCCGCACGCCCTCGCCGAGGCCCTCGATCTTCGACGCCTTGCGCTCGGCGAAGAAGAAGTACTGCTGCGCGCGCGCCTGCGTCCCGCCCATCAGCTCGGCGAAGAGGCGCCGCTCTTCGCGCGCGCCCTCCGCGTAGGGCCGCTCGACCGCGGCCTGCACCGCCTTGACGTTGGCCTCGGGCGCCTCGAACCCCTTGGCCTTGCGCGCGATGGACGTTCGAAATTCGTCGAAGAGGCCGGGGCTCTGCCTGGCTTCGGCGAGCTTGTCGTCGCGCTCGCTGCTCCTGGGCAGGGGGCGGGCGTCTTTGACCTCCTCGGCGTACGCGAGGGCGCCCGCGAGCAGATCGCCCTCGATCAGACGGTCGACGAGGCCGAGCGCGTGCGCCTCCGTCGCGCCGATCGGCTCGCCGCCGGCGGTCATCTCGAGCGCCTTCGGCACGCCGACGACGCGGGGCAGGCGCTGCGTGCCGCCGGCGCCGGGCAAGAGGCCCAGCTTCACCTCGGGCAGGCCGAGCTTCGCCGTGGGCGCGGCCACGCGGTAGTGGCACGCGAGCGCGACCTCGAGGCCGCCGCCGAGCGCGGTGCCGTGGATGGCGGCGACGACCGGCTTGCTCGACGCCTCGACGCGGTCGACAATCGCCGGCAGCAGCGGCTCGCGCATCGGCTGGCCGAACTCGGCGATGTCGGCGCCGGCGAAGAAGGTCTGGCCCTCGCAGCGCAGCACGACCGCCTTCACCGCCCCGTCGGCGTCGGCCGCCTCGATCGCCCCGAGCAGGCCCGCGCGCACGGCGTGGCCGAGCGCGTTCACCGGCGGGCGGTTCGAGGTGATGATCAAGATGTCGCCACGGCGCTCGGTCGAAATGGGGCTCACGTCGCTCGCTCTCCCTCCGCTCGGACGGCGGTGCGGCGGCAGCTTTGGCCGTCGCCGGGGCGAGGGCAACGGCAAAATCGCGCCGGCGGCGGGGCCGGCGCCGGCGGCGCGGAGGGCGACGCGAGCGCGCACGCGTGCGCTTTAAAAACAGGCGGACGGCGTCGAGCGACGAGGGCAGCTCGTCGTCGCCGACGTTGTCGGTGGCGCCGTAGCCGAGCGCGCCGCCGACCCCCCGCCCCCAGCAGCGCACCGCGCCGCCCTCGAGCCGCGCGCAGGCGTGCGCGAAGCCCGCGCTCACCTGCAGCGCCCGGCCGCCGAGGTCGACGGGGCCCGCCGACGAAGGCGCCTCGTTGTCGCCGACGGTGACGAGGTTGCCGAGGCCGAGCGCCCCGAACTGCCCCGAGCCCCAGCAGCGCACGCCCCCGCCCTCGAGCAGCGCGCAGGAGCGCAAGAAGCCGCCGGTGAGCTGCACCGCCTTGCCGCCGAGGTCGACGGGGCCCGCCGACGAAGGCGCCTCGTCGTCGCCGACGTCGTCGGCGTTGCCGTAGCCGAGCGGCCCCGCGCTGGCCGGGCCCCAGCAGTACACCGCGCCGCCCTCGAGCCGCGCGCACGTGTGCGTGTACGTCGCGACGACCTCGAGCGCCTTCGCCCCGAGCTCGACCGGTCTGACCGCGTCGGGCAGCTCGTCGTCGCCGACGCTGCTCTCGTTTCCGTAGCCGAGCAGGCCGCCGGCGCCCGAGCCCCAGCAGCGCACCGCGCCGTCGTCGAGCACCGCGCAGGTGTGGTTGCTGCCCGCGCTCACCTGCAGCGCCTTGCCCCCGAGCTGGACCGGCCCGGCCGCGGCCGCCGTCTCGTCGTCGCCGATGGAGTCGGCGTTGCCGTAGCCGAGCAGGCCGCCGGCGCCCGGGCCCCAGCAGCGCACGCCGCCGTCGTCGAGCAGCGCGCAGGTGTGCGTGCCGCCGGCGCTGATCTGCACGGCCCTGCCGCCGAGCGGCACGGGCCCCGCCGACGCGGGCGTCTCGTCGTCGCCGATCGCGTTCTGGTTGCCGTAGCCGAGGCGGCCGAAGTCGCCTTGCCCCCAGCAGCGCACGCCGCCGTCGTCGAGCACCGCGCAGGTGTGCGCGGCGCCGGCGCTGATCTGCACGGCCTTGCCGCCGAGCTCGACCGGGCCCTCGGACGAAGGCGCCTCGTCGTCGCCGACGTCTCGCTTGTGGCCGTAACCGAGCTGGCCCGCGAAGTTGCTGCCCCAGCAGCGCACCGCGCCGTCGTCGAGCAACACGCAGGTGTGGCTGCCGCCCGCCTCGAGCTGCCGGATCGACGGGGCCGCCCCGCCCGAGCCCCCTTGCCCGCCGCCCCCCTCGCCCCCCTGACCCCCCTCGCCCGCCGCGCCCCCCTGCCCCGCCGTGCCGCCCAGCCCGGCCGCGCCGCCCGCGCCCGCTGCGCCCCCCTGCCCGGCCGCGCCCCCCGCGCCGCCCAGGCTCGGCCCCCCATCGGACGAATCGCCGCACGCGCCCGCCGCGAACGAGGCGGCGATCACGACGCCAGCAAGAACGTGTCGGGCTTTCATAGGGTGTGACCTCTCTGCCAAAGTGGCCGATGTTACGGGCCGACCCGAGTATGTTACCGCCCCGCAGCGGCCCCGGCGCGCCCGCGGCCCTTCACGGCGCCGTCGCGCGGTGCCTGGGGGTCACAGCGCCCCAAACGTTGGTCTCGCTACCAACCGGGTCAGAATGCGTACCCCCGAGGCACCCAGAGCCTCTGCCCCGAAGCAATTTCAACAAAAACCACTTTGCTAGAAATTTGCCTGCCTTCCCTTTGATAGCATCGTGGACGAGCAAAGTGCTAGTGTAAGCTAGCGTCATACCCACACGTGGGCCCGCCCATGCTGTTGCGCATACATGCTTTAGGTTGGCAGATGGTCGTCATCACATGGCGAGGGCTTCGAAACGATGGTGGCAGGCCCCTTCGGGCCGTGGCTCCGGAAGTTCGTCGTGGCGGGGTGGCGGGGCGGGCGCCGACGTCATCGGGCGGGTGTACGCCCGACTCTGGGCTTTCCCCGAGCGGGCGCGGCCTTGTATGGGCAATTGGGGGTAGGGTCGAACGATGGTAGGTTTTCCACACCTCGTGCGAGGCCGGGGGTCCGCGTGGGGCGAAGCTTCCTGACCTTCGAAGGGTGATGGTTTCGGCGATGCAACTGGCAAGTCGAGCACGCAAGGGCGTGACGTGGGCGTTGAGCGCGGCGCTGGCGCTGGGTTCGGGGGCGGCGAGCGCGCAGCAACCCCCGGGGCAACCGGCGGGCTCGGCCCAGCCCGCGGGGCCGGCCCAACCGGGGGGCTCGGCCCAGCCCGGGGGGCCCGCCCAGCCGGGGGCCGGCGGCAAGGCGCCCATCGAGGAGGCGCGCGACCGCTACCGGCGCGGGGTTCGGCTCTACGAAGAGGGCGATTTTCAGGCGGCGCTCGTCGAGTTCCGGCGGGCGTACGAGCTGTCGCCGGCGTTTCAAGTGCTCTACAACATCGGGCACGTCTACCGGCAGCTGCAGAACTACGCCGAGGCGCTCCGCTGGCTCGAGCGCTACCTTCAGGAGGGCGGGCGCAACGTGCCGGCGGCGCGCGCCGAAGAGGTGCAGCGCGAGGTCGACGAGCTACGCCGGCGCGTCGCCCTGATCGACGTCACGGCCGAGGTGGCGGGCGCGCTCGTGTTCATCGACGACGAGCTCGTGGGCGAGACGCCCTTGCGCAAGCCCGTGCAAGTCAGCGCGGGGCGGCGCAAGCTGCGGGTGCAGAAGGCGGGCTACAACGTCTTCGAGCAGAGCTTCGAGGTGGCCGGGGCCGAGACGCGCACGGTGAAGGTGCACCTCTTCGAGATGGGCTCGGCGGCGCCGTCGGCGGCGCCGTCGGCGGTCGCGCCCGAGCCCTGGCATCGCTGGACGACGCTGTCCTGGGTCGGGCTCGGCTCGGCCTTGGCGATGGGCGCCGGCGCGGCCGTGACCGGCTCGCTCGCGTACCGCGACGCGTCCGAGGTGCGCGACAGCTCGAAGGACGGGCCGGTCGACGGCGAAGTTCGCGACCAGAACGCGCGGGCCAAGGACCTCGCGCTCGCGTCCGACGTGCTGCTCGGCGCCGCCGTCCTGACCGCCGGCCTGACGCTCACGCTGACCCTCGTGCGCTCGCCGCCCTCGTCCTCGTCCGAGGCCCGCACCGCCGCCCCCCCGGCCGCCTGGGCCCTCGGCCTGGGCCCGGGGGGCGTCGGCCTCCGCCACAGATTCTAACGCCCCCGCGCCGTACCCGCCATGGCTTCGCCCCCTCCCGAGCACCTCATCATCTCGTCGAATCGGGCGCGCGTCGGCCGCTACCGACTGGTCGCGCGGCTGGGCAGCGGGGGCATGGCCGACGTCTACCTCGCGATGGCGAGCGGCATGGTCGGCTTCACCAAGCTCTCGGTCGTCAAGGTGCTCAAGCCCGAGTTCGCCCACGACGGCGAGCACGTCGCCATGTTCCTCGACGAGGCGCGCCTCGCGGCGCGGCTCAACCACCCGAACGTGGTGCAGACCAACGAGGTCGGCGAAGACCAGGGCCTCTACTACCTGGTGATGGAGTACCTCGAGGGCCAGGTGCTGCGCCGCGTGCTGCAGCTCTCGAACTCGAGCGAGGGCGGCCGCCTGCTGCCGACCTTCCTGCAGATCATCTCGGACATGCTCGCGGGCCTGCACCACGCGCACGAGCTCTGCGACTTCGACGGGCGGCCGCTCGGCGTCGTGCACCGCGACGTCAGCCCGCACAACGTGTTCGTCACGTACGACGGCCAGACGAAGGTGGTCGACTTCGGCATCGCCAAGGCGGCCGGCTCCTCGCACCTGACGCGCGCCGGCATGATCAAGGGCAAGATCGCCTACATGGCGCCCGAGCAGGCCCGCGGCCAGAACGTCGACCGCCGCGCCGACATCTTCCCGGCGGGGGTCATCCTCTGGGAGGCGATCGCCCGGAGGCGCATGTGGGAGGGCGAGCAGGACCTCGGCATCCTGCAGCGGCTCGCGACGGGCGACCTGCCGTCGATCCGCGAGCACGCGCCGGGCGCGCCCGAAGAGCTCTTGCAGATCTGCGAGCGCGCGCTCGCGATCGACCCGAGCGCGCGCTACGCGACCGCCCAGGAGATGCGCGAGGCGCTCGAGGCGTTCTTGCACGCCTCGCACCGGCGCGTGACGAGCTCGGACATCGCCGGGCTGATGAACGCGAGCTTCCGCGAGCAGCGCGCGGCGATCCGCGCGGTGATCGAGTCGTCGACGGCGGCGGGCACCGGGTCGCACACGCTGCCCTGGCTGCCCAACCAGAGCGGCATGCTCCCCGAGCATCCCTCGCGCTCGTACGACTCCGCGATGCGCCCGAGCTCGTACTCCCTACGCTTGCCCTCGGCCGACAGCGCCTCGCTCGCCGGCGCCGGCAGCTTTCACTCGTCGACCGGCACGTCGCGGCAGGGGCTGCACAAGCCCCCGGCCCTGCGCCTCCTGGCCCCCGGGCTCGCCGTCGCCCTGCTCTCGAGCGGGGGCGTCTACTGGGCGCATCACCAGCGAATCGAGCCGCCGCGCGCCCCCGCGCAGAGCGCCGCGTCCGTGGCGAGCCCGCCCGCCGCCGCGGACGTCGCCAGCGCGGCGGCGCCGCCGCCCGAGTCCGTCGAGCTGCGCGTGCGCGTCACCCCCTCCAGCGCGACCATTTACCTCGACGACGCCGAGCTCAAGGGCAACCCCTTCCACGGCCTCTTCCCCCGCAACGGCCGACACATCGTGCGGGCCGAGGCGCCGGGGTATCAGACCACGTCGCAAGCGGTCAACTTCCAGCGCGACGTCACCCTCGAGATCACCCTCGTCCGCCAGCCGACGTCCTCGCCGCCGCGCCCCGCGCCCCCGCCGCCCCCCGCCCGGCCCCGGCCCCAACCGCCCCGGCCCGCGGGCCAGTCGACCGCCGCCCCCGAGACGAACTTCGACCTGCCGCAGCCGCCGGCGAACAAGCGTCCCGTCCAACCCATCGACCCCGAATCGCCCTACTTAGAGCGGGGCGCGCCCCTCCGATGGGCCTACAGCGGCGCTGCGGCAGCCGAAATTAGCTACCAAAGCCTGGCGTTTGGCACACACGCACGCGCGCACCGCTCTGGGGTCGGGCACAAAGTAACCTCAGCGACGGGGCGAGCCGCACAGCCAATTGGGGCGAGGCAAGTGCATCCATCAACCACGTTATTTCGAGGCCCTTGGAGCCGCGAACACAACCCGGCAGTCGCAGCCGAAATCGGCGGCGTTCGAGCACCCAAAGGGCGCTGCGCTCGGCAGGCTTCGTTTCTTTACTGCGAAGAAGCATTGCCGAAATAGCGCCCACGTGGCCTCACTTTGGGCCGAGCGCCTGACACACATCAAACCACATCGTGCCCGGCTTTTACGCTAGAGGCTGAGCCTGGGTCGACGTGGTTCGGGAGCCCATCATCGGGAGCGGACGCGACGGGCGCAATGTGGCAAAGATCGGGGCGCGAGGCTCCAAGTGGGCCGGGCTAGGTCCGGGGCCCCGACCGGACGAGCGAGGGCCGGCCCGACCCGGGGGCAGAGGTTATGGTCGAAAAGGTGCCTTTTTTTCGGGCGGCTTTTGTTTAAGGAGTGTTGAGGTGATGTTCACGACGGGTTCGGGGGTGGCGGCCTCCGCCGGGGTGTGCTGCGGCTCAGCCCGGCGCTCGGCGGGGGCGCGGGGTCGTGTCCCGGGCGGGGGCGGCGATGGCTGAGATGCCGCCCGAAGAGGCGTTCGCGGGCCAGAGCCGCGAGTTTCGGCTGCTCTGCGACCGGCAGGGGCATGTCGAGTGGCTCGACGAGCGGGCGACGCGGCTGCTCGGGCTCGGGCGCGGGGCGCGGCTCGCCGAGGCGGCGGCGCCGGGCACCGAAGAGAAGCTCGCGCGCGTGTTGACGGGGGCGGGCGCGGCCGGCGACGAGCCCTGGGAGGTGGTGCTGAACCTGGGCGGCGCGCCGCAGCCGGTGGCGCTGCGGGCGCGGCCCTTCGGCGAGGGGTGCCTGGCGGTGACGGGCAGCCTGGTGCCGGCCGACTACGGGCGCTCGCTCGAGCAGCTCGGGGCGAACCTGTCGGAGATGTCGACGCTGCACCGCGAGACCGACCGGCAGCAGCGCGAGCTCTTGCGCCGGCACGAAGAGCTGATGCGGCTCTACCGCGAGCGCGAGGACAGCGACAAGGGGGTCATCGCGCTGCACGCCGAGATCGGCGAGAAGGACGACTCGATCCGGCGCGCGTCGGAGGTCAAGACGCGGCTGGTGGCGAACGTCAGCCACGAGTTCCGCACGCCGCTCAATTCGATCTTGGGGCTGACCAAGCTCCTGCTCGCCCGCAGCGACGGCGACCTCACGGAGGAGCAGGAGAAGCAG
Source organism: Polyangiaceae bacterium (assembly GCA_035762175.1). Classification (GTDB taxonomy): domain Bacteria; phylum Myxococcota_A; class Polyangia; order Polyangiales; family Polyangiaceae; genus DASTPP01. The sequence continues at coordinate 897 of DASTPP010000306.1, read as the reverse complement.
CTGCAGTTCATCATGCAGTCGACCGAGGCGCTCTACGCGCTGGTCAACGATCTGCTCGACCTCTCGAAGATGGAGGCGGGCAAGACGCTCTTGCGCACGGGCCGCTTCACGACGAACGGCCTGCTCTCGTCGCTGCGCGGCATGCTGCGGCCGCTGGCGACCGACCCCGCGGTCGAGCTCGTCTTCGAGGAGGGCGCCGAGGACGTCGAGCTCGAGACCGACGAGGGCAAGGTGGCGCAGGTCCTGCGCAATCTTGTCACCAACGCGCTGAAGTTCACCGACCGGGGCGAGGTGCGGGTGCGGGCGCGGCGCGACGGGGGGTCGGCGATCTTCGAGGTGCGCGACACGGGCATCGGCATCGCGCCGGGCGACCTCGAGCGGGTGTTCGAAGAGTTCTACCAGGTGGAGCACCCGCGCCAGCGGCAGCTCAAGGGCAGCGGGCTCGGGCTGTCGCTCTCGCGGCACCTGGCCGAGCGGCTGGGCGGCTCGCTCACGGCCGAGAGCGAGCTCGGGCGGGGGTCGGTCTTCGCGCTGCGGGTGCCCTTGCGCCACCCCGAGGCGCACGAGATGGCGGCGCTGGTCGAGCGCAGCCAGGCGGTGGCGCCGGGGCACGCGCCGGTCTTGGTCATCGAAGACGATCGGCAGACGCTCTTTCTCTACGAGAAGTACTTGCGCGGCTCGGGCTTCCACGTCATTCCGGCGAGAACCTTGGACGACGCGCGCGCGGCGCTGCGGCGGGTCAAGCCGGCGGCGGTCGTGCTCGACGTGATGCTCGACGGCGAGGCGTCCTGGTCGTTCTTGAACGAGCTGAAGTCGAACCCCGAGACGCGCGACGTGCCGGCCCTGGTCGTGACCGTGACCAACCGCGAAGACAAGGCCCGCGCGCTCGGGGCCGAC
>DASTPP010000305.1:0-2984 GCA_035762175.1 Polyangiaceae bacterium | reverse complement strand
GCCCGCCCCCCCGCGACCTGGCCCACGCGCTACATCATCTCCGGATACCAGCGGCGCTTGGTGCGGTCATCATGCAGGATGAGGTTCTGCCCGATGGGGGCGCAGGCCTGAAAGATGTCGGGGTGGATGAGGTGCAAGGGCTCTGCGACCCGGTACTTTTCGAGCCCGGCCACGGGCAGCCCCGCCCGGGCGTACACGAGCGCGCCCATGCGGTACCAAGGCTCGATGGCTTCGTCGTTCCAGATTTCCGTACGGAAGTCGTAGCAATGGTAGCCGCGCTCGGTGAACATTTCGTGCCAATACGCGGGCGGCTGTTCGTTGATGTGGTGAACGCCGCCGAAACCCGGCACCGCGGACGCGAACAGCACCAGGGGCGCCGACGCCGTCAGTGACCCGACCATGGCGGGGAACGTGAGGGTGTACATGGACGCCTCCCAGAGAACGAAGCCTCAGAGGTTGTCTAGCTGGCTACTTGCCGCAAACGCAGGGGTTCTCGGCAGAGTCTGGCAACGCCGAGGCGAACCCTAGGGGGGGCGTTGGGCGGTGGTGGCCATGCCAGAAGGTAGCTAGCCAGCTAGACAACCTCTGAGGCCCAGATCCTCGCCCACGCCGCCTTCCGAGCTCAGCTCCGCGCCGGCGCCACCCTCCGGGGCCGGGTCCTGGGGCGACGGTTCGTCCCGCGGATCACCGGTGAGGCAACCAGCGAGGAGCGCCGTCGTGGCAAAGGCGACCAGTGATCGTAGGAAGAGGATTAGGTAATCCAACGGAGCCCCACTAGGCGCGTGCGCGCGTCGGCCCGGCTCGCTGGCGTTGACCCGGGCACCGCGCCCCGCGCGCCTTCCGTTGACACTGCAGATGGCCGACGAATGCCGAAAAGCGGGTCGAATCGCCGAGCGAGGTCGAACGGAAAAGCGGGTCGAATCGCCGAGCGAGGTCGAGCGGCTCTGCGACGCGCTCGGCGTCGGCTACTACGGCGTCGGCGTGCTGCAGTGGCCGGGCGGGGGCTCGGGCTTGCCCGGCCTCGAGCACATCGCCGCCTGGGTCGCGGTCTTGGGTTACGCCCTCCTGGTCGCCGGGGCCGCCTCGCCGAGCCTGAGCGACCGGGCGCCCGAGCGCGCCGTGAGCCCCTCGGTCGAGACGCTCGTCCGGCAGGGCGACCCGGTGAACGCGTGGCTCGAGCGCCTCGACGCGGCCGCGCAGGCGATGCGCTCCGGCTCGATTTACCGCGGAGCGGCGATGAGCGGGCGCGAGTTGCGCGACACGCTCGACAACCACGACGCCGACCCCGCCCTGCGCGCCGCCGCCGCCCGCGTGCTCGTGCGCGTCGCCCCCCACGAGGCCCGCTCCCGGGTCGAGGCCGCCCTGGCGACGCTGCGCGACGCGAGCGACCGGCGGCGGCGCCTGCTCGCCGAGGCCGACGAGGCGTCGCTCGAGGCGCTCGAGGCGCTCGAAGAGGCCGCGGCGCGCGAGGCGGCCGCGGCGCGGCGGGCGAAGTAGGCAGGCGCCGCGTCGAGGCGGCGCGTGGGGGGCGGGCGATGGCCCGGGCCCGGCGGCGAGGGCCGCCCCGACCGGGGCCCCGCGCTTCAACCGCGGCCCAAGCCCTTGACGGCGGCCGGGCCGGAGGCGAGCGTCGGGGGGTGACGTTTCGAAAGTCTGCCCCGGCGCTGCTGATCGCCGCCTCGCTCGCCGCCATCTTGGGCGTGACGGGGGTCGCCTACCGGCTCACGAACGGCCTGCTCGAGAACGCCGAAGAGGGCAGCTACAAGCTGATGCGCGACGTGCTCGCGAGCATCCTCAAGTCGACCGAAGACCGCGCCCTCGTGCGCGCCGAGCTCGTCGCCTCGATGCCCTCGGTGCGCGCCGCCTTCCTCGCCCGCGACCGGCCAAAGCTTCTGGCCGAGACGCAGGCGATGTTCGGGGTGCAGGTCGAGAAGTACGGGCTCGACCAGGCGCAGTTCCACCTGGCGCCCGGCGTCTCGTTCTTGCGGCTGCACAACCCGGCGAAGTTCGGCGACGACCAGCGCGCCTACCGCCCGATGCTCTCGGACGTGCACCAGAGCCGGGCCCTGCGCAAGGGGGTCGCCGTCACCCGCTCGGGCCCCGCGATCGCCGGCATCGTGCCCATCGCCGACGACGAGGGCAAGCACTTCGGCAGCTTCGAGATGGGGCTCGAGTTCGCCCCGATGCTCGACAAAATCAAGGCGTCGTACGGCCTCGAGGTGGCCGTCTACATCGACGAGAAGATGCTCCGCGACATCTCGACCGACCTCGGCGGCGAGGTCGTCACGCCCAAGAACCGCGTCGGCAAGTACATCCGCTTCCACGCGACGCACCCCGACCTCATGGCCGCGCTCGTCGCCGACGACGACGTCGAGGTCGCCGAGCCCAAGAGCTACTCGCGCCGGGCGGCGGGCGCGCCGTGGGGCGTGCAGCTCGTGCCCATGTACAACTACGCCAACCACCAGATCGGCGTCTACGCCCTCGCCAAAGACTTCAGCGAGACGCGCGCCACCGAGGGGCGTAGTCGCGTCTGGCAGCTGCTCGCCGCGCTCTGCGGCGTGGTGTTCATGAGCGGGGCCGTCCTCGTCGTCGTGCGCGGCGTGCTCCTGCGGCCGCTGCGCGTGCTGACCGACCGGCTCGCGGCGCTCGCCGACGGCGACGAGGCGCCGCCCGCCGGCCCGGCCGACGGCTACTGCGAAGAGTTGCGCTCGCTGGTCGCCTCGTACGAGCGCTTGCGTTCGAGGCGGGGGCCGTGACGGGCCTCGCGCCGGCGCGCCGGCCGGCCCCTCGGCGGCCGAGGCGCGGCCGCGCCAAGGCGGCGCGGGCGCTCGGCTTGGCCTTGCTGGCCATGGCGCTCGGCTTTGCGCTCGCCGCGATGCCCCTGCGCGGCCCGGCCGGTCGCAAAGAGGCCCAGGCCGCGCCCGGCCGGCCGAAGCCCTCGGGGGCCGCGTCGGCGAGCGCCGCGCCGGCGAGCGCCGCGCCGG
>DASTPP010000304.1:0-20054 GCA_035762175.1 Polyangiaceae bacterium | reverse complement strand
CAGAAGGGCGTCATGACCGAAGAGGGCTTCCTGAGCAGCCTCGAGGGCCTCTTCGCCCGCCCCCGCGGCGCCTCGGTGCTCGTCGTCGACGACAACGAGGCCAACCGCCGCGTCGTGCGCGCCCTCATCGCCTCGGCCGGCTACCAGATCGTCGAGGCCGAGGGCGCCGAGGCGGGCCTCGCGCTCGCCCGCCGCGAGCTGCCCGACGCCATCCTGATGGACCTGCGCATGCCCGACGTCGACGGCCTCGAGGCGACGCGCCGGCTGCGCGAGGGCGAGGCGACGCGCGACATCCCCGTCATCGCCGTCAGCGCCCAGGCCATGGTCGGCGACCGCGAGCGCGCGCTCGCGGCCGGCTGCGTCGCCTACGTCACCAAGCCCGTCTCCCGCCGCGAGCTGCTCGACGCGCTCGACCGCGCGCTCGGGGCGCCGCCTACGGCGTGACCCAGTAGAGCGACGCCGGCCCCGCGACCGGCGCGAGCTGCCCGGCGAACGACTCGGGCGCCCACTCGGCGTCGCCGAGCCAGAGCAGCGCCCCGCGCGCGCACGCCTTGACGAGCCGGGCGAGCACGCCCTCGCGCGCCGAAGGCTCGAGGTAAATGAGCAGGTTGCGGCACGAGACCAAGTCGAACGAGGCGAAGGCCGCCTCGGCCGGGGCCGGCAGCGGCGAGCTGATCAGGTCGTGGCGCGCGAAGCGCACGCGCGCCCGCAGCCCGGGCGCGACGCGGCGCCCGGCGCCCTCGCGCACGAGCCAGCGCTCGGCCAGCGGCGCCGGCACCCGCGCCGCCCCGGCCTCGTCGACGAGGCCCGACGCGGCCCGCGCGAGCGCCGCCGCGTCGACGTCGCTCGCCACGACGCTCGGCTCCATCGGGGCGCCCTGCCGCTCGATCTCGTCGGCCAGGCACATCGCGATCGAGTAGGCCTCTTCGCCCGTCGCGCACGCCGCCACCCAGGCCCGCAGCGCCGTCGAGCCCTCGCCCCGCCGCCGCGCGAGCAACTCGGGCAGCGTCGCGCGCAAGAGCCCGAACGCCGCCGGATCGCGGAACATCGACGTCGTCTTGTTCAAGAGCGCCCCCGCCGCCTTCGCCGCCGCCGCGGGGTCGCCCTCGAGGCGCGCGGCGTACTCGTCGAGCGTCGCCGCGCCCTCGGCCGCCGAGAGCTCGAGCAGCTTGCGCACGAGCGCCTCGCGCTTGAAGGGCGCGACGTCGACCCCCGTGGCCCGCCGCACCGCGGCGATGAGCCGCGCGGCCGCCTCGCCCCCGGCCCCCGGCCCGGCCGGCCCCTCGCCCCCGGCCCCCGGCCCGGCCGGCCCCTCGCCCTCGCCCGCTCGCCGCGCCATGGGCCGAGCTTACGGCCGCACCACCCCCGGGCTTAAGCCCCTCGCTCAAGCGCCCGGCCGTTCGGCCCCGCCCGCGACCTGACGCAAGAGCTCGCGCAGCCGCGGCGAAAGGCGCCGCTCTTCGACCTCGAGCGCGAGGGCGCTGCCGTCGACCACGGCCTGGTAGGCGCAGGCGCCGGGGCGCGGCAGGTGCGTCAGCCAGAAGAGGTCGAAGGCGTGGCCGCGGGGCCGGCGCCGCACGAAGGGCTCGAGCGGGATCGCCAGGCCCTCGCGCCAGCGCACGAGGTAGGCGACGTGCGCGAGCCGCACCATGCTCTTCAGCACGATGCGCCGCCGCGTGCCCCCCGGCGAGGGCCCCGTATGATCGACGTACTCGACCGTCTGCGACTCGCCGTACAGGTCGGGCTCCGACTTCTCGACCGTCACCAAGGTCCACGCGCGCAGGGGGCGCAGCGCCCGCAGAAACTCGCGCGTCGTGCGCTCGAAGGCGGGCAAGTCTTGCAGCGCCCGCGCCTCGGGGTAGACGTTGTGCGCGAAGCGGTTGCGCAGCGGGTGCAGCTGGTTGCCCAGCGCCTCGAGCGTGTCTTGCCCCTCGTTGCGAAGGCGCAAAAGCTCGCGCGCCATCGCCCCCACCGGGTCGTCGCCCCGCGCGAAGCCGCGCGCGGTGATGCGCGCGAGCTCGCGCCAGAGCCCGAGCGGGTAGCCGTCGCGGCTCGCGTTCGCGCGGGCGAACGTGACGAGCTCGGCCCAGCCCTCGGACCCCTCGCCCGGCGGCCCCGGCGCCACGAAGTACGCCGCCGCGAGGGTGCTCGCGACCAGGCGCCACGCCCCCTCGAGCACGTCGAAGAGCAGCTTGATGCGCTCGACCGCCGAGCCCGCCCCGAGCGCCAGCGCCACGCGCCCCGCCACCGGGTGCGGCAGCCCCCCCGCCAGCGCGTGCAACACCCCCTCGGGGTCGGCGCACTCGGACGAGAGCTCGGCCGCGCGCGCGCTGGGGTCGCCCGCCGCGAGCTCCCAACACAGGCTGCGCGGCAGCTCGAGGTGCCCGTCGACCACGGGCGGACGCGCGTGCCACTCGCGCTGCACCGCCGCCGCCAGCGCCCGGGCGTCGGCGCCGGCCGGAGCGCGCGCCGCCACCACCCCCGGCGCCAGGCGCGCCACGGCCATCGAGCCCGCCCCGAGCGCCGCCGCCACCGCCGCCAGCTCGTGCTCGAGCGCGCTCAGCACGTGCGGACCCACCCGGCCGAGCGCGTGCGCATCTTCGATGCCGAACAAGATCGTCGCCCGCCGCCGGTCGCCCGCCGCGAGCGCCGCGAGCTCGCCCGCCGGCGCGATGTGCACCGCGAACGGGCTGCGCCGCAGATCGACCGGAGCCGGCCCCGCCCCCACCCTTAGCGCCTGCCGCCCCGTGACGAGCGCGAGCTCGATCTCGCGCGCCGCCCCCTCGGGCTTGGGGTCAATCTGCCAATGACCCACCCCCGCCGGCTGACGCCCCGCCGCCACCCGCGCGAGCGCCTCGCTCGCCCACGAAGCCGCCGCCTCGGACGCCACGAGGCAGAGCGCCGCCCCCTCGTCGCGCCCGACCGGCGCCTTCGGCCAGGCCCGATGCAGCGCGAGCGCAAAGGCCGCAGCATCAGCCGGCCCCGCCCCCTCGTCGAACAGGAACGACACGAGCGAGAGCGCCCTCCCGAGCGCCAGCCGGCTCGCCACCTCGTGCTCGAGCCCCGCCCGGCTGAGCAGCCCCGTCGCTTCGTCGACCGACCCGGCCGGCACCAGCGGCGCGACGTAGCGCCGATCGACCAAGGTCGCCCGCACCCGCCCCACCAGCAGATAGGTGCCATGCACCAGCGGCGCCTCTTCGGATGGCCCCAGCGCCCGCGTGCCCACCACCGTCGGCACCTGCGCATGACACTCGGGCCGCCGCCGCAGCCACCACCGCGCCCCGTCGTGGCGCAAGACCGCCGCCCGGCTCGACAGAAAGAGCTCGTGCGCGAGCTCGGGCGGGTCGCTCATACCCGGCTTGAAGCGCCCCAGCCTGAGCTCGCCCGTCGGCCCCAGCCTGAGCTCGCCCACCTGGCCGTCTGGCAGCTCGAGCCTCAGCCAGTCGCCGAGGCCCACCTCGCCCCGCCAGAGCGAGAGCGCCGGGGTCTGCGTCTGCCAGACCGTGCCGCCCAGCGTGGTCTGCTGGTGGGTACGCAGCGAGGCGGCGGGCAGGGGGCCTTCGTCGGGCGCGTTGGGCATGGGGCGGGGCCTGACCAGAGATACGCCGACCGGCGGGCGAACGCACCCCGGACGGCAAGAAGGCGGCGGCCGCAGGGGCGGGGGTGGCTGCGTCGGGCTGCCGAGGCGGGTGAGAAGGTGCGTCGGCGAGACGGACAGGGCGAAGCGCGGTCGGCGGGGCCGCCCGCGACGTCCGCCGGGCACCCCAAACTCGCCCTCCTTTTAGGAGGGCTCAAACAGTGGGGCCCCCGCCCTCTGGACGTCGCGGGCGGCCCCGCCGACCGCGCTTGGGGCATGGCTCGTCGGGCTTCCGGCATTGGCTGGATGGCTTCCGACGCGCTCCAAGACCCTCCGACGCGCTCTGGGGATTTCCGACATGGGCCAGAGGGCCTCCGATGCGGTTCGTAAGGCCTTCGACGCGAGCCAAATGGCCTCCGACACGGTTCGTAAGGCCTTCGACGCGGTTCGTAAGGCCTCCGACGTCATCCGTAAGGCCTCCGACGCCGTTCGAAACGTCGAACGGTGCTTTCCGAGGCCAAATTAAGCCGCCCGAAAGCTAGGTCGAAGGCCACCGAGGGGCTCGAATGCGCTCGGGGTGGGGGGTTGGGCAGCGTCGAAGGCCTTCCGGGTCGCGTCGAAAGGTCGTCGGGGCACTCTGGAAGCCCACGCGGCAGCCTCGCCAGGACTCGAGCGCCCCCCGCTGCGGCGTCGCGCGCTGTAACAAGTGGTCGATGGCGAGGCTCACGATACCCAGGTCAGGATTTCACGGCACTGCCGCAGCGCCCGACGGCACTCGGGACGGATCGACTTCGCCTCGTCCGGGGTCGAGGCCATGCGCACGAGGTGCGAGAGCACCGAGCTGAACGACTCTTTTCGGATTAGCCATTCGACGACCCTCGCCTCCCTGTTTCTACCGAGCCGGCGACACTGCGCGTACCAAACGATGTGTCTTTCGATGGTTAGCCATGCGGCTCTGCGGCCATCGTTGAGTAGCTGTCGATCGAGGCCGAACACCTCAATGCTCTTCCGGCCCTTCCTTGTACGGGAAACGAGCTCGCCCGTCTTGGTGGTGAGCGCGAGGTGTCGGAGAGGGTCTTCCGCCGTCGGGTCGATGAGCAGTGGTTTGCCCTTCGCGTCGAGGGGGAACTGGTCGCGCTTATCGTTGCTGTTGCACGACGAGCACGCGAGCAGGTAGTTCGGCCACGAGAACGCGTCGAAAGGGTAGTGAGCCTTGGGGCGAAAGTGATCGATGCCAGTCCCCTGGTTGTCTTCGCAGTACATGCATCGGTCGCGGCCGGACGCCATGCTCGCCAGAGTCTGGCGGATCTCGTCGAAGGCCTTGTTGGCCTTCTGACCCCACAGACGCTTTACTTCCTCCGCCGCGGCCTCCGCCGCCTTCGCTCGCTTCGCCGCCTTCGCCGCCTTCGCAACCACGGCGGTGCGCTTCGCAAGAAAGTCGGCTGCTCCTGCGGAGAGCGCCGGCCGACGCAGGCGGCGCATCAGCGGCCCCGCGTGCGGGCCCGCGCCTTCGCCGGAGGGGCGTGCGAATCGAAGAGGATATCCATGCGCTCCATGGACCGGGCCCGAGACCCTTTTCTCGTGGCCGTTCGAGCCCTTGCCCCCTTCGGCGTGGTCGGCAGGTTGAGGGCGTTCGCGACGCTTTGCAGTGCCACCGTGACCTCTCCGCTTGGAGAAAGTTTGAGCTCGTCTTGAAGCTGTGCGTGTCGCCGGCGTTCCTTGGCGGAGGCTTCGTCGAGAATGACCTTGGCCTCGAGCTCCGAGAACTCGCGCCGCTTCGCCGCCGCCTCCTCCGAGACCGTGCGCTCGAGCCCGAACAGATCGCTGAGCGCCGCCTCGTCGGCCGTCCCGTTGACTACCCTCTTGAAGAGGTCGTCCGAGACGTGCTCGGCCTTGCGGTCTTCGCCCGGGCCCGGCAGCCTGATGAGCCCGCGGGGGTCGGCCGCTTGGCAGACGAAGGGGCTGTGGGTGGTCACCAAGAACTGAATCTTGGGGAACCGCCGCTTGAGCCAGAACCCCACGCGCTGCTGCCAGCTCACGTGCAGGTGCGCGTCGACCTCGTCGATCAGCACGACGCCTGGTAGGTCGACCGCCAGCGCGCCGTCCTTCTCGACGATGGGCAGCTTGCCGAAGCAATCGTGCAGTTGCCGGGCGATGTCCAAAACGAGCGCCACCATGGTGCGGTAGCCGTCGCTTAGTTCGTGGAGCGGAAGCGTGACCCTGCCTTGGGTCACCCAGAGCCCGTCTGAGTCGACCTTCTTGAGCTTCATGCCGTCAGGCAGAAGCCCGTCGTCGAGCAGGCGCAGCACGGCGTCTTCGAGCTCCGCCGCCCCGGGCTTTTTCTCGAGACGTCGCAGATAGATCGCCTTGAGCCACGCAACACACTCGACCAGCGACGCATCTTCGCGAAAGAGGCTCACTAGCCGCGAAATACGGTTCGGCGCTGCCATCAGGCGCTGCGCGTCGGACGCGTGTCCGCTAAGCCGCCGGAAGGGGCCGTAGCCGGCGACGAACCAGCCCTTAGGCTCGTCGGCCCAGGGCCCTCCGGGGGGCTTCAGAGCGCTGGGATAGGCCATGCGCGTGCTGAACATTGGCTCGGTCCTCGCCCGGATGTGTCGCCACTGCAGTCTTACCTGGAGGTGTGCCAAGGAGGTTCGATGCTTCTCTTGGAAGTGATCTCGGTTCGACGTACACCGTATCTGCGTTTCCAGGTGGGCTTCAGGCGCTTCGTGGTGCAACCATCCCGCGAACGATTCTTGGAGCACTCGCGCGACTCGCCGGCCCGCCAGGGCCAAGGCGATCGCCCGCAAGAACGTCGTCTTGCCCGCCCCGTTGCGCCCCGCAAGCACCGTCCAGCCCGCGAGCGAGCCGTCGGGGCGCTCGAGGTCGAGGTCGACGCCGCGCTCGCCGGAGCCGAAGCCCCGGATGTTCTCGATCTCGACGCGCTTGACGTACATGGCGCGGTGCCGGGCGCCCCTCGGCGGCGGTTCAGGCCGCGTCGGTCGCCGGCCGCCCGTCGACGAGCGGGGCGCCCTCGGCCGCGCGCGGGGGCTGGTCGTACTTGCGCAGGGCGCCGAGCAGCTCGCCCCGCACCCGCTCGACCAGCTGCGGCGGCTCGACCACGCGGGCGGTCTCGCCGAAGCCCAGGACCCACGACACGATCTCGGTGAGCTCGCCAACGGTCATCGTCAGGCGCACGCCGCCGTCGGGCAGCGAGGCGAGCTTCTGCGTGCTGTGCACGCGCCGCGAGCGGACGAGGTCGGCGACGCGCGCGTCGAACTCGATGACGACCTTGACCGACTGCTGCCCGCGCCAGATGCCGAACTGCCCCTGAAAGTAGTCGTCGATACGGAAGTCGGCCGGCAGGTCGAAGCGCTCGGTCGCGCTCAGGTCGGTGTCGCGCATGCGGTCGAGCAAAAACGTGCGGATCTCGTTGCGCCCGACGTGCAGCCCCAGGCAGTAGACCGCGTCGCGGTAGAGCACGAGCGCGTAGGGGTGAATGACGACGCGCTCTTCGGTGCCGTCGCGGTGCGAGCGGTAGCGGCAGCGCAAGGGGCGCAGGTCGGCCACCGCCTGGAAGAGGTCGTCGAGCTCTTCGGTCTTCTGCCGGTAGTCTTTCGGGGCGTAGGGCAGGTAGATGAAGCGCTCTTCGAGCCGCGCGTCGGCGACGCCCGCGTTCGGGCCCCGCCCCGGCCGCCGCGCCACGGTCACGAGGCGCTGAATGGCCATGTCGATCTCTTCGAAGAGCGTCGAGCCCCGCAAGGGCTCGAACATGCGCCGCGCGGCCAGCAGCGCGTAGGCCTGCGTGCGCCGGAGCTCGACCTTGCGCGGCATCGCGCTCGGGTCGAGCCGCCACTTGAGCGGGCCGCCCGCCCGCTCGGGCGCCGCCACCAGGTCGAACTCGCGCTCGACCTCGCGCAGGTAGCGCCGCATCGAGCGCGTCGTCACGGCCAGCGACTCGGCCAGCTCTTTGAGGGTCATGCCCTTGGGGTTCTGCTCGAGCAACGTGCGCAGCTGGTCGAGGCGCCGGTGCTGAGTGAACTTGCCTTTGGGTCTGCCGAGCTTGCGGGCGGTGGCCATTCTCTCGAGTTTCCCCCCCCCCAAAAAGCTTCGCGAGCGGCCTACGCTAGCACAGGGCCCGCCCGCGGGGGGAAGGCCGCGCTTCAGGGCCCGCTCGGGCCCCCGCCTCGTGCGGGCCGGGCCCCGCCCGGGCGGCCCGGACATAGCTTGACCCGTCCCGACCCCCGAGGCCAGCGCCCCCGCCGGGCCGCTCGGCGAGGCGCCCGCGGTGCCTTTCATCGCCCCTCGATGACACGCTCGTGGCGTCCCCGGGCGTCCGTCGAGGAGGCGGCGGCAGCGCCCCCGAGAGGCCCTCGATGAGGTGGCCGAGGCGCCCCTAAGCGCCCGTCGAGGAGGCGCCCGCGGCGCCCCCGAGCGCCCGTCGAGGAGATGGCTGCAGCGCCCCCGAGAGGCCGTCGAGGAGGCGGCCGTGGCGTCCTTAAGTGCCCCGCGGCGCGGTCCGAGGGCGGTCGAGGCCGAGGCGCGCTACAATGAGCGGGCGCATGGTCGCCGGCTACGTCCCCCCCGAGGCGCCCCCGTCGCTGCGCGCCGAAGCCGTCGTGCGGCCCGGGCCCCCGCCCGCAGACGGCACCGAGGCGCACTTCGCGCGCAGCTCGGCCGAGCCGCGCGCGGTCGCCTGGTTCGGCTTCCGCGCGTTTTGGAGCCACCTGCGCCACTTCGTCGCCAGCGCCATCGCCACCGAAGACATCGACTCGCGCGACTGGATGCACCCGGACAACCCCGCGCGCCTCGTCGACCGCGTCGCCCGCGCCCTCGGCGGCGAGCGCGGGCGCTTCTCGGTGCTCGAGGCGCTCGGGCGCGAGGTGTGGGTCGACTTTCTCGCCGACACCGGCGACTGCGCCGCCGTCAGCGCCGCCGTCGGCAAGCTCTGGACGGCCACCTACGAGCTGCCCGACCCCGCCCGCCCCGGCGAGACGCTGCGCGCGCCCCGCGGCGACGTCCTGCTCTTCGGCGGCGACACGGCCTACCCGGTCGCGTCGGCGCGCGAAATTCACGACCGGCTTTGCGTGCCCTTCAACCGCGCGCTCGCCGGCCGGCGCGACGGGCGCCCGCGCGTGGTCATGGGCATCCCCGGCAATCATGACTGGTACGACGGGCTCGACGGCTTCGCCCGCGTCTTCCGCAAGCGCCTCGGCGAGATCGCCCCCGAGCAGGAGCACGGCAGCGTGGTCTCCGACCGCGAGAGCAAGCTCGGGCAAGTCGCCGAGTGGGCCGAGAAGTTCGTCGTCGGCAAGCACGTCACCAAGCGTAAGACCCTCGTGCTCGACGGCTACTCGCCCGTGCAATACGCGAGCTACTTCTTGCTGCCGCTCGCGCCCAACCTGCACCTATACGGCATCGACCGGCAGCTCCGCTCGCTCGACTTCCGGCAGCGAAAGTACTTCTCGCACTGGCGCGCTGCCCACCCCGAGGCGGCCCCGGTCTTTCTCACCCACGACCCGGTCTACACCTTCGCCGACCCCAACCCCCCCGGCCTCGCCGCCGCCCGCGCCCTCGAGCTGCGCCCCGAGCGCGAGCGCTACCTCTTTCTCTCGGGCGACATTCACCACTACGAGCGGCGCGAGGTCGGCAAGAGCACGCACGTCGTCGCCGGCGGCGGCGGCGCCGGCCTGCACCCCGCCCGCATCGCCCCCCCGACCAAGCTCGGCGTGCCGCTCGTCGCCTGGCCCGGCCCCCGCCTCTCGCGCCGCCTCTTGCGCGCCGTGCCCTGGCACATCGCCCTCGGCCGCGCGGGGCTCATTCCCCACGCGCTCTGCCTCGCCTTCTTCGCCCCCGCCCTCGGCATCGGCCTCTCGTTCGGCAGCATCGGCGCCCTCGACGCCGCGTCCGCCGCCGCCGCCGTCGCCGGCACCCTCGTCTGCGCCATGTTCGGACAGGGCTGGCGCCGCGGCCGCTTCGCGCCCATCGCCGCGCTCGCCGGCGTCACCGGCCTCGCCATGGGCCTGCTGCCCACCGCCACCGCGTGGGCTACCGTGCGCCTGCTCGGCCGCCTCAACATCACCCTCGCCCCCGGCCCCTACGCCCTGCTCGAGCTCTTGGCCGCCGTCTTCTTCGGCGCCCTCGCCTTCGGCGCCTACATCGCCGCGCTCACCGCCACCGGCCTCGAGCAGCACCAGGCCTTCACCGCCCTCGCCCACCCCGGCTTCAAGCACTTCATTCGCATGCGCGTGCGCGCCGACGGCAGCGCCCTCGACCTCTGGTGCATCGGCCTCGTCGACCCGCTCGCCCCCAACCCGACGCCCGTGCTCGTCGACGCCTTCACCTGGCACGCCTCGCCGCCCGCCGGCGCGGGCGACGACAGCAAGCCGCCGCCCTCACGCTCCTCGCTCGGACACCTCGAGTCGTGGGTTTAACGCCGAGCCCGGGGCGCCGGCCCCTCGCCGCCCGGGCGCTCCCCGGAGCGCGGGTCGGCGTCGGCGCGCCGGGGCCGCAACCCTGTCGGGGCCGGCCCGGGGCGGTGGGCGGCCCGGCGGGCGTGCTAGAGTCTCGGGGGCGGCTCCCGCGGCGCCCGCCTCGACGAGGCCGCGCGCGCACCCCGCCGCGAGGCCATGGAGCGCATCAAGAAACGACCCGAGGCGTTCACGTTCACCGTCGAGCGGCTGCTCGAGCTGGTGAAAGAGGGCAAGATCCGGGTGCCCGAGTTTCAGCGGCCCATTCGCTGGCAGCGCAAGCAGGTGCGCGAGCTTTTCGACAGCATCTATCGGGGCTTCCCCATCGGCAGCCTCTTGCTCTCGAAGCAACCCGACCGCCAGCGAGAGCTCTGGTTCGGCGAACTCAGGGTGCACGGGGAGTCGACCCAAGACGCCTACTTCGTCGTCGACGGCCAGCAGCGCATCAACGCCCTGGCGGCTGTGCTCTTGCACCCCGAGCCAAGGCCGCGCTGGGGCACCTACGCGCTCTGGTTCGACCTCGACCGAGAAGAGTTCGCCTTCTCGCAAAAGGCCGTCCCGCCCTCCCACTGGCTGCCGCTGAACGTGGCGGCCGACTCGTTCAAGCTGTTCGACTTCCTGAATGAGTGGCCCCTGCGCGGCCAGCGCAAGGACCTGATGCAGCGCGCGATCGAGCTGGGTAAGGCCATCCGCGAGTGTCAGGTGCCGGCCTACGTGCTCGAAGGCGCTTCGACCGACGCCCTGCGACTGGCCTTCCGCCGCATCAACGGCGCAGGCCTGGCCTGGCGCGAGAGCGAGGTGTTCGACGCTCTCAACCCAGAAGACGAGGTCAGGCCCGTCGAGGACGCCTGCGATCGCCTCCACCGGGCGAGCGGCTTCGGCGTCATCGACGGCGACGTCTTCTTGAAATGCCTAAAAATGGTGACGGGGCTCCGGCTGCGCGAATCCGAGCGTGACGCCGACCGCGTGCAGTCGTCGTCCGCCGTTGACGACACCTACGCTGCGGTCTCTCGCGCCATCGAGTTGCTCGGCGAAGACGCGCGTGTTCTTCACGTTGCCTTCCTGCCCTACCGCCTGCCCCTGCTCGTTCTGCCGGTCTTCTTCCACCGGCATCCGCGCCCGCACCTCCGCTCGCGCGAGTTGCTCGCTCGTTGGGTGTGGCGCGGCGCCCTCTCGGGCCTACACGCCAGCGACAGCGACGCGACTCTCGACGACTTGCGCGTCCTGATCGACGACGACGAGTTCCGCTCGGCCGAGCGGCTCCTGGGCACGGTGCCGCGCCCGGCGGGGGTCGAACTGCCTTCGGCAGAGCTGCGGTGGCACGGCGGTGGCGCGAAGACGTCGGCCTGCGCCCTCGCCCTCGCCGCACTCTCCCCCCGGGACCCCGGCGGTGGTGAGCCGCTCGACGACGACGGCGTGCGGGCGTTGCTCACCGACGAAGCGACCGGGGCACCGAAGGCGCTGGGCGAAGCCTTCTTCGACGTCGCGGGGGGGCCCCGCGTCTCGGTCGCACGCGCGCTTTTGGTCAAGAACAAGGGCTGGCTCGACGCCCTGCCGTGCGCGTCCGCCGAGGTGTTGGCGAGCCACGGCATCGACGCGGGCGCGGCCGAGGCGCTGCAGGCCGGCGACTTCGAGGCCTTCGCCGAGCGGCGCGCCCGTACGCTGAACGCCCACTTCGAGCGCTTCTTCGCGCGCCTCCTCGGCCGGGGCGATGATGACCGGCCGCCGATCGCCGAGCTGATCCGGCGCGCCGACGAGCAACTGGCGTCGCCGTGAGGGCGCTCGACGTCGCCGTCGGGGGCGTGCGGGTCGGGCTGCTCGAGCGCATCGACGAGTTTGAGCACCGCTTTCTCTTCGCCGACGCCTGGCTCGCCGACCCCTCGCGCCCGGTTCTCGGGCAGCTCTTCGAAGACCGAAAGCCCGACCCCATTCACGCGACCGGGCACATGCCCCTCTGGTTCGAGCATCTCTTGCCGCCCGAGAAGGGGCCCTTGCGCCGCGCCTTCGCGCGCCAGACCGGGCTCGACCCCGACGACGGGTTCGATTTGCTGTGGCACGTGGGCCGCGATCTGCCCGGCGCGGTCACGCTTGTGCCGGGGCAGCCGAGCTTGCAGCCCGCCCCCGGCGCCCCCGCCGACGCGGGCCCGCCAGCGCGGGTGAGTGAGTTCCGACTCGCCTTCGCGGGCCAGCAATGGAAGCTCTCCGTGCGCGAGGGCGAGCGCGGCCTCGTCGTGCCCGTCGAGGGCGACGAGGCCTCGTACATGGCCAAGTTTCACGACCCCAGCTACGCCGAACTGCCCAGGGTCGAGTTCGCCACTAGCGGTGGGCCTTGCTGAGCGGCGTCGAAGCCCCGCGCCTCCGCCTGGGCCGCATCGCCGACTTCGAACGGCTGCCCGAAGGCATACCCACCGGCGACGGCACCATCTATCTCATCGAACGCTTCGACCGCCGCCCCGGCGGCGTACGCGTTCACATGGAAGACTTCGCCCAGGTTCTCGACCGGCCCAACCTCTATGGCGGGCCCTCCGAGCACCTCGCGGCGGTCGTCGCCCGGCTGTGCCCCCAAAGCTTGCGCGCGCTCTGCGAGCGCCTGGCCTTCTGCGCGGTGTGCGGCAACGGCGACGGCCACCTGAAAAACTGGTCGCTGCTCTACCCCGACGGCCGGCGCGCAGCGCTCTCGCCCGCGTACGACATCATCGCGACGGTGCTCTACCCCGGGGTCGACGACATCCTCGCCCTGTCGCTGGGCGGCTCCGACCGCTTCGAGAGCGTCGGCGCAACGTCGTTCGAGAAGTTCGCCCGCGTCTCGGGTCTGACCTTCGGCGAGGTGAGCCGCTGGGCCGAAGACGCGGCGCGGCGCGCGCGGCAGGTCTGGGCCGAGCAAGGGGCCGACTTGCCCTTCACGCAGGTCGAGCGCGCGCGCCTCGAATGGCACCTGGCCAGGGTGCCCTTGGGCCGCTAGCCACTCTGTCGCGCCTGCCCCGACCCGACGCCCGTGCTCGTCGACGCCTTCACCTGGCAGGCCTCGCCGCCCGCCGGCGCGGGCGACGACAGCAAGCCGCCGCCGTCGCGCACCTCGCTCGGCCACCTCGAGTCGTGGGTTTAGCGCCGAGCCGGGGCCGGCCCGGTCGCGCCTTGAGACGACATCTGAGGCGGCTGGCCCCAGCGGCAGATCGCTTCTCGAAGCAGCCCGAACGGTTTTCGCCCCCCGGCCGCGTTGACGTCAGCGGCGGTTGCCTCGGCCGCCCGGGACGACCGTCGGCAGACGTGACAATCGCTACGAAAGCGGACAAAGCGATCAATCTTGTCACGCTGCCGGGCGTGCGCGGTGCGGGGGAAGTAGATGACGTAGGGGCGTGGAGGGCGGGCGGAGCGAGGGTCCGTGTTCATAGAAGTTTCTACTATGTCCTCGCGGGCCGGCGCGCGCCTCGGTAGTATCGGCGCGATGCTCTCGGCCGGCGAGGTGTTCGCGGGGCGCTATCGAGTCCTCGAGCGAATCGCTCAGGGGGGCATGGGTGTCATCTACGAGGCCGAGCACCTCGCGACCGAAGAGCGCGTGGCGCTGAAGGTGCTCTTCCCGCAGGTGCTCGCGTCGAAGGCGGCGGTCGAGAGCTTTCAGCTCGAGGCGCGCATGACGGCGCGCATCGGCGGCGAGCACGTCGTGCGCATCCTCGACGCGGGGTTCGACGAGCGGCGCGACCTGCCCTACCTGGCGATGGAGCTCCTGCGCGGCGCGACCTTGCGCTCGCTCGTCGCCAACCGGGGCCCGCTCTCGGCGGAGCAGACGGTCGCGGTCGTGCGGCAGGTGGCCAAGGCGCTCGACAAGGCGCACGGCTACGTCGATCGGGGGGGGCGGCCGGCGCCCATCGTGCACCGCGATCTGAAGCCCGAGAACATCTTCGTGGCGCTGCGCGAGGGGGCCGCGGTGGTCAAGCTGCTCGACTTCGGCATCGCCAAGGTGCTGTCCGAGAGCACCGAGCAGAGCCGAGAGGTCCGCGGCACGCCCGCGTTCATGGCGTACGAGCAGTTCGCCAAGGGGCCCGTCACGCCGCGGCTCGACGTCTGGGCCCTCGGGCTCATCGTGTTCTACCTGCTCACGGGCCGAAGGTACTGGCTCGCGACGGCCAGGGGCGGGGGCGACTTCGTGTCGCTGCTGGGCGAGATCTTGACGCAGCCCTTCGCCGCGCCGACCGAGCGGGCGCGCGCCCTCGGCGTCGAGCCCGCGTGGCCGCGGGCCTTCGACGAGTGGTTCTCCCGGTGCGTCAACCGAGACCTCGCGGCGCGCTTCGACTCGGCGGGCGCGGCGGCGGCGGCGCTCGAGCCGGCGCTGCTGCTCGGCGCGCGGCTCAGCAAGGCCGAGGCCGGGGCAGCCCGCGGGGCGCTCGCCCGCCTCGTCGCGGGCCTCCTTTCGCCGGCGAACACCGCCGCCGCCGACGAGGGCACCCACGATCTGACGGGCTCGTCGGCCGACGACTCGGCGCTCGACGTCACGAGTGCCCAGGCGCATCCGTACGTGCCTCCCGAGCGCACCCCTTCGAGCCCCTGGGCCGATGCGTCGCCGCCCCGGCGGGTTGAGGCCCTGCCGCCGGGCTCCCGCGCCGGCGCCACCCGAGACGCCCCCAACGCGCGCGCGGCGCTGCCCTCGTTGGTCGAAACGTCGTCGGGCCTCGACTCGCCGGCCGACGCCTTCGCGCCCACGGCGCTCGGCCTCGCATTGCCGACGGTACGTGACCCCGAGCCCCCTCCGGCGGCGCCGGCGTCGACGACGGCGCCCGCCGAGGCGCCCCCGGCGGCCGCGTTCCTGCCTCCGGCGGCGCGGGGCACTTCGCCATCGTCGGCGGCTTTCGACCCGACCTGGTCTTCGACCAACTCGACCAACTCGACCAAGACCCTGCGGCTCGGCACGTTGGCGAGCAATCTCGGGCGCGAGCTGGGGGCGTTGCGCGTCTTCCGCAGGCCCATGCTCTGGGCGGCCGCCGCGAGCGTGGCGTTCGGGTGCTTCGGCTCGTTGCTGGTCTTCAGCCTCCTCGACGGCTTGTCCAAGGGGCGGCCCGGCGTCGCCTTGACGAGCGCGCCGCTGTCGGCGCCCCCCAAGGTCGCGGTGGCCTCCGCAGACGCTGCCCCGGCGTCGCCCCCGGCCCCGGCTTCGGCTCCGCCCCCCTCGGTGCCGACACCAACCCCGCCGCCCGCGACACCGCTCGCGCAGGCGTCAGCCACCACCTTCTTCACGCCCGCTGCCGTTCCGGCCCAACCGGCGGCACCGAAGCCTCTGCCTGCGGCGCTTGCGCCGAGCGCTCGTGCGGCCTCCTCGGCGGGCCCTTCAGCCGGAAGCGAGAAAGGCCCCGAAGCGGGTACGTCGAAGAAGGCGATGCCGCACGACCCAAGCCAAGAGAAGCAGGGCGCCCCCCAGCCTGACAAGCGCCCCGAGCCGACCGAGGCGAAGAAGGGCGAGGCGGCCGACCGGGCGGGCGGTGCTGACGGCCCGCCCCGCGAGCCTCCGCGAAGCCCGACCGAGGGCAAGGTCGATGTTCGCCCGGAGGCGCCGACGGCTCCGTCAGCTTCCCCCAAGAGCATGTACGAGCGACTATGAAAGCACCCCGCAGCCGTAGCGTTCTCGACCCCCTGAGCCGCGCTCGGGCGCGGCGTTGGGCCCGCCCGCTGCTGGTCGTCGCGACCTTGGGCGCAGCGCCCCGTTCGGTGCGGGCTGACCCTGCACGGGCCGAGGCGCTCTTCTTCGAAGGCCGCGGCCTGCTCGACGCCGAACAACTCGACGAGGCCTGCCCGAAGTTCGCCGAGAGCCACCGCATCAACCCCTCGATCGGCGCGCTGCTCAGCCTCGGCGACTGCTACGAGCGGCAGGGCAAGCCCGCCTCGGCGACGAAGGCTTTCCGAGAGGCCTCGAAGCTTGCGACCGAGCGCGGTGACGCCGAGCGCGCCGCCGAAGCGCGCAGGCGCGCCTACCTGCTCGATCCGAAGCTCTCTGACCTCGTCCTACAAGTTCGTGACCCCACGCCCGGTCTCGTGGTCAAGCGAGACGGCGAGATCGTGGCGTCGGCTCAGTTCGGCGCACGAGTGCCCGTCGACCCGGGGCGTCATGTCATCACCGCTGAAGCCGATGGTCACTTGCCGTACCGTAAAACGGTTTCCGTCGCCGAGCCGGGCAAGGCCCTGGTCATCGAGGTGCCTCCGCTCGCTCCCCTGGCGCGCGCGCAAACCGCCCCGCTGACGGACGAGGCCGGAGGTGACCCCGCAGCGCCCGAACCTTCCGGCAAGCAGCCGACTTCAGGCCGCACGGTGGCCGGGCTCGGGGTAATGGGCATCGGCGTTGCCGCCTTGGGCGTCGGCTCGGTAGTCGGCATCAAGGCGCTCTCGAACTACTCGAAGGTCGACGACCTCTGCTCGGTCGAGCGGGGCTGCCCAGACCGAGATAGGGCGGTCGACATGCTCAAGCGGGCTGACACCCAGGCCTGGGCGGCCGGCGCTAGCATCGGCTTGGGGCTCGTCGGCGTGGCGGCGGGCACCTATCTCCTCCTCGTCACGCCTTCGAAGAAGCCTGGGTCGCCGCCGGGCTCAGCCGTCGCGCTGACTGTCGCGCCGGGCGGGCTCGGGCTGAGCGGGCGGTTTTAGCGGTGCGGGCGCAGCGTTGAGAAGACGAGGGGTGGTCCCATGAGCTTTCTGCCGCGGACGATTTCTCTTGGCGCGACGGCGTTGCCCTTGCTCGCGAGCGGGTGCGTTTTGTTCGGCACCGACGAAGACGACTTGCCCGCCCAAGACACGCTCGGGCAGGTCAGCCAGATCGCGCTGGGTAGAAAACATAGCTGTGCAATGGGTAAAGATGGCACCCTCCGGTGCTGGGGTCTGAACGACGTCGGTCAGCTCGGCGATGGCACGAAAATCGACCGGAGCACCCCCGTGCCGGTCCGGAGTGAGCCGGACGGACCGCCGCTGACGGGTGTCCAAGCCTTGGCGCTCGGCGGCTACCATAGCTGCGCGCTGCTCGAGGGGGGCACCGTCCAGTGCTGGGGGGCCAACGGTCTTGGTCAACTCGGCGACGGCACGACAAGCAACCGGAATACCCCCGTGCCGGTTCGGAGTGCGCCAAACGGGCCGCTGCTGACGGGCGTCCTAGCCTTGGCGCTCGGCGGCTCCCATAGCTGCGCGCTGCTCGAGGGGGACACCGTCCAGTGCTGGGGAGCGAACGGTTATGGCCAGCTCGGCGACGGCGAGAGATTCGAGGAGGGCTCCCCTGTCTACCAGAGCACCCCCGTTTCGGTTCGGAGTGGGCCGGAGGGCGCGCCGCTGACGGGCGTCCAAGCCTTGGCGCTTGGTTACGATCACAGCTGCGCGCTACTCGGCGGTACCGTCCAGTGCTGGGGGGCCAACGGTTATGGCCAGCTCGGCGACGGTATGACAAGCCACCGGCGGAGCACCCCCGTGCCGGTCGTGAGTGCGCCGAAGGGACCGTCGCTGACGGGCGTCCGAGATTTGGCGCTCGGCGGCTACCATAGCTGCGCGCTGCTCGACGATGGCACCGTCCGGTGCTGGGGGTACAACGGTTCTGGCCAGCTCGGCAACGGCACGACAAGCAACTGGAGTAGCACCCCCTTGTTGGTCCGGAGTGAGCTGGGGGGTGCGCCGCTGGCGGGCGTCCAAGCCCTGGCGCTTGGTGGCTCTCATAGCTGCGCGCTGCTCGAGGGGGGCACCGTCCAGTGTTGGGGGGACAAATCCGCTTGGGGTCGGTTCCGTGCCGACCTCGGTAACGAGCTGATCACGAGCGGAACCACCACCGTAAGGTTGTTGCTGACGGAGGTGCGGGCCTTTGCGCTTGGCGACGATCATAGTTGTGCGGTGCTCGACGAAGGCACCGTTCGATGTCGGGGAAGTAACGAGAAGGGTCAGCTTGGCGTCAGCACGGCGAGTACGCCGCGCGTCACAGCGCCGGTTGTGCTCGAGTTATACCGGCCCTCCGTGATACGGCGAGGAAGCGGCGGGGGGGCGGGCCCCTTTCTGGCCGCATCGAGCGCGGGTGGTATAAGCGATTCTCCCCACCGCAACCGCGCTGCCGACTCGTGCCGGCCCCCATCTCGAGGCGCGTAGCCCTCGCAAACCTCGCTCGCCCCTTGGCCTTCTACCGCTAGCCAGGCCCTACCCCCTCCGGCCACCGCCTCGTCTGCTTGATCGCCTGCCGTAGCGCCTCGAGCTCGCCGACCCCCATCGCCTCGAGCGCGGCGCGCTGCGCGTCGGTCACCGCGAGGCCGAGCAGCTCGCACAGGTCGAGCACCGCCGTCCGTAGCCCCTTCGCCTCGCCCTCGCGCCGCCCCTCGTCTTTGCCCTCGCGCCGCCCCTCGTCGCGGCCCTCGCGCCGCCCCTCGTCGCGCCCCTCGTCGCGCGCCTCGCGCTTGGCGCTCTCCCACTGCGCCTCGGCCTTCAAGAGATACGCCTCCTCGGGCGAGACGCGCGCGCGCTCGATCGTGCGCAACACCCGCTGCAGCAGCGGCTCGGGGTAGCGCGCTTCGTCGACCTTCTGGTCGAGCGAGTCGTCGATCAGCTCGAGCCAGCGCCGCAGCGGCGCCGGCGTCTCGGGCCGCAGCCCCCGCGCGTTGACGAACACCAGCCGGTGGCCGTAGACCCCGAGCTTGGCCCCCTCGAGCGTGCACAGGTCGCCGTCGTGCGCCGCCACGTCGAAGCGCAGCGCGGGCGCGCTCGGCAGGCGTGTGAGCACCACGATGGTGTAGACCGTGCGGCGAAAGCGGTAGTCGTCCGCGCTCTGGATCTGCTCAGCTTGCCCGATCAGGTGGTAGTAGAGAAAGCGGTCGAAGCTGTCGTCCTCGCGCACGTGCTGCAGCTCGACGACCAAGCGCCGCTGCGTGTCTTCGGCGAACAGGTCGTACTTGACGTCGACCTGGCCGAAGACGGGGCGAAAGCCGTGCTCTTGCTCGACGCGCTCGACCTCGACGTCGACGCCGAGCACCGCGCGGGCGAAGCCGGAGAAGACCGCGGGGTCGCTGAAGGCCTTCTTGAAGGCGGTGCCGTACTTCAGGGGCACGACGTCGAGCATGCCCATCGGCTAGCAGCGGCCGGCGCGCCGGGCAAGGGCGCGAGGCGGCGTCGGCGGCCGCGCGGCGCGGGGGCGAGCGCGGCGGGCGCGGGGCGTGCGGGGTCGGGCGTCAGGCGGGCCAGTGCCTGGTCTGCTTGATCGCCTGCCGTAGCGCCTCGAGCTCGCCGACCCCCATCGCCTCAAGCGCGGCGCGCTGCGCGTCGGTCACCGCGAGGCCGAACGCCTCGCACAGGTCGAGCACCGCCGCCCGTAGCCCCTTCGCCTCGCCCTCGCGTCGCCCTTCTTCTTTGCCCTCGCGTCGCCCTTCTTCTTTGCCCTCGCGTCGCCCTTCTTCTTTGCCCTCGCGTCGCCCGGCCTCGCGGCCCCGCCGCTCGCCCTCGCGCACCCGCGCTTCGATGAGCTCGGCCACGTCGTGCGCCCAGCGCCCCAGCTCGGCGGGGTCGTCGGGCGGCGGCGGCAGGCCTTCGGGCAGCGGCTCGCCCGGGGCCGGCGGCGTGGGCAGCGAGGTGCGGACGGCGTCGGGGCCGCAGAGCGACGCGAGCCGCTCGAGGCACACCTCGCGCACGCGCGCGGCGAGGTCGAGCACCCGCGCTTGCAGGACGGCGAGCTCGTCGGGCGTGATGCGGTAGGTGCGCGAGTAGCGCGCTTCAATATACGCCTTCTTCAACAAGAGGAAGAGCCGGTTGTCTTCGGGGTCGTCGCGGGGAAAGGCGCCGTCGAGCCGCGGGTGCTGCTCGGCGGCCTTCTGGCCGAGCGCTTCGAGATCGTGCGAGCGATCTTTGTACCCGCTCAAGACCAACGCCGCGGTGTGGTAGTAGCGCTCGGCCGCCTGGTGCAGCGAGAAGGCGGCGTGGTTGAGCTCGCCCCGGCCGGCGTAGTAGCGGCAGCCGCGAAAGAAGCCGCTGGCGCTCTCGAACCAGTGGGCGAAGTTCTTCTGCCCGGTGTCGAG
>DASTPP010000303.1:0-22865 GCA_035762175.1 Polyangiaceae bacterium | reverse complement strand
GTGGCTTCGGGGTGCGATGACGCCCCGAAGCCACCGCCCGGGAGACCAGGGGGGTAGCGGCGTCGGGCGGAACAAAGGCCCCGAAGCCACCGCCCGGCGGGGTGGTCGCGGCTGGGGCGCGGCGTGCTCGGCGGGCCGGGCCGCTTGGGGCGCGTGTGGCCAGGCCCCCAGGGGCACCGGGTTCCGTGCGAGGTCTGCACCGCCCAGGCGAAGAACGTCACCCCGGTTGCGGCGCGGCCCGATGGGCCCACGAGCTGCGAGGCGATGGCCAAGCTTCTTGGGGCCCCGGCGCCCGGAGCTCGCCGCGCACGCCTTCGACCGCCGGGGCGCGCCCGGGGCCCGCAGGCGCGTCGAAGGGCCGGCGGGCCGCGCGCTCGAACTCGCGCAGATCGTGGGCGCAAACGATGGTAACCTTGTCGCCCTGGTCGCGCCGCAGGGCGCGCAGGCGCGCCTGGTTCAGGAGGCGAGCGCGGCGGTCTTTCTCCATGAGCGTCTGGTAGAAGCGGAGACCGGGGGTGCACCGGGGGCGCGCCGGGTCCATCTCGGCGTGGTAGAAGTAGGCGTCGCCGGCGAGCAAGATCCAGTCGTGGTCGCGGCGCACGGCGACGCCGGCGTGGCCGAGGGTGTGCCCGACGAGGGGCACGAGCACGATCTCGGGGGGCAGCCCGACGAGCTCGCGCACGCAATCGAAGCCGAACCAGGGGTCGCCGCCGTGGCCCCGGTAGACGCACCAGTTGGCGCGCGTCGACCACTGCTGCGGACGGTAGCGCATGCGGTCGAGCATGGTGGCCTGCGCGAGGGCCGAGTCGCGCTCGTCGGCGAGCATGTGCACCCTCGCGTGGGGGAAGTCGTCGAGGCCGCCGGCGTGGTCGAAGTCGAGGTGTGTGAGCACGATGTGCCGCACGTCGCGCGGGTCAAAGCCGAGCCGCCGAATCTGGCGAATGGCCGTCATCTCTTCGCGGAGCTCGGGCCGGTTCAGCGCGAGAAAGAACTTGCTCAGCCGTCCGTAGGGGTCGTGCACGTCGCGCAGGCCGTAGCCGGTGTCGACGAGCACGAGCTCGCGCCCGGCCTCGACCAGCAGGCAGTGGCTCGTCAGCCGGCCGCGGATGCGCGCGAGCGAGAGGCCGTCCATCAGCAGGCCGCCGAGCGGGCAGGCCGAGATACAGTTGAGGTGGTGCACGCGCATGAAGAGCCTCCGAAGGGGCGGGCGTTCGCCCGCGAAGGGGCGCCAGCAAGAGCCACGCCGCCGCTCGCTACGTGAAAGCCCGCGCTCGCGCTCGGGCGCGGAGAAACGCGGCTGCGACGGCGCTCGAGGGCAGAGCTCGGCCGCGCTGACCGCCGGGGCAGTGCGCGGCCAAGCCCGACCGGTGCGAGCGACCGGGCGCGTAGCGTTTTGTCTCAGCCCGAGGGGCTCAGCGCCCGGGGTGGCGTAGGGCGAGGGCCTCGCGCAGGCGGGCCCGCGCCCGGTGCGGGCGGCTCTTCAGGGCGGTCACGCTGAGCCCGAGCGCCGCGACGGCCTCAGCAGCAACCGAGGGTCAGGCCGAGCGCCGTCGGCCGGGGCGCGGCCGAGAGCAGCACCCAGCCGCGGCTGCGCCCGGTGGCCGGGTCGACCAGGGTCGTCGCCCGGTGCAGGGCCTCGACCGACACCCAGTGCGGCGGGTACTTGAAGCGCGCGACGTCGAGCACGAGGGCGAGATCGCGGCCCGGGTGGTAGCCCGCAACGGGCGAGAAGTGCCCCTCGCCGGTCTGCTCGAGCGCCCGGCGCGCGTAGCTGACCACCACCCGCGGCGCCGCCCGGTCGGTGGCGCTCGCCACGATGGCGGCGCGCAGCGCGTCGACGCCCCCGCCCTCGCGCGAGGGGCGCCGCAACGCCGAGCTCGCGCCGTTGCAGCGGGCGAGGCAGGCGAACTCGTCGAGGGTGAGGCCGCGGGCGCGGACCTCGTCGAGCGGCACGCAGCAGTCGAGCATCTCTTCGCCGAACCAGCGCCAGGGCCCCTTCCACAGGCGGCCGGGGTCGACGGCCAGCGAGTTGAGCACGACGACGAGCGAGGTGAGCCCGCAGAACGAGGGCTCGGCCTGCGTCTGAAACTGCTCGGCGAGCGGGAAGTAACTCTCGAGGAAGCCGCCGCCGAGCGCCTCGGCGAAGAGCGACCGGCCTTCGGGCGAGTCGAGCGCCAGCAGCGGCTCGGGCAGCGGGCGGCGGTAGAACGTGGCGGTCACGGGGCGGGCCTCGCCCAGAAGGACCGGGGGGAGGCACCCCTTATTTCTAAAACTTTCGAAGTTGCAGCGCAAGGCCCCCTGCCAGGAACTTGCGGCGCCCCGCTCTGTCGGGTCCTGCGATGAAGAGGACACCGATGGGCCGCTTGATTTCTGCGCCGAACGCCCCGCCCGCCGCCCTCGCGGCCCTCGCCGGTCTGGCCCTGTGGGCGGGTGGGGCTTCGCCCGAGGCCGTCGCCTGCCCGGTGGTCGAGCCGAAGCCCTCGGTGCTCACCCCGGCGCGCGAGGTCGAGGCCAGCCTGAACGAGAGGGTTCGCGTGTTGTTGCCGCCCGAGGGCAGGTACGGCGGCGGGCCCGGGGCGCTGCGCCTGCGGGCGAGGCCGGGCCCGGGCGTCGAGCCGCGCGAGATCGCGGTGCGGGCCCGCCCGCTCGGCTCGGCCTGGGGGTATTTCTCGCTCGTCGAGCTGACGCCGCTCGCGCCGCTGGCGCCTTCGACCCGCTACGAGGTCGCCCTCGTCCGTAGTGATCCGCAGCAGCAGCCGCCCCTCGTGGTCTTCGGCGCCTTCCGCACGGGGGGCTCGGCCGACACGACGGCGCCGCGCATCGAGAGCGTGGCGGGCGTCAAGGTCCAGCGGGGTGATGACCCCGCCTGCACCCCGGACACGCCCCAGGTGGTGCTCGAGGGGCTCGAGGCGCGCGACCCCGGCCGCCCCAAGGCCCAGCTGCTCTTCGGGGTTTGGCTCGCCGACGCGTCGGGCAACATCGACCCCTCGCGCCCGCCCGACGACATCTTGGGGCTCGATGAGCCGCCCCCGCCGCCCCCGCCGTCGCCCGACGCGCCGAACGCCGCGCCGCCGCCGAAGGTCGGCCCCTCGCTCGTCATCGGGCGGCGACGGGGCTGCGACGATCCGAGCGCGCTCGCCTTGCCGGCGGGGCCCTCGATCGCGCTCGGGGTCGCGGCGATCGACGAGGCGGGCAACGCGAGCGCGCTGCGCCGGGTGAAGGTCGCGGTGCCGGGGGCGCCGCGCTGATGCGTTCCGAGCTCGTGCTGCTCGCCGCGCTCGCCGGCCTGGCGTCGTGCCAGGCCACGACGTCCGACGCGGTCGTCGTGCCGCACGCCGGCGAACCGACGTCGGGGGCGGCGCCGCGGGCCGCGCGGCGGGCCGCCCCGGCCGACGCGGCCCCCGAGTTCGCGCTGGGCGCGAGCCAGGCGTGCGCGCGCATCGGGGGGCGCGTGCACTGCGGCCCCTTGAGTCAGTCCCGGCCGCTCTCGGCGTGGCCCCCGCTCAAGGGCATCGAGGACGCGGTCGATCTCGCGCTCGCCGACTCGTTCGGGTGCGTGGTGACGGCCCGCGGCGGCGTGCTGTGCTTCGGCGACAACTACGCCGGCCAGCTCGGCGCGGGCGTCGTCGCCGTGCCGAACGACGAGGCGGTGCCCGTCGTCGGCGTCGCGGGCGCGCGGCGCGTCTTCGTCGGGCCCTACCACGCCTGCGCGATCGTCGAGGACGGGCGCGTCGACTGCTGGGGCAACAACAGCAGCGGCCAGACGGGGGGCGAGGCCGAGTACCTGAGCGACGCCGTCGAGCTCAACTGGCCCGTGCGGGTCGCGGGGGTCGAGGGCGTGACCGAGCTCGCCCTGGGCCGCGAGAGCACGTGCGCGCTCGACGCGCAGGGGCGCGTCAGCTGCTGGGGGGCGCCCCTCACGCCGGGGCCGGGCAAGGCGCCCGAGCGGCCGGGCAAGGCGGCGAAGCGCGGGGGCTCGAACGAGTATCAGGCCATCAGCGCGTCTTCGAACGGGGTGTTTTGCGGGCTGCGGCAGGGCGAGGTTTCCTGCTGGGGCCGGGTCGAAGAGCTCACCTTCGGCCGCGACGCCCCGGCGCACGAGAAGCCTCTGCCGACGGCGGGCCTGGGGCGAGTCCGGCGGCTGCGGCTCGGCCTCGGGTACGGCTGCGCCCTGCACGATCGCGGCGAGATCGTGTGTTGGGGGCAAGAGCTGCCCGGCGAGGCCCCCGCGGCCGAGGGCGTCGACCCCTTCGAGCCCCACGCCGTGGCGGGGCTGCCGCCCGCGATCGACGTCGTGATGAGCCAGAACGCGGCCTGCGCCGTCAGCGCCGGGCACGAAGTCTACTGCTGGGGCGACGGGCTCGGCGAGGGCCCGAAGGGGCCGGAGGCGCGGCCGGTCAAGGTCTTGGTGCGCTAGCCTTCCGGGCCTCGCTCACTCGCGCAGCGAGGCGACGAGCTCGAGAGCGCGATCGACGTCGCGCTCGTTCGCGAGCCCCCCGCCAGGGCCCCTGGGCGGCCTATTGCGGCTCGATGGGCGGGTACGGGTAGCGCTCCCAGCCTGGCAGGCCCCCGAGCAGCTCGGCGAGGCCCTTGCGCACGCCCTCGACGGTCTTCGGAAAGAACCCGTGGCCCAGGTGCCCGATGTAGATCGAGCGCGCCCGCACGCCGGTGCTGCGCTCGAGCGCGCGCACGGCCGCCTTGCCGCGCTCGGCGTTGAGGCCCTGCGAGTCGACGAACAAGATGCGCTCGAGGCCGCGGGCCTCCATCGGCTTGGGCCAGGCGTTGAAGTCTTTCGCGTACCCTTCGACCAGAATCGCCGCGGGGAAGGCGCGCCCGGGCGCGGCGAGCGCCGAGGGCGCCGTCATCGCGCCTTGCGAGAAGCCGGTCAGCACGGGGTCGCGCAGATCGAGGTGCTCGGGGTACTTCGCCGCGAGCACCTCGATGGCGTGCTCGAGCGCGCGCCGCGCGTCGGCGCCCGAGCGCCAGGCGTACATCTTCTTGCCGACCTTGGTGCCGTAGGGGCACAAGATGAAGGGCCACGAGCCGAAGCTGCCGCGCCACTCGCCGCAGGCGTACTCGGGCGCGTCGCCCCCGCCGTGCAGCGCCACGACGAGCGGGCGCCGGCCGGTCGCGCCGAGCGGGGGGGAGAACTCGGCGACGCGCACGCCGCCCGAGTCGACGAGCGGCTGCAGCCATTCGCCCGTCGTCGGCGGCAGCGGCGCCGACTCGGCCGTGGCGCGCCCTCCGGCCGCGGGCTCGGCTTTCGCGCGGCCTTCTGCCCCGGGCTCGGCCTTCGCCCCGCCTGCGTCAGGCTTGCCACGGCCCGCGGCGGGCTCGCCCGGCGCGCGGCTCGCGGCTGCCTCTGCCCCAGCCGCGCTGGCGGCGGGCGAGGGCGGGGCCGAGGCGAGGGGCGGCGGCGTGCCTTCGTGGGACGAGCACGCCGTGGCGAGCGCGATCAGGGCGACACCGGGTGTGAGCGACGTCATCGGGGGGCTTTACGTAGCAAGAGCGTTGCCAGCGCCCGGGCCCCTTCCATGGCCGAGGTGAGCGCCGCGGAGGCGCGGGTGCGCCCTCCGGCCCGAGCGCGGCGGGCCCGGGCCCCCGCGTGTGGGGCCGCCCGGCGGGCCGGGGGCACGGACTTCGGGGGCCGAAAGCCGCGAGAGCGCGGGCGGCGCCGGGCGGGGCGGGCGTGCTAGGGTCGGGCCCGCTTCGGCCGGCGGCCAGCGGCGCCCCGGGCCGAGGGCGTGGCGCAGCCCGAGAGGAGCAGCGATCGCGGCATGTACGACCTCTTCATCACCAACAAGAACTATTCGTCATGGTCTCTGCGCCCCTGGGCGCTGATGCGAGAGCTCGGCATACCTTTTACCGAGCGCATGGTGCCCTTCAAGCCCTCGGCGAGCGCGGGGGTCGGCACCTTCGGCGAAATCTCGCCGAGCGGGCGGGTGCCCTGCCTGCGCGACGGCGCCACCATCGTCTGGGACTCGCTCGCCATCGCCGAGTACCTCGCCGAGCGGCACCCCGGCGTCTGGCCGGGCGACGCGCGGGCGCGGGCCTGGGCGCGCTGCGCGGCCGCCGAGATGCATTCGGGCTTCGGCGCGCTGCGCGCGGTGTGCCCGATGAGCTGCGGCGTCCGGGTGCGCTTGCATGCGGTGCCCGAGGCGCTGGCCAACGAGCTCGGGCGGCTCGGGGCTCTCTGGGGCGAGGGGCTCGAGCGCTTCGGCGGCCCCTTCTTGGCGGGCGGGGCCTTCGGCGCGGTCGACGCGTTCTTCGTGCCGGTATCGTTCCGGATTCAGACCTACGGCTTGACGCTTCCCGGCCCCTGCCTCGAGTACGCGGCGCGCCTGCGCGAGCTGCCCTCGGTGCGGCGCTGGTACGAAGAGGGGTTGGCCGAGACCTGGCGCGACGCCGACCACGAGGTCGAGGTCGGCCAGGCGGGCGTGGTGGTCGAAGACTTGCGGGCGCGGGCTTAGCCCCAGCGGGGCCGGGCGGCGGAGCCGAGCGAGGCGGCGAAGGGCAGGAGGGGCGCGAGCACGAGCAGCGGGCCCGGGCCGAAGCGCCCGAGCGTCGCGCCGGCGAGGGCGGTGCCGGCGGCCATGCCGGCCGACCAGCACGCGCCGTACATGGCGAAGCCCTCGGCGTGCCGCGTGGGCGGCAGGACGCGCTGCAGCGACGAGGTGAGCTGGGCCGCGAGGGGGGCGAGCACGAAGCCGGCGCCGGTGAACCAGATCGAGAGCGCGAGGGGGCTCGAGGCCCAGGCGCTCGGCGAGAGCAAGCAGGCCCAGGCGGCGGCGAGCCCGAGGACGCGCCGGCGCGCGGCCGCCTCGTTCTCGGCCTTGGGCAGCAGGGCGTAGACGAGGCCCCCGCACGCGCTCGCCGCGGCGAGCAGCGCCGAGAGCACGCCCCAGAAGGCCGCCTTGGCGCCGAGTTGCTCGAGCTTCGGGGGCAGGCCCGCCTCGAGCGCGCCCCAGCTGACGCCGAAGCTGAGCGACACGGCGAGGATCACCCCGACGCCCGGCAGGCGCCAGAGGTCGCCGGCCAAGGGGGCCCCCGAGGCCGGCGCCGGCTCGGCCCGCGCCGGCAGCCGGCCCGCGAGCGCCGCGGCGCCGAGGGCAGAGAGGGCCATCACGGCGAGGGCCGCGAGCGGGGCGTCGAGCGCCGCCGACGCGCCGACGAAGAGCGGGCCGACCACCCAGAGCAGCTCGAACATGGCCGCGTCGAGCGCGAACGCGCTCTCGAGCGAGGGGCCGCGGGCGATCGAGGCGAGCAGCGCCCGCACGCCGCCGAGGGCGCCCGCGGGCACGACGCCGAAGGCGAGCGCGAGGGCGAGCAAGACGGCCAGGGGGGCCTTCGCCGCCGCGGCAGCGCCGAGGGCGGCGAGCACGAGCGCCTCATAAAGGAGCACGCGCCGCAGCGCCCCGGGCAGCCCCGCCCGGTCGAGCGCCCGGCCCCGGAAGGGCGCCGCCGCCGCCGCGCCGACGGCGTACACGCTCACCAGCCAGGCGCCGTTGGCGAACGAGCCCGTCGCCTCGCGGCCGGCGAGCAGGAGGCCGAAGGGCGCCATGACGGCGGGCAGGCGCGCGAGCGACGCGACGACCGCCCAGCGCCGCCACCCCCCGTCTGCCACCAACCCCCTCGCCGCACTCGCATCGAACGTCGCCATGAGCCACCCGCGCGGGCCCCCCGAGCCGCAGCCCTGCTTGTGCTAGCGCCCCCGCCCGCGTTCGCAACCGAAGAACGTTCGCTCGCCGGGCCGTTCGCGCGCGCCCCCGGCGCCCGTCGACGCCGGGCCGCCGGCCGCCGCTCAGCGCGCGGGCCGCGCCGCGACGACCTCGCAGGCCTCGCTCAGGCGCAGCGCGCCCGGCGCCGGCTTCGCCTCGGTCGCCGGGAAGATGACGCGGAAGCCCGGCTCGAGGATCTGCCCGCGCGGGTTCTTCGACAGATCGTTCGCGGCGATCTCGGCCCGGCGCTGGGCCAGCAGCCGCACCATCTGGCGCACGAAGCCGGCGTCGCTCGCCCGCCGGCCGCAGGCCTCGAAGAAGCGCGCGGCGCGGGCGCGGTGCGCGGCGGCGTCGCGGGCGGGGTCGCGGAGGTTGCCTTCGAGGGCGCGGGCGGCCGGCTCGCGCGAGCGGCCGAGCGAGGCGAGCAGGGCCGGGCGGAAGTCGCCCTCGGCGCGCTCGGGCACGTGGCGCAAGAGCGCGCAGCGCTCGGGCGAGAGCGCCGGGTTCGCAAAGTCGACCGCGAGCACGTCGAGCACGAACTCTTCGTCGACGAGCCCCTCGTCGACGAGCGCGCCCACGGCGGCGACGTCGCCGAAGGCCTTGGCCGGCCCGAGCCAGGCGTGATCGCCGTCGCGCCGGCCCGTGCCCTCGAAGCGCGCGCCGAGCTCGGCGAGCGCGCCCTCGTAGTGCGAGCGCGCGATCTCGAGCCGCCCCCGGCCGAGGCGCGGGTCGACGAGGTAGGCCGAGGGCACCGAGACCCGCCGCTCGCCCTCGGCGCCCCCGTCGGACACCAGGTTGACCTCGTGCGGGCAGAAGAGCGGGCGCAGCCGCTCGGGCAGGCTCAGCCCCCGCTGGAACGCGCGCCGCCCCGGCGCCGCCTCGAGCCGCGCCGTGCCCGCGCGCACCTCGGCCGCGAAGGCCTCGGCGTCGACGAGCCCGCCCAGCATCGCCGCGAGCGCCTCGTCGGGGCGGCGCCCCCCGAGGGGCAAGGGGCGCGCGGCTGTCCACCAATCGTTGTGGGGCGCGTCGAGCTCTTTCAAGATCGGGCCGCCGTTGAGGTGGCAGCCCGAGCAGCGCAGCGCGCGGCCGAAGGGCTTGGCCTCGCCCGGCTCGCGGTGCAGCGCCGCGACGTCGCGCGCGACGTCGCGCGAGTCGCCCCGGTAGTGCCAGCGGCCGCGGGCGCCGTCGCCGACGAGCTCGAAGAAGTTGAACGCGCCCTTCGCGTCGTCCCACGCGATGGCCTCGACCATCAGGTTCTTCTCGCGCGTCGCCTGGTCGGGGCGCACGAGCTCGCCGTCGGCCGTGGTGAAGTGGCCGAAGAAGAACTCGCCCCGCCCCACCGCGCGCCCGGCGACCGGCCCGCTCACCGTCTCGAAGAGGCTGTAGCTGCCCTCGGCGCTGTGAAAGCCCCGGTTGTTGACGAAGGCGGTCGCGAGCCGCGCCCCGCCCGCGAGCAGCCTCGCCCGCAGCTCGAGCACGTCGGCCGGGCAGGCCTCGCCCGCCGCGAGGAGCCGGGTGAGCGCGTCGTCGTTCGGCGACGCCGGCGCCCCCTCGGGCTGGGCCGGCGCGCAGCCCGCCGCCGGGGCCGCCCCCGCCGCAAGGGGCGCGACCGGCGCCGCGGCCGCCGCCGGCCGGGGGGCGGGCGCCGGCGCGGGCGCCGCGCAGGCCGCGAGGCCACCAGCGAGCGCGAGGGCGGGGGCGAGCGGGCCGGCGAAGCGAGGCGAGACCTTCATGGCGGGGCGGACGCTACCGCCCCCCGCTTCATTCGACGATTTGATTTTTTTGCCCTATCGATAAGATTTTTTTCTACCCCCCGCCCGGCGACGCTTCGGGCCGCTGCCCGGCGACGATTTCGCGAAAGCGGCGGCCACGCCCAGGCCCCCTGGAGAAGAGACCGCAGTGCGGGTAGGCCACGCCGCTCGACCCTGCGCCTTGATGCTACGTCGGCGCCGGTCGCTCTACTGCACCGAGGCCCCCACCCGGCGCCCCGGCGCGCCAACCCCGCCCTGCCGCGTCGGGCCGGGCCAGGGGCCGCACGCCGGCCGGGCGGGCCTTGCGGCGCTGACGCGGCGCCCCGAGGGGGCGACGCGACGTGAGCTCGGAGGGCGAAACGGCTCGCGCAAGGGCCGAGCGACAAAGCGTTCGAAGATCGTTGCTTCGGGCGTGATCGGCGAGAAGACTTGGTCGAGGGCCGACGCAGCAAAGGCCGATCGTTTTGCCGTCATGCCGCCATTAGGCACAAGGCGGGTTCCTGTCGAAGGCCGACGGGCTATCACACCACGTGCCACACTTAGAGTCGAGGTTGCCGCTTATGAGCAGAGCCGCGGGCGAGAGGGGGCCGGGCATGCCCCTGGGAGGGGGCGCTGACCCGTGGTAGCGTCGTCGTCGACGATGCGAGGGTCGGTGCCGTGACCGAGCAGCCGACCGAGCTCGAGCTCGTTGCGGGCAAGGTCATCGCGGGGCGCTTTCGCCTCGAGCGGCTGCTCGGCAAGGGTGGCATGGGCTCGGTCTGGGCGGCGCACCACCTGAGCCTGAACGTCGAGGTGGCGCTCAAGTTCATCGACGCGTCGGTGGCCAAGCGCAACGACGTCGCCTCGCGCTTCGCCCAGGAGGCGCAGGCGGCGGCGAAGGTCAAGGGCTCGCACGTCGTCAACATCTTCGACTACGGCACCGACGAGGCCGACCGGCCCTACATCGCGATGGAGCTCTTGCAGGGCGAAGAGCTCTCCAAGCGCCTCGAGCGCTGCGACCAGCTGCCGATCGCCGACGTCTGCCGCATCGTGACGCACGCCTGCCGGGGGCTCGGGCGGGCGCACGCGGCGGGCATCGTGCACCGCGACCTGAAGCCCGAGAACCTCTTCCTCGTCGACGAAGACGACGCCTTCGTCGTCAAGGTGCTCGACTTCGGCATCGCCAAGGCGCACTCGCCGGTCGGGGCGGTCACGCCGCACACCACCACGGGGCAGATCCTGGGCACGCCGCTCTACATGAGCCCCGAGCAGGCGCTGGGCACGGGCGACATCGACTTCCGAAGCGATCTGTACTCGCTGGCGGTGGTCGCCTACCGGTGCCTGACGGGCAGCGTGCCCTTCCACAGCAAGGCGCTCGGCGAGCTCATCGTCAAGGTGACCACCCAGCCGGTGCCCTCGGCGCGGGCGAAGCGGCCCGAGCTGCCGCCGGCGGTCGACGAGTGGTTCCAGCGGGCGATGCACAAAGAGCCGCAGCAGCGCTTCGGCTCGGCGCGCGAGATGGCCGAGCAGTTCGCGCGCGCCTGCGCCGTGGGCGCGCACTCGGGCACGCACGCGGCGCTCCCGGGCCCCCCGCCGTCGCGCGCGTCAGAGGCGCAAGGCCCCTCGTCTGACCCCGAGTCGTGGTGGATGCACGACGAGCCGACGCCCCCCCCCGACCTGCACGAGGCCGTGACGATCGCGGCCGAGGCGCCGGAGGGCGCGACGCCGGAGGGCGTGACGCCCGGTCCGGTGTCCGCCCGCGCGCGGCGCGTGGCGGGCGCGACCGACTCGTCGAGCGTCAAGCGGCCGGCCGAGACGCTGATGGGCACGACGGCGACCTACGTGCCGCCCTCGTCGCGGCCCTGGTTCAGCATCCTCGCGGCGGCGGGGCTCATGCTCCTTCTGGTCGGCGCGATCGTCATGCTCGCCACCCGGCCCTTCGGGCCCTCGGGGCCCTTCGCCGCGCTGCTCAACCGCGAGCGCGTCTCGCCCGACGGCGTGAGCGCCGCCGCGCCGCGGCCGCCCCCTTCGGCGCCGCTCGCATCCGCCAAGCCGAACGCCTCGTCCTCGACCGCGCGCGAGGCGAGCTCGGCCGCCCCCTCGAAGCCCAACGGCCCCTCGACCGAGGCGCCTGCCCGAAGGCGCCCCGCCCCGCACCCCCGGCCGCCGAAGGCCCCCACCCCCGCCTTCACCGCGGCCCCCCCCTTCACCGCGGCCCCCGCCTTCACCGCGGCCCCCGACCCGGCGCCCACGCCGCCGACCGAAGCCACCGCCGCCCCCGAGCCCGACGAGTAGGCGGCCTCGCCCGCGCGCGAGGCGACTTCGGCCTGCCGAGGCCCGAGGGCCCCTCGCCTTCGACCGGCGCCCCGACCGATCGAGGGCCCCCGGCGCCCGACCGAGGCTCGCCGGCCGGGGTCTGGCGCCGCGGCCTTTTGCGTCGGCCGAGCACCTGCTATCAGCGCGCATGGCCGACGCAATGGCGTATGCGGGCGTGAGCGGCGACGACGATCTCGACTTCATCACGCGCTGCACGTGCCTCGCCTTCGGCATGTCCGCCGACGCCGGCGCGCGCTGGGTGCGCCTGTTCCCCGCAGATTGGCGCATCTTGCGCGACGGCGACGGAACGCGCGTCGCCTGCGCCATGGCCAACGCCCTCGGCCAGCACCTGGGCGGCGCGGCGCTGCCGGGCGTCGGCGTCGCGGGCGTGGCGGTGCTGCCCGAGCACCGCGGCAAGGGCCACGCGAAGACCTTGATGGCCGAACTACTGCGCGAGGCCGCCGGCGGCGGGCGCCTACTCGCGCTGCTCTACGCGTCGACGCAGAGCCTCTACCGCGCGGTCGGCTTCGAGCAAGCGGGGCATTGCTTCAAGGTGCGCATCCCCCTCGCCGAGCTTGCGCTGTCGGTGGGGCGCCGCACGCCCGAGGGCCTGCGCCTGGCGCCGCTGCCGCGGGGCGTCCCCGACGAGGTGCGGGCGCTGAGCCGGGCCTTCGCGCGGCTCTACAACGGCCCCCTCGACCGCGGGCCCTACACCTGGGCGCGCGTCGAGACGGTGCGGGGCGACGAGCGGCAGGGCTACGGCGCGTACGGGCCGGGCGGCGCGCTCGAGGGCTACGTCTACCTCGCGCAGACGAGCATGCTCTCGCCCGCCGGCTCCGAGCTGGTGATCTCCGACGTCGCCTTTACGACGCCGGCGGCCGCGCGCGCGCTCTTGCGCTACCTGACGACCTTCGCCACCATCGCCAAAGAGGTTACCTTCACCGCGGGCCCCAGCCACCCGCTCTTGCTGCTCTTGCGCGAGCAGTCGTTCACCGTCACCCGCTACGAAAATTGGATGCTCCGCCTGCTGCGCGTCGAGGACGCCCTGCGGGCCCGCGGCTACCCCGCCTCGTCGGTCGAGCCCTTCGTCGTCGAGGTCGACGACGACCTCTTGCCGTGGAACCGTGGCCGCTTCGCCCTCTCGTCGCGCGGCGGCGCCGTCTCGGTCGCGGCGCCCGGGCCGGGCGAGGCGGCGGCCGGGCCCGCGCTGCGCCTGCACGTGCGGGCGCTGGCCATGCTCGTCACGGCCTACTACAGCGCGAGCCAGCTCGCCGCCCTCGGCTTGGTCGAGGGCGAGGCCCCCGCGCTCGCGCGCGCCGACGCGCTCTTCGCGGGCACCGCCCCCTGGATGAGCGACATGTTTTAGAGCGGGCTGCGCCCGCCGGCAAGCCGGCCATGACGCTGCTGCAGCCAGAAACGGCTGCAGCGTCGCCGCGCTTGGCACACACGCAAGCGCAGCCCGCTCTAGGCCCACCGCGCCTGGGCGGTCGTGCTCGACGAGCCCACGAACGACCTCGATCTCCTCTCGATCGAGCCCCTCGCCGACGCGCCCACGTCGTTCCGGGGCGCGCTGGTGGTCGTCTCCCACGACGAGGCCCTCGCCGGAGCGACGACGACGGTGCGCTGGGAGGTAGCGGACGGGGGGGTGTCCGCCATGTGATCCGCGGCCCGGGTGCGCCGGATCGCAAGATCCTCCAAGTCGCGCCACGCGCCGCGGACGTACCATGACCCCCATCCATGGCGGCCCGCGGCTTCACCCTGTTCGACACGGCCATCGGCCCCTGCGGCGTCGCGTGGGGAGACGGCGGCATCACCGGCGTGCAGCTCCCGGAGGGCAGCGAGGAGGCGACGCGCGCTCGCCTCCTCGTGCGCTTCCCGGACGCGGCCGAGTCGCGGCCACCCGAGGCCGTGGCGCGCGCCGTGGACGGCGTCGTCGCGCTGCTCGAGGGGCGAGGCGGCGACCTCTCCGGCGTCGCGCTCGATCTCACGGGTGTCTCCCCGTTCCACGAGAAGGTGTACGCCCTCGCGCGGGCGATCCCGCCGGGGAAGACCCTGACCTACGGCGAGCTCGCCGCGCAGGCGGGGTCACCCGGCTCGGCGCGCGCGGTGGGCCAGGCGATGGGGAAGAACCCGTTCCCCGCCGTCGTCCCCTGCCACCGCGTGCTGGCGGCGAACGGCAAGCCCGGCGGCTTCTCCGCGACGGGTGGCGTGACGACCAAGATGCGGATGCGCGCCCTCGAAAGCGCGGCCGCGAGCCAGCCCGCCCCCCCCTTCGCGCCGGCGCCGTTCGCGTTCGATCCCGACGAGGCCGTCAGGCACCTCCGCGAGAAGGACCCCGCGCTCGCGCGCCTGATGGACGCCGTCGGCCCGTTTCGCATGGAGCTGAAGGCGACGTCGAGCCTCTTCGGCGCGCTCGCGGAGGCGATCGTCTACCAGCAGCTCACGGGCAAGGCGGCGGCGACGATCTTCGGCCGCGTGCGCGGCCTCTTCCCCCGCGCGCACGCGGCCCCGACCGCCGATCAGATCCACGAGGTGGCGGAGGAGAGGCTGCGCGAGGCGGGCCTCTCGCGCGCGAAGACCCTCGCCCTGAAGGACCTCGCGCGAAGGGCGCGCGAAGGGACGCTCCCGACGCTCGCGGAGACGCATGCCATGGGCGACGACGCCATCGTCGCCCGGCTCACCGAGGTGCGCGGGGTCGGGCGGTGGACGGCGCAGATGCTTCTCATGTTCCGGCTCGGGCGGCCGGACGTCCTTCCGGGCGACGACTACGGGCTCCGCAAGGCGTACGCGGTCGCCTTCCGCAAGCGCGCGCTGCCGGCCAAGGCAGCCCTCGAGAAGCACGGCGCGAAGTGGAAGCCCTTCCGCACCGTCGCGAGCTGGTACCTGTGGCGCGCGAACGAGCTGCCGCCCCGGTAGCGAGGCGCGAGCGGCCGCGGGGCGAACGGGCTAGACTCGACGCTGCGATGGTGACCGCCACGGTACTCGCGCAAGGGCCCATCCGGGTCTGCGACTTCCGCTGCGACGCGAAGCCGGGGGACGTGCCGTTCACCGAGCTGCACGGGGGGTTCTCCGTCTCCTACGTGCGCTCCGGCAGCTTCGGGTACAGGACGCGAGGGCGCGCCTACGAGCTCGTGGCCGGCTCCGTCCTCGTGGGGCACCCGGGCGACGAGTACATGTGCACCCACGAGCACGTGCACGGGGACGAGTGCCTCTCGTTCCAGGTCACGCCGGAGATCGTGGAGAGCCTCGGCCAGCGGACCGAGACCTGGCGCGCGGGCGCGCTCCCGCCGGTGCCGGAGCTGGTCGTGCTCGGGGAGCTCGCGCAGGCCGCGGCGACGGGCCTCTGCGACCTCGGGGTCGACGAGGTCGGGATGCTGTTCGTGGCGCGCTTCGGCGACGTGCTGACCGGCAAGGGCCGGAAGGCCGTGGACGTCAGCGCGCGCGATCGGCGGCGCGCCGTGGAAGCGGCGCTCTTCGTGGACGCGCACGCGCACGAGCCGCTCGATCTCGCGTCCGTGGCGACCGAGGCCGGCCTGAGCCCGTTCCACTTCTTGCGGCTCTTCGCGAAGGTTCTCGGGGTGACGCCGCACCAGTACCTCGTGCGGGCGCGGCTGCGGCGTGCGGCGCGCCTGCTCGCGGACGACGCGCGCTCGGTCACCGAGATCGCGTACGAGGTGGGGTTCGGCGACCTCTCGAACTTCGTGCGGACCTTTCATTGCGCGGCGGGCGTGTCCCCTGGGCGCTTTCGTGCGGCGGCCCGCGGCGACCGCAAGTTCCTCCAAGAGGGGTTGCGGGCGCTCTCCCTAGGATGACTCCACCATCCACGGAGGAGCCCAGCCATGTTCGATCACCTCGGTCTCAAGGTCGCCAATCTGGAGGCGAGCGTCCGGTTCTACACCGCCGCGCTCGCGCCGCTCGGGCACATCCTCGCCTCGCGTGACGAAACGTCCGCCGGCATCGGCCCGAAGGGCGAGCCCGCGCTCTGGCTCTACGCCTCGAAGGCGGGAGAGCGCGAGGGTGTGCACCTCGCCTTCCGCGCGCCGGACCGCGCCGCCGTCGACGCCTTCCACGCGCGCGGGCTCGGGGCGGGCGGGAAAGAGAACGGCGCGCCCGGCCTCCGGACGGACTACTCCCCGACGTACTATGCAGCGTTCCTCGTGGACCCGGACGGGAACAACGTCGAGGCGGTGTTCACGGGGTGACCCTGCGCAGGAGTCAGCCCTTGCTCCGCGCGGCTGCCGCGGCCGCGCAGCGTGCTTCCGGCGCAAGCGCGGCTGGCCGCGGGGGGTCTACGAGTTCGGCGGCGGGGTCTTGAAGGTCGGTGTCGTGGTGGCGAGCGAGCTGCCGCGCACCCGCGCGACGCTGCTCGTGCGGCTGATGGCGGCCGGGCCGCTCTTGCCGAAGAACGGTCCTCCCGAGACCCCCGGAGCGCGCCTCCCACCCTAGCAATTGCGCCACGCGCTCGAGGAGGCCTCGAACAGGCCCCCCGAAGAAGGCCAAGGAGGGCGTTGCGGAACGAGGCGCCCTCAGCGTCGTAAGCCGCCGAGACCCTTCGACGCCTTGCTGAACCCCTTCGACGCCGCTCCGATTGCCTCTTTTTCGAAGCTCGCTCCCACCGAGGGCTCTCGTGAGGCAGGGCGGCCAGCCGTTTTCGGCCCCCGGCGCGCCCCCAAGGGCGACCGATGCGCGTCGTTGGCCTCGCGGAACGCGTCGTTGGCCTTACGG
Source organism: Polyangiaceae bacterium (assembly GCA_035762175.1). Lineage (GTDB taxonomy): Bacteria > Myxococcota_A > Polyangia > Polyangiales > Polyangiaceae > DASTPP01. The sequence goes on along the minus strand of DASTPP010000303.1, from coordinate 6,376 downwards.
AACGCGTCGTTGGCCTTGAAGAACGCGCCGGAAGCCCCGCCGGACGCGTCGTAAGCCCCCCGGGGCGCGTCGTAAGCCCCCGGGGGCGCGTCGCAAGCTCCCCGGAGCGCGTCGGAAGCCCGGGGGACGCGTCGCAAGCCCAGGGGGCGCGTCGCAAGCCCGGGGGACGCGTCGCAAGCCCAGGGGGCGCGTCGCAAGCCCAGGGGGCGCGTCGCAAGCCCGGGGGGCGCGCGCAATACCAGCCCTCTGTGATGCGGCCAGGAACGCGCCCCCGGGGCGCGCGGCTCGCACCCCGGGGCCCCTCGGTCACTCGTCGGCGGTGTCGCCGGAGGGCTCGTCGGCGCCCGGGCGCTTGGTCGAGCGGTGGGCGAGGCCCATGCGAATCAGGTAGTCGCGCCGTTTGATGGCGGCGCGCGCGGTCTCGGACCAATCGAGGAACCAGGCGCGCAGGGCCTCGAGATCGTTGAGGTATTGCTGCGTGGCCGCCTCGCCGGGCCGCGGGTCGTAGGGGTCGAGCGCGCCCGCGCTCTGCGCGATGCCCACCAGCTCGCGCAGGCGCTTGCGCACTGCGGGGGTGATGCCGCGCTTCTCGAGCGTGGCGAGCGCGGCGCGGTCTTCTTTGCGGGTGGCCTTGCGCTCGGGCGACGACTCGAGCGCGTCGAGCCGGTCGAGCAGGTTCTTGACCGAGAGCACCGCCGCCGCGCCCGTGGCGGGGCCGAGCCCGCGCAGCACGAACGCGCCCGCCTCGGGGTGCAGGCGCGAGAGCGCGGCGCGGACGAGGCGGAAGCCGTCTTCGTCCCACCGGTCGAGCTCGGCGATGGCGTCGCGCACGGTAACGTCGGCCTCTTCGGGCGGGTCTTCGGTCAGAAAGCCCGAGACCTTGTGCAAGAGCGCCCACCCCTCTTGGTGATCGTTGGGCGTGTACCCGCGCGCCACCATCAGCCGGCGAATACTCTTCGAGGTGCCGATGGCCCTCAGAAAGGTAAGCACCCGGCCCGGCATGGATTCGAGCGTTTCACGGCCCACGGACGTGACGTCGTTCGTCATCGATGTACCCCCTCCCCCCTTTTTTGGAAGGCCGTATACTTCAAGGCCTCGCCACCCTTGTCAATACACAGCTCGCCCGCCCCCGCAGCGAGCGCCCCTTCTACAAGCGGAGGATGACGTCGCGCGCCGGGCGTGGCCCCGGACTCGAAGAGGGTGTTGCGAAACGAGGCCGGCGGGCCCCCGAGTGAACTCGGGGGCAGCGGACGCCCGCTCGTGCCGCACGGAAACGGCCCGATTCGGCCTTTCAAGCCCGCCCCCTTGGCGGGGGCCGGGCTCCCGCGGGCTCCGTCTTCCGGGCGAGCGGGCGAAGCGGCTCGCTCCGCGGGAGCCCTGCCTCCGGCGGGGCTTTGCACGCCGTTTCCGCGGGCGTTCGCTGCCCCCGAGTTCACTCGGGGGCCCGCCGGCCTCGTTTCGCAACACCCTCTCGAAGTCCGGGGTCACGCCCGGCGCGCGACCTCCTCCGCCACCTGAATTCGGGCGCCGCCCGCGCCTTCGCCGAGATCGAAGCGCACGAACTTCGGGCGCCGCTCGCGGGGGGCGTTCGGGCGGGGCTACTTGCCTTCCATCACGGCGTGGAAGGCGTCGTGCACCTTCTCGAGCGTGGGGTCGACGCGCTTCTGGCCGCCCTCGCCGCAGGCCTTCTCGAGGTCGCCGACGGCGGCGACGAGCGCGTCGGCAGACGCCTTCTTCTTGGCGTCGCCGCCCGCCTCGGCGCCGATCGCGCCGCCGCGCTCTTTGAAGGTCGGCACGGCGCCACAGGCCTTGGCGTTGCGGTCGCCGTTCTTGTCGGCGTGGTAGACCGGGGCCAGTACGTCGTGAAACGACTTCACCGCGCCGCCCATCTCGTGGTGCCCGCCGCCGCGCTCGCCGCCCTCGTGATGCCCGCCGCCGTGCTCGCCGCCCTCGTGGTGGCCGCCCTCGTGGTGCTCGCCGGCCGGCGCCCCCTCGGCGGACTTCGCGGGCTCGGAGGGCCCACAGGCGGCAGTGCAGAGGGCGAGGGCGAGGGCGAGCGGCGCGGTCGTCTTCATCATGCGGGCGTTGCTACCGCGTGCCGCCCGCCCGATCAAGCGCCGCCGGCGGGCCGCGCCCCGGTCACTTCAAGCGCCGTCGGCGGGCCGCGCCCCGGTCACTTCAAGCGCCGCCGGCGGGCCCGCGCCCCGGTCACTTCTTGGCCACGACGCGGTCGTACTTGGGCTCGCTCTGGAGCACCTCGACGGACCCGAAGTGGCGCCGCAGCTCGTCGAGGCCGCCCTCGCCCTTGCGCACGTCCAAGATGACGACGCCCCCGTCGGCCAGGGCCTCGCGCACCTGCTTCGCGTAGGTCGCGACGGGGTAGTGGAAGCCCCACGAGATGAGCGACACGACGACGTCGACGGGCCGGTCGACCCGCACCTCGTTCGCGTCGTTCGCCTCGAGCAGGTGAATGCGGCGCCGCGGCACGCCGTTGCCAGAGAGCAGATCTTCGGCGACGCCGAGCGAGTTGTAAAACGCCCCCTTCGAAGCCATGTCGTAATAAACCGCCTTCTCGGTGCGCGACTTGTCGAGCAGGTAGAAGTGCGCCTCTTGGCCGCGGTAATGGCGCTCGAGAAAGACGTCGAGGCCCGCGACGCCGCAGCCGATGTCGAGCACGGCCGAGCACGCCTTGGGCAGCGCCGCCCGGATGGTCTCGTACTCGGCCCCCATCGCGTCGCTGTAGAGCGCCTTGACGCGGTCGCGGCCCAGCCTCGACTCGGCCTCGACCACCGCGTTGTAGATCGAGAAGGGCAGCGCCTTGTCGAGCGCCCGGTAGAGCAGCGTCTTCGGGAACCGAAGGTAGCCCGTCCTCTGAAAGAGAATGTATTTGACGGCACTGTCGGGTATCACCATTCGTTCGCTCACCGTCGTTCTCCTTGCGCGCCGCGACCGCTCTAGCACACACCCCCCGCGGCAGGACCCCCACCCCGCGCGGGCCCGACGGCGGCCCGAGGGCCTCGCGCGGGCGCGCCCGCCCCCCCGACCTCGGTCGCCCGGGGCGGTCCGGGTGCCGCGGTTCGGGGGCCGGCGGCCGATTTCAGCGGCGGTGGAACGCCCGCGGCCGGCCGGCTATAAGTTTTTTTTATGCCCCTCGCCTCCCACCGCCTCGAGGCCTTTCATGCCGTCGCCCGCGCCCGCAGCTTCTCGGCCGCCGCCCGCGAGCTCGGCGTCACGCAGCCGGCGCTCTCGCAGCGGGTGCGGCTGCTCGAAGACGAGCTCGGGCGGCCGCTGCTCACGCGCGGCCCGGGCGGCGTCGCGCCGACCGAGGCGGGGCGGCGGCTCTTGCGCTACTGCGAGGCGCAGCGCGCGCTCGAGGGCGAGCTCGTCGACGACCTATCGCCCGCGCCCGGGGCGGGGTTCGGGGGCTCGGTGCGCGTCGCCGGCTACTCGTCGGTCGTGCGCTCGGCGGTCTTGCCGGCGCTCGCGCCGCTCTTCCGCGAGCACCCGCGGCTGCGGGCGGAGGTGTCGGTGCGCGAGATGCGCGAGCTGCCGGCGGTGCTCGAGGGCGGCGGCGCCGACTTCGTCCTGATCGACCGGGCGCACGAGGCGCCGGGGCTCGAGCACGAGATCGTGGGGCACGAAGAGCTCGTGCTGGTCGAGAGCTCGCTCTACCGCGCGCGCGACGGCGTCTACCTCGATCACGACCCCGACGACCAGACCACCCTGCGCTTCCTGCGCCGCCGCCGCGCCCTGCCCCGGCGCATCGAGCGCTCGTTCTTCGACGACGTTTACGGCGTGCTCGAGGGGGTGGCGCAGGGCTTCGGCCGGGCGGTGGTGCCGCGGCACCTGCTCGCGCCGGGGCTGCCGGTGCGCGCGGTGCCGGGCGTGCGCCCGGCGCGCGCGCCCGTCGTGCTGCACGCCCGGGGGGGCGGCCCGCTGCCGCGGGCGCACGAGGCGGCGCGCGCGGCGCTCGCGCGGGGGGTGGCGGCGGTGCTGCGGGCGGCGGGCGGCGGGGCGGCGGGCGGCGGGGCGGCGGGCGGCGCTTAGGGCGGGTCGCGGAAGAGGTGGCGGCCCTTCCATTCGGGCACCTCGCGGAGCTCTTCCCAGACGTCGCGGGCGCTGCTGTAGCGGTAGGCGTCGCGGCGGCGCAGCATCTTGGCGATGACGGCGCCGAGGGGCGTGCCGAGCTGCTCGGCGCGCTGGCGCGGCAGGCCGTCGGACACCTGCCGGACGAGATCGTTGTACGGCACGTTGTAGTCGAGCGGCGGCTTGCCCGCGACCATCCAGTACATGAGCAGGCCGACCTGATAGATATCGGACTGGCGCGAGGTGTAGCCGGCGGCGACGACCTCGGGGGCCATGATGGCGTGGTGCACGACGTCGGGGCGGGCCTTGGCCTGGCCGCGCAGCTCTTTGGAGATGCCGAAGTCGGCGATCTTGATGATGGGCCGGTCGGCGTGCGTGAGCAGCACGTTGCCCGAGTGCAGGTCGTCGTGCACGACGTCGTTGTCGTGCAGGTACTGGGTGGCCGCCAAGATCTGGCGCGTCAGCTCGATGGCGAGCTCGGCGCCGAGCGGCTCGACGAGCAGGTCGCTGAGCGAGCCGGTGCACCACTCGAAGGCCATGTAAAAGAGGTAGTTTGCCTCGAAGGCGTCGTAGAGGTAGACGACGCCCGGGTGGCGCAAGAGCAAGAGCCGCTCGGCCTCGCGCCGCCACTCGCCCTGCACCTCGGCGTACTGGCGGTTGGCGGGCACGAGCAGCTTGAGGGCGTAGCGCTGGTCGAAGGGGCCGAGCGCCTCGTAGACCGTGCCGTAGCGGCCCTGGCCGACCATGGCGCGCACGTGGTAGCTGCCGCGCATCGACGAGATGACGTCGCCGGGGGCCGGGTAGCGGATGGCGGGCGCGCCCCCGTTCATCGCCGGGGCGTGCGGGCGCGGGGCGTGCCCGGGGGGGCTCGGCGTGAAGGGCGGCCGCACGGCGACGGTCGCGCCCGCGCCGGACGAGGGCAGGAGCGTCGCGTTCACCGGCGGGCCGTGGGCGACCGGCGGCCTCGTGCCGATGACGGAGGTGCCCGAGAAGGTCGGGGGCCGGGGGCCGACGACGGAAGGGCTCGACAGGGTCGGGGGCCGGGGGCCGACGACCGCAGGGCTCGAGATCGTCGGCGGGCGGGCGGACCCCGGGCCCGAGGCCGGCACGAGCGTCGAGCCGACCGAGGGGCTCGAGGTCGGCACGAGCGTCGAGGCGAGCGATGGGTTCGAGACGGGCGGGCGCGTGCCGACCACCGAGGGGCTCGAGGCCGGCGGCGGCACGTTGAACATCGAGGGGCTCGACTGCATCGGCGGCCGCACGCCGTGGGGCGTGGGGCTCGAGGTCGGCACGAGCGTCGAGCCGACCGCAGGGCTCGAGGTCGGCACGAGCGTCGAGGCGAGCGACGGGTTCGAGACGGGCGGGCGCGTGCCGACCACCGAGGGGTTCGAGACGGGCGGGTGCGTACCGACGACCGAGGGGTTCGAGACGGGCGGGCGCGTGCCGACCACCGAGGGGCTCGAGGTCGGCACGAGCGTCGAGGTGACGGGAGGCGCCTGCCCCGCGCCGGCGGTCGGCGTGTACGAGTCGTAGGGGCGGCGCTGCGAAGGCGGCCCCGCCGGCGAGGGCGGGTTCAGCCGCTGCGTGATGAGGTTATGGGGGCGCTGCGAAGGCGGCCCCGCCGTCATGCCCGGCACGCCGGCGCCGCGCGCCGAGGGCGGGCCCGCCCCCTGCCCTGCCGCGCCGTAGCCCCGCGCGGAAGGCGGCCCGGCCGCCTCGACGGGGGTCGCGGCGGCCGGGTGCGGCGGCAGCGGGGCGCCGGGCTGCGAGGTCGGCACGAGCGGCGCCGGCAGAGGCTGCAAGGGCGGCGTCGAGTGCACCGAGCCGGGCGGCGGCGGTTGGGTGCCGCCAGGCCGCCGCGACGCCGGCCCCGGGGCCGGGACCCCGAGAGGCGGAGTGCGCGAGGCAGGGCCGCTCGACACCGCGGCAGCGTACCGCGGTTCCCCCCCCTAGCGGCGCGAAAAAGGGCCGCCGGGCCGGCCAGCCTTTTTTACCCCTGGGCCGGCGCGTCGAGGACGGCATGAGGCCGCAGCCGCTCGAGCGAGCGGCGCCCGATGCCCTTGACGCGCCGCAGATCGTTCAACGACCGGAAACGCCCGAGGCGCGAGCGCAGGGCGAGGATGGCCTTGGCGCGCGTCGGGCCGACGCCGGGCAGGCGCTTCAGATCGTCTTCGTTCGCCGCGTTGAGGACCACGCGCCCGTCCGGCAAGACGCCCGGCGCGGCCGCGCCCGCGGCGCCTGGTGCGGCCGCGCCCGCGGCGCCCGGCGCCCCGCCCGAGGTCGCCGGGGC
>DASTPP010000302.1:0-2317 GCA_035762175.1 Polyangiaceae bacterium | reverse complement strand
GGGCGAAGTCGCTACGCGCCCAAGCGGCTGCGGCGAACGGCGCCCGAGCGCTGGATGTGGGAGCAGTCGGTGGGGCGCGAACGCCCGAAAGAAGCCGCTTGAACGCCGCTACGTGAACGGCATTGGAGTTCACTCGGGGGCGGCCCACCGGCCTCGTTTTGCACCACCCTCTTCCCGTCCGGGGCCGCGGGCGGGCACCGCGGGGCGGCGCGGCCGGGCTGTCTCAAGTCGGGCGTCGCAGGCCGCTGAAGGGACATTTGCGCCCACCCCCCGGGCGCCCGCCCGGCGCGGGGGGGGCGCGCGGGGCGGCGCGGGGGCGCGGGCGCGCGGCGTTCGTGGGCGAAGTGGCTTCCGGACGCGAACGGCGCGCGCCCGCCGGGCGTCGGCATGCGCGTTGCTTAAAGGGAAGGTGCGACCCGCAGCAGTCGCCGCCTAAGGAGGCTTACGATGAATACCTCGCTCTTCCGCCGCCTCGCCCTGCCCTTCTCGCTCGCGGCCCTCGGCGCCCTCGTCGGCTGTGCCGGCGGCGGCGCCGACCCCGCCCCCGAAGGGCCCTCCGAGCCGGCGGAAGTCGCCGCCAGCGAGGGGTGCGAAGACGAGGCGTGGCTCGACGATCTCGGCATCACCCGCGACCAGTGTCTCGCGGCCCCGGCCTTCACGATCGACCCGAACTCGGGCGAGGCGAACGGCTGCGCGCCGGGCACGCTCATTCACAAGGCGGTCGACCCGGGCCCGCCGCGGCTGGTCTTCATCTGCAAGTGCCGCCAGAGCGGCAAGGTCGAGTGCTTCCTTCGCAACTGACCGCTGCGCGGCCCGCCCGGCCCTTGCTTGCGCTTCGCGCTTTGCTCTGCCCTTTTTCTCCTTCCCATCTCTGCGACGTTCAACCCCCATCTTACCCCCCCACGAGGCTTGCCATGACCACTTCGATCGTCCGCCGTTTCGCCCTCTCGCTGTCCCTCTTCTCGTTCGCGGTCTTCGGCGCCAGCGCCCTCGGCGGCTGCGCCGGCGGCGGCGCCGACCCCGCCCCCGAAGGGCCCTCCGACCCGACGGAGGTCGCCGCCAGTGAGGGGTGCGACGACGAGGAGGCGCTCGCCGCGAACGGCGTCACCAAGGCGCAGTGCCTCGAGGCCACGGTCGTCGTGGAGGACCCGAACTCGGGCGAGGCCAACGGCTGCGTGGCCGGCACGGTGCTCTTCAAGAAGGTCGACCCGGGCCCGCCGCGCCTGGTCTCGATCTGCAAGTGCCGGGCGGACGGCACGGTGAACTGCTTCATCCGCAACTGAGGGCCGCCACAAGACCGAGCCGCCGCCCCCCGCCGCGAGGCCGACGATGACCTGGCGTGCCCTCTGGTGCGGCGGCGCGGCGGCGCTCGCCCTGGCCCTGGCCCCGGCGCCGGCGCGCGCGTTCTGCCGGACGGTCGCGTGCCCGCCGGGCGCGCGGTGCGCGGCCGACGCGCGCGGCTGCCCGACGGGGGGGCCGCCCCTGTTCTGGCGCACCGCGTGCGTCGGGTACAGCTTCCAGGGTGACTTGAGCGCCCACTACCCCCGCCGGGCGCTGCGCGACGCCGTGCGACGAGGCCTCGCGGCCTGGGTCGACGTCGAGTGCCCCGGCGGGGGGCGCGCGGGCATCACCTTCGTCGAGCGGGCGGACGTCTCGTGCGACCGCGTCGAGTTCAACGAGGGGGGCCCGAACGCCAACGTCATTCTCTTTCAAGACGACGAGTTCGAATACAAAAGCGCCTTCAACACCCTCGCCCGCACGGTCGTCACGTACGACCTCGCGACCGGCGAGATCACGGGGGCGGACCTCGAGATCAATTCGGCCTACAATCACTTTTCGCTCGACGCCGTCGACCCGGCCCGGACCGACCTGCAGGCGCTGATCGCGCACGAGGCGGGGCACTTTCTCGGCCTCGCGCACACCCAGGAGGAGAACGAGGACGCGACGATGGTCCCCTTCATCGGCCCCGGCGACGCGGGCCCGCGCACGCTCTCGCCCGACGACGTGGCGGGCCTGTGCGCCGCCTACCCGCCGGACGCCGCGCGCGAGCGCTGCGACCCCGAGCCCTGGGGCGGCGCGTCGTCGGACTGCGGCGCGGCCCCCGACGGCTGCGCGCAGGGCGGGGGCCGCGCCGCGGGCCGGGGCGCCGGGGCGTTCGCCGCGCTCGCGGTCGCGCTCGCGGCCGCGCGGCGGAGGCGGCCGGCGGCCGCGTCGGGCGGCGCCGTCGGGCGACACGAGAGACCCCTATGACGACCCGCGCCCTGCCCCCGCTCCGCGCGCTCTGCGCGCTCCTGTTCGCCGCGCTCGCCCTCGCCCG
>DASTPP010000301.1:0-29269 GCA_035762175.1 Polyangiaceae bacterium | reverse complement strand
CCCAGAGGCCGTCTGTACGCGTACAGACGGCCTCTGGGCGCGTCCGGGCGCCTCTTCTGGACCGCCAGAGCCCGTCTGTACGCGTACAGAAGGCTGTTTGGGCTACGAAGCGAGCGTCTGCGCGCGTGCAGGCGGCCGCTCGGGGCGCCGAGAAGGGGCCTGCGCGCGTCGAGCAGGCGGTTGCTCGCGCGCGGGCTTCCCCTCGACGGCTCCAAGCGCCTCGCGCCCGGTTACAGACGCGTCCCCGGCGGCGACCGGCGCATCCCGCCCGGTTACAGACGCGTCCCTGCGGCGACCGGCGCATCCCGCCCGGTTACAGACGCGTCCCCGGCGGCGACCGAAGCCTTCCGGGTGGCGAAAGGAGCCACCTGGCCGACGATGAGCGCCCGCCGACGGGCGACGCGAACGACGTGACCGGCGACGAGCGCGCGCGCTCGGCGACGGGCGCCTCGCGGCGAGAGTGCGCGGCGCGCGCTCGACCTTGCGATCGCGTTCGCGGGGTGGCGCGACGTGGCCCCGCGTTCGCTCTTCGCGCTCGCGCGCTCTCTGGTATCGTTCTCTCTCGGGGGCGCGCGACGAAGACATCGATCGAACACCTGCCTGACGACAGGCGAGAGAGGCTCGGCGCCGTGGTCGCGATCTTTCGCGAGGCGGTGCCGCAGGGGCTTTTGGTGCTCTTCGGCAGTCACGCCCGGGGCGACTGGGTCGACGACCCGCAGACGGGCTACCAGAGCGACTTCGACCTGCTCGCCGTGGTGCGCGAGCCCGCGCAGGCCGACGACGTCGCGCTCTGGCACGGGCTCGAGGCGCGCCTGCGCGAGGGCGAGGCGCGGGGCGCGGCGCGGGGCTCGGCGCCGGTGGCGATGACGGGCGCGGGGCCGGCTGCTACCTTGTCGGCATGAGCCAAGCGCGCTGGCCCGGCGGCCCCGAGCGGGGGCCCTTCCGCGTCGAGCAGGTGGGCGAGGGCGACCGCCACGAGCTGAGCGAGGGGTATGCCATCTACTGCGCCCCGGCCGGCCCCAAGCACGGCCGCCCGCACATCGTTAGCGCCCTGCCGCTCGCCAGCGACCCGGCCGTGACCGATATTGGCGCCGACGTCGGGCACGCGCTCGGCGAGCGCACGCTGCGCGCGCCCGACCTGTCGGTGGGCGACCTGGGCGACGACGAAGGCACCTGGTCGACCAAGGCGCCGCCGCTGGCCATCGAGCTCGCGGCGCAGGGCCAAGACGAGGCCGACCTGCAGCTGAAGATCAAGCAGCTGCTCGCGGCCGGCACGCGCTTCGTCTGGGTGGTGCGGCTGGTCGGCCCGCGGCGGGTCGAGATCTACGAGAAGGGCCGGGCGATGGCGACGAGGCTGCCGGGCGAGCGGCTCGAGGCGCCGGGCATCTTGAAGAACCCGCCCCTGGTCGAGGCGCTCTACGACCCGGGGGCGTCGTTCGAGCATACGCTCCGCAACCTGCTCGAGCGCGCGGGCTACGCGAGCCTCGACGCGGTGCGCGCCGAGGGCGAGGCGCGAGGCGAGGCGCGGGGGTTGCGCGAGGGCGAGGCGCGGGGGTTGCGGGCGGCGGTGCTCGACCTGTGCGAGCTGCTCGGCCTCGAGGTGGCGGGCGAGCAGCGCGCCCGGCTCGAGGCGATGGGGGTCGACGAGCTCGAGGCGCTGCGGCAGGCCATCAAGCAGCAGAGGCGCTGGCCCGCCTGAGGGGGCGGGTCTCGCCGGCCACCGCGCGCGTCGACACGAGAACCAGCAGGCGCGTGAGTATGGCGAGGCGCGGCGGCAAGACGGGCTGCGCGAGGGCGAGGCGCGGGCGGTGCGGCGGCCGTCGTCAAGCGGCTGGGGCGGCCCTTGCGCGCCCCCGGGCATCGAATTGGGCCTGCCGGGGGCGGCTCGGGGCCCGGGCGGGGCGCGTTCCGGGGAGTGTGGCCTTCCGTCGCGGGCGGGGAAGGGCGAAAACCCCCCCGTGAAGGATCTCCTGCCCCCCCTCGGCGCCCCCGACCTCTTGCAGCGGCCGATCATCTCGCTCGGCGCGGTGCAGCTCACCCTGCTCTCGCTCTCGCTCGGGCTCGTCGTGCTCGTCCTCTCGTTCTTCGCCTCGCGCCTGGGCCGCAGCGCGGTCTTGCGGGCGCCGGCGCTGCAGAAGGTGCCCGAGGGCTCGCGCTATGCGTTCGCGCGCATCGCGCAGCAGGCCATCTTCTTCGTCGGGGTGCTCGCCGCGGTGCAGACGGCGGGCGTGTCGCTGACGGGGCTCATCGCGGCGAGCGCGGCGGTCTTCGTCGGCGTCGGGCTCGGCCTGCAGCGCATCACGTCGGACCTCGTCTCGGGCATCGTGCTGCTGGTCGAGCAGCCGGTGCGCAAGGGCGACTGCGTGCTGGTCGGCGAGGTGTTCGGGCGGGTCGAGGACATCAAGGGGCGGCGCACGCTCGTGCGCACGCGCACGGGCGCGACGCTGCTCGTGCCGAACTCGGAGATCGTCAACGGCCGGGTGCTCAACGTCACCCTGCTCGAGTCGCGGGCCCGCATCAGCGTGCGGGTGGGCGTCTCGTACCGCTCGGCGCCCGAGCGGGTGCGCGAGGTGCTGCTCGCGGCGGCGGCGGAGGTGGCCGCGGTGCTCGCGGAGCCCGCCCCGCGCGTGCTCTTCGCCGACTACGGCGACAGCGCGCTGGCCTTCGAGATCCAGGCCTGGATCGACGACCCGTGGGACGAGCCCGCCGTCGCGAGCGAGCTGCGCTTCGCCGTCTTCGCGGCGCTCGCGCGGAACGGCATCGAGGTGCCCTTCCCGCAGCGGGTCGTGCACTTCGAGGGGGCGCCGCCCCCGCCCGCGGCGGCGCCCCCGCCGGCGCCGCGGGCCGGGGCCCGGCCGTGAGGCCCCCGCCGACGAACTGGCCACGGGGGCCGGCGGGCGGTAAAACCCCCCGAGAGAACTCATGAGCGCCCCCCCCCGCGACACCCCGGCCGCGTCCGAGCGGCTCGAAGACTTCGTCGAGCGAGACCGGGAGCACGACTGCGGCGGCTTCGGCGTGCACAAGGTGTGCGTCAAAGTCGACGCGGTCGCCGACCTGCCCAGCCGCTTCGGCCGCTTCAAGATCGTTGCCTTTTGGAACAACCGCGACGCCAAAGAGCACGTCGCCGTCGTGCGCGGCGACATCGTCGGCGCGGCCGAGGTGCCGACGCGGCTGCACTCCGAGTGCCTGACGGGCGACGCGCTCGGCTCGCTGCGCTGCGACTGCCGCGACCAGCTCGAGACGGCGCTGCGCAAGCTCGGCGCGATGGAGCGGGGGCTTTTGCTCTACCTGCGCCAAGAGGGGCGGGGCATCGGCCTGGTCAACAAGATCCGCGCGTACACCTTGCAAGACCAGGGGCTCGACACGGTCGAGGCCAACCGCGCGCTCGGCTTCCGCGACGACGAGCGCGACTACGCGCTCGCGGCGCACATGCTCGAGAGCCTCGGGGTGCGCTCGATCGCGCTGATGACCAACAACCCGAACAAGATCCAGCAGCTCGAGCACCACGGCATCAAGGTGGCGGGGCGCATCCCCCACGTGATGGCGCCGAACGACCACAACCGCTTCTACCTCGAGACCAAGAAGGCGCGCTCGGGGCACTACATCGACTTCGAGGGCAAGCCGCACCTGGCCGAGCAGGACGAGCCCGTGCTGGTCGAGGGCATGCGCCCGAGCAAGCGCCCGCCGGCGCCCGACGGGGGCTCGGGGCCCGACTGACCGAAGGCCGAGCGTGACGCGCCGCCCCGTCACCCGCCGCGTGGATCAGTGCGGGTGCGGCAGCGACTCGGGCCCGAGCTCGCCCTCGGCGGGGGCGTCCTTGCGGGCGCGCACGCGGCGGTCGACGAGCCAGAGCACGGGCAAGAGGGCGAAGACGAGCAGCGCGGCGACGTGCGCGACGCGGCCCATGCCGACGAGGCGCCGGTCGGGCAGCTCGGAGAGCAGGCGCGTCGAGAGGAAGCCCCCGGCGGCCGAGGCGGCGTGCTGCACGGCCGACTGGATGGACATGAAGCGGGCGCGCTCGCGGGGCCCGGACACCTTCGAGGTGAGGGTGCTGGTCGAGACGTTGCGGAAGGCGCTCGCGATCATCAAGAGGACGAAGAGCCCGAGGACGGGCAGGGGGGGCGGCGAGGCGACGAAGGCGGCCCAGAGGCCGGCGGCGTAGGCGAGGGCGCCGAAGGTGCCGGTCGGGGTCGAGCCGAAGCGGTCGACGAGGGCGCCGACGGCGCGCATCGAGAGCAGGCTGGCGATGCCGCCGAGGAAGTAGAGCCGGCTCAGGCGCTCGTGCGGGTAGCCGAGGTTGTACTCGTAGAAGGTCGCGATGTTGGGCACCACGAGGAAGGTGCTGAGCATCGCGAGCGCGGTCAGGGTGTACGACCAGCGCACGGTGCCGTCGGCCAAGAGCTCGCCGAGGCTGGCGGTCTCGGGCGGGCCGTTTTCGAGGTGGCGGCGCAGCGGCGGCAGCAGGGCGGCGACGCCCACGGTGACGAGCGCGCCGAGGGCGCCGAGCGCGAAGAAGGGCGCGCGCCAGCCGAAGGCCCGGGCGAGCTCGAGCCCGGCGGGCACGCCCACGATCGACGCGACCGAGAAGGCGCCCATCAGCGCCCCGATGGCGCGGCCGCGGCGCTCGGGCGCGATGCAGTCGGCGATGATGGCGTAGCCGATCGAGGTGGCCGGGCCCCCGAAGAAGCCGGCGACGACGCGGGTCAGCACGAGCGAGCCGAGCCCGGTGGCCAGGCCCCCCGCCGCCGTGCCCGCCACCAGCCCCAGCATGGCCACGGCGAGCGCGGCGCGCCGGTCGAAGCGGTCGAGCACGAAGGCGCCGATGAAGCCCGAGACGCAGGCCGAGGCCGTGTAGCTGCCGCCGATGAGCCCGACGTACGACGTGGGGATGCCGAGCGCCTGCGTGAACTCGGGCCCGAGCGGGGTCACCATCACGAAGTCGAGGACGTTGATGAAGTTGACGGCGCCGATGAGCAGCACCGTCATCGATTCGGAGAGCCTACGCTGGGGCATGGGGGGCAGGCGCCGCTCGGCGTGCGGGGCGCGCCCGGCCCCCCCGCGGGCTCGGCCCCCGGCGCGCGCGCCCGGGGCAGGCCCGGCGAGCGTGGCACGTTCTGCGGGCGTGGACGACCCCCGAACTGCGTCCGCCCGGGCGAAAGGGGGCGTTTCTGGCCGCGGTCGGCTGGCCCCCCCGAGGTTCCTCCGGGGGCTTTGCTCAGCGCGGCCGGCCCGCGGCGGCGGGGCTTTTCTTGGGGGCTTCGCTCAGCGCGGCCGGCCCGCGGCGGCGGGGCCTTCGGTGGGCGGCAGCCGCCCGGTCGCGCCCCACGCGGGCCAGGACGTCGCGGTCGGCAGGGCGCCGCCGGCGGGGCCGCCCGGGGCCGGGGGCTTGATGGCGCGCTCGCCGCCGGGCACGCGGCCGGCGGTCTGGTGGTCTTCTTGGAGCTCGACGCCGCGGTTGGGCGTCTGCGCGTCGACCTGGCGTTGATCGCCGGCGACGCCGACGTCGGACTCTTTCGGGCCGCGGGGGGCGAGGTTGCAGGCGGCGAGCAGGAGGCCGAGGGCGGCGAGCGCGGCCGGCCGGGGTCGGTTCGTCATGGTGGCGCCTCTTTATAGTGGCGCGGGCCCCCACGCAAAGGGGGCACATGCGCCCGGCCCCCGCGCGCCCGGGGCGCCTCTCGCCGAACTCCTGGCGCTAACCAAGCCGGTGGCCCGGCCCCCGCGTGCCCGGGGCGCCTAACCGCGGCTACTTCAAGGTCGACCTCGTCGACGCCCGGCCCCCGCGCGCCCGGGGCGCCTGGTCGTCGCGGCGGCCCGAGCCGCCCGGGGGCGGCCCCGGTCGAGCCCGCGGCGGCGTCGCGCGAGGGGCCGGCGCCGGCGCGCGGCTGGGGCGCCCGGTGCGCGAAAATCGACGGGCGGTAGCAAAAACGGTGTATGACCAACTGCGTCGGTCGGGGCGCGGGCCCTTACGCGGGGCGCGCCGCCCGGGGTGCCGGTCTGGGGTTGCGCGGGCGCGTGGTCGGCCCCACAACCCCCCCCGCCCGGCGGCGCGGCCGCCGAGCGACCCACCCAGGGCCCCCGCTTCGTCACTCACGAGGGCACGAAAGGGATGCAAGCTCTAGCGTTTTATCGCACCGCCGTCGGCAAGAAGGTGGTCATGGCCATCTCGGGCCTCTTTCTCGTCGGCTGGCTGACCGCGCACTTGACGGGCAACCTTCTCGTTTATCGCGGGTCCGAGGCGATGAACGGGTACGCGAAATTTTTGCACAGCCAGACGCCCATGCTCTGGTCGGTGCGGCTGCTGCTCCTGGGCGCGGTCGTCGCGCACGTCACGGCCGCGGTGCAGCTGACGCTGCAGGCGAAGAAGAGCCGCCCGGTGGCGTACGCCAAGCGCGACCCGCAGGTCTCGACGCTGGCGGTGCGCACCATCCGCTGGGGCGGGGCGCTCATCTTGGTCTTTCTGATCTACCACCTCTTGCACTTTACGACCGGCACCGTCCACCCCGACTTCAACGAAGAAGACGTCTTCGCCAACATTCAGTCGGGGCTGTCGAGCCCGCTCGTCGCGCTCTTCTACCTCGCCGCGATGGCGGCCATCGGGGCGCACTTCTACCACGGCCTGTGGAGCTCCATTCGCAGCCTCGGCCTCGCGCCGCCGGCGGCCAACCCCTTCCGCCGGCGGCTGGCGGCGGGCTTCGCCGTGATCGTCTGGCTCGGCTTCACGTCCATCCCCCTCGCCGCGCTGCTCGGGAAGTTGTTATGAGCGTCAAGAACATCCCTCCTCCGCTGCCGCCGGGCTCGCCGGCCCCCTCGCCCCAGCCGGCCTCGCCCTTCGGTTCGCCCGTCTCGCCGCTCGGGGCCCCCGGCGCGCCCGCGGCCGCCGCGTCGTTCGGCGCGGGCTCGCGCGAGGCGCCGCCCGGCGCGCCCGCCGCGCCGTCGTTCGGGGCGCCGCCCGCGCCGTCGTTCGGGGCGCCGCCGGCGCCGTCGTTCGGGGCGCCGCCGGCGCCCGCGTTCGGCACCCCGCCGCCCGCCCCGGCCTTCGGCGGCGGCGCGCCCGGTGCGCCCGGTGCCCCGCCGGCCTTCGGCGCGAACGCGCCCGGTGCGCCCCCCTTCGGCGGCGGTGGGCCCGGCGCGCCCCCCGGCTTCGGCGGCGGGCCCCCGGGGTTCGGCGCCGCGCCCCCGGGGGCGCCGGGCGGCTATGGCCCTCCGCCCGGCGGCTCGCCCGGGTACGGGCCGGCGCCGGGCGCGCCGTTCGCCTCGCCGCTGCCGCCGCCCCCGGGCTTTCCGGGGTCGCCCTCGCAGCCGCCGCCCGCGTTCGGGGCGCCGTCGATGGGCCGCTCGCAGCCGCCGCCCGCGCCGGGCTTCAGCCCCTCGCAGCCGCCGCCCGCGTTCGGGGCGCCGCCCGCGCCGGCGTTCGGCACCCCGCCGCCGCCGCCCGCGTTCGGCGCCCAGCAGCCCTCGCAGCCGCCGCCGGCGGCCTTCCAGGCGCCGCACATCGAGCCGGTGGTGCGCGCGCCCTCGGCGCGGCCGCTGCCCGAGCTCGACGCGAAGATCCCCTCGGGGCCGCTCGAGAAGAAGTGGGACAAGCACCGCTTCGACCTGAAGCTCGTCAACCCGGCGAACAAGCGCAAGTACACGCTCATCGTCGTCGGCTCGGGCCTCGCCGGCGGGTCGGCGGCGGCGACCTTGAGCGAGCTCGGCTACAAGGTCAAATGCTTCTGCTACCAAGACTCGCCCCGGCGCGCGCACAGCATCGCGGCCCAGGGCGGCATCAACGCCGCGAAGAACTACCAGAACGACGGCGACAGCATCTACCGCCTCTTTTACGACACGGTGAAGGGCGGCGACTTCCGCGCCCGCGAGGCGAACGTCTACCGCCTCGCGCAGGTGAGCGTGAACATCATCGACCAGTGCGCCGCGCAGGGCGTGCCCTTCGCCCGCGAGTACGGCGGCGTGCTCGCCAACCGCTCGTTCGGCGGCGCGCAGGTCTCGCGCACGTTCTACGCCCGCGGCCAGACCGGCCAGCAGCTCTTGCTCGGCGCCTACCAGGCGCTCGAGAAAGAGATCGGCAAGGGCAACGTGCAGATGTTCCCCCGGCACGAGATGCTCGACCTGGTGCTCGTCGACGGCAAGGCGCGCGGCATCGTCACGCGCGACATGGCCACGGGGCGCGTCAGCTCGCACGTCGCCGACGCCGTCATCTTGGCCACCGGCGGCTACGGCAACGTCTTCTACCTGTCGACCAACGCCAAGGGCTGCAACGTCACCGCCACCTACCGCGCCTACAAGAAGGGCGCCGCCTTCGGCAACCCCTGCTTCACGCAGATCCACCCGACGTGCATCCCCGTCAGCGGCAACCACCAGTCGAAGCTGACGCTGATGAGCGAGTCGCTGCGCAACGACGGGCGCGTCTGGGTCTCGATGTACCAGGGCGACCGGCGGCCGCCCGACCAAATCCCCGAAGAGCATCGCGACTACTACCTCGAGCGCAAGTACCCGAGCTTCGGCAACCTCGCGCCCCGCGACATCGCGTCGCGCGCGGCCAAAGAGGCGTGCGACCAGGGCCGCGGCGTCGGCCCGGGCGGGCTCGGCGTCTACCTCGACTTCTCGGACGCCATCAAGCGGCTCGGCAAGTCGGTCATCGCCGAGCGCTACGGCAACCTCTTCGAGATGTACCAGCGCATCACCGACGAAGACCCGTACAAGGTGCCGATGCGCATCTACCCCGCCGTGCACTACACGATGGGCGGGCTCTGGGTCGACTACAACCTGATGAGCACCATTCCGGGGCTCTTCGTGCTGGGCGAGGCCAACTTCTCGGACCACGGCGCCAACCGCCTCGGCGCCAGCGCCCTGATGCAGGGCCTCGCCGACGGGTACTTCATCATCCCCTACACGATCGGCAATTATCTCGCCGCGAACAAGTTCGACAAGGTCGACGAGGGGCACCCGTCCTTCCGCCAGAGCGAGGCCGAGGTCATCACGCGCACGCGGCGGCTGCTCAGCATCAACGGGCGGCGGTCGGTGACGTCCTTCCACCGCGACCTCGGCAAGATCATGTGGGACCACTGCGGCATGGCGCGCAACGAGGCGGGCCTGCAGCGGGCGCTGCAGGTGATCCCCCAGCTGCGCGAAGAGTTCTGGCACAACGTGTCGGTCACCGGCGGCGAGGGCGAGCTCAACCAGCAGCTCGAGATGGCCGGGCGCGTCGCCGACTTCCTCGAGTTCGGCGAGCTGATGTGCCTCGACGCGCTGCACCGCAAAGAGTCGTGCGGCGGCCACTTCCGCGAGGAGAGCCAGACGCCCGACGGCGAGGCGCTGCGCGACGACCAGAACTTCGCCTACGTCGCCGCCTGGGCCTACCAGGGCGACGGCGTCGCCCCCAAGATGCTGAAAGAGCCCCTCGTCTTCGAGAACGTCGCCCTGACGCAACGGAGCTACAAGTGATGCAGCACGCGATGCGCCTGCAGCTCAAGGTCTGGCGCCAGCCGGCCCCGAACGCCCCGGGCCGCCTGGTCGACTACGCGATGAACGACCTGAGCCCCGACATGAGCTTCCTCGAGATGCTCGACACGCTCAACGAGCACCTCATCGCCCGGGGCGAGCTGCCGGTCGCCTTCGACCACGACTGCCGCGAGGGCATCTGCGGCTCGTGCGGCCTGATGATCAACGGCGTCGCGCACGGGCCGATGAAGGGCACCGCCACCTGCCAGCTGCACCTGCGCAGCTTCAAGAACGGCGAGACCGTGGTCATCGAGCCCTGGCGCGCCAAGGCCTTCCCCGTGCTCAAAGACCTGGTCGTCGACCGCAGCCCCCTCGACCGCATCGTCCAGGCGGGCGGCTTCATCAGCACGCCCACCGGCGGCGCGCGCGACGCCAACGAGATCCTCGTGCCCAAGCCCGAGGCCGACGCGGCGATGGACGCGGCCGCGTGCATCGGCTGCGGCGCCTGCGTCGCCGCCTGCCCCAACGCCTCGGCCTCGCTCTTCACCGCGGCCAAGATCTCGCACCTCGGGCACCTGCCCCAGGGCCAGCCCGAGCGCTCGCGCCGGGCGCTGCGCATGGTGCAGCAGATGCAGACCGAGGGCTTCGGCGGCTGCACCCTCTTCGGCGAGTGCCAGGAGGCCTGCCCGAAGACCATCAGCATCAACACCATCGTGCGCATGAACCGCGACTACCTCTGGGCGAGCCTGACGTACCGCGAGGTCGCCCGCGCGGGCGGCGACGGGTGAGCGGGGCGCCGGGCGGGGCGCGCCCGGGCGAGGGGGCGGCGGCGCGCGAGGCCGCGCCGGGCGGGGCGCCGCCGGTCGAAGGGGCGACGGTGCGCGCGGCCGCGCCGGGCGGGGCGCCGCCTCTGTTGGTCGAGCGGCCCGAGGCGGGCGTCGTCGCGCTCACGCTCAACCGGCCGGCCGCGCGCAACTGCCTGTCCGAGGCGCTGCTCGGCGCGCTCGAGGCGGCGCTCGGCGAGCTCGAGGCCGAGGCCGCGGGCGGCGAGGGGGCGCGCGCGGTGGTGCTGCGGGCGGCGGGGCCGGCCTTCTCGGCGGGCCACGACCTGAAAGAGATGCGCGCGCGCCGGGCCGACCCCGACGGCGGCCGGGCGTACTACGCGGCGCTCTTCGCCCGCTGCTCGCGGCTGATGGCGCGCGTCGTCCGGCTGCCGCAGCCCGTGATCGCGGCGGTGCGCGGGGTCGCGACGGCGGCCGGCTGCCAGCTCGTGGCGAGCTGCGACCTGGCCGTCGCGGGCCGCGGCGCGACCTTCGCGACGCCGGGGGTGCACCTCGGCCTCTTCTGCTCGACGCCGATGGTGGCGCTCAGCCGCACCGTCGGGCCGAAGCACGCGCTCGAGCTGCTGCTGGTCGGCGACCCCGTGGGCGCCGAGCGCGCGCTCGCGATGGGGCTGGTCAACCGCGTCGTCGACGACGCGGCCGTCGACGCCGAGGCGCTCGCGCTCGCGCGCGCCATCGCGTCGCGGCCGCCGCGCGTCGTGCGCGGGGGCAAGGCGGCGTTCCACCGGCAGCTCGGGCTCGATCTCGACGGGGCCTACGAGTACGCGTCGGGGCTGATGGCCGAGGGGTGCGCGGGGCCCGAGGCGGCCGAGGGCATCGACGCCTTCGTCGAGAAGCGGCCGCCGCGCTGGCCGGGTGCATTAAAGGCGTCGGTCCGGGCGGCCGGGGCCTGCCGGAAGGCGGGGCCCTCACGATCGGAGCCCGCAGGGCGAGTCCGGGGCGCCCGAAGGCGGCCCCGGCCGCCCCCACGCCGCCTCGAGCGCGTGCGAATGCCGAGGGCGTTCCGGGCGAAAGGTGGCGGCCGCGGCGGCGCGGGCCGGGCGCGTTCGAGGGGGCCGCTTCTGGCCAGGCCGTGCGCCTTCGGGGGGGTGAGCCGCCAGGATAGGCGGTTAATTCCCTGGGTTTTTGGGCCTTTGAGCGGACATAGATTGTCCCGCTCGAGCCTTGCGACGGGGCGGTCGAGGCGTCATCGTTTGGTCCTGTGACGCGCGAAAGCAAAGGTGAAGGCAGCATGAGCGGCGCCGTGGTGAGGGCCGACGCGCTCGCCCTGCGCGCGGCGCAGCGGGCGCTCGGCGACCGGTCGTGGTTGGGCCCGGGCTGGGCCGAGGGGCCGCGGGCGTTCGCGCAGCGCTTCCTCGACGCGTACGGGGCGTCGCTGGCGACGATGGGGGCGTCGATGGCGGTGTCGGCGGCGCACTCGGCGGCGCGCGCGGGCGACCCGTTGGCGGGGCCGGCGGCGCACGAGACGTGGGGGCGCGCGGCGCTGGTCTTGACGATGCGGGCGCTCGTGCGCGAGCTCGTTACCTCCGATCGCGAGGTGGGCAACCTCCGGGCGGTGGTGCGCGAGGGCAGCGCGGCGGCGTACGCCATCGGCCGGGGGCTGGCGCTGCCGACGGTGCCCGAGGGGGCGCTGCGGGGGGCGGCGCCCTGGGTGAGCGAGACGCTCGAGGGCCTGGTCGTCGGGGCGCCGGCGTCCGAGCACGGGGCGCGCTTCGCGTCGGCGTTCTTCCGGGGGGCGCAGCGCGCGATGGGGTCGCTGCTCGCGTCGACGGGGGGGGTCGACCCCGCGCTCGGGGCGCTGGTGAGCGAGGCGGCGCGCGAGGTGGGCCCGGCGGCGTGGGCCTCGCTCGCGCCGGCGAGCCGGCGCCTGTTGATCGAGCTCTGCCTGGTCGAGCTGGCGGGGCTCTTGGTGGGCCCGGTGGTCGGGTCGACGTCGGTGGCCGAGGGCGAGGGGCTGGTGCGCCAGACCTTCGCCCGCCGGGCGTGTCAGGTGCTCGCGTGCCTCGAGCGGGCCGGGGCGTGGGCGAACGTGCAGGTGGTTGACGAGAAGGCGGCCCAGGCCGCCCAGGCGCCGCGCGGCGGCCGCCGAGAGCAAGAAGAAGGGACGAAGGCGATGGCTGCGATCGATCGGACGTGGAAGGATGCCCTGCAGAACGACGCCCTCGAGGCGGGCTGGCGGACGGCGGGCGCGCAGTTCGTCAAGTTGGCGCGCGAGCCGCTCGTCGGGCTGCTCTCGCGCCACCTCGGCCCGGGCGACGAGTCGATGCGGGCGCGCATCGCCGCCTTCCTCGAGACCGAGCTCGGCACGGCGATGCTCGCGTCGCTGCTCTCGGTGGGCCTGACGGTGGTGCCGGGCGTCAAGGGCCCGGTCGCCGAGAAGCTCGCGCGCGAGCTGCGCGTCAAGGCGATGAGCGGCGCGGCCGACGCGCTCGCCGACGTGGTGATGGGGCCGCTGCGCCAGGTGATGATGACGTACACGAAAGACCTCGGCGCGATCGTCGAGGCCTCGGTGCCGCCCTCGCTCGTCGAGGCCGCGAAGGCCGAAGTGGGCGTCGGCGAGGGCGAGCGGCAGGCCGAGGCGGTGGCGGCCTCGGTCACGGGCGGGGCGTAGCGCCCGGGCCGCCCGGGCGCGGCGGCAGAGGGGGGCCGGGGGGGGCGGGCGAGGTTGCCCTCGGCGGGGGCCCGCCCGTGCTAAGGGCCCTGCGCTCGTCACGAGCGCGGGGGGGTTCGGGTGAAAGGTTCGCTGGGGGGTTCGGGGCATGGGCACGCCGGGGCCGGGGGGGCCACCGACGGGGGGCTGCTTGATCGAGGCCGGGGGTTGGCTATACCTGCTAGCGCGCTCTCGCGCAGAGGGGCCATGTACCCACAGCGCTTCTCGGTCGACCCGGCGACGCCCCTGCGCGAGGGGTTCGACTTCGAGCGGCGGCTCGCGCTCATGCCCCGCCACCACACGGCGAAGGGCATGTTCTTTCCGCCGATCACGCGCCACCTCTCGGCCGCCGAGTGCGACGCGCTGCGGCCGACGCTGGTCGCGCCGCCGCGCTCCGACCGGTACCTGCCCTTCGGCGACTACCCGCTCGTCGATCTGTGCCGCATCGACGTCGCGGTCGCCCGCAAGCTCTTCCCCGAGGGGTCGCTCAGCCAGGCGCTGAGGCGGCTCGCCTATCGCGACATCGAGGTCTTCGGCGCGACGCGCATCGGCCGCGTGATGCTCGCGATGGTGAGCGACGCGGCCGGGGCGCTGCTCTTGCTGCCCGAGGTCGTGGCGCAGGTGCAGAGCGGCGGCTCGATGAGCGCCGAGCGGCGCGACGGCGCGATCGTGCTCGAGGTGCGCGAGATGGCGTACTGGCTCGACGGCGGCGTCATCGGCACGCTCGAGGGCGTCGTCGCGTACTTCGGCGGGGCGTCGCAGATCGCGGTCGAGCGGCGCTCCGACGGCGACGCCGAGATCGAGGTGCGGGTGCGCCCGCTGCGAAACGGCCTGTCGTCCGAGCCGCCGCCGGGCGGCAGCTGAGGGGGCCCTCAGGTCGGGCCCGCGGGGGCGGGGTTGCCGACGGGGCGCCCGAATGGGCATTTGCGCCTGCCCGGCCCGGGGGTAGAAGCGGCCCGGTGAAGCGAACGCGCCGGGGCCGGGTGAGGGGGTATTTCTGGGCGGCGGCCGTGGGGGCGGGCTGCGCGTCGTCGGGGCCCGCGCCCCAGCCGGCGGCCGAGCCTCCGGGGGTCGAGACCGTGGCGCCGAAGCCGCCCGCGGGCCCTTCGGCGTCCGAGGCGGCGGCCCAGCGCTTCGACGCGCTCGCCGAGCGCTTTCTGACCGAGACGCTGCGCCGCAACCCGGTGCTCGCGACGATCTCGGGCGAGCACCGCTACGACGGGGCCTGGCCCGACCTGAGCGAGGCGTCCGACGCGTCCGAGAAGACGTTCTGGACGGGGGTGCTGGGCGAGCTCGACGCGGTCGGCGAGGCCGAGCTCGATCCGCAGCGGCGGGTCGACGCGGCCGTCGTGCGCAACCGCGCGCGCTACGCGCTCTTCGCGCTCGAGTCGCTGCGCGAGTTCGAGCTGAACCCGCTCTACTACACGGGCCTGCTCGGCGAGGGCTTCGACCCGCTCGTCGCGCGCTCGTTCGCGCCGCCGGCCGAGCGGCTGCGCTCGCTCGCCTCGCGCCTCGCGGGCACGCCGGCGGTGCTGGCGGCCGCGCGGCGGAGGCTCGGGCGCCCGCCGAAGGTGCACACCGAGACGGCGATCGAGCAGACGAAGGGCCTCGTGGCGCTCTGCGAGTCGGGGCTCAAGGGGCAGTTCGGCGCGCTGCCGGGCTGGGCCGAGGCGGCGGCGAAGGCGGCCCAGGCGGCGCAGGCGCTGCGCGAGTTCCAGGCCTTCCTCGAGCGAGAGCTCTTGCCGCGCAGCGACGGCAACTTCCGGCTCGGGGCCGGGCGCTTCGAGCAGAAGTTGCGCCTCGAGCTCGACGACGAGCTCGACCCGGCGGCGCTCGCGGCCGAGGCGCGGCGGCACCTCGAGGCGACGCAGGGCGAGATGGCGGCGACGGCGAAAGAGCTCTGGCCCTCGCTGATGAAGGGCAAGCCCCTGCCGCCCGACGACACGCCCGAGCGCAAGAAGGCGCTGGTCGCGGCGGTGCTCCGGGCGGTGTCGGACGACCGGCCGACCGACAAGACCATCGTGGCCGAGGCGAAGAAGACGCTCGACGAGGCGACGGCCTTCGTGCGCGCGCACGACCTGGTGCGCCTGCCGGACGAGCCCTGCCAGATCATCGAGATGCCCGAGTACCGCCGGGGCGTCGCGATCGCGTACTGCGACTCGTCGGGGCCGCTCGAGCCGACGCCCGAGACCTTCTACGCCATCGCGCCGACGCCGAAGGGCTGGTCGCCGAAGCGGGTCGAGTCGTTCTACCGCGAGTACAACCGCTCGATGCTGCGCAACCTGACGGTGCACGAGGCGATGCCCGGGCACTTTCTGCAGCTGATGCACAATAACCGCTTCCCCTCGAAGCTGCGGGCGGTCTACGCGAGCGGCGCGTTCGTCGAGGGCTGGGCCGTCTACGGCGAGTGGCTGATGGCCGAGAAGGGCTTCGGCGGGCCGAAGGTGCGCCTGATGCGGCAGAAGATGATGCTGCGCACGGCGGCGAACGCCGTCCTCGATCATGCCATTCACGCGGGCTCGATGACCGAAGAAGAGGCGCTCGCGCTGATGAAGAACGAGGCCTTCCAAGAGGAGGGCGAGGCCGTCGGCAAGTGGCGGCGGGCGCGGCTGACGAGCGCGCAGCTCTCGACCTACTTTTACGGCTTCCGCGAGATGGCGAAGCTCCGCAAGCTCTTCGAGGGCGAGCCGGGCTTCGCCGAGCGGGCCTACCACGACAAGCTGCTCGGCTCGGGCTCGCCCCCGCCGCGGCACCTGCGGGCGCTCCTGGGGCGCTGAGGCGGAGCTGCCCCTCGTGCCACGCGAGCCGTATTACGTGCTCGCCAGCGACGACGGCGTCGTCGCGTCGATCTGCTTGGGCGACCCGAGCGGCTCGTTCGAGTGCGTTCAAAGCGACGGCCAGGGGGCGTTGCCGACGAGCGACCAGTTCACGACGTTCATCGGCGACTCGCCTTCGTCGATCTGCTCGGGCTTCCGCGGCGAGATCGACGAGGTCGCCTTTTACTCGTACGCACTGCCGCCGGAGGCCTTCGGTCGGCACTTCGCCGTCGGCTCCGGCCTGCCGCCGGACAAGCCGCCCCCGTCTCCCTTGCCCTGACGGCGGCGCCGCCGGGGCGGGGGCGCGCGGGCTCATGCGTTCGGGCGCGCCCACGGCGCCCGGTCTCGAGCGCGACGGCGGGGGCGTCGCGGGCGGGTCGAGCGCGGGCTCGGGCGCGCCGTGGGGGCCGCGCACGAAGGGGCGCTGCGCCGCGGCGCGCGTGCGGGCGCCCGCCCGTGCCGGCGGGCGGGGCGGGGGGGCGGCCCGAGAGGGGGCGGGCCGGGGGTCGGGGGGCCGAGACTGCGCGAAATCTCCCCGGGGCGCCGCGCCCGGGCCGCGCGAAATCTCCCCGGGGCGGCCCCGCGCCAACGTGCTAAGCGAGCGTGACTATGACTCGATCGCGCGTTGCCATTTTGCGCACCTCCCCCGCGACGGTGCTCGAAGACTACCACCGCCTGATGAACCTGGCCGGCTACCAAGAGGTCGTCGACAAGTCGGCCGACACGGCGCTCAAGGTCAACATCTCGTGGCACTTCTTCTACCCCGCCTCGTCGACGACGCCGTGGCAGCTCGAGGGCGTCATTCGCGCGATGAAGCGCGACGGCTACTCGCAAGACCTGATTCACGCCTGCCACAACCGCACGGTGGTGATCGACGCGCACCTCGGCGAGCGCGAGAACAAGCAGATCGACGTGGTGCGGGCGCACGGCCTGCGCAACGTGCACCTCTACGAGGGCGAAGAGTGGGTCGACGTGCGCGACGCGGTCGGCGACCTGACGAAGAAGTTCCTCTGTTTGAACGAGGTGTACCCGAAGGGGTTCTCGATCCCCAAGCGCTTCTTGGGCGAGAACATCGTGCACCTGCCCACGGTCAAGACGCACGTCTTCACGACCACGACGGGCGCGATGAAGAACGCCTTTGGCGGGCTCTTGAACGAGCACCGGCACTGGACGCACCCGGTCATCCACGAGACGCTCGTCGACCTCCTGATGATCCAGAAGAAGATCCACCGCGGCGTCTTCGCCGTGATGGACGGCACCTTCGCCGGCGACGGCCCGGGCCCGCGCTGCATGGTGCCGCACGTCAAGAACGTGCTGCTCGCCTCGGCCGACCAGGTGGCGATCGACGCCGTCGCGGCCAAGCTGATGGGCTTCGACCCGCTCGCCGACTGCAAGTTCGTCCGCCTCGCCCACGACCTCGGCCTCGGCTGCGGCGACGTGCGCGACATCGAGATCGTCGGCGACCGCGACGCGGCCGACCAGAACTGGAACTTCGACGGCCCCTTCAAGCAGATGACCTTCGCCTCGAAGAACCAGCACCGCATCTACTGGGGGCCGCTGAAGAAGCCGGTCGAGTGGTCGCTCAAGACCTGGCTCGCGCCCTGGGCGTACGTCGCCTCGGTCGGCTACCACGACATGTTCTGGTACCCCTTCTACGGCAAGCGCCACATCCAGAAGGCGCTCTCGAGCGAGTGGGGCCGGCTCTTCGCCAACTGGGGCCGCGTGCCGACCGACGGCGAGGGGCGGGGCTACCCCGACGTCGGCGAGTCGAACGCCGAGCTCGTGCGCATGGGCGTCGGGCACTTCCTCGAGGGCATGCGCCTGCTCGGCATGGCCGTCGCCGAGTCGCCCGAGGTGCAGACGCGCAAGCGCCGCCGCGCCATCGAGCAGACGACGTACGGGCAGGGCTGAGGGCGGGGCCGCCGCGGCGGGGGGCGGCCTGGCGCGCGCGGCGGGGGGCGTCAGGCGGCGAGCGACGCGCGCGGGGGCGCCTGCCGCGCGGGTCAGGCCGAGAGCGACGCGAGCGCGCGCAGCCCGACGAGCACGAGCGCGGCGACGACGCCGGCGAGCACGTCGTCGGCCATGACGCCGGGGGCGCCCGGCAGGTCGCCCGCGCGGCGAATGGGCCCGGGCTTGCGGATGTCGAAGAAGCGGAAGGCGACGAAGCCCAGAAAGACCCAGAGCGGCTCGAAGGGCAGGGCGCAGAGGGTGATGAGGCAGCCGACCGTCTCGTCGACGACGACCTCTTGGGGGTCGTGGCGCACGCCGCCCTCGCGCAGGTAGCCGCCGACGAACCAAGTGGCCAGGGCGGTCAAGAGGGCGCAGACGCCGAACTTCGTGCCGAGCGGCAGGCCCCGCATGGCCCAGGCCAGCGGCAGCGCGACGAGGGCGCCGACGGTGCCGGGGGCGAGGGGGCTCAGGCCGGCGCCGGCGACGGTCGAGACCCACTTCGCGGCCGACCAGCGGGGGCGGTCGGGGCCGACGAGGGGCAGGAAGGCGATGAGGCAGGGCAGGGCGACGATGCAGGCGACGAAGTTGACCGCGAGGCCGAGCAGCGCGAGCTGGCCGACGCTGACGAGGCCGGGGTGCGAGGCGAGCGCGAGCACGCCGAAGCCGAAGACGTCGGTCAAGATGGCGCCGGTTACGTCCCAGCCCGTGTGCCGCCAGACGGCCTCGAGCGACTCGCCGAGCTCGACGCGCGCGACGAAGTGGGCCCCGTCGTCGACGCCGATGCCGAGCAAGATCGGCAAGATGATCATGTTCAGGTAGTTCAGCTCGACCTTGAAGGTCGACATCAGGCCCGCGGTCACGGCGAGCGTGACGATCGCGGGCGAGAGGGCCAAGAGCGCGAGCCGCGTCTTGCCGAGGGTGAGCCGGAGCACGAGCAAGACGAGCGTGGCGGTGAGGGCGAGAATGCGCGGGGCGTCGCGCTCGACGGTGAGCAAGATGTCGGCGAGAATCATGGGCTCGCCGGCGGCGCGCGCGGCCCGGCCCGAGGGCAGCGCGATCTGGCGAAGCTGGGCGGCGAGGCGCTTGGTCGCGTTCGCCTCGCTCATGCTCACCGTCGGGTAGAGCAAGACGAAGTGCGCCGGCCCCGAGCCGGGCTTGGGCTCGAAGACGCTGCGCAGCGACGCCGGCAGGTCGGCCGGGCCGAAGGGGGCGGCGCGGGCCATGGTCTCGAGGCGCGTGACGCGGTCGCGCGTCGCCGGGTCGAGCTTGTCGAGGTCGATGCGCGAGGTAATTTTCGCGATCTCGCGCAAGACGGGGGCCTTGTCGGCCTGGCCCTCGGGCAGGAGGTCGCCGTAGGCGGCGACCTGGCCGACCGTGGCCTCGGGCCCGAGCGCCTTCATCTGGTCGCGCACCGCCTGCGCGGTCTCGCGCGCGTCGGCCTCGCTCTCGGCGAGCACGACCATGGGCGTCTGCGAGCGGCCGAGCAGGGCGTTCACCTCTTTGTCGAGCTTGAAGCTCGGCACGTCGGCGTCGTCGAGGCGGGCGAAGTCGGCGTTGAAGCGGGCCGAGCCCATGCGCCCGGCGGCGAGGACGCCGAAGGCGGCGAGGGCCCAGAAGATGGCGGGCGCGTGCTTGCGCATCGGCGCGACGCCGGGCAGCTCGAGGCCGCCGCCGGCGCGCGACAGGCGCGGCGCGTAGCGCGAGAGCAGGCCGAGCATGGCCGGCAGGAGCGTGAAGTACGAGAAGAGCACGCACATCATGCCGAGCGCGGCGAGGACGCCGAACTCGCGGAAGGCGCGGAAGTCCGTCCACACCAGGGCGCCGAAGGCCGAGGCCGTGGTGAGGGCGGCGGCGAGCGAGATGCGGCCCGCCTCGCGGAAGGCGCACTTGACGGCCTCGATCTCGGTCTGCCCGGCGCGCCGCTCTTCTTCGAAGCGGCCGAACATGTGGATGCCGTTGTCGATGCCGATGCCCGCGAGGATGGCGCCGACGAAGGCGGTCAGCACGTTGAGCGTGCCGAAGAGGGCGCCGGCGAGGCCGTAGGCGAAGGTGAGGCCGACGTAGAGCGGGGCGAGCACCAGGACGACGGCGAGGGCGCGGCGGAAGTGCAGCGCCACCCACCCGACGACGAGGAAGAGCGCGAGCGCGGAGGTGAAGGCGAGGTCGCGCCCGAGCAGCGCCTGCAGGTCGACGCGCTTCTTGTAGCGGCCCGTGAGCTGCACCTTGAGGTCGGGCGCGTAGGCGGAGGGGCGCACCTCGGCGAGCGCGCGCTCGACGTCGGCGACGACCTCGCGGGCGAAGGTGAGGTCGGACGCGAGCTTGGTCGGGCGCACGAAGACGGCGAGCTTCGTGCCCGCCTCGTCCTCGTGGTAGCCCTGCTTCGGGCGGCCCTTGCCCGAGCCGAAGCCTTCGTAGCGGGCCTTGTACTTCGACTCGACGTCGGCGAAGTCGACCGGCGGCGGCGGCTCGTCGTCGAGGTCGAGAAAGCTGTGGTCGATCTGCCAGGCCTGCCGCGCCTTGAGCCGGTCGCGAATCGTCTCGAGGTCGGGCAGGTCGGCGAAGTAGAGGCCGCGGTCCTCGAAGAACTCGACCGGGGTGCGGTGGTCGACGAACTTGACCGAGGGCAGCTTCTCGAGCGCGGGGGCGACCTCGTCGGCGAACTTGCGCCGCGACTCGACCGAGCCGCCCTCGACGAGCAAGACCACGTAGCCGACGCCGCCGAAGCGCTCGCGCAGGCGCTCGACGTCGCGCACGCTCTGGTACCAGGGCGGCAAGAGCTGCGCGACGTCGGGGTCGAGCGTCAGCCGCCGCATCTGCCAGAACGCGAGGGCGCTCAGGCCGGCGAGGGCGAGGGCGACGAGCTTCGGGCGCCGGAAGCAGGTGAGGGCGACGAAGGCGAGCGCCGCCCGGAGCGCGCGGGTGACGCGCCCGAACTTGGGCTCGAGCTCGAGGTCGGGCTCAAACCCTGGTTGCATTGAGCTCGCCGAGCTTGCGCGAGCCGGGCGCGGGGTCGGACTCGGGCGGGGCGTGGACGGGCGGCGCGAAGACGTAGTCGCGCAGGAGGGGGTAGTTCCACGTGGCGAAGATGACGGCGCGGGCGACGGCCCACGCGACGCGGTAGTCGGCGCGCGGCAGGAGCAGGACGACGGCGACGCCGCCCGCGTTCAAGAGGGCGCTCGAGCCCGAGACGAAGGCGAAGCGCAGGGCCTCGCGGCCGCGCGCGCTCGACTCGGAGGCGAAGGCCCAGTTGCGCGAGAGCACGAAGGCGATGACGCCGCCGACGGCGCAGCCGAGCGCCGTCGCGAGCGGCGCCGAGGCCTGGCCCCAGTTGACCAGCAGGTAGACCGTGGCGAAGTCGGCCGACGTCGCGAGGAAGCTGACGGCCACGCTGCGCGGCAGGCTGCCGCGGGACCCGGCGCCGAAGCCGCCGCCGAGCGAGCGCAGCAGGTGCAGCGCGCGCTGGATGGTGGTCACGTGCGAGGTGACGGCGATGAGGGCGATGCCGACGACGGCGATGCGGTGCGGCGGGTGCGGGTCGGTCGGCACCAAGATCGCCTCGAGGACGGGGCTGAGCGCCACCGTGGCGCCGAGCACGACGATGCGCTCGGGCCGCTGCATGAAGCCGACGTCCTTCATCTTCGCGCCGAGCGCCTCGCCGCGCGCCCGCACGTAGGGCACGAGCATCGAGCCGGTCAGGGCGAGCAGGCAGGCGAA
Organism: Polyangiaceae bacterium; assembly: GCA_035762175.1. Classification (GTDB taxonomy): domain Bacteria; phylum Myxococcota_A; class Polyangia; order Polyangiales; family Polyangiaceae; genus DASTPP01. Next base: position 7,856 of record DASTPP010000301.1, on the reverse strand, counting down.
GAGCACCCAGGTGTGGCGGTAGTACCAGGCGAGCCCGACGATGACGGCCGCCTCGCAGTAGCGGTCGACGATCGAGTCGAGCGCGGCGCCGCCGAGGCTGGTGCGGTTGGTCTCGCGCGCGACGCGCCCGTCGAGGAAGTCGAGCGCCCCGGCCGAGACGTAGAGCCAGCCGCCGAGCGCGAAGCGCCCCGCCGCGACGGCGATGCCGGCGCTGAAGGCGAGGCCCACCGAGAGCGTGGTGATGGCGTTCGGGGGGATCTCGGCGGCGACCACGCCCTTCCAGAAGGGGCGCATCAGCCAGGCGAAGAAGTGCCGGGCGCGCGCGGTCGTCAGGCCGCCGATGCCGCGCCCGTCCATCTCTTCGTCGTGGAAGCGGCGGCCGCGCACCGCGTTCTGGATCGCGTAGACGACGAAGCCCACGGCGACGTAGGCCACGATCGCGAGCGCCGGGCCGGCCGCCGTCCAGATGCGGTACGCGGTCGACAGCTTGCCCTGCAGCAAAGATAGAAGCGTGTTCACGGCCAGACCTCCGACGGGGTCGGGTGCACCGAGCGTTTGGCGAGCGAGTTGACGAGCCCGAGCGCCGCCGCGACGGCCCGCTCGGCGAGCGCGGCGACGGCGACGCCGGCGAGCACGTCGAGAATGTAATGGTGGCGGAAGTAGACCGCCGTGAACGCCATCATCAGCGCCCACGCGACGGTGAGCGCCCGCAGCCACTTGACCCCCGTCGGCCAGGCGACGAGCGCGGGAAGGGTGGCGTAGGCGACGTGCAGCGAGGGCATGGCGCCGAAGACGTTGGCGCTGCGGGCGTAGTACGAGGCGAAGATGGGGGCGCCGACGAGCGCGTCGAAGCGCGCGGCGCCGGCCGGGTCGCTCGCGGCCGTGAGCACGACCGGGCCGAGCCCGTAGCGATCGACGTACCAGGGCGGCGCGGCGGGGAAGAGCAGCCAGATCGTCCAGCCGATGAGGTTGGCGGCGACGAAGCCCCAGGCCAGCCGCGTCGCGCGGGGCGCGTCGCGGAAGAAGAGGAACGTCGTCGTGACGAACACCTGCGCGATGTAGAGCAGGTAGACCGCGCCGCACGCGAGGTCGAGCGCGGGGTGCGAGCGCGCCGAGACGAGGTCGATGAGCGCGACGCGGCCCGCCTCGGTGTCGAGCCCGAAGACGGCGCGCTCGGCGGCCCAGAGGTCGCCGACGTGCACCGACGAGCGGCGGCTGAAGACGAGGCGCGAGAGGTCGTAGATGAGGCCGGCGAGGGCGAAGGGCACGTGCGCCGCGAGGAAGCGGCGCGGCCCCGCGCCCGCCCAGGTCAGGACGACGAGGAGCGCGAAGAGCGCGAAGTGCTCGGGGCGCAGGCCGACGGTGGCGTGGGTCAACACCAGCCCGAGCGGCAGCGCCCAGAGCGAGGCGAGCGCCCAGCGGGCGCCGAACCCCGTCGGGGAAAGGCGAGAGCCGAGCGCCCGCGCGAGCTCAGTCATAGTACTCGTTGCCCAGGTGCGTGATGAGGTCCTCGCCGCGCATCCACCGGAGGGTGTTCTTCAGCTTCATCAGTTGAATGAACAGGTCGTGCTCGGGGTAGACCTGCGGCGCCGACATCGGGCTCTTGAAGTAGAAGCCGAGCCACTCTTGCACGCCGCGGAAGTTCGACCGCGCCGCGAGGTCGAGGAAGAGCGCGAGGTCGAGCACGATCGGCGCCGCGAGGATCGAGTCGCGGCACAGGAAGTTCACCTTGATCTGCATCGGGTAGCCGAGCCACCCGAAGATGTCGAGGTTGTCCCAGCCCTCTTTCGCGTCGCCCCGCGGCGGGTAGTATTCGATGCGCACTTTGTGGTGCACGTTGCCGTAGAGCGCGGGGTAGAGGTCGGGCTGCAAGATGGTCTCGAGCACCCCGAGCTTCGAGACCTCTTTGGTCTTGAAGTTGTCGGGGTCGTCGAGCACCTCGCCGTCGCGGTTGCCCAAGATGTTGGTCGAGAACCACCCCGCCAGGCCCAGGTTGCGCGCCTTGAGCCCGGGCGCGAGGATGGTCTTCATCAGCGTCTGGCCGGTCTTGAAGTCTTTGCCGGCGAGCGGCACGTTCAGCTCGCGCGACAGCTCGACCGCCGCGGGGAAGTCGACCGTCAGGTTCGGCGCCCCGTTGGCGAAGGGCACGCGCTCTTTCAGGCAGGCCCAGGCGTAGAGCTGCGAGTTCGAGATGGCCGGGTCGTCCTCGAGCAGGCCCTTCTCGAAGGCCTTGGCGCTCTGGTGCACCGCGCCCGCCTCGATGTGCGTCTCGGTGCTGCCGCACCAGACCGCGACGGCGCGGCTCGCGCCCTGCGCCTTGACGAACGAACGAACGTCGTCGCGCAGCTGCTCGACCATGTCGGCCTTGCTCTTGGCCTCCTTGACGTGCGTGCCGTGCAGGCGCTTGACGTAGTTCGGGTAGAACGCGCCGCGCATCGGCTCGATCGCCGCGAGCTCGTCGGCCACCGGCCCGAGGTGCTTCTCTTCGAGCACGCTCGCGTGCCGCGCCGACTCGAGCGCGTTGTCCGCAAAGATGTCCCAACCGCCGAACACGAGGTCGGACAGCGGCGCGAGCGGCACGAAGTCGCGCACGAGCGGGGTGCGCCCCTCGGTGCGCTTGCCCAGCCGGATGGTGCCCATCTGCGTGAGCGAGCCGATGGGCTGGGCCAGCCCCCGGCGCGCCAAGAGCGCACCCGCGATGAAGGTCGTGGCGACGGCGCCGAGGCCGGGCAAGAGGACGGCCAGCTTGCCCTCAGGCGCGGCGATGGTTGGCGGAGGTGCTCTCATGATAGTCCCGTTAGGAAGGCCGAACGACGGCGGTTTGTTCGAACGTGGCGCCCCCCGGCGGGCCCGGGTGCGAAATCGAGTTCGCGCCGTCGCTCGTCGAGAAAGGCCTGAACGTGGTTACGAAAATCGGTTGGCTTGCACGCGACATTCCCCCCGCTGGAGAGGGCGCCTCCGCCCGCTCCGGCCAAGCAAGGGGCGGGCCGCGAGTGGCCGAGCGCCCTCGCCCCAAGGCGAGAGGCGAACCTCAGCCCGGCCGGGCGCGCTAAAGCCCCGCCGAAAGCGCCGGCCGCGGGTCAGCCCCGCGCCAACGAGACAAAGAAAAAGCTACATCGAGGCACCTCTGGGCCCTGGCTGCGGAGCTCCCCTAGCCGAGGAAGGCGGGCGACGAAAGCGCAAGCGCATCGGCGAGCGAAGGCCCCCAGGGTCGAGGCCCCCCGGCGACCTCAGCGAAGGCCGTGCCGACGCGAGCGCGAGACCGGGGCCGCCCGCGGCCGCGCCCCGCTGAGGCGGGCGGCCTGACGCAAGCAGGGCCACACTGTGCTTCCGGCGACACGGCGGTGTGAACGCGAAGGCCGCGCCGCCCCCCCGAACCAGCCGCGCCCTGCCCCCGTGCCCCCTCGCCCCGCGAAGCGCGGCCCGCGGCCGGCGAGCTCGAGAGCCGCGGCGCCCCGACCCCCCTACGCTCGTCGATCAAAGTAGCCTGGGCCATGACGGTCTATGCCTACCCTTGCAAACACAGGGCCACCATGTGGGGGGTGGCAGGTAGTCTTCTCTACGCGCGTTAACCAGAACAAAAGCTCGGCGCGAGGGCCAAGAACTTGGCAAATCTTGGTGAAAATGTGGGTGCGGCGGGCGCAAAGGCATACAATGGTGCCGACATCAGTCAACCCCTTCCAGTGCCACGGTAAGGCCCGGAGCCGGTAGCTCCCGGCGTCTCGCCCCGGGCGTTTTGTGCCCGCGATCGCCAACGATGTTTCCGTCTTCGCGAGTCCTGACAACGGCAGGCCGCGAGGCCAGCTCGGGCGGCACGCGCGCAGCAACTGCCGGGGTCTTCGCGCCTCGGCTCGCTCGCGCCGCCGCCCGTATCGCGCCCCGGTCGTTCAGGGGCGCGTGTCTCCGCCCCACGACGGGGTCGTCGGCCGGGTGCAACAACTTTGTCGCCGACGCGCCTCTCGGGGGCGTTGGCGTCGCCGGGGCCGACGCGACTTGCTTCCGCTTCGCGCGGTGGCCGCACACGATCGCCGAGCCGCTGCGAGGCCGTGGGGGGGGCACTTCGTCGGCCGGACTTCCGACAGAGGCGTGTCAGAACTCCGACGCTCGGCGGCCGGCCCGTCACGCCCGGATTCTACCCGGAACGGACGTCCGCGGCCGCTCGCGGGCGGGACGACGGGCGCGAGATCGCGCGCGCTGCCTCGCCGCGGCCCCGTGGGGGGAGGGGGCGTTCCCGATTCGGGACGGGGGAGGGGAGGGGAGCGTCTCTGTTTCGGTACCGCGCGGGGCTCGCCCGCCGAGCCGCGCTTTTCGGACAGCGCGCGCGGGGCGGCGCGTGTTTCGTTTTTCGTATGCTATCAGGAATGCGCGGGCGGGGCGCGAGCGGCCGGGGGCGGGCCCGCGCGCGGCGCCGGTCGGGGGCCGACCGTTGTTGCGGGCCCGCGCGCGGCGCCGGTCGGGGGCCGGCCGGCGTTGCGGGCCGGCGCGCGCCCGGACCTCGGCCGTCGGGGCCGGGCGCGCGCGTTGCCGACCAGCTCTGCGTTTCGCGATCGTGGCCGCGCACCCCTCTGCGGCAATCTTGCGCGCGAGTGCGGGCGCCCGGCCGCGGTCCTGAGGCGGGCGGCGCGGGCGTGGGCGCGGGACGGCGGTGGCTCCGGGGGCGGGCGCCCTCGCGCCGCCCGCGAGCGCGCCGGCGCGTCGCGGACGCTCGCGCTCGGCGCGAGGCGCGAGCGCGGCGATTGGCGCTCACGATCGGCCCCCGGCGGGCGTTCGCCGCGCGGCGCTGGCCGAAGCTCGTGCGGGCGTTGGCGCAGAGGCTGCATGAATCGCACCATCATGGTTGAATCGGCCACGACCCTGGGCGGCGTCTCGGCCGCCGACACGACGCGCGCGGTGGGCCTGCCGCGCGCGGCGTCGGGGGTGCGCCGACGGGCGTTGCCGCCCCCGATCCCCGAGGGGGAGGGGCCCTTCCGGCTGGTGCGCGAGCTCGGGCGCGGGGGCATGGGCGTGGTGTGGCTGGCGCAGCATCGGAGGCTCGGCATTCCTTGCGCGGTCAAGTTCCTGGGGCCCTCGCCCTGCGTGGGGCTGACCGAGCGCGACGGGCTCGTGCGCGAAGTGACGATGGCGTATCGGGTGAGCGGGCCCAACGTCGTGCGGGTGCTCGACCACGGCCGCTGCGGCGGCCAGGCCTACATCGCGATGGAGCTGCTCGAGGGCGAAGATCTCGCCAAGCGCTTGCGCCGCGTCGGCCGGTTGAGCCCGCGCGAGGGTTGGGCGGTCGCGCGCCAGGCGGCCTCGGCGCTCGAGCGGGCGCACGCGGCGGGCGTCGTGCACCGCGACCTGAAGCCGGCGAACATCTTTCTCGCCCGCGAGGGCGACGCCGAGGTCGTCAAGGTGCTCGACTTCGGCATCGCCGACTGGCAGGGCTCGGGCGGCGACGCGCCCGCCGCGGCGGTGACGCCGGGCGCGGTGACGTCGAACCTCGTCGGCACCCCGCTCTACATGAGCCCCGAGCAGGCCGAGGGGCGCCGCGTCGACGGGCGCGCCGACCTCTGGTCGCTCGCGATCATCGTGTTCGAGTGCCTGACGGGCTCGCGCCCCTTGCGCGGCGGCTCGGTCGGCGAGCTCCTGGTCAAGGTGCTGAGCGAGCCGCTGCCGTCGCCGACGAGCCGCCTGCCCTCGCTGCCGCCCGCGCTCGACGCGTGGTGGGCGCGGGCGACGTCGCGCGACCCCGAGGGCCGCTTCGCCACGGCCGGCGCCTTCGCCGCGGCGCTCGGGCGCGCGCTCGGCCTCGTGCCGGCGGCGCGCCCGGCGATGGCGTCGGTGACGCCGCTCCGCCTCGCGGCGGTGCCGCCGCTCGCGCGGGCCGTGTAGCGCGCGCGGGCCCCGCGGCGCGGCGCCGCTCCGGGGCGCCCTTTTTCCGGCGGGCGCAGGGCGCCGGGCGCGGGGGGCCGGAGGGGGCGGGCGCGACGAATCTCGCTCCGGCGGGGCGGGCGACGCAGTAGGCTCGGGCGCCATGCGCCGTCAGCGTCGCTCGGGCCGGGCTGGGGCCCTGCTCGCCTTGGTCTGCGCCCACTGCTCGTCGCCGCCCTCGCCCCCCGAATCGGCGCCCGCGCCGCCCGAGCCCGCCGCGGCCGCGCCGCCCCCCGCGCCCGCGGCGCCCGCGCGGCCCCCGAACGTCGAGGCGCCGCCGCCGGCCTCGCCGCTCCCGGCCGCGTGCGCGTCGGGCGCCGAGAAGCGCCCCTGCGTGCCCGACGCCGCGTTCGTCGAGCGGCTCTGCGCGGGCGACTACCCCGACGTCGCGCTCTGGCTGCTCGCGAAGGGCACGCCCTTCACGCGCGGCTACCTCCGGCGCGACGTCGAGACGTGGGACGTGGCCGGCCGGGGGGGCCGCGCGCCCGTGAAGCTCCTGTTCGACGAGGAGGTCTTGGTGCTCGAAAAGCGCGCGCAGCCCGAGGGCGGAATGCAGGTGAGCGGCGCGACCGGCGGCTACCGCGTGATGCGCTGGGACGGCCGCTGCGCGACGGTCGACTCGGCCGAGCTCAGCCTGCGGCCGCCGCCGCAGGCGAAGGCCGCCCCGGTCGCCTGGAAGTACCTCGACGGCGGGACGAAAGACGCCCTGCTCGGCGTCGGAAAGATTCGTTCGGCGTACGAAGGGCGGCAGAAAGAGTGCAACGCCTCGCAGGCCGAGGCGAGCAAGCGCTGCGAGAGGCTCGAGGCGCAACTGAGCGGGGCGGTGGTCGAGTTCCTGCGCGGGGGGGGCAAGATCCCCGAGCCGCCGCGGCGACCGTAGACGCGTCGCCCTCGGTCGGGGGCCCTTGCTCGTGGTCCGGGGCCGCCGCCTCTGGTCAGGGCGGCTCGTGGCGCTCAGGGCCGCGCGGCCTCGGGCGCTCGCCCATGGTCCGGGGCTGCCGCCTGTGGTCAGGGGGTCTTCGCCCTTGGTCAGGGGGCCGTCCCCCCCGGTCTCGGGGACGCTCCCCCCTGGTCACGAGGCCGTTCCCCCATGTCAGGAGGCCTTCCCCCCCCGGTCAGAGGGCCGTCCCCCCCCGGGGCACGGGGTCGTTCCCCCCAAGTCTCGGGCCCACCCCCCCGGTCAGGGAGTCACCCTCCTGGTCAGGGAGCCGCCCCCCTGGTCAGGGGGCCATCCTCCCGGTCAGGGGGCCGTCTCCCCGGTCACGGGGCCATCCTCCCGGTCAGGGGGCCGTGTCCCCGGTCGGGGGGCCGCCCCCCCGGTCAGGGCGCCTCGGCGTTGACGATGGCGAGGGCGTCGAGGTCGAAGCCGGCGGCGGGGGCGCCGGCGGCGCTGGCCGCCACGTCGCGGATGCGCACGAAGCGGGCGCGCCCGACCCCGACGGCGGCGAGATCGAAGGCGTCGCCGCCGGCGGCGGCCGGGTCGAGGGCCGAGACGCCGGCGTCGGGGTTGGCGTACACGACGTTGCGCCCCGCGCACGAGCCCTCGTCGGGCCTCGCCGGGTCGCAGGGGAAGGCGACCCAGCTCGCGCCGTCTTCGCTGACGCTCACCTCGGCGGGCTCGCGGAAGACGGCGCCCCCCGCGACGACGAAGGGGTTCTCGAAGACGAGAAAGTCGGCCCCGGGGCCGTCGACGGCGGCGTTCGTCGTGAACTCGACGACGATCTCGCCGCCTTGGCCGAGCGAGACGACGTCGAGGCTGCCTTGCGCCTCGCCGCCCCCGCGCGGCGGGCCGAAGACGACGTCGGGCATGCGGTCTTGCCCGAAGCCCGCGCCGGGCCCGGGCGAGAACGACGCGACGCGCGTGACGTAGCGCGAAGCCGGCCCGGCGCCCGCCCCGCCCGCCTCGCCGCCCGCGCCCCCTGCGCCCGCCGCGCCGCCCGCGCCGC
>DASTPP010000300.1:0-36842 GCA_035762175.1 Polyangiaceae bacterium | reverse complement strand
GGCGGCGCGGCGGGCTCGGCCGGGGCGGGCGGCGCGGGCGGCCCGACGGCGCCGAACGTGCTGGGCTGCAAGATCTGGCTGCCCTCCGACCCCACTTGGCGCGTCGGCGGCGACGCCCGCGTCGAGGCGACGCGCATCGTGCTCACGCCGCCCGACGCCTCGCCGCGCCTGCGCTGGGGGCAGGCGTACCTGCCCTTCTTGATCGGCGTCCCGAGCGAGCTCGAGGTGGCGTTCACCTTCGCCTTCGAGCCGGGCGGCGCGGGCGACGCGTACGCCCTCGGCGCGTCGCTTTGGTTCGCGACGCCGAGCGACCCTTTCACCCCGTCCGACCAGACGTTCGACGTCACGCTCGGGGTGCCCGGCGCGGGCGCCGGCGTCGCGCTCGCGCTCGACATGCGCGCCGCGGCGCCACCGGGGCTGGGGCCCGCGTGGCAACTTTATACGAACCGCTTCTTCGACGGCCGCACCCTCGGGGGCTTCGTCGCCGAGGGCGAGATCGCCGGCAGCAGCGCCCTTACCTCGGCGGGCCCCGCCGCGGGGCCCCACACGACAATCGTGCGGATACGCCGCGAACCCGACGCCGGCAACGACAACGTCGCCATCGACGCCACGTTCGTCTCGCCCGCGGGCACGCCGACGCTCGCGGTGACGTTCTTCGACGGCGAGCAGGAGGCGCTCTCCGGCAACTACCTCGGCTTCGGCGCCGGCACCGCGGACGGGGCGGGCGCGGCGCACGCGCTGCTCGGGGTCGAGATCAAGGTCGACGGCACCTGCCGCGACCAGCCCTGACGCGGGCGGGGCGCCGGCGGGCGCGGGCCCCGTCGACCGCGGGGCGGGCCGGCGCGAGCCCCGTCGGCCGCGAGGCGGGCCGGCGCGCGCCCGGGGGCCGCGGTGGGCCCGCCCGGCGCCCGGCGCTCAGGGGGCGGGGGCGGGGGCGCGCTTGGCGTCGCGGCCGAGGGCGTGGTCGAGCGAGACGAGCGCGATGCGCAGGTTGACGCGGGCGTTGATGGCGTTCAAGCGCGCGAACAGGAGGTCGTTCTCGGCGTTGGTGACCTCGAGGTTGGTGGCGCGCCCGTTGCGAAAGAGCTCGCGCCGCACGCGGTACGACTCTTCGGCGGCCGAGAGGCTGCGCGCGCTCGTGTCGACGGCGACCTGCGCCTCGCGCAGCCCGTTCTGGGCGGAGACGATCTCTTGCCGGAGCGCGTCGCGCAGGGCGCTGCGCTGGGCCTCGACCTGGGCGGCGCGCGCGTTGGTGGCGTTGGCGGCGGCGATCGAGGTGGCGGCGTCGTTCGGGCTCCAGCTAAGTTGGAGGCCGACCGACCAGGTCGTGCGAAAGCGCTCTTGCAGCGGCACGAAGCGCTGGTTGGGGTTGGCGGTGGTGATGTCGCCGAAGCCGTCGAGGCGGGGCCAGGCGCCGGCGCGGGCGACCTTGGCCTGGTCGCGCAGCGAGAGGGCGGTCTCGTCGAGGGCGCGCAGCTCGAGGCGCTGGCTGAGCGCCTCGTTGTAGGCCTCGGGCAGGGCGGGCGGCGGCTGCTGCGCGCCGGGCGGGTCGAGGCGCACGTCCTCGCCGATCTCGTAGGGGCGGCCGCTCGTGTCGTGCATGACCGTGCGCAGGCGCTCTTCTTGGAAGACGGCGAAGTTCTTCTGGCGCTCGAGCAAGAGCTCGGCGTCGGCGACGCGGGCCTCGGCGTTCAGGACGTCGGCGCGCGACGAGGTGCCGGCCTGGAAGGTGCGCTGCGCGTCGATGAGCTGCGCCCGCCGCTGCACGAGCGACTGCTCGGTGGCGACGACCGAGAGCTTGGCGCTGACCCACTGGTAGTACCACGTTCTCGCGTCGCTCGCGGTCTTCAGGCGGGCCGCGCGCTCGTTGTAGAGCGCCGCGGCCTCGGTGCGCTGCGCGCCGCTGTAGGCCTGCGAGAGGCGAAAGAAGTAATCGCTGATGGGGACGGTCAGGCGGGCGGTGAGCAGGTAGTTGTCGAGAATGACGGGGAAGGTGAAGGGCGGGGTCTGGACGATCGCGAGCTGGTTGGCCGGGTCGGTGACCGGCCCCGGCGCGACCTGCCCGGCCCCGTTGGGCACGGCCACGACCGAGTAGCCGTTGCCGAGGGCGAAGGCGGGGGGCGTGATGGGCGAGAGGCGGGTGTAGCTGGCCTGGAGGGTGAGCCGGGGGAAGAACGAATAAAGGGCCTGGTCGACGCTGGCCGAGGCGACTTCGATCTCGGCCTGGCGGGCGCGCACGTCGAAGCTGGTCGTGGCGGCCCGCTGCGCGACGTCGTCGGCGGTCAGGCCGCCGCTCGGGGCGAACTGCGCGCCGAGCCGGGCCTCGAGGGTCTCGGCCTCGGCGCCGGCGCGCGCCTCGGGGGGCACGGCGCCGCCGCGCAAGGGGGGCGGGGCCGGCGGCAAGGGGTGGGGTTGGGCGTGGGCCGGCCGGCCGCTCAGGCCGAGGGCGAGGGCGAGGGCGAGGGGGGCGGCGGAGAGCGGCGATACCGGTCGAACACTCATGGCAGGCAGCCTTTTAGCGGAAAGATCTGGCGAGTATCTAGGGCGCTTCTCGTTCGGGGCGAGCGCGGCCCGGGCGCCCGGGGCGGCGGCCCCGCGTGGGGCGAACGGGGCCCGGTTACCAGGGCCGGGCCCGCCCCACCAGGGGCGTTGGGGCCGCGGGCACTTCGGTCTCGCCCGCGCGACGCCGGCCCGTTCACGGGCCGTGCCACCGCGGGGCCAGCCCGGGCGAGAGGGCGCGCGCCGAGTCGTGCGTCCGAATCGCCTCGACCGCAAGCGAAGGGCGGTCGAAAAATGTCGGGGTTCCGACACGAGCGATGTCGGAAAGGCTCCAACGTGGGGCCGCCCGGCACTGCTTTTGCTGCGGCGGGGCCGCGGCCCGGCGCGCGGCACGCCGCTCGCAGAGGGGCCCGTACGTCGTCGTGCGAAGCGCTCGTTACCAGGCCCTACGGGCCAAGCACCTGCGCTCGGTCGGGCCCCAGCTCGCCCGGCGGCGTCCGCTCTTTGCGCTGCCCATGAAGGTTGCCGTCGTGGCGGTCCTCGCCTCGGCGGGCTTTCCGGCCTGGCGCACGGGGGCGGTGGCGGCGTTGATGGCGCTGGGCCTGTCGATGGCGCTGGTCGAGGCGCGCTGCGCCGGGCGCCAGGGCGGGCCGCGCGAGTGGGCCCTGTTCGGCTCGCAGCTCGCGCACTTCGTGCCCTTCGCGGGGGTGCTGGCGCTGACGGGGGGGCTGACGAGCCCGCTGCTGCCGCTGCTGGTGCCCTTCGTGGTGGGCACGCTGGCGCTCTTCGGGCCGGGGCCGCAGAGCGCGGTCAGCGCGGGCCTGGTCACGCTGACGGCGTTCGGGCTCGGGGCGCTGCCGCCCGGGTGGCGGGGGCCGCCCCTGCCTTACGCGGCGCACGGCGCGCTCGCGAGCCTGGCGGTGCTCTACGCGACGGCGGCGCTGGCGCACGGCATGGGGGTCATCGGCGAGGCGCGCCAGCGGGCCGACGAGTGCCTGTCCGAGACGCGCGAGGCCGTGGCCGAGGAGGCCGAGCGGCGCGCGCGCAGCCTCGAGACGATCGGGGCGAAGCTCGCGCACGAGCTGAAGAACCCGCTCGCGGCGATCAAGGGGCTCGCGCAGCTGCTCGAGCGGGGCGCGGGCGAGGGGCCCGCGCGCGAGCGGCTCGGGGTCATCCGCGCCGAGGCCGCGCGCATGGAGGCGATTCTGGCCGACTACCTCTCGTTCTCGCGGCCGCTCGAGCACCTGACGCCGGGGCCGGTCGACCTCGCGCGGCTGGTCGACGAGGCGCTCGAGGCGCTCGAGGCGAAGGCGGCGGACGCGGGGGTCAAGCTCGGCCGCTCGGGGCCGGGCGCGCGGGTCGAGGGCGACGCGCGGCGGCTCAAAGAGGCCCTCTTGCACCTGGTCAAGAACGCCATCGAGGCCTCGCCGCGGCTCGGCTCGGTCGACGTGAGCGTCGGGCCGTGCGACGATGGGGCCGAGGTCACCATTCGAGACCGTGGCTGCGGCATCGCCCCGCATGACCTTCCCCGGGTCGGCACGCCCTTCTTCACGACGCGCGCCGAGGGCACGGGGCTCGGGGTGGTGCTGGCCCGCGCCGCGGTGCAGCAGCACGGGGGGGCGCTGCGCATCGCGAGCGAGGCCGGGGCCGGCACCGCGGTGACCATGAAGCTACCGCGCCGCCCGGCGGCCGGGTGCGAGGGCGCTGATGGGACGTATCTTGTTGGTCGACGATGAGCCGGGCGTACTCTTTACCCTGCGCGAGGTGCTGCTCGACCGCCACCACGAGCCCGAGACGGCGCGCTCGGGGCGCGAGGCGCTGCAGAAGCTCGAGGGCGTCGAGGTCGTCGTGACCGACCTGGCGATGCCCGAGATGGACGGCCTCGAGGTGCTCAGGCAGGTGCGCGACCGCGACGCGACGCTGCCGGTGCTGCTGCTGACGGCGCACGGCTCCGAGCGCGTGGCCGTCAGCGCGATGAAGGCGGGCGCGTACGACTACCTGACCAAGCCCTTCGACATCGACGAGGTCGTGCTGGTCGTCGAGCGGGCGCTCGAGGCGCGGCGGCTGCGGGTCGCGACGCGGCACCTGGCGGCCGAGCGGGCCCTCGGCCACCGCATCGTCGGCGACAGCGCGCCGATGCGGCGGCTGCTCGACGCCGTCGGGCGCGTCGCCGACAAGGACGTGACGGTGCTCGTGCGGGGCGAGACCGGCACGGGCAAAGAGCTCATCGCCTCGCTCTTGCACGCGCAGAGCAGGCGCTCGAAGAGGCCGCTCATCCGCTTCAACTGCGCCGCGATCCCGGGCGAGCTGGCCGAGGCCGAGCTCTTCGGCCACACCAAGGGCGCCTTCACGGGCGCGCACTCGGCGCGGCGGGGCTTCTTCGCCGAGGCCGACGGGGGCACGCTGGTGCTCGACGAGGTGGGCGAGCTGTCGCTCTCGATTCAGGCGAAGCTCTTGCGGGCCATTCAAGAGGGCGAGATTCAGCCCGTCGGCTCGGGCCGCGTCGAGCGCGTCGACGTGCGCATCGTCGCCTGCACCAACCGCGACCTTGCCGCCGAGGCCAAGGCCGGCCACTTTCGCGAAGATTTGTACTACCGCCTCGCCGTCGTCGAGCTCGAGGTGCCGCCCCTGCGCGCCCGGCCCGAAGACGTGCCCCCGCTCGCCGAAGAGTTCGCCCGCACCTACGGCCAGAAGTTCGGCGTCGAGGGCCTGCGCCTCTCGCCGCCCCTGCTCGAGCGGCTGCAGCAGGCCGAGTGGCCGGGCAACGTGCGGCAGCTCGAGAACGCCATCGCCCGCATGGTCGCGCTCAGCACCGGCGGCGACCTCGGCCCCGAGGCCTTCGGGGCCCCGGGCGCCCAGGCGCCGCCCCGCTCGTCCTCGGCGCCCTCGCCCGACTCCGACGCCGAAGAGGCCCGCGGCGCGCTCGACGGCCCCTCGCTGCGCGAGCAGGTCGAGGCCTTCGAGCGCAACCTCATCGCCCGCGCGCTCGGCGCCTCGCACGGCAACCAGTCCGAGGCCGCGAGGCGCCTCGGCACCAGCCGCGCCACGCTCATCGACAAGATCAAGAAGTACAAGCTCGGCCAGGGCGCCGACTGACCCGCCTCGCCGGGCGCGCCCGCCGGTGCAAGGCTTGCGCGGTGACGCCCCCCGGCCCGCGCCGACTCGGCGCCGCCGCGCTCGCGCTCGCCGGAGCCTGCGGCGGCGAGCGCAACCCGCCCCCGCCGCCCGCGGCCTCCGCGCCCGCCGCGACGCTCGCCGCGGCCTCCGCGCCCGCCCTGGCCGCCGCCGCCTCTGCGCCCGCCGCCTCTGCGCCCGCCGCCCTGGCCGCCGCGCCCGCTGCCCCCGGGCCCCCGAGCGCGTCGGCCGCGGCGCCGGCCGCGCCCCCGCTCGCGGCCGACTCGCCCTGGGCCGAGCTCGCGCTCGAGGGCTTCGCGCCCGCGGTCGTCTCGCTGCCGCTCGGGGCGCGGGGGCCGAAGCCCGTCTTGCTGGCGGCCCACGGCGCCGGCGACAACCCCTCGTGGCAGTGCGAGTGGTGGCGCAACCTCGTGCAAAACCGCGCCTTCGTGCTCTGCCCGCGGGGCGTACCCGCCGGGCGCCTGCCCTCGGGCAACCTGGGCTACGCTTACCGAAGCGAGCCCGCGCTCGAGCGCGAGGCGCTCGCCGCGCTCGCCGCGCTCGCCGCGCGCTACGGGCCCTACGTCGACGAAGGCCGCATGGTGTACGCGGGCTTCTCGCAGGGGGCGACCTTCGGCGTCGCGTTCCTCGCCAAGCATGCCGAGCGCTTCCGGGCCGCCGTGCTGCTCGAGGGCGGCTCGCGGCCGGCATCATGGCCGGAGGCGCGGGCGCGCGCGCTCGGCCGCGGCGGCCTCGGGCGGGTGCTGCTCGGCTGCGGGCAAGAGGGCTGCGCCCGGGGCGCCGAGCAGGTGGCGCGGCGGCTCGAGGCGGCGGGGCTCGAGGTGCGAGTCTTTCACGCGGCGGGCGCCGGGCACACGTACTGGGGCACGGCGGTCGAGCGCGAGACGTACGCGGCCTTCGGCTGGGTGGTCGAGGGCGACGCGCGCTGGGGCGAGGCAGAGGGGCGCTAAGGGCGGCGGCGCGCCCGCAACGCAGGGAGCATTGCACGCGGCGCAGGCGGTCACGACGCCGAAGGCGGCGAGCTGGTCGGCCGGCGAGCCTTGGGCGGCGCAGGCGGCAAAGCTGTCGGTAGCGGCGCCCGAGGCGGCGCAGAGAAACACGCACGAGGCGATGCGAGAGCAGCCCTCTTGGGCGATGCAGCCCTCGTACGCGGTGCGGCAGGCGTCGTTGCCGCAGACGCAGGTGGTGCAGGCCTCGAGCTCGGGCGGGGGCGGGGTGCCGCAGGTCGGCGCGGGGCCGATCTCGGCCGGAGGGCAGGTGCCTGCGCCGGCCGCCCCGGCCGCGCCGGCCGCCCCGGCCGACCCAGCCGACCCGGCCGACCCGGCCGAGCCCGCCGCGCCGCCGCCCGAGCTGCCGGCGTCGCCCCCGCCGCTGCCGCCCGAACCGCCCGTCGTGCCGCTGCCGCCCGTGCCCGAGCCGCCGGCGCCCGCCTGCGCCCCGCCGCCCGAGCCCGCCGGCGCGCCCCCTTGGCCGGCGCCAGCGCCGCCGGGCGAGCCCGCGTTGCCCTCGGTGGTGGGCAGATCGTCGACCTCGCCCCCGCACGACGTCGCGACGACGAAGGCGGCGGCCGAGAGGGGTACCGCGACGACGAGCGAACGAAAGAGCCCTGTCACGGCGCTCAAAACACCACGCCCCGCCCGGGGCGTCAACGCGGGCCCCCCGCGGCCCGCCCTCGCCCGAACGACCCGGCCGTCGCTTGAGGGGGCCGACGCCGGCCGGAGCCTAACCCCCGCCGGGCGCGCCCGGGACCAAGATGGCCTTGCCCTGCACCCGCCTCGCCGCCAGATCGTCGAGCGCCTCGGCCGCCCGCTCGAGCGGGTACGTGCGGTGGACGTGCGGGCGCAGATCGCCTGACTGCCACCAGCGCAAGAGCTCGCCGATCATGGCGCGCTGCGCCTCGGGCTCGCGCTGCGCCCAAGCGCCCCACTGCACGCCGACGATCGAGCACTCTTTCAAGAGCGGCAAATTGAGCGGCATCTTGGGTATCTCGCCGCGGGCGAAGCCGATGACGAGCAGCCGCCCGCCGGGCCGCAGCGCGCGCAGGGCGGGCTCGCTCAGATCGCCGCCGACCGGGTCGTAGACGACGTCGACGCCGCCGAGCGGGCGCAGCAAGGCGCGCAGATCGCCCCGGGCGTAGTTGACGGCCTCGTCGGCGCCCTCGCGCCGGCAAAGCGCGAGCTTCTCGTCGGACGAGGCGGCGGCGACGACGCGGGCGCCGAGCTTCTTGGCGATCTGCAGGGCGGCCAGCCCGACGCCGCCGGCGGCCCCGAGCACGAGCACGGTCTCGCCCGGGCGCAGGGCCGCGCGGTGCACGAGCGCGTGGTACGAGGTGCCGTAGGTGTAGAGCATGCCGGCGGCGATCTCGAAGGGCATCTCGTCGGGCAGGCGGGTGCACTGCGCGGGGGTGGCCGCGACGCGCTCGGCGAAGCCGCCGAAGCCGACGAGCGCCATCACCCGGTCGCCGACGGCGAAGCCCGCGGCGCCCTCGCCCGCGGCCGCGACGACGCCGGCGACCTCGCCGCCGGGCGAGAAGGGCAGCGGCGGCTTGAACTGGTAGAGGTTCTGAATCGAAAGCAAATCGGGAAAGTTGACCCCCGCCGCCTTGACCTCGACGACGAGCTCGCCCCGGCCCGCCGCGGGGTCGTCGACCTCGCGGAAGGCGAGCGACGAGGGGGGGCCGAAGCGTTCACACACGATGGCGCGCATCGGCCCGTCTTTCTCGGGCGCGGCCGCCGCGTCAAGCCGGCGCGCCCCGCCCACCCCCGGCGCGCGGCGGCGCCCCGCGACCGCCCCCGCGGCGCCCCGGCCGCCCCGCGACCGCCCCCGCGGCGCCGGCGTTGACCCCGCCGCGGAGGCGCGTCAGGGTGCCCCCGACGCCGCGCCGGCAGGCCCGCCGCCCCCCTTCCGCCCGAACGGCGGGGGCGCGGCGGCGCGCGACGGCGCGGGCGGCGGGCCCGGCCCGGGCCCGGCACCAGCGACGAGGAGGGCGGCCATGTTCGAAGTGACCATCAACGGCAAGCGCCACCGGCTCGACGTCGACGGCGACATGCCCCTGCTCTGGGCCTTGCGCGACGTCGTCGGGCTGACGGGCGCCAAGTTCGGCTGCGGCAAGGCGCTCTGCGGCGCCTGCACGGTGCACCTCGAGGGCGCCGCGGTGCGCGCGTGCGTGCTGCCCGTCTCGGCCGTCGCGGGCAAGAGCGTCACCACGATCGAGGGCCTCTCGGCCGACGGCACCCACCCGGTGCAGCGGGCCTGGGTCGAAGAGAACGTGGCCCAGTGCGGCTACTGCCAGGCCGGCCAGATCATGAGCGCCGCCTCGCTGCTCGCGCGCAAGGCCGACCCGAGCGACGACGACATCGACGCCGCGATGGCGGGCAACCTCTGCCGCTGCGGCACGTACGTGCGCATCCGCAAGGCCGTGCGGCGCGCGGCCGAGCTCACGAAGGGCGGGGCCGGGCGATGAGCGGCGGGGCGGGCGAAGGGCTGGGCCGCCGCGCGCTCCTGCGCGCCGGCGCGCTCGCGGGCGGCGGCCTCTTCTTGGCCCTCGCCTCGTGCAAGCGCGAGGCGAAGCCCGAGGGGGCCGGGGCCGAGGGGGCCGCCGCGCCGGCGCCCGCGGCGGCGACCGAGGCCGCGCGCGAGGGCGTCGAGGTCAACGCCTTCGTGGTCGTGCACCCCGACAACTCGGCCACCATCCGCGTGGCCAAGTCGGAGATGGGCCAGGCCGTGCGCACCACGCTCGCGCTGATGGTGGCCGAAGAGCTCGATCTCGACTGGGGCCGGGCGCGCGTCGAGCAGGCGCCGCTCGACGCCAAGCGCTTCGGCGACCAGGGCACCGGCGGCAGCGCGAGCGTGCGCGGCGCCTGGACGACGTTGCGCGAGGCGGGCGCCAAGGCGAGGGCGCTGCTCGTCGCCGCGGCGGCCGAGAAGCTCGGCGCGCCCGCCGAGGGCCTGAAGACCGAGGCCTCGCACGTCGTCGACCCGGCCTCGGGGCGCCGCGTGCCCTACGCCGAGCTCGCCCTGCTCGTCGGCAAGCAGAAGGCGCCCGCGTCGGCGCCCGTCAAAGACCCCAACGACTTCAAGCTGCTCGGCCGAGAGCACGCGAACGTCGACGCGCCCGCCATCGCCCGGGGCGCCGCGCGCTACGGCCTCGACGTGCGCAAGCCGCGCATGCTCTTCGCCTCGATCGAGCGCGCCCCCGTGCCCGGGGCGAAGGTCGCGTCGTTCCGGGCCGACGCGGCGCTCGCCGTGCGCGGCGTCAAGAAGGTGGTCGAGGTGCCGGCCCAGGGCCCCGACGTCAACGTGCCGAGCGGCGTCGCCGTCGTCGCCGACTCGACCTGGGCGGCGATGCAGGGCCGAAAGAAGCTCGCGATCGAGTGGGCCGCGAGCCCGCACGCGTCCGAGGCGAGCGCCCCGCACCTCGCCGAGATGGAGCGCGCGACGTCGGCCGCCGGCCGCGAGCTGGTCAACCGCCTCGGCGACCCCGACGGCGAGCTCGCCAAGGCGCGCGCGGTCGTGCGCGCCCGCTACGAGGTGCCTTTCATCGCCCACGCCACGATGGAGCCCATGAATTTCACCGCCGAAGTCCGCGGCGACAAGTGCCTGCTGACCGGCCCGACGCAGAACCCCGAGTGGGCGGCGAAGTCGGTGGCCAAGGCGCTCGGCCTCGCGCCCGAGAACGTCTCGGTCGAGGTCACGCTGCTCGGCGGCGGCTTCGGCCGGCGGCTCAACCCCGACTACGTGGTCGAGGCGGCCCTCGTCGCCAAACAGCTCGACGCGCCGGTGCAGGTCGTCTGGACGCGCGAAGACGATCTGCGCCACGACTTCTACCGCCCCCCGGCCCTGCACGTCATCGAGGCGAGCCTCGACGCGAAGGGCTACCCCCACGCCTGGCGCCACCGCCTCTCGACCGCCGCCATCTCGGCCACCATCGACCCCGAGGCCAAAGAGTTCGGCCTGCAAGAGAGCACCGGCGCGAGCACCATGCTCTACCGCGTGCCCCACCGCTCTTGCGAGTACACCCACGCGCCCATCGGCACCAAGCGCGGCTGGTGGCGCGGCGTGCACACGACCCACACGGTCTTCGCCGTCGAGAGCTTCCTCGACGAGCTGGCCGAGAAGGCCGGCAAAGACCCCTACGAGTACCGCCTGGCGCTCATCGACGAGCTCAAGGTCGACCGGCCCAAGCCCAACAAAGACTTTCCCTGGTCGCCCGACCGGCTCAAGGCCGTGCTCAAAACCGCCGCCGAGAAGGCCGGCTGGGGCAAGGCCCTGCCGCCCGGCCGCGGCGCCGGCATCGCCTGCGGCATCGACCATTTGAGCTACGCCGCCCAGGTCGTCGAGGTCTCGACCGCCGGCGGCGCCCTGCGCGTCGATCGCGTCGTGTGCGCGGTCGACTGCGGCCGCGTGCTCAACCCGAACGGCGCCCGCGCCCAGATCGAGGGCGGCATCGTGCAGGCCCTCTCGGCCGCCCTCAAAGAGAAGATCAGCGTCAACGGCGGCCGCGTCGAGCAAAGCAACTTCGACGACTACCCCGTCGCCCGCATCAACGAGGCGCCCGCCGTCATCGAGGTGCACTTCGTCAACACCGACCTGCGCCCGAGCGGCCTCGGCGAGCCCTCGGTGCCCCCCCTCGCCCCCGCGCTCGCCAACGCCATCTACCGCGCCACCGGCAAGCGCCACCGCTCGCTGCCCATCGCCGCCCGCCCCGCCTGAGCGCCCCCGCCCGGGCGGCGCCCCCAGCGAGGTCGGCCGAGGCGCCGGGCCGCGCCGTGAGCGCCCCCGCCCGGGCGGCGCCCCCCCGCGAGGGCCGCCGCCGCGGGCGACTCAGCGGCGCCCCCCCGCGAGGGCCGCCGCCGCGGGCGACTCAGCGCACCCAGCCCGCCACGATCGCCAGGGGCACCGCCGCAAACCCGAGCCCCACGGCGAGGCCGAGGGCGATCGCGCCCCGGCGCCGGAAGGGGCGGGTCGAGGAGCCGGCGAGGCCGAGGCTCTTCGGGCCGCTCCAGCCGCCGTGCGAGAGGTGCAGCCCGAGCGCCAGCGCCGAGCCGAGGTACGCGATCGCCGCGAGCGCCTCGCGCAGGCCCCGCGCCATGTTGCCCGTCACGTCGCCATCGACGAAGCTCGCGTGGCCGAAGCCCGCGTACACGTGGGCGAGGTGGTAGCCGAGAAAGGCGAGCAAGAAGACGCCCCCCGCGCCCATCAGGCGCGAGGCGAACGAGGCGGCCTCGTGGCTGCGAACCACGTACCGGCTCGGGCGGGCCCGCCGGGCGGCGAGCGAGAGGCGCAGCGCGGCGACGACGTGCACCGCGATCGAGAAGGCGAGAAGGCCCCGCACCGTCCAGAGCAGCGGGCCGCTCTTGCGCAGGAAGGCGGCGTACTGCTCGAGCGCGCCCGGGCCGCGAAAGATGAGCAGGTTGCCGGCCAGGTGCGCGAGCGACCAGCCGGCGAGAAAGAAGCCGGTCGAGGCCATCAGGGCCTTCTTGCCGACGTGCGAGCCCCAGAGCCGGCGCAGCCCGGCCGGCGGCACCTCGCTCGCGAGGGCCGCCGGCCGGGCGGGCGCGGGCGGCGCGGCGAAGGCCGGCGGCGCGGGCGGCGAGGGCGGAAAGGGCGCCGGGGCGAGGGGCGACGGCGATGCGTGGGCCATGCCTTCGGGGTACCAAGCGCCCGCCGCCCGCGCTCATGGAAAGGCCAGCGCCGATCGATTAGAGAAACTAATGAGGCCGCGTGCACATCGAGACGCTCAAGACCTTCTGCGACATCGTCGAGACGGGCAGCTTCACCGAGGCGGCGGCCCGGGGCCGCGTCACGCAGTCGGCCGTCAGCCAGCAGGTGCGCGCGCTCGAGGCGCGCTACGGCAGCCGCCTGCTCGAGCGGGGCCCGCGCCGCGGGGTGCGCCCGACCGCGGCCGGGCGCTTGCTCTACGAGGCGGCGCGCGCGGTGGTCGCCCGCCTGGGCGAGCTCGATCGGCTCATGGGCGGCCTGCGCGCCGCGCCCGCGGGGGTCGTGCGCCTGGCCACGGTCTACTCGACGGGCCTCTACGAGCTGCCGCCGCACATCAAGCAGTTCTTGCGGGCGCACGCGCGCGTCGACGTGCGCGTCGAGTACACGCGCACCGACCGCGTCTACGCCGCGTGCCGATCGGGCGCGGCCGACCTCGGCCTCGTCGCCCTGCCGAGCCCCCGGCCCGGCCTCGAGGTGATCCGGCTGCGCGACGACGAGCTCGTCCTCGTCTGCCCGCCGGGGCGGCGCTTCCCGGCGCGCCGGCCGGTGCCCGTCGCCGCGCTCGAGGGCGAGCCCTTCGTCGCGTTCGACCGCGACATCCCCACGCGCCGCTTCGTCGACGCGTGGCTGCGGGGGCACCGCGTCCGGCCGCGGCGCGTGGCCGAGTCTGACAACATCGAGTCCATCAAGCGCTCGGTCGAGGCGGGGCTCGGCGTCAGCATCTTGCCGCGCCCCGCGGTCGAGCACGAAGCGCGCGCCCGCTCGCTGCGCGCCCTGCCCTTCGCCGAGGGCCCCCTCTACCGGCCGCTCGGGCTCTTGCGGCGCAAGGGGCGCGAGCTCAGCCCGCCCGCCCGCGCGTTGCTCGAGTTTCTACGGCGCGCCATGGGCTGACGCGCGCGGCGGGCTCGGCCCGGGCGCGCCATCGTTCAATCGGGCTCGGCCCAGGCGCGCCATCGTTCAATCGGGTTCAGCCCGGGCGCGTCATCGTCAAATGCGGGATGCCATCTTCGACGTAGTCGGGGCCCGAGCGCTCGAAGCCGAACGAGGCGTAGAAGCGCTCGAGGTACGCCTGGGCGCCGATGCGCACGGGGCAGCGGCCGAAGTCGGCCTCGATGCGCGCGAGCCCCTCGCGCAAGAGCGCGCGCCCGAGCCCGTCGCGGCGCCGCTCGGGGGCCGTCACCACGCGCCCGAGGCT
Source organism: Polyangiaceae bacterium (assembly GCA_035762175.1). Taxonomy (GTDB): domain Bacteria; phylum Myxococcota_A; class Polyangia; order Polyangiales; family Polyangiaceae; genus DASTPP01. The sequence goes on along the minus strand of DASTPP010000300.1, from coordinate 23,293 downwards.
CGCCTCGGCGTAGAGCTCGCCCGGCCCGAAGTAGCGCAGGTAGGCCGCCATCTCGGCGCCCGGGGGGGCGTGCCAGAGGTGCCGGGCCCGCTGGTCTTTGTCGTCGAGATCGAGGTAAGGGCAGTTCTGCTCGACGACGAAGACCCGCTGGCGCAGCTTGAGCAGGGCGTAAAGCTCGTCGGTCGAAAGCTCGCGGTACGCCTTGCAGACCCAGACCATGGGCCCGAGCCTTTACCTCGGTTCTCGCCCGGGTTCGAGCCGCGCGGCTCAGGGGCGCCGGCCGAGCGCGCGGTAGCCCAGGTACTTGGTGAAGCTGCGCGTCGCCTGGCTCCAGTTCTTGGGGCGGCCGCCGAAGAAGTGCTCGAGCCCCTTGCGGGCGATGTGGTCGCCGAAGTCGAGCCACGCGGCGTCGCCCGAGAACAGGTAGGCGGCGCCGAAGACGTGGCAGATGAGCAGGTTGAGGTCGGCCCAGGCGCTGCTCTGGTACTCGACGTCCTCGCAGCGCCAGAGGTACTGAAAGGCCTCGCGCTCGCGGTTGAGGGCGCGGTCGCGGTACCAGGCCGCGGCCTTGAGCACCACGGGCGGCACGCGCGGGTCGCGCGTGAGCAGCCAGGCGTCCATCAGGCCGTCGACGAGCAGCGAGGTCATGAAGGGCGAGGCCCCCCGCGGGCCGCGGCCGCACTCGTCGGGGTCGACCGCGTGCACGTCGTGCTCGAAGGCGCCGCTCTCGCCCTCGGCCTGCCAGGCGGCCGCGAGCCCCACGAGCCCGTCGAGCGCGGCGCGCAGCTCGGGGCGCGGGTCGACGGCGTAGTAGCTGGCGAGGCCCATCAGCGTCCAGCCGAGGTTGCGCTCGGTCGCGCGCAGCGCGGGCCTCGGGCCGGCCTCGAGCGCCGGCAAGTTGCGCAAAAATGCCTCGCCGAGCCCGCGCAGCGCCCGCAGCGCCTCGGGGTCGCCCGTCAGCAGGTAGTCGTCGAGCATGCCCTGGCCCAGCATGGTACGCAGGCTCTGCCAGGGCATGGGCGTGCCCGCGTCGTAGCGCGCCGCGCAGGCGTAGGTCGCCCGCCCCCCGGGGAACCACCGCAGCTCGTTCGCCCGGTAGAAGGCCGACTCTTCGCGCGCGCGGCGGTAGGCCTCGGCCGTGCCCCGGTACAGAAAGCGCTGAAAGAGGGCGTGCGGGCCGTCGTAGTACGTGCGCTCGAGGGCCGTCGTCTCGCAGCTCAGGCCGTAGGCCTGCCAGGGCGGGCTCATCTCGTCGAGCGCCCGCTCGACCTTCTCGCCCCAGGCCGCGAAGGCCTCGTTCTCGTCCGCGCCCACCCGGTAGCCCGCGACCAGGCTCCGCGCGTACCAGGCCGGGGGCAGCGCCGCCGCCGCCGGCCCCTCGGGCGCCGGCCCGAGCGCGCCCGACTCGCGCCGCCGCGCCGCGCCGTACTCGATCGACCAGGCCGCCGACGCCCCCGCCGCGAGGCTCGCGCGGAAGGCGACGAGCACCGAGCGCTGGGACCCGTCGGCGGGCCAGCGCGCGAGCGAGCGCGAGTACGCCGGCACCTCGTCGCCCCGCTCGTCGAGCACCCGCAGCAGCGCCGCGTCGCGCAGCTCGCCCGGCGCGAAGGGCACGCCGAGCGAGACGACGCCACGATCGAGCGGGCCGCGGTCGGCCGTAACGAGCACCCGAACGCGTCCCTGCCGCGCGGGCGCGACGCGCGCGCCCGCCGCCTCGCGCGACGCCGGCCCCGGCGCGCGGGCTCCCCGTGAAGCCGCGGGCGACGGAGCACACCCGGCGGCGAGGGCGAGCGCCAGCGCGGCCGAGAAGAGAGCACACGCCGCGGCGGGCCCGCGGGCCGCGGCAGGGCGCCGGGAGTGACGAGCTGCGGCGGGGCGAAGGGGGCCGCAGGCTACGGCGGGGCGAAGGGGGCCGCGGGCCGCGGCCGGGCGGCAAGGTCGACGGGCCGAGTCGGCGGCGACGAACGGGCGGACGGACGCGTCGTGCTCGGGGCGGGGGCCGGTCATGCCCGACCATTTTGCACCCGCGGCCGCGCGTCCGTCGGCTTTCCGAAGCGCGGGGCGCTCGCGCCGCGCGCCGCCGAAGGGGCCGGCCGCCGGGCCGAGACGCGCGGGCGGCGCCGCAGTAAATTACCCCCGATGCCACGAGCGCGCGGCCTCCGACGACGCCCCCCCGCCGCCTGGCCCCTCGCGGCCGCCCTGGCGACCGGGGCTTGCGCGCCCGCGCCGCAGGTCGATCGCCCGACGCCCAGGCCCCCCGGCCAGGGGCGCGAGCCCCTCGTGCCGTACGAAGGCGACTACCACTGCTACTTCTCACGCCAGGGCGTCGAAGAGCCGCGCGCGTCCTGCCGCATCGCCCGCGCGGCCGGGGGCGCCCTGCGCCTGGTCGGCACCAACGCCTCGACGCGCATCGACGGATCGTTGCACCCGCTCGACCACCGCAGCTTTCGCTTCGACGGCGCGCTCGTCACGGCGCCCGAGGGCGAAGTGATTCAGACCTCGGGGCCCTTCGAAGCCGTCGACGTGCAGGTCTACCGCGGGCCGCTGCCGACGCCCCGGGGCCCGATCTGGGTGACGGTCGCGTACGTGCCGAGGCCGGGGCCCCGGGGGGTCGTCCTACCCTGACGCGGCCGAGCTCGCGGCACCGGACCGCGATGGTGACCGGCTGACGTGGACGGCTGAGCTCGCGGCGGCCGAGCGCGGGCGGCGGGCGGGCCGCGGCCAGGCGGGCCTACGCCGCGCCCTGCCCGAGCACCGTGGGCTGGTTCGGCACCGGCCCCGGGATGGGCCGCGGCTGCGGCACCGGATCGCCTTCGGGCTTGGGCATCGGCGAGGGCCCCTCGGGGTCGGGCTTGGGCAGCCAGGACGGCTCGGGCACGTTGCCTTCGCCGCCCGGCACGCCCGGCGGGGCGATGGCGGGCGAGGCGAGGAAGGGCCGGGGGCGCCGATAAATGATATCTGGAACGCGGTTGCTGCGAAAGGGCATGATTCGGCCTTGCTCGTTCGTCGTTCGAGGGTTCAATCGCCGGGGCCCGCGCCGTGCGAGCCCCGGCCGCAGTCGGGGTGGCGGCAGCCGCAATCGTCGCGCCCGACCTCGGGCGCCTCGGTCGCGTGCTGCTGGCAATAGTCGGAACAATAACGGTCGCCCCGGGCGGCCCGTTCCGTCGGTACGTCGCAGGTGCAACCCTCGTGCGCGCAATGCACTGCGGCCATGAGGCCCTCCGTCCCGTCTTGGTGGGGCACGATTGCCACGCCGACGGGGGTGCAAGGCGCGTTCCGCCACGGGGCGGGCTCGGGCGCGGGCTAACGAACGAACGCGCCGCCGGGCCCCCCACGGGGCCCGCGAGGGCGCCGCCCCCCGGGCGCGCGAGCGCCGACCGCGCCACGCCCGAACTCGGGCAGGGGGCGGCCCCGCGGCGCTCGCTTCGAGCCGGGTCGCGCGCAACGACCCGGTCGGGCGGTCGTCGCGCTGGCTCAGATGCCGCTCGCCTTGCAGAGGTCGCTCGAGCGGCAGGCGGCCAGGCGGCCGAGGGTGTCGAGCGGGTTGTTGCAATCCTCGTTGCTGATCTCCGTCAGGCACTCTTGCAGCTCTTTCTGGACGATGCCGCCGGGGCACTCGGCCGCGCGCAGCTCGTCGCGGCCCTTGGCCATGAGGTCGGTGCGGCACGCCTCGGCGCTCGCCCAGCGCTTCGAGCTGCCGACGTTGTTGCACCGGGTCTCGCGCCCGCAGCGGGCGTTGGCGATCGCCTGGATGGCCGCCTCGTTGCTCATCGTCGACTTGTCGGTCATCGGGGTGGTGCCGACCTTGCCGTCCCGCGTGGTCTCGACGCCGGGCCGCGTGGTCGTGACGTCGGGGCGGGTGGTGTCGCGCTCACAGCCGGCGATCGCGAAGGCCGACGCGAAAAGAGCGAGCGAAAAAGCGCTGCGGAAGGCAATCTGTTTCATGGTTAGGTTCCTCCTGGCCCGGGGCCATCGCAAGAAGGTTGCCAACCGCGCGGGCCCCGAGCTCTGACCCCACCCCCCCACCCCCGCTGCGGGCGCGAACGAGGGGCGGTTTCGAGCCCGAAATCGTCGGCCCGAGAGGGGCCCGTGGTCGAGCCCGAGCCCTCGCTCGCACCGCCCTTTGCGCTCACGCACGGGCCTGCGCACCTGGGGCTGAGGCGGGGCGTTTTGGAAGCCCTGTCCGAACAACGCCACAAAGGTATCGCACTCGACCCCCCGCTCCGCGCCCCCGCGACGACATGCTCGCGGCCGCCCAGGTCGAGCGCGTGCTCGCCCCCCGCTCCGCGCCCCCGCGACGGCATGGCTGCGGCGCGCGCAGGGGCGCGCAGGGGCGCGCCGAGGCCGCCGGCTCGCCCGCGCCGCCGCGCCGGGGCTCAGTGCGAGACCAAGAGCACGGGCGTGCGCGACGACGAGATGGGCGAGAGCGAGAGGTGGCGCGAGAACCAGTCGCCCGCGAGCGCGGCGGCGCACTCGAGCGCGCCGGCCTCTTCGAAGAGGTGCGTGGCGCCGGCCACGATCTCGAGGCGCTTCTCGGCGCCGAGGTGCCGCATCGCCTCGCGGTTGAGCGCGAGCACGTCGACGTCGCGCCCGCCGACGATGAGCAGCGTCGGCGCGCGCACGCGCCCGAGCGCCTCGCCCGCGAGGTCGGGCCGGCCGCCGCGCGAGACGACCGCGCCGACCCGCTCGGGGCGCTCGGCGGCGGCGACGAGCGCGGCGCCTCCGCCCGTGCTCGCGCCGAAGTAGCCGACCCCGAGCGGCGCCGTCGCCGGGACGCCGGCGAGCCAGTCGGTCGCCGCCACCAGCCGCGCCGCGAGCAGCCCGATGTCGAAGCGCAGGTGGGCGCCGGCGCGCTCGGCCTCCTCCTCGCGCTCGGTCAGAAGGTCGATGAGCAGCGTGGCGAGCCCGGCCCGCTGCAGGTGCCGCGCGACGAAGCGGTTGCGCGGGCTGAGGCGACCGCTGCCGCTGCCGTGGGCGAAGAGGACAATGCCGAAGGCGCCGGACGGCACGCTCAGGTCGCCCCGGAGTTCGACCGCACCCAGATCCAGGCGGATCGGCTGCTCGTTGTCGTCGGCTCGTTCGTACATGGCCCTTCTCGCTTTCGTACGATCCGCCCGGTCGGGCGGCGCCCGCGGCCCGCGGCGCGCCCGGCCCCATCGCGCGCCGGGCCGAAGGGGCGAGGCGCCGACGGCGCCCGCCCCGAGTCGTCTCGGACCTCAGATGAGAGAAGCGTGCCCACCCGATTCAAGGAGACCGACCGCGCGCCGACCGCCGCGGCGCTCGGCGCTCGCGGAGGCCTGGCCCGCTCATCGCAAGGGTCCCGGAACCAACGCTCCGAACGTCATCTCGGGCCGCGCCGACCCGAGCAACGGCACGCGCGCCGCAGGCAAATACGCCGCACGTCGCAAAACGCCCCAGGGCACTCTTGCGCTCGGGCCCCTGTTCGAGGCCCCGAGGGTTCGCTTCGTGGCGTTCGTGTGGTGCTTCGCGCGAGCCCGTTTCGGCTCCGAGACCGATCCGCGCGGCGATTCTTGAACCGATAGCGCACAAAGCTCTTGTCGGAGGGTGCCGCGGCCTCATGAAAGCGCCGACAGGTACTCGCGGGGCGGGCGGGCTCGCCGCTGGCACAACCCCTGCTTACAAGCGACCTCTTTTTCTTTCTCGGCGTCATCGCGGAGGGTGTCATGGCCAGGGCAATGCGTTTTCAGAACCGCCGAGATGCCGGCCGGCACCTCGCGGCGCTACTCCGTAGCGCGGGCTTCGGGTCGAAGAACCCGCTCGTCTTGGCCCTGCCGAGGGGCGGCGTGCCGGTCGGCTACGAGGTCGCCCGCGCCCTGCGCGCGCCGCTCGACGTCTTCGTCGTGCGCAAGCTCGGCGCGCCCGGCCACGAAGAGCTCGCCCTCGGCGCGGTCTCCTCGAACGGCGTGCGCATCTTGAACCAAGACGTCGTCGAGGCGCTCGGGGTGCCCGCCGACATCATCGACGCGGTCGCCGCGCGCGAGCTGCTCGAGCTCGAGCGGCGCGAGCGCGCCTACCGCGAGGGCCGCCCGGCGCCGCCCGTCTGGGGCCGCACCGTCATCCTGGTCGACGACGGGCTCGCCACCGGCGCGACCATGCGCGCGGCCGTCGCCGCCCTGCGCCGCTCCGAGCCCGCCCAGATCGTCGTGGCCGTGCCCGTCGCCTCGCCCGCCGCCTACGACGAGTTCAGCCGCGAGGTCGACGCCATCGCCTGCGTCTTCACCCCCGAGCCCTTCCACGCCGTCGGGCTCTGGTACCAAGACTTCACCCAGACCGAAGACGAAGAGGTGCGCGACCTGCTCGGCCGCTCCTCGCGCGAGATCGGCCCCGAGGCGCCGGCCTTCGCCCAAGCCTCGCCGTCCTGAGGGCTGCCCCCGACGGAAGTCGGGGGCCGCGTTCGCCCGCGGAAACGGCCCGCAAAGCCCTGCCGCAGGCAGGGCTCCCGCGGAGCGAGCCGCTGCGCGCGCCTCGCCCGAGCGTCACGGCCGCGCGTGGCGTCCGCCTTCGCCCGGCAGCCCGGCGCCCGCGGGAGCCCGGCCCCCGGCGAGGGGGCGGGCTTTACGGTCCGCATCGGTTCGAGGCCGCGCGGCACGAGCGGCCGTCCGCTGCCCCCGAGTTCACTCGGGGGCCACCCGGCGGCGCTCCGCCCCTCCTTCTTCAGCCCGTCGACCGCCCCTCAGCGCGCCCGCCGCCGCCCGCCCGCCGTCGCCCCGACCGCGATGCGAACGTCGGAGCGCTCGAGGCCGTGGCGCTCGAGCCACTGCAAGCGCGTGCGGCAACCGAAATAGCCGCGCTCGAGGGCGTTGCGCGCGCCCGGGTCGGAGACCTGGCCCCGCAGGGCGGCCTCGTACTCGAGCATTCTGGCCCGCTCGGCGTCGCGCAGGGCGACGAGCATCGCGCCGTCCCCGTCGCACGCGGCGAGCGTGCGCAGGTCGGCCGTCAGCGGCCGCCGCGGCCGGAAGGGGTCGAAGGCCTCGCCCCCGGCGGCGGCGAGCAGGCGCGCCAGCTCGTCGCGCTGCCGCTCGTGCTGCATCCGGAACTTCCCTATGGCGTCGACGGCGCCGAGGTCGCCCAGCCGGCAGGCGGCGAGCGCGTAGGCCTCGACCGCGTCGGCCTCCAACCCGACGTAACGGGACAGTCGTTGGACCAGATTCTGTGGCTCAACCTTTGGCTTGCTCATGAGGGGCTCCGTGCGCGAACGGGCGAAGGCCCCGCTCGCGCGCCTCGTCGTCCGCGCAAGGGCGCGCACGGCTAGGGTTCTCGCAAAGCGCCCGGAAATTCGGGGGGCGAAATCGAGACCCATCGATGGCCGTTCGGCTGCACCGGGCGTGCCACGGCCCCGCGACGCGCGCGCACTCGAGCTCGCCTTCGGCCTACTTTCCGGCCGGGCGCCGCACCCCCGAGGCTGGCACGCGCCGCGCGCTCGCGCCCCGGCGCGGAGGCAGCGGTGCGCGCGGCCTGTCGCTCCGGTGCGGAACGCCACACCGAAGCGCCACGAGCCATCCGCCGCGCGGGCCGCGCGCCCGGCCCCGCCGCGCTCGAGCACGAGCCCCGCACGGCAGGGCCGCGCGCTCGCACGCCCCGTCGCAGTTCGGAGACGCGCGCCCCCGCGCCTCGCCGCGACGCGGAGCGACGCGCCCCCGCGCCTCGCCGCGGCTCAGAACCACGCGGTCGCGCCGAGCGTCAGCGTGTCTTGCGCGCGCGCGTCGGGCGCGGGCGCGCCGTCGGCGTCGACGCCCACCTCGCCGCGGAAGTACATGGCGGCGTCGGCCCGGTCGTGCCGATACTCGAGCCGCACCGAGAGCCCTTCGGCCGGGCGCAGGTCGGCGGTGGCCGTGCCCGAGGCGACCCAGTCGCCGGGCCAGAAGATGGGCGAAGCCCGGCCCGCGTCACCCCGGCCGGGCCGCTCGCGGAAGTAGTCGCCGCGCAGCGCGACGAAGAGCCAATCGGCCGCGCGGTAGCGCCCCGACGCGGCGAAGGCGACCCAGAGCGAGGCGCCGAGCTCGGTCGCCTCGAAGCCGACGTTGTTGTGCGCGAGGACCGCGAAGCGCTCGCCGAGGTCGGCCTGCACGAAGGCGTCGACGTCGTGCCGGAAGGGCTGCCCCTCGGGCGCGCCCTCGGGGCGCTCGACGCCGCCGAAGTAGAGCAAGTGCGCGCGCAGCGCCCCCGAGGGGTGGTAGGCGGCCTCGAGCACGACCGACTTGTCGCGGTTGTTGTCGACGACGCTGTTCCAGCCGTTGAAGATTGCCGCCGTCACCGACCAGGCGTCGTCGAGCTCGTACGTCGCCCGCGCCCCCGTGTGGTAAAAGGGCAGGCCGAAGAAGAGGTTCGAGCGCGACCAGTGCCAGTTGTCCTTGACGGCCAGCGACTCGACCCCGATGGGCGACAAGAAGAGCCCGGCCTGCACGAGCAGCCCCCGGCCGAGCGGCGCCCGGTAGCCGACGTTGGCCTGCTGCAGGTACTTCCACGTGGTCGGGGCGCTCGCCTCGCCGGCGCCGCTCGCGCCGGGCGAGGCGGGCTCGGCGAGGTAGTACGTGTTGGGGGTGTGCCCGATCTGCAGCGTGAGTTGCCCCACGACGGGGCCCTTGTGCCACGAGGCGTCGAGCGCCGCGTTCGACAGCGTGAAGGCGTTGTGGCGGTTGTCGAAGCCCCGGTAGTTGGTAATGCCGTTGGCGGGGTCGTTGACGTTCCATTGATAGAAGGCTTCGACGTAGGCCCCCACCCTCAGCGCCCCGAGCGCGCCCTCGGCCCCCGCGGCCGCGCCGGCCCCCGCGGCCGTGCCGGCCCCCGCGGCCGCGCCGGCCCCCGCGGGCGGCGGGGGCGCGGCCGCGGCGCCGGGCAGGGCAGGCGGCGCCCCACCCTGGGCGCGGGCGCGCGCGGGTGAGAGCGCGCCGAGCGCGAGCGCGGCGGCCGCGAGCGGGCGCAGCGCGGCGAGCGCGAAAGCCGCGAGCGGGCGCGACGGGGCGAGCGCGGAGGCCGCGAGCGGGCGCGACGGGGCGAGCGCGCCGGGGCGGCGAGGGGCGGCCGGCGCGCGCGGGCGGCGTGAGGCAGAGCGAGTCGTCATGAGTCGGGGCGCCGTCGGTGGCGGGCGTGGGCGCCCCGCACCGCGCGCCAGCCTTATCACGACCGGGGGCTCCGCCGGCGCGCGAGCGCGGCCGTCGGCCCCGCCGGGGCGCCCGGGTTGCGCCACCGTTGAAGGGTTCGGGGGCGCCTGCAAAGCGGCGCAGAAGGCCCGAGCGAGGCTGCGCCGGGGGCCCCTTTGGCGTACGCTCTCGGCCACCATGCGAAGCCGGCACGTCGCGACCTGTACCCTGTGCGAAGCCGCTTGCGGCATCATCGTCGAGACCGAGGGCGACCGGGCGGTGGCCGTGCGCGGCGACGACGACGATCCGCAGAGCCGCGGCTACATCTGCCCCAAGGCCGTGGGCATGGCCGACCTGCACCACGACCCCGACCGGCTGCGGGCGCCGCTGGTGCGCGAGGGCGGCGGCGCCTTCCGCGAGGCGAGCTGGGGCGAGGCCTTCGAGCGGGCGATCGCGGGCCTGTCGGCCGTGCGCCGCCGCCACGGGCGCGACGCGCTCGGCATCTATTACGGCAACCCGACGGCGCACAACCTGGGGCTGCTCACCTTCGGGCTGGCGCTCGCGCGCGGCCTGCGCAGCAAGAACACCAGCTCGGCGAGCTCGACCGACCAGCTGCCGCAGATGCTGGTGGCCCTCGAGATGTTCGGCCACGTCGCGCTCATGCCCGTGCCCGACGTCGACCGCACCGACTACTTCCTGGTGCTGGGCGCGAACCCCGCCGTCTCGAACGGCAGCGTCATGACGGCGCCCGACATGCGGCGGCGCCTGCGCGCGGTGCGCGAGCGGGGCGGCAAGGTCGTGGTCGTCGACCCGCGCCGCACCGAGACCGCCGAGCTGGCCGACGAGCACTTCTTCGTGCGCCCGGGCGCCGACGCCTGGCTCCTGCTCGGCCTGCTGCACGTCGTCTTCGACGAGCGCCTCGCCGCCCCCGGCCGCCTGGCCGACCGGCTCGAGGGCCTCGCCGAGCTCGAAGCCCTCGCCCGCCGCGTGCCCCCCGCCCTCGCCGCCGAGCACTCGGGCGTGCCCGCCGCCGACATCGCCCGCCTCGCCCGCGAGTTCGCCGGCGCCCGCCGCGCCGCCTGCTACGGCCGCGTCGGCCTCTGCACCCAAGAGAACGGCACGCTCGCCTGGTGGCTCGCGCAGGCGCTCAACGTCGTCACCGGCCGGCTCGACGAGCCGGGCGGCGCCATGTTCACGACGCCCGCGGTCGACTTCGTCGCCGCCCTGCGCGCGCTCGGCGTCTCGCGCGGCTTCGGCCGCTGGTCGAGCCGCGTGCGGGGCCTGCCCGAGCTCGCCGGCGAGCTGCCCGTCGCCTCGCTCGCCGACGAGATCGAGACGCCGGGCCGGGGCCAGGTGCGCGCCATGCTGACCATGGCGGGCAACCCCGCCCTGAGCGCCCCCAACGGCGCGCGCCTCGAGCGCGCGTTCGGCTCGCTCGAGTTCATGGTCTCGATCGACGCCTACCTCAACGAGACGACGCGCCACGCCCACGTCATCTTGCCCCCCACCTCGCCGCTCGCCCGCTCGCACTACGACGTCGCGCTCAACGCCTTCGCCGTCCGCAACCAGGCGAAGTACGCGCCCCCCGTCTTCCCCCGCCTCGAGGCCGAGCGCCACGACTGGGAGATCTGCGCCGAGCTCGCCCTCGGCCTGCTCGTGCCCGCCCCCCTGCGCCCCCTCGCCCGCCGCCTGCTGCCCCGGGGCCCCGAGCCCATCGTCGACTTCGGCCTGCGCTTCGGCCCCCACGGCGCCTTTCGGCGCTCGCCCCACGCCCTCTCGCTGCGCAAGCTGCGCGAGGCCCCCCACGGCGTCGACCTCGGGCCCCTCGAGCCGCGCCTGCCCGGCCTGCTCTTCACCCAGGGCAAGCGCGTCTTCGTCGCCCCGCCGCCCTTCGTGCGCGAGGCCGCGCGCCTCGTCGGCGAGGCCCGCCCGCGGGCCGCGGGCGAGCTCGTGCTGATCGGGCGCCGGCAGCTGCGCAACAACAACTCGTGGCTCCACAACAGCCACAAGCTCGTCAAGGGCCCCCGCCGCTGCACGCTGCTCATGCACCCCGACGACGCGCGCGCCCGCGGGCTCGAGTCGGGCCTTGATGTGCGCGTGCGCTCGCGCACGGGCGAGGTCGTCGTCCCGCTCGAGGTGAGCGACGAGATCATGCCCGGCGTGGTGAGCCTGCCCCACGGCTTCGGCCACACGCGCGAGGGCACGCGCCTCTCGGTCGCGCGGGCCGAGGCGGCCGGCGCCAGCGTCAACGACGTCACCGACGAGACCAAGCTCGATCGGCTGAGCGGCAACGCGGGGTTCAACGGGGTGCCCGTCGAGGTCCGCGCGGCGGCCGAGGCGGCGGCGGCGCAGTAGCGGGGCGGCGGGCGCGCTCGGGCGCGGGCGGGGCTGCGTTCGGGGCGGGGCTGCGTTCGGGCGGGACGCGGCTCGGCACGAAAGGAGCGCCCGCGGCGCGGGCCGGCGGCAGCCTCCTTCGGCACCCCAAACTCGCCCTGCGGGCTCAAACAGTGGGGCCCCCGCCGGCGGAGGCTGCCGCCGGCCCGCGCCGCGGGCGCTCGCATGGGCGCGGTGGTGACGCGGCCTCGAACCCGTGACCGCGCGAAAGACCGGCCTGCGCGCCCCGGCGGGGGTGGGGTGGTAAGGTAAGGGGCGGCCATGATCACGCGCATCGAAATCGACGGCTTCAAGTCGCTCCGCGACTTTTCGATGGACCTCGAGCCCTTCACGGTGCTCGTCGGGCCCAACAGCGCGGGGAAGTCGAACGTGCTCGAGGCGCTCATGCTGCTATCGCGACTGGCGTCAATGCCGGTCGTCGAGGCCTTCAAGGGGGGGCGGGGGCGCGTACTCGACCAGTTCACGCGGGGCGCCGACGGGCCGGGGCGAACAATCCGTTTCGTGGCCGAGACCCTCACCCTGACGCCGTCGGACAAATTCGACGATGAGGATGTCCAAACACGACTGCGCTACGAGCTCGTACTCGAGCGTCAACCTTCGCCTTCTGGCGTTGATCGTATAGGCGTCAAGAGCGAGTGCTTGCGAGCTCTCTTGTCCGACGAAGACGAGTGGGTCAGGTCAAGGCCGAGCTGGTCGCCTTACGCACGCTATGGCTACGAAGGGCACATAATATTCCAGCAGTCCGCGGCGAGACCTCCCACGACTCGCAGTCGGCAGCTTGTCGAACTACCGACGGGCATTGAGCCACGAACAGTCAAGGTTCCCCGTACACAAACGGCGCTTGCCTGGTACCCCCATGCGGGACCCGGCAAGACGTTCATAAACATCAAGAACCCCGAGACGATGGCCCTGCTCGAGGCGATAAAGGAGCGCCTAAACCTCCCGACGCTGGAGGCTACACTCAACCAAGTGGTCAGGGACGCCATGATTGCGCAAGGCCTCGCCCTTACCGAAGGGGAAGCCGACATATCCTCGAGCGATGGCCGCCCCCAAGGCCCCGATCCAGTGACTACTGATCTACGAAACGAGTTGATGGAGTTTCGCTCCTCCCACCTCGACTCCACGCGGTTGCGCGAGCCTAGTGAGCGGGTAGGCGCCGATGAAGGGCTGGCCCCCGACGCGTCGAACCTGCCGACGGTCCTTGCCGAACTGGCCCCCGAGGCGCTCGGCGCGCTCCGCGCCGATCTCGTGTCGCTCGTGCCCGGGCTCTCGTCGTTCGACGCCGTCCCGGAAGAAGAGTCGTTTCGAATCGATTTCGAATTTTCCGGGGGCGAACGCCTGCCCGCCCGCGTCGTGTCCGATGGGACGTTGCGCCTGCTCGCGATGTTGACGGCCCTGCGAGCCGAGCCCTCCCCCTCCTTGCTCGGCATCGAAGAGCCCGAGAATGGCATCTACCCGGGCAGGCTTCGTGCCCTCCTCGAGCTTCTCCAAGAGCTATCGTTGCGGCCTGAAAGGGCTCTAGGGGCGGGGCGAGCAGAGGCGTATGACGCGCGCCCGCAGATCGTCCTCACGACCCACTCGCCCGTACTGCTCGCGGCGCTGCACTCGCGCCCCGAGTGCTTGCGCTTTCTCAATGTCGTACGGCGCGACGGTCGCCTCGTCACCCATGTTCGCAAGGTGGCCCGCTCCGTCAAGCCGGCGCGGGCAGGCGAGTTCGTGTCGCTCCGAGAGGTCGAACGGCTCCTCGACTCAGCTAAGGCTGAGGTCGCCGAGGCCGGCGAATGATCTACCTCTGCGCGGGCCTCTATGCCGAAGGTTCGAGCGATTACCGCTTTCTCTCGCCCCTCGTCAGCCGCCTCCTCGACGCGGTCGGCGCGCGCCTGTTCCCGTCCGAGTGCGAGGTGGCCGAGACGGTGGGCATCGACGCGCCGTGGGTGAAGAGCGGCCGCGCCGATCGCTTCATGGCCGCCGTCGGGCGAGACGGCGAGGGCTGCACGCTCTTCGTCGTGCACACCGACGGCGCCGGCGACCCGCGAAAGGCCCGCGAGAACAACGTGGTGCCCAGCCGCCAGGCCTTGCTGGCCACGGGCGACGAGCGGCCCGTCGTCGCTTGCGTGCCCGTGCACGAGGTCGAGGCTTGGTTGCTCACCGACCCCGAGGCCTTTCGCACGGCCCTCGGCGATAGCGCGGCCCCCGCCCTGCCGCCCGAGCCCGAGCGCGAGCCCGACCCGAAGGCGACGCTGAAGCGATTGCTCGTCGAGAGTGGCATGCGGCGCCCGCCCGAGCGGCTCTTCGCGCTCTTCGGCGAGCGCGTGCGCTTCGAGACGTTGCGCACGCTGCCCGCCTTCGCGGCCTTCGAGGCCGAGATCGAGGCGGCGGTGCGAGCGGTCGCCCGAGCCTACGGGCACGCAGATCACGCCTGACGCCTCCTGGCCCCATCGGTAAGGCGCCCGGCGCGCTCTCGGTGGCCAGGGTCGCCGAGCGGGCGCGGCCGGGGCTGGTCGTGACGCCCTCGAGAGGGGCCCGCACAGCCGAATCAGGCTTCTGTACGCGTACAGACGCGTTCTTGGCGCCCCGAGAGCCGTCTGTACGCGTACAGACGCGTTCTTGGCGCCCCGAGAGGCCGTCTGTACGCGTACAGAAGGCGTCTGGGCGCGTCCAGACGACAAATTTTCACCCCGATTGGCCGTCTGGACGCGTCCAGACGTCTTTTTCGACGCCGAGAAGCCTTCTGTACGCGTACAGGCGCCTCGTCTCGACCGCCAGAGGCCGTCTGTACGCGTACAGAAGGCGTTTCGGGCCACCAAGAGAACCGCTGCGCGCGTCCAGGCGGCCTCTCGGGGTGCCACGAAGGGGTCTGCACGCGTCTCGCCGGCGTCTCGCCGCGCGCTGGCTTCTCCGCGACGGCACAGGCGCCTTCGGGGCGGCGACAGACGCGCTCCCCGCGGCGATACCAACCCTGCTTGCTCGGGCCAGGACACGGCGGGGGGCGGCTCGCTGCCCCCGAGTGAACTCGGGGGCAGCGAACGCCCGCTCGTGCCACGCAGCCTCGAACCGATTCGGCGAGCAAAGCCCGCCCCCTCGCCGGGGGCCGGGCTCCCAAGGGCTCCGGCTTCCGGACAAGCGCGCGAAGCGGCTCGCGACGCTCGAGCCCTGCCTCCGGCAGGGCTTTGCGGGCCGTTTCCAAGGGCGTTCGCTGCCCCCGACTTCAGTCGGGGGCACCGCCGCGCGACGGCAACCCTCTACCCGGTGGCGAGCGCGTGCCGTTCGGCGACGGCCGCTTCGCGGCGAGAGCGCGGCGCGCGATCGGCCTTGCGATCGCGCGCGGGGCCGCAAAAACCGGCTTCGCGCCCGCACTCTTCGCTCGCCCGCTCGCGCGCTCTCTGGTATCGTTCTCTCTCGGGGGCGCGCGATGAAGACATCGATCGAACACCTGCCGGCAGACCGGCGAGAGAGGCTCGGCGCCGTGGTCGCGATCTTTCGCGAGGCGGTGCCGCAGGGGCTTTTGGTGCTGTTCGGCAGCCACGCCCGCGGCGACTGGGTCGACGACGAGGCGACGGGCTATAAGAGCGACTTCGACCTGCTCGCCGTGGTGCGCGAGCCCGCGCAGGCCGACGACGTCGCCCTCTGGCACGGGCTCGAGGCGCGCTTGCGCGCGGCGGCCGCGCCCAGCCCGGTCACGCTCATCGCGCACGACATCAAGTTCGTGAACCGAGAAGTGCGCATGGGGCAGTACTTCTTCGCCGACATCGTCAAAGAAGGGGTGCTGCTCTACGCGGGCCAGAAGCTCGACTTCGCCACGCCCAAGGCGCTCAACCCCAACGAGCGCCTCGCGACGGGCGAGTACAACTTCGGCTACTGGTTCGACAGCGCGAGCGGGTTCTTTCGCGGCTGCCGCTACTTCATCGGGCAGGGGCGGCCGAACCACGCGGCCTTCTTGCTGCACCAGGCGGCCGAGCGCTATTACCACACCGCCAGCTTGGTGTTCACGGGTTACAAAGAGCGCACCCATGATTTGAACGCGCTCGGCCAGAAGGCCGCCGAGCAGCACCCGCGGCTCGTCGAGGCGCTGCCCAAGACCGAGCCCGAAGACAAGCGGCTGCACGACCTGTTGCGAAAGGCGTATATTGAAGCCCGATACTCGAAGTCGTACCGCATTACGCTCGCCGAGCTCGCGGCCTTGCAGGTGCGGGTGCTCGGGCTCGCCGCCCGCGTGCGCGAGGCGTGCCTCGAGAAGCTCGCCTCGCACTGCGGCCCCGAGGCCGTCCGCCCCTCGCTGCCCGTGCCGCCCGCGCTCGACGAACCGCTGCCCGCCGGCCTGCCGCCGCCGCCCGACGACCCGGCCGAGCTCGGGCGCTGGGCGAAGGGCCTGGCCGAGCTCGCCGAGCTGCGGGCGCGCGAGGGCGAGCTGCGGGGCCGCGAGGCGGGCCTGCGCGAGGGCGAGGCGCGCGGCCGCGAGGCGGGCCTGCGCGAGGGCGAGGCGCGGGCGGTGCGGCGGCTCGTCGTCAAGCGGCTGGGGCGGCCCTTGCGCGACGACGAAGAGCGGGTGCTCGGGCAGAAGATTGAGGCGCTGGGGGCCGAGGGGGTCGAAGACGCGGCGCTGGGGCTCGGGCCGGCCGAGCTCGCGGCGTGGCTGGCGGGCGGGTCGGCGGGTTCGTGCGCGGGTTAGGGGTCGAGCGCCCCGCCCACCTCGTCGAGCACCGCGAGCAGCTGTGCCCAGACGTTTTGGGAGAAGGTAAAGCGCTTCAAGAACTGCGTCTCGCTGGGCACGTGTAGCTTCAGCCCGTCGGACCACGGGTACTCGACGTTGTCCGGCCGCGCCTGACGTTCGACCGCGGGCGTCAAGCGCTCGACTTCGCCGGCGAGGAGCCGCACCTGCTGCCAGAGCCACGCCTGGCCGGCGAAGCGGGTCTTGTGCTCTGGCGATTTCATGTACGAGCCCGCGAAGTCGTTCACCGCGACGTGGCTGAGCAAGTACGCCCGCCGATCGCCCCGCGAGTGCTTGAGCAGAAAGGCGCGGGCGATCTTCTCGATCGCCATCTGGAGGTAATGCAGCTCGTGGCAATCTTCGAGCACGCTCGCCTGGCGGAGCTTCTTGAGCTCTCGATAGACCTTCAGGTCGGCCTTACCTTGCCGCGCGTACGCCCTCGACCAATCGTCGTACGTACGTTTGCTCGCGATCTCGACGGAGAGGTCGAGGGCGTGGCCCGGGGCGACCCATGGGGGCAGCTCGTGACTGGGCAGCTTGTAGCCCGGCTCGACGAACTCGGTCTCGCCCGCGCCGCGGGCCTTCACCACGAGGTGCACGTGCTTGCGGAAGAGGGGCTCGCTCACGGCGCCGCCCCGCCCGCCCCGCGCCCGCTCATTGCGCGGCGTGCTCGTGGTCGGGCACGCCCAGGCTCTCTCGGGTGAAGGCCTTCATGTCGTCGAGCGCCCAACCGTCCGGAAGCGGGAGCTGGCCCGCCAGCGCGTGCGAAAGCTCGAGCGCGGTGACTTCGGCCACCTCGGTCGGGTAGGGGACGTCTGCCGTCCGGTCGAACGCGAAGACCTCGATGCCGCGGACCACGCCGCCTTGCTCGGAGGTCACCTCGAGGAGGCGGAGGGGCTCGGTCTCGGGCGCGCTCGCGCCCACCCACAAGATCGTTTGCAGCCCCGGCTCGACGGTAAAGTGCCACCGGGCGAGGTCTCGTACGACTTCTTCTCGCGTCATCATGGCCATCGCGTGCCTAGGTACCTCGAGCGGTCACCCCAGCCGAGCGCCGGGCCTTCGAAGCTACCACGCCGCAGGCCGCCCCGCCCCGGAAGGCCGGGCCGAGCGGGTCGAAGACGCGGCGCTCGGGCTCGGGCCGCGCACGCTCCGCCGGCCTTGCGTCGGGCGGCGGGTGTGAGGGCCGGCAGCCCGCCGGGCGGCCCAGCCCGAGCTTGCGCGGCCCCGGCGCGGACGGCTATGCCTCTTGGCATGATGCGAACGCTCTCGGCTCGGGTGCTGCTCTCGCTCGCGACGGTCGGCCTGGTGGCCTTCGGCGCGGCGGGCTGTTGCTGTTGCGGCGGCACGACGTCGGCGACGGCCGAGGGGGCGGCGCAGTGTGTCGACGCGTGCGCGAAGGCGCAGGGCGAGTGCGACGCGTCGTGCGAGGGCGGCGGGGCCTGCTCGCGCGCGTGCGCCGAGACGCACGCGAGCTGCCTCACGATCTGCGCCGCGCACGGGGCGCACGACTGAGCCGCCGCGCGCCCGCGCGCCCGCGCGCCGGCGCGGGGCGCTCGTGCCTCGAGCGGTCGGGGGCGCAGCGCCGCGCTACCCCCGCAGGCGGTGCTCGGCGGGGCCCTCGTCGGGCGACGAGACGTTTCGCGCCGTGTTGACGAGGGCAATGTGCGAAAACGCCTGGGGGAAGTTGCCGACCAGGCGGCCCGCGGCCGGGTCGTACTCTTCGGCGAGCAGGCCGACGTCGTTGGCGAGGCCGACCAGGCGCTCGAAGCAAGCACAGCCAGTCGATCGAGCCGTCGCGGCCGACGAGGGCGGCGGTCTCGCAGTCGCCGATGAGCGCGTAGCCTTCGAGGGGCAGGGGCAAGGGGGGGGGGCCTCTCTACCCAAGCGGGACTATCACGCCGGCGCCCGGGCGCCAGCCCGGCCCCAGGCGGGCGGCGGGGCCCCTCGCCCGCGCGGGCACGGCTCTCCCCGCCGCGCGATCACCTCTACGGCGAAGCGGGGCCCCTCGCCCGCGCGGGCACGGCCGCGCTCGTCGCGGCGCCGCCGGCTCGGCCGACGGGGGCCCGTCGCCCGCGCGGGCACGGCGGTTGCTTTTTCGTCCGGCATGTCGAACGCCCGTCGTCTAGGCCTCGCCCTCGCCCTCGCGCTGTCGCCCGGCGCGCTCGCCGCCCTCGCCATGAGCGGCTGCGATCGCGCGCCGTCGCCGGGCGGGCGGCAGGCGCAAGAGCAGCCCTCCGAGGGCGGCAAATCTGCCACGCTGCGACGCGAAGGCCCGGGCCCCGACGAGGTGGCGCGCGACTTCGCGGCCAAGCGCCGAGAGTTCCGGGCGCAGACCGAGCGCGATCTGGCCGAGCTCGACCGCTCGATCGACGCGCTCGAGCGCGACGTGGCCGCCGCGAGCGGCGAGGCGAAGCGTGAGCTCGAGGCCTCGCTCGTCAAGGCGCGCGAGGCGCGCCGGGCGGTGAAGGAGAACCTCGAGGTCGCCGACACGGTGCTCGAGGCGACGTGGGACTCGTTCAAGGCGAAGGTGCGCAAGCACCTCGGCGAGGCGCGCGTCTCGGTCGAGACGCGGCCGACGGGGCCCTGAGCGGCGGGCGCGCGGGCCGCGGGCGGGGCGGCCGCGCGTTCGGGCGAGACGTGGGGGCGCGGCTTCGCTAGAGTCGCGGGCTTCTGGCGCCCCGGACGGGGGGCGCCGCCCCCAAGGACTCGATGGCCCAGCGTCGTTCGCCCCCCCACCACGCGTGGCGCGCCCGCCCTTCGCCGCGGGCGCGCCGCCCAGGAGCCGCCTCATGATAGGCAAGCCGGACGCCGAGCTCGGCGACGCCGAGCGTCCGCCGCGCGCGCGCGAGCCGGGGGCGGCCGAGGGCTCCGGGGCGGCCGCCGCGCGCGAGCCGGGGGCCGAGGGCCCGGCGGCGGCCGACCGCTGGCTGGCCGACGCGATGCCGCAGATCGTGTGGGTGGCGGGGCCGGAGGGCCAGGTCGCGTACATGAACCGGCGCTGGGCCGATTACACGGGGGCGGCCGAGGGCGAGCGGCCCGACTGGTCGTCGCGGGTGCACCCCGACGACCAGTCGGGGGCGCGGCTGCTCTGGGCGCGGGCGCACGCGGCCGGCGAGCGCTGCGAGATGGTCTACCGGCTGCGGGGGGCCGACGGCGGCTACCGGTGGTTCCTCGGGCGGGTCGAGCCGGCGCGCGACGAGGCCGGGCGCATCGTGCGCTGGGTCGGCACGGCGACCGACATCGACGACCAGAAGCGGGTCGAGGCCGAGCGCGACGCGCTGCTCGCCCGCGAGCGCGAGACGCGGGCCCGGGCCGAGGAGGCGAACCGGCTCAAAGACGACTTCTTGGCGACGCTCTCGCACGAGCTGCGAACGCCGCTCAACGCCATCGTGGGCTGGACGCACGTCTTGCGCGACGACGAGTCGGGCCCGGTCGAGCGGGCGCGGACGCTCGAGACCATCTTGCGCAACGCCAAGCTCTTGACGGCGCTCATCGAAGACCTGCTCGACGTCTCGCGGATCGTGCGGGGGGGGCTGCGGCTCGAGCTCGGGCGGGTCGACGTCGCGCGCGTGCTCGAGGCGGCGGTCGAGGGGGCGCGGCCGACGGCGGCGGCGAAGGGGGTGCGGCTGGGGCTGCGGGCGGGGGCGGACGCGGGCGAGGTGACGGGCGACCCGCAGCGGCTGCAGCAGGTCGTGTGGAACCTGCTGTCGAACGCGCTGCGCTTCACCGGCCCGGGCGGCGAGGTCGAGGCGTCGGCGCGGCGCGTGGGGCGCGAGGTGGTGATCGAGGTGCGCGACAACGGCCGGGGCATCGCGGCCGAGGCGCTGCCGCACCTGTTCGAGCGCTTCTGGCAGGGCGACGTGCGCTCGCGGGGGGGGCTCGGGTTGGGGCTCTCGATCGTCAAGCACCTGGTCGAGCTGCACGGGGGCGCGGTGAGCGCCGAGAGCGAGGGGGTGGGGCGGGGGGCGGCCTTCACGGTGCGGCTGCCGGCGGCGCCGGCGCGGGGGCCGTCGGCGGGGGGCGGGGGCGAGGCGGGCGGCGGGCCGGGCGCCGCGCTGCCGGAGGGGGCGCTGGCGGGGGCGCTGGTGCTCGTGGTCGACGACGAGCCGGACACGCTCGAGCTGCTGGTCACGATCTTCAGCCGGCAGGGCGCGACGGTGGTGGGGGCGCGCTCGACGCCCGAGGCGCTCGAGGCGCTCGGGCGGCTGCGGCCCGACGTCATCGTGAGCGACATCGGGCTGCCGGGCCAGAGCGGCTACGAGCTGATGCGCCAGGTGCGGGCCTCGGGCGAGGAGGCCGGCGGGTGGGTGCCGGCGCTCGCGCTGACGGGCTACGCGGGCGAGGGCGACGGGCGCGAGGCGCTGCTCGCGGGGTTTCAGATGCACCTCAGCAAGCCGGTCGACCCGGCGGCGCTCGTCGCGGGCGTGGCGAAGCTGTGGCGGCGGGGCAAGGGGGGCGAAGGCACGACACCATGACGGAAGCGACGCGCGGGAACGTACACGCGGCCGCCGGCATCGAGCGGGCGCCCACGGGGGTCGAGGGCCTCGACCTCGTGCTCGGGGGGGGGCTCATCAAGGGCGGCATCTACATGGTCATGGGGCGGCCGGGCACGGGCAAGACGACGCTGGCCAACCAGCTCTGCTTCGCGCACGTGGCGGGGGGCGGCCGCGCGGTCTACGTGACGCTGCTCGCCGAGTCGCACGCGAGCATGATGAAGAACCTGCAGACGATGCGGTTCTTCGACCCCGAGGCGATCAACCGCTCGCTCGTGTACGTGGGGGCGTACCGGGCGCTGCGCGACGAGCGGCTGAAGGGCCTGCTGGGCCTGCTGCGCCAGGTGATCCGCGACGAGCGGGCGACGCTCTTGGTGCTCGACGGCGTCTCGCCGACGCGGGCGCTCGCGGGCAGCGATCTGGCGCTCAAAGAGTTCATCGTCGAGCTGCAGATGCTCGGCAGCATGACCGAGTGCACCACCCTGCTCTTCGCGAACATGGACGCGGACGACGCCAACGGCCCCGAGCACACGATGGTCGACGGGCTCGTCGAGCTGGCCTTCGAGCGCACGCACCGGGTCACCCGCCGCACCCTCGAGGTCATCAAGTTTCGCGGCAGCCGGCACCTCCTGGGCAAGCACGAGCTGACCATCAGCGACGGGGGCGTGACGGCGCACCCGCGCACCGAGGACGTGGTCGACGTCGACGCGCGCCCGCCGCCGCCGACCGGGCCGCGCCTGGGCACGGGCCTCGCGCGGCTCGACGCGATGCTGGGCGGCGGGCTCATCGCCGGCACGACGACGCTGGTGCTCGGCTTCACCGGCTCGGGCAAGACGACGCTGGCGACGCACTTCCTCGCCGCGGGGGCGGAGGCGGGCGAGAGCTGCTTTTACTTCGGCTTCTACGAGTCGCCGGCGCGGCTGCTCGCGCAGGCCGACGCCCTCGGGCTCGGGCTGAGCCGCCACCTGGCCGAGGGGCGCTTCTTCGCGCTCTGGCAGCCGCCCTACCGCTACGGGCTCGACGCGCTGGCCGAGCGGCTGCTCGGCGAGGTGCGCCGGCGGGGGGTCAATCGCCTGGTCATCGACGGGCTCGACGGCTACCGGCAGTCGACGGTCGAGCCGACGCGCACGATTCGCTATTTGACCGCCCTGTCGAACGAGCTGCGCGCGCTCGGCGTCACCACGCTCGCCACCGACGAGACGTCGAAGCCCTACGGCCCCGAGATCGGCATGCGCATCGAGGGCACCTCGACGCTGGTCGACAACCTCGTCTTGCTCGAGTACCTGACCGTGGGCACCGAGCTCCGGCGCCTGCTCTCGGTCGTCAAGCAGCGCGGCAGCGCGCACGCGACGAACATGCGCGAGTTCGCGCTGACCGGGTCGGGCGTCGACCTCGCGCCCGACGCCCGCAGCGCCGAGGCGCTGCTCTCGGAGGGGGGCGACGCGGCGATCGGGCGCCGCAACCGCAAGTCGCGCCCGCCCGAGGCCGAGTTAAGGCCCCGCCCTCGCCCCCCATGGCCGAGCCCCGGACGATCCTGGTCGCCGACGACGAGTTCGCGTCGCTCGAGGTGCTCGCGCTGCTGCTCGAGGCCGAGGGCTACCGCGTGCTGACGGCGTCCGACGGCGCCGAGGCGCTCGCGCGGCTCTTGGCCGAGGGGGCCGACCTCGTCATCACCGACTACATGATGCCGCGCATGACCGGCGACGAGCTCTGCCGGCGCATGGCCGACGAGCCGCGCCTCGTCGCGACGCCCGTCATCATGACGACGGCGCGCTACCGCGACGACGTGCCGCCGGCCCCGCAGGTCGCCGCCTTCTTCGTCAAGCCGCTGCGCTTCGCCAAGCTGCTCGCCGCCGTGCGCGATCTCGTGGGCCCGGGGCGGGGGCCCGGCTGAGGCGCGGCCCCCGCGGCGCTCGGCCCCGCCGCTGGGCTCGGGGCGGGCCCGCAGACGCGTCTTGTGCCCCGCCGTCGCCCTGCTATCCTTGCACGTCTCGGGCCGAGCCCCCTCGGCCCCTCACCCTAGCGTGCGCCCGAACGATGTTGGGCGTGCCTTCGGAGCACGGCCCATGATGAATCGGCGCGCGACACTCGAGGCGACAGAGCGCAAGGCCGCCCGGCGGCGGCGCGAAGAGGCGGCCGGGCAGCTGCACGCGGCCCTGCCCGCGCTGCGCAGCCTGCGCCTCGTCGTCCAAGAGTACCGCGAGGGCGCGCCGAGCGCCGAGTGCGAGCACGTGCGACGCGTCGTGGTCGAGCACGCGCCCGCGCTCTTCGAGCTGCCCTGCACCGACGCGCACTGCCAAGACGGCGGCTACGACGTCACGCACGAGGTCCTGCGGGCGCTGCGCGCCGGGCAGCGCTCGTTCGAGGGGCGCCAGGCCTGCCAGGGTCGCCGCGGCGGCAACGAGTGCAACCGCTTCTTGCGCTACGTCGCCGACGCGAGCTACGGGCCCGGCCTCTGAACGACCGCGCCGCGCCCCGACGCCGCGCCCCCGCCGCCTTCGCGCCCGGGGGCGCGCGGTCGTTGCCCCGCCCGGCCTTGGGCCCGGCCGCGCGCGCCGCGCGTTGCCTCGGACCGCCGCCGCCCGGCGTGCGCCGCG
>DASTPP010000299.1:0-2555 GCA_035762175.1 Polyangiaceae bacterium | reverse complement strand
CGGCGGGCGCGACGGTATTGGGGCGAGGCCTGGAGCGGGTGGCGATCGCCGCGGAGGTGCTGCGGGCGCAGCGCGAACAGCTCGGGCTCGAGCTTGTCCCCAAGAAGTGACCAATGCCCAGGACTGAAGTCGGGGGCAGCGAACGCGCGCGGAAACGGCCGTCCAAGCCCTGCCGGAGGCAGGGCTCCCGCGGAGCGAGCCGCTTCCGCGCGCTCGCCCGGGTGATGCAGCCCGCGGGAGCCCGGCCCCCGACGAGGGGGCGGGCTTTGCTCTCCGAATCAGCCCGCTTCCGCGCGGCACGAAGGGGCGTCCGCTGCCCCCGACTTGAGTCGGGGGCGGCCCGCCGGCCCCCCTGCGCGCCCCGAACCGGCTCCGGCTTGACCGCCAACGGCTCCGCCCCCCCGCGGCCCGCTCGGGGCGCCCCGAGAGCTCCCCCCGCCCCAGAAATTACGCTCCTGTACGCGTACAGACGGCCTCTCGGGGGTCGGAGACCCCGTCTGTACGCGTATAGACGGCTTCCCGGGGTCCAAAAGGGCGTCTGTACGCGTACAGACGGCCCATCGGGGTCGAGAAATGGTCTCTGTACGCGTCCAGAGGGCGTCTGTACGCGTACAGACGCCCTCTCGGAACAAAAAGAGGCCGTCTGTACGCGTACAGAAGCCAAATTCGCCTGCCCGCATGGGTCCGGTGGCCTGGCCCCCGTTCTGAAGTGCGCTCGGGAGGCCTCGAGAGGCCTTGGGAGGGCCTGTCTACCGAGGTCGCGCAGCAACTCGTTGCTGAAAGGCACGCCGCAGTCTGTCTGCGAAGGCAGCCAGCCGGCCGACACGCGAGCCCCGCCCGCCCAGGGGCTGCCCAGCCGACAGGCGCGCGGCCCCAGCGCAGGCCCCCGGCACCCGCCTGGAACGCGTTTCCCCCAGGGGCCGCCAAGCCGACAGGCGCGCGGCCCCTACCCGCTCAGGAGCGCGGGCTCTTTCGACGCCGAGCCGGCACCTTCGCGGCGACCCGTCCCTTGAGCGCCTCCGCCACGGTCTGCGCCGTGAGCGCCTGCTCGAGCCACCGGTCGAGCGTGGCGAGGCCGGTGCAGGCCTCGATCTTGGCCTCGTCGGCGGGGCTCAGGGTGAGCTTGCGCGCGGCGAGCACGCGGCGCAGGGCAGAGCGCGCATGGATCAGTTTCCCCTGCTTCCGGCCCTCTTCGAGCCCTAGCTCTCGCGCATCATCCCAGGTGCTCAGCATCGTCACGACGAACTCCTTCTCTTCCGGGGCCTGCCTCGGCTTCTTCTCGATTGCCTGCCACAAGTGTAGCAGAATCTGCTCGGCCACGGCACGCTCGTGCGCGCCCTTCGGCAGCGCCGCCAGGTCTTCGATCGCCTGCGGCAAGAGCGGCCCGGCCGCCATCAGGCGCACGAGCAACGTCGCGCGCGTGCGCGGCAGCTCGCTCGCTACGACGACGCCGACGCGCAACACTCCGCCGCCGAACTCGTAGACGCCTCGCGGCCAGCCGTGCTTCGGCCGCGTTGTTCGAGAAGGCCCGCCCCCGCTGGCATTCTTCGATACCCGAGAGCTGGCGGAAGGTTCGCGAGACCGCCGAGACTTGGCACCAGTCGGGCGCCGAGGGCCGCGCGCTCGAGGGGGCGCGTTCGCGCTGAGCGCTCGGCGCGGGTTGCGGGCGGCGCGGCGGCGCGGCGGCGTGCGCGATCGGTGCGCGATCGGTGCGCGATCGGTAGGCGCGTCATGCGCAGAAGGTGCGATCGAAATCGTCTTTATTCGCAAAGCGCCCTTGCCCCTTCTGCCCTATCGCGTACAATCATCTCGACGCGACGCCGCCGCCATCGCACGGTGCGGCCGGCGCGACGTCGCGGGCCCGAAAGTCGGCCCCCGCATCGGTTCGCACCCGACGCGTGGGCCTGGGCCTCACCCGTTACCAAGCAACGGAGAGACTTATGGTCAGAGTACCGCGTCACCGCAAGAACGGCAAATCCCACCCCCCCGCCCCGCCGCCCGAGGCGCGGCCCGCCGAAGGCCCGCCCCCGCCCAAGCTCTGCCCCGCCGACGAGCTCGACGCCCGCCTCGAAGACCCCGACGAGGGTGCCTTTCTGTACGGCCTCGAGCAGCGCGTGGTCTACCCCACGCTGGTCGAAGAGGTCACCGCCGCCGGCATGCGCGTCTTGAAGGTG
The DNA here is from genome assembly GCA_035762175.1 of Polyangiaceae bacterium. Taxonomy (GTDB): domain Bacteria; phylum Myxococcota_A; class Polyangia; order Polyangiales; family Polyangiaceae; genus DASTPP01. The sequence goes on along the minus strand of DASTPP010000299.1, from coordinate 381 downwards.
GTGCGCGAGCACGACGACCCGGCCCTCTGGCACTGGTACGAAGATTTGGAGTGCGATCTCGGCTTCTTGCGCGAGCGCGCCGCCTATTCAATGGGGTGGGAGCACGGCTCGGCCGACGGCCGCGCCGAGTTCTTTCGTCGCCAGGTGCCGGCGCTCAGCAAGAAGGCCAAGCGCCTGGCCGACCAGGCGCGGTCGCTGGTGGTCAACGGCGGCCTGACCCCGGTCGAGGCCACGGCGCTGCTGCTCGAGACCGCGTGGAGAGCCCTCTCCTTGATACCCCCCCTCCCCCCGAATCCGTCGGTCTAGACGACGCCGACCACGTCGTCGTCCTCGACCCGACCCACCCGCTCTTTTCTCGGCGCTTCCGCTGCGTGCCCCTGT
>DASTPP010000298.1:0-15347 GCA_035762175.1 Polyangiaceae bacterium | reverse complement strand
ACGCGCACGGTGCCGCCGGCGATCTCGGTCTTCAGGTCGAACTCGCGGCGGTGCTTGGTGCGCAGGTGCTCGCGCACGAGCTGGCCGAAGAACTGGCCGAAGCCGGGCCAGCGCAGCCACTCGACGGCCCAGCGGTTCTTGACGTCACTCGTCCAGGCGAGCGACCAGCCGAGGCCGACGCGCCAGCGGGCGAGCACGGGCTCGTGCCGGTCGGACTGCAAGACCTCTTGCGCCGGCGGCGGCTTCATCTGCGTCGAGACGTAGCCGTGCAAGAAGGGCGCGCTCGCGAGGTCGATGCCCGCCAAGAAGCCCGCCGGGCCCGACTGCACGACCTGGAACCAATCTTCTTGCGCCGCCTGCCGCGAGACGACCTCGGTCTCGGTGGTGAAGATCTTGGGCAGCGAGGTCGGGTCGGGCACCTTGTGGAAGCGCCCGCCGCCGACGTCCTTGATCATCGTGAGCAGGCCGTCGTCGACGTCGGGGCCGAGGCCGACGGTGGTGACGGTGATGCCCTCGGCGGCCATCGCCTGCGTCACGTCGCGGATGCCCCCGGTGGGCGCCTTGCCGTCGGTGAGCACGATGACGTGCTTCTTGCGCGCCTGCGTGACCGACATGTCTTGGTAGGCGGCGTCGAGGGCGCTGAAGATCTCGGTGCCGCCGCCCGGCTGAATGCGCGCGATGTCGCCCGAGATGCGGCCCTTGCGCCGCGCCTGGCTCATCTTCACGTAGCGGGTCGGCTGCGAGTCGAAGGCGATGACCTCGACGAGGTCGTCGGGCTGCAGCACCTCGACGGCCGCCTTGGCCGCGGCCTTGGCCATCTCGATGGGCAGCCCGGCCATCGAGCCCGAGCGGTCGATGACGAGCGAGAGCGCGACGGACGGCTGGTCCTTGCGCTTCTCGCCGTCCATGCGAACCGGCAAGATGCGCTCGACGGTCGAGTGCTGCCAGCCGCCGAGGCTGTAGCCCGACTCGCCGCCGGCGAAGAGAAAGCCGCCGCCGAGATCGCGCACGTACGCCTCGACGAGGTTCTGGGCGTCGGGGCCGAACTGCTCGGCGGGCGTGTCGCTCAAAATGACGAAGTCGTAGCGCTCGAGCTCTTTCAGCGACGCGGGGAAGCCCCCGGGCGGCCGCACGTCGACGTCGTACTGCTGGGCGGTCAGGGCCGAGCTCAGGTACGAGGCGCTCTGCGGGGCGCCCTCGACGTAGAGCACGGCGGGGCGGCCCGGCACGTCGACGGTGGTAGCGTAGCGGTTGTTCTCGGCGAACTTGTCTTCGCCGAGCTGGTCGAGCTCGAGGGCGTAGGTGACCTCGCCGGGCACGCGCACGACCGACTTGAAGACGACGTCGTTGGGCCCGGCCTTCAGATCGAGCGGCTTGACGCCCTCGAGCCCGTTGAGCGCCTCGCCCTGGTAGAGGCGGGCGCGGGCGCGGGTCGCGCGGCTGGCGTACACGTCGGCGTGAATTTCGAAGGCCTCGCCGACGCGCACCTTGGGCGGCAGCTTCAGCTCGCGCAAGGCGACCTCGGCCGGCACGGGCCGCTTCGAGGCGAGGGTGTGCACGCGCACGCCGAACTGCTTGGCGCGCTCGGCCTCGGCGAGCAGATCGCCGTCGGTCTGCAGCCCGTCGCTCAGCAAGACCACGCGCTTCAGGTACCCGGGCGGGAAGAGCCCGTAAGCGAGCTGCAGCGCCGCCTGCGCGTTCGAGCCCGAGCCGAGCTTCGAAGGCGAGCCGGGCGGGTCGTGCCGGGCGACCTCGGGCGCCTTGCCCGGCCCTTCGGGCAGGTCGACGACGCGGGGCCGGCGGGCGAAGGTGACGAGCTTGACGACGTCGTCGGGGCGCTTGGCCGCGAGGGCGCGCTCGATCTCGGCCTTCGCGTCGCCGAGCCCCTCGTCGGGCACCGAGTCGGACACGTCGACGGCGAAGACGGTGCAGACCTTCGCCGTGGTGGCGGTGCGCGAGAGGCGCGCGAGCGCGAGGCCGAGCAGGGCGACGAAGGCGAGGCGCAGCCCGATCGAGAGGAGGCGCTGGGGCCAGGGCAGGTCGGCCAGGCTCTTGCCGAGCACCCACAAGAACCAGGGCGCGAGCAGCGCGAGGGCGAGCATGCGGGGCGAGAGCAGCTCGAAGGTGGTCTCGCCCCGCTGAAAGGCGAGCGTCGGCCCGGGCGCCTCGGCCACGTAGCGCCGGAGCACGAGGGCGAGCGCGAGGGTGAGCGCGGTGAGGGCGAGGGGCCAGGCGAGGCGGCGCAAGTGCTTCATCTAGACCGTAATGCGGCGGTGGTAGGTGAACCACTCGAGCGCGGTGAGGGCGACGGCGGCGGCGAGCAGGTAGACCCAGACCTCGCGCCGCACGCCGGCGCGGAAGCCCTCGAGCGCGCCGGCGGGCCGCCCGTCGACGTTGACGTTCTCGGCCGGGCCGATGGCCGACTCGCGGGCGTCGGCGAGGTTGGCGGCGAACATCGTCTCGCCCCCCGCGCCCTCGCCCGCCGCGGCGGCGCGCAGCTTGTAGAAGCCCGCCCGCTGCCCGAGGTAGAGGGCGCGCCCGTCTTCGACCGCGAGCTGGTGCTCTCGCCCCTCGGGGTCGACGAGGGTCATGCGCTCGGCGCCCGAGGGGGCGGGCAGGTGCCAGACCTCGCCGGTGCGGTACGACGAGAGGTAGCGCGCGTCTTCGTCGACGAAGTCGTTGATGGCGTTGAGCAGAAAGAGCGGCCAGGCGATGCGCAGCACCATGTCGCTCTCGCGCGGGTCGAAGCCGGTGGCGATGAAGCGCCGGCCCTCGCGCCGCCCCGCGACGACGATGGCGCGCTTTCGGCCCGTGCGCTCGTCGACCGACGAGGCGAGCACCCGGTCGCCCTCGGCCGGCTCGAGCACCCGCGAGCGCCCGATGCCGATGGGGTCGGGCACCACCCAGCGCCAGAGCGGGTGCTTGCGGTCGTACTCGTCGAAGCCGAGGTCGGTGATCTCGGCCCCGAGCTTGACCGGCGAGCCCTCGCCGGCGGGCCCGAGGTAGAGCAGCGCCCCCGAGCCCTCGGCCGCGCGCGGCGCCGCCCCGTCGAAGACGGTGACGTCGAAGCGGCCCGGGGCCGGGTAGCGCGCCGGCTCGACCGTCGTCACCTCGAGGTACTCGTCGAGCAAGAGCGCGGCCTCGAGGTAGGTGTTGCCGCGCGTCACGCACTGCACCTTCACCCGGCGCCGCTCGGGCAAGAGCGCGTAGGCGCGGTCGTCGGCGGGCAGATCGTCGGCCGAGCCGTCGGCGTAGCGAATGCGCGCCTCGAGCGTGCGGCTCGCGCCCGAGAGGTTCGGGTAGAAGCGCGGCAGCCGCTCGCCCGCCCCGAGCCGGAGGCGCGTCACGTCGACGAGCTGCCCGTCGCCGTAGAGCGAGAGCTCGACCTCGGCCGGCGCCTCGTCGGTGTTGGTCACCTCGAGCATCACCTCGTAGCGGCCCTTGTCGAGCGGGTAGCGCCGCACCGAAAACTGCGTCACCGCGGCGTTCTTGCCCCGCCGCCCCACCTTGACGAACGAGAGCTTGGCGTCGCCGAGGTGCACCTCGCCGAGCGCGTCGTGCGCCTCGCCGAGCGAGCCGTCGCTCACGACCACGATCTCGGCCTTCGGCAGCCCCCTGAGCGTGTCGGACGCGAACCTGAGCGCCCGCGGGAAGTCGGCCCGCGCGTCGGACGCCCCGAGGCGCGCGAGCGCCCCCTCGAGCTCGGCCTGGTCGCCGCTCAGCGTCGAGAGCGGCGTCACCGCCGCGTCCATCTGGGCGATGAGCAGCCGGTCGGCGCCCGAGAGCCCCCGCACCATCTCGCGCACCCGGGCGCGGGCCGACTCGAGCCGCGAGGGCGCCTCGTCGGTCGCCTGCATCGAGGCGCTCGCGTCGACGAGCGCGACGACGTTGCGCCCCTCGACGACCGACTCGCCGAGCCGCGGGTCGCCGAGGGCGAAGACGAGCAGCGCGAGCAGCGCGAGCTGCAAGAGCAGCGAGAGCAGCCGCTTGAGGCGCGAGAAGAGCGTGGTCGACTCGCGCTCTTTGACCACCCGCTCCCAGAGCTTGGCGAAGGGCACGGCGACGGCCCGGCGCCGGAGCTTCAAGAGGTAGAGCGCGACGGTGGCGAGCGCGGCCGCCAGGCCGACGGCCAAGAGCTGCGAGAGGGGCAGGCCGGTCAGGCGCATGGCTAGCGCAGAAAGCCGCCGCGCCGGAAGACGCGCAGCACGATCTCGTCGAAGGGGGCCGAGGCGTCGGCGACGAAGTACGGCACCTGCTTGGACGCGCAGAAGTGCTCGATCTCGAGGCGGTAGTCGTCGTAGGCCTTCTGGTAGCGCTCGAGCAGCTTGGGCGTCACGGTCACGTCGCGCTCGTCGCCGGTCTCGCAGTCGTAGAGGCGCACGTCGCCGTAGAGCGCGGGCTTGGCGTCGTCGGGGTCGACGAGGTGCAGCGCCACGACCTCGAAGCGGCCGAAGCGCAGCGCGTTGATGCCCCGCTCGAAGCCGGCCGGGTCGAAGAGGTCGCTCAGCAGGACGGCGAGGCCCCGCCGCTTCTGGCTGCGGGCGACGAGCGACTTCATGGCCGCGCCGAGGTCGGTCGTGCCCTCGGGCTTGAGGCCGCGCAAGAACTCGAACACGGGGAAGATGCGCTGCTTGCCGCGCGCCGGGGGGATCACCTCGAGCGCGTCGCCGCGGGCGGCGGCGACCGAGACGCGGTCGAGGTTCGACAGGCCCACGTACCCGAGCGCGGCCGCGAGGCGCTTGGCCTGGCGCAGCTTCTGCCCCGCGCCGAAGCCCATCGAGCTCGAGGCGTCGACGACGATGTAAATGGCGAGGTCTTCTTCTTCTTCGAAGAGGCGAATGAGCAGCCGGTCGTGGCGCTGGTACAGGTTCCAGTCGAGGTAGCGCAGGTCGTCGCCGGCGGTGTAGTCGCGGTAGTCGACGAACTCGACGCCCGAGCCGCTCTTCTTCGTGCGCCGCTCGGCCCGCGTGCGCCCGGCGAACACGCGCCGGCTGACGACGGCGAGGTAGTCGAGCTTGCGCTGGAACTCGTCGTCGAACAGGTCGCGCCCCTCGTCGGGGGGCGGCGCCTGGGGCCGCTTCAGCCACGCGAGCAGGCCCATCGCGGCCTCAGGCCTTGCCCTCGGGCAGCTGGCGCAAGGCGTCGGCGAGCACCTGGTCGGTCTTCACGCCCTCGGCCTCGCCCTCGAAGTTGAGCAAGACGCGGTGCCGCAGGGCCGGCAGGGCCACGGCCCGCACGTCGTCGATGCCGGCGGCGAAGCGGCCGTCGAGCAGCGCGCGCGTCTTGGCCGCGAGCAGCACGGCCTGCGCGCCGCGGGGCGAGGCGCCGAAGCGCACGTAGCGCTTGACGATGGCGGGCGCCTCGGGGTGGTCGGGGTGGGTGTTCTGCAAGAGCCTTACGGCGAAGTCTTGCACGTGCCGGGCGACCGGCACCTCGCGCACGAGCCGTTGCGCCGCGATGATGTGCTCGCGCCCGAGCACGGCCGACACCTCGGCGTCGTGCCCGCCGGTCGTGCGGTCGAGAATGGTGTGCAGCTCGTCGCGCCCGGGGAAGGCGACGTGCAGCTTGAAGAAGAAGCGGTCGAGCTGCGCCTCGGGCAGCGGGTAGGTGCCCTCGCTCTCGAGCGGGTTCTGCGTCGCGAGCACGAAGAAGGGCTCTTCGAGCCGGTAGGTCGTGCGCGCGACCGTCACCGAGTGCTCTTGCATCGCCTCGAGCAGCGCCGACTGCGTCTTCGGCGTCGCGCGGTTGATCTCGTCGGCGAGCACGATGTTGGCGAAAATGGGCCCCTTGCGGAACGACAGCGCCCGCCCCCCGGGCCCCGCGTTCTCGTCGATCATCGTGGTGCCGAGAATGTCGGCCGGCATCAGGTCGGGGGTGAACTGCACGCGCGAGAAGTTCAGGCTGAGCGCCTGGGCGAGCGTGCGCACGAGCAGCGTCTTGCCGAGCCCGGGCACGCCCTCGAGCAGCGCGTGCGAGCCGGTGAGCATGCACGTGAGCACCCCGTCGACGATGTCGCGGTTGCCCACGATGACCTTGCCGATCTCTTCGCGCAGCCGCTTCATCTGCTCGCCGAAGCGCGCGACGTCTTCGCGCGTGGCGGGCTCGGGCACCTTGGTCGCTTCGGTCATGGGCGGTCGGGCTCTCTCGTCGGTCGGGGGCCCCGGCGGGCGGGGCGGTCGTCGGGCGGCGGGCGCGCGAGGCTCGGGCCCCGCGCGCCGGGGCGGCGGGCGCGGCCGGTCAGGGCGCCGGCGGCGCGCCGGGCGGCGCGGGCGCCGGGGCGGGCGGCGCCGCCGGGGCGCCGGCCGGGGGGGCGGCGTCTTCGCGCGGCCGAATCAGCTGAAAGTACCGCTGCACGTAGAAGCGATACCCCGGCGGTATGTCTTCGTTCTTCATGGCCTCTTCGGCCTTGGTTCGGTAGTCGGTGTACACCTTCTTGTAGCCCCGCCCCACGAAGCCCCGCTCGGCGGCGCCGAGAATGGTCTCGCTGACGTTGGGCCCCTGCCCGGTGTCGGCCGCGGCCTCTTGCACGTCGTGCGTGCCGAAGTTGCCCGAGGTCGCCTTCGAGCCCGCCACGCGGCCGTCGTGGCCGCTGCCCCACGACTGGCCCCCGGCCTGCTGCCCGTCGCCGCCCGGCTGCTGGCCCTGCCCCTGGCCCTGCCCCTGGCCCTGGCCCTGCGAGCCGCGACCGCCGCCCTGGCGCATCACGAACATCTTCTTGCCGCCGGGGCCGATCACCCACTCGCCCTGGCCCTGGCCCTGGCCGCCCTTCTGGCCCTGTCCCTCTTGCTCGTCTTCGTCTTCGCCCTCGTCGCCCCCGCCCTGGCCGGGCTGCCGCTCGCGGCCCCCGCCGCCCGGCTGCGGCTGGCCGCCGCGGGCGCGCTTGGCGAAGCGGCGCAGGCGCTTTCTCAGCTCTTCGCCGCCCTGGCCCTGCTGGCGCAAGAGCTCGCGCAGCTCTTGCAGGCGCTGGCGGAGCTCTTCTTTCTCTTCTTCGCTCAGCTCTTCGCGCGCCATGCGGTTCAAGTCTTCGGCGCCGCGCTCGAGATCTTCGGCCGAGAGGCCGAGCTCGCGCATCAAGTCTTCGGCCGCCTGGCTCAGCTCTCGGTCGAGCCGGTCGAGCTGCCGGCCCGCCTGCTCTTTCTCTTCGAGCTCGCGGTCGAGCCGCTCGAGCTCGCGGCGCTCGCGCTCGAGCAGCCGCTTCTCTTCGTCGCTCGGGTTCGCCTTCTGCTGGCGCGAGAGCAGCGAGGCGCGCAGCTTCTCGCGCTGGGCGTTCAGCCGGCTGACGGCCTCTTTCTGCTTCGAGGCGGCGTCTTTCAGCGCCTCTCGCAGGCGCTTCTTGTCTTCTTCGCTCAGCTTCTGCCCCTGCTCGCGCAGCTTCTTCGCCAGATCGCGCATCGCCTTCTCGGCCGCGGGGATATCTTTGCGCGCGAGCGCGTCGCCGATCGGCTTGCTGAGCGGGCTCTTCTTCAGCTCTTCGGCCGACTGCTTGAGCGCCTCGCCGAGCGCCTTCGCCTCGGCCGCGCGGCTCTTGAGCAGCCCGCTCTCGATGGCCTCCATCCGGCGGAAGGCCTCGCCGCGGTCGATGCGCTTCTGCGCCATGTCTTCGACGAGCTGGTTGAACTGCGCGAGCGCGGCCTGCGCCTCGGGCGACTGCTCTTTTTGCTCGAGCTCGCGCACCGTGTCGCGGAAGAGCTCGACGTCGTCGGGCGTCAGCCCCACCGCCTCGATGGTGGCCGCCCGCGGCACCGGCACCTCGCGCGACCACTGCAGCGCGCCGAGGCCCGCGAGCGCGGCGCCGAGCCCCAGGGCGACGCCGAGGTCGGCCGGCAGCTCGAGCGGCGCGGCGCGCCGGGGCGAGAGCGCGGCGCCGAGGGCGAGGCCGTCGTCGATCGCCGCGTCCATCAGGGGGGTGCGCTCGCCCGGCGGCAGGGCCGAGAAGGCGAGCGCGTTCGAGACGCGGCTCTGGGTCGCGTGCGTGGCGTCGAGCCGGAGCGCCCCCCAAAGCGGCGGCCGCCGCCGCAGGTACGCCCACAGCACGACGCCCAAGGTCGCGAGCGCCCCCAGGCCCGCGAGCGCCCCGAGCGCGCGCGAAATCGCCGGCTGCCCCCCGTGCGCCACTTTGATGTAGGTGACCCAGAGCGCCGCCGCCGCGAGCGCCGCCACCAGCGCCGTCGAGCCGCGCTTGATCGCCTCGTTGGTGCGCAGGCGCCATTCGGTGCGGCGCGCCGCCCGGAGCAAGGGGGAGGGGGGAGGGCGTCGCATCGGGGCGGGGAGGGGAGGCGAAGGCACGGCGGGGCTAGGGCTCGGGGCGCGGTCGGTCGAGGTCGGGCCTCAGGGCGGCGCCCCTTCGAGTCGGGCCGGGCCGTGGGCCAGGCCCGAAGCGCGTTCGAGGGTCACGCCCCGGACGGCGGGCCGGGTCGGATTCGAGGGGGGACCGGAGTAGGACACGCAGGGGACGGCGGGTGTTCCGGAAGGACAGCGTAGCGAAGGGGCCCCCGAGGGGCCACGCCCCCGGCGGGGCCGCCCCGCCAGTCTGGTAACGATACCGTAGGGGCGCCAAGACGCCACGACCGCCCGCACATGTGGCACTTCGGCACAAAGCGGCCTCCGCGCTTGACCTGAGCCGCCGAGGCGTCGAGGATGCAGTAAGACCCCTCTTTGACCCTGAGACGAGCGATGCCAGCGAAAGATCCTTCGAAGGCGGTTGTTTTGGTGGCCGACGACGAACCGTCGATGCTGTCGCTCATCGCGCAGCACGTGAAGACCCTCGGCCACGACGTGCACATCGCCCACGACGGCGAAGAGGCCTGGGACAAAGTCCAGAAGCACCGGCCCGACCTGGTGCTGCTCGACGTGATGATGCCCGCCATGAGCGGCTGGGAGGTCTGCCGCAAGGTGCGCGAAGACGAAGGGCTCGACCAGGTCGGGGTCATCATGATCACCGGCATCGGCGAGACCCTCAACGAGCTCACCTCGCCGCTCTTCGGGGCCGACGCCTACCTCGACAAGCCCTTCGAGCTCGTCGACCTCGACCGTTCCATCCGCGAGGTGCTCACCAAGCGGCGCAACGGCCCGACGGCCGACGGCCAGGCGAAGGGCGCGGCCGAGGCGAAGGGCGGCGGGGGCGCGACGAAGCCGAAGTCGGGCAAGGGCAAGGCGGCGACGAAGGTCAAGGGCGAGTTACTTCGGTTCGGGCCACCAAGCAGCGGGGGGCGCGCCCCGCCGCTTGCTGGCCGCATCAGGCGCGGTTGGTCGTAGAGCGGCCCACCCGCCGCCGGCGCGAGGCCCGCGCCGCGCGTCACTCGCCGAGGGGCGCCGCCGCCGGCGCCGCGGCCGCCTCGGGCGAGCGCGGCGGTTCGGGGTAGAAGAAGGTGAGCAGGCCGTTCGCCAGGCCGACGCCGGCGATGGCCCACATCACCGTGGTCAGGCCGCCGGCGAGCGCCTCGGTGGCCGCGCTCGAGACGCCGGCGAGGGCCGAGCGGTCGCGCTCGGGCCCCAAGAGCTTCGTGACCGCCTCGGGCGAGGCCGCGCCCCCGAGCCGCGCGGCCAGCACGCTGCCGAAGGCGCCGACGCCGAGGGCGCCGCCCATCGTACGCGCGAACATGTTGGTCGCCGTCGCGACGCCGCGCTGCCCCCAGCCCACGCTCGACTGCGCGCCGACGAGCAGTGACGTGCTCGAGACGCCCATGCCGACGCCGAACGCGAAGATCGCCGCCTGCATCGCGAGCGCGGGCGCGCGCGCGTCGAAGGCCCAGGCGAAGGCGACGAGCGAGGCGGCGATCACCACGGCCCCGAAGCGCACCGGCGCGCGGAAGCCCGTCACCGAGAGCCGCCGCCCCGTGAGCGTCGCGGCGACCGGCCAGCCGACCAGCATGGGCGCGACCACGGCCCCGGCCGCCGTCGGCGACCCGCCCAGCACGCCCTGCACGAAGAGCGGCGCGTACGTGAGCGAGGACATCATCGCCCAGCCCAGCAGCGCCGCGCTCAGGCTCGCCACCGCCATCGCCCGCTGCCCGAGCAGCGCGAGCGGCAGCACGGCGCCCTCGCCCGCCCGCCGCTCGAGCGCGACGAAGGCGACGGCCAGCGCGACCCCCGCGGCCGTCGTCGCCAGGGGCGCGACGCCCGAAGCGCCGAGCAAGAGCGCCACCGACGAGGCCGTCAGCGCGAACGCCCCCGCCCAGTCGATCGCCCCGCTCTCGCGCCGCTTCGCCTCGCGGTAGGCGAAGGCGAGCACCGCCATCGACGCGAGGCCGAAGGGCAGGTTGATGAAGAAGACCCAGCGCCACGACAGCGCCCGCACGATGAGCCCGCCCAAGAGCGGCCCCGAGATGCCCGCGATGCCCCAGATGGCCCCGAAGTACGCCTGCACCTTGCCGCGCTCGCTCAGCGAATAAAGGTCGCCGACCACCGTCAGCGCCACCGGCTGCATCGCCCCCGCCCCCAGGCCCTGCAGCGCCCGGAAGGCGATGAGCGCGACCGCCGTCTGCGCCAGCCCGCTCGCCACCGAGCCGGCCAGAAAGAGCACGATGCCGAGCAAGAGCACCGGCTTTCGCCCCCGCAGGTCGGCCAGCCGCCCGTAGAGCGGCACCGACACCGTCGAGGCGAGCAGGTACGACGCCCCCACCCAGCCATAAAGGTGAATGCCCCCGAGCTCGGCGATGACCGTCGGCATCACGGTCGCGACGACCGTCGCCTCCATGGCGGCCATGAACATCGCGAGCAAGAGCGCGGCGACGGTGAGCGGACGGTGCGGCTTCGGGGCGGCCTCTGGCGACGTCAAGGCGGCAGACTTAGCAGATGCGGGCCGCCGAGGCCGCCCCTTGCACGCCCCCCGCCCATGCCGGGAGGCCTTCCTCTCGGCGCCCGCAGCGTACCTTCGCCCTCGGGGGCAGCCCGACTGCCGAAAGGACGTCAAATTCAACCCCCCGAGGCAGCTAGCGTGCCTCCAAGGACATGGACTTCCTCTCCCAGAGGCGTCCCGAGCGCCCCCAGGGCATCGCATTCGGTCTCCAGGGGCCGTCCGACTGCCTCCAGGACCTCGCATTTGGTCTCCAGAGGCAGTCAGACCGCCTCCAGGACCTCGCTCTTGGTCTCCGGGGGCAGTCAGACCGCCTCCAGGACCTCGCATTTGGTCTCCAGAGGCAGTCCGACTGCCTCCAGGACCTCGCATTCGGTCTCCAGGGGCAGTCTGATGCCAAGCGTGCGTGAAGGGCCCAGGGAGCGGCCGGGCGGACGCCGCCCAGGTTGAAACCTGGGCGGCCGGGCTGCCCGTCAGAGCTCGACCGCGCCCGGCGGCAAGCTCGGCGCCCCACCCGTCCCCGATGTTCCGGGCCGAGGCTTGGGCGATCCGGGCGGGTTGGGGCTTCCCGGCGACCCGCCCGTCCCCGGCGCAGGCGCGGCGTCCCAACCGCCGCCGATCGGCGCCCCGACGGGCGGAGGCGAGGGCGGCGCCTCGGGCCGCGCCGGCGGCGCCTCGGGCCGCGCGGGCGGCTTGGCGGGCGACGGCGAGGGCTGCGCGGGCGGCGGCGAGGGCTGCGCGGGCGGCGGCGAGGGGCGCGCCGGGGCGGCCGAGGGCGGCGAGGGGCGCGACGCCGCAGCCCCCCCGCGCCCCTTGCCCGCGGGCGCCTCTTCGGGCGTGCCGAGGCGCCAGAAGACGAAGGACCAGCGGTCGGCCTCCTCGTCGAGCCGCGCGGCGAGCGGCGCCTCGCCCCCGTGCCCGACCGGAGGGCCGACGCGCAAGAGCAAGGGCTCGTCGCCCCTGCCCGTCGCCTGCAGGCGCGCGACGAACTTGCGCGCGTGGCCCGCGGTGCCGAGCTCGTCGCGCCCGGGCGCCGTGACCAGCACGGCCGGGTAGTCGCCGCCGCGGGCGGCGCGGTGGTAGGGCGAATAGGCGTGCAGCCACGCGAAGGCCGCCGGGTCGGCCGGGTCGCCGTAGTCGCCGAGCAGGCGCGCGCCCGCCCCCAGCTTCGGGTAGCGGAGCATGTCGGCGAGGGGCGCGGGGCAGATCGCGGCGCCGAAGAGCTCGGGCGTCTCGACGAGCGCCGCCGCCGCGAGCGGCCCCCCCGCGCCGCCGCCGACGACCAGGCGCGAGGCGCGCGTCACCTTGTGCGACGAGAGCCAGCGCGCGGCCGCCAAAAGGTCGTCGAGCGGCAGCCGCCCGTCGATCGGGGCCGCCGCCGAGCGCCAGGGCTCGCCCGCCTCGAAGCCGCCCCGCAGGTGCGGCACCGCCACGACGCCGCCCCGCTCGAGCAGCAGAAAGAGCGAGGGGTCGTAGCGCGGCACCAGCGCCTCGCGCGGGCCGCCCCGCGCCACGAGGTACGTCAGGCGCGCGCCGTCGGGCGTCACGTCTTTTCGGTGCAAGAGGAACATCGTCGCCCGCCCCCCGCCGCTCACCGGGTACGCGATGTACTCGACGACGTAGCCCGAGGCGTCGAACTTGGGCGCGGGCTTGAAGACCGGCTTCAGCTCTTTCTTCGCCACGTGGTAGGCGTAGGCCGCGCGCGGCTCGGTGAACGACGAGTACTCGACGATCGCCTCGGGCTCGGACGGGCGCCCCCCGAGCGCCTCGATCGCGCCCGCGCCGGGCAGCGTCACCTTGCCCTCGGCCTTGCCCTTCAGATCGTAGACCGCGAGCGCGCTCTTCGCCCGCTCGAGCGTCTCGACGAAGAGCCGCTTGCCCACCACCGCCGCCGAGCGCACGACCGCGCCCTCGGCCGGCTGCGGCACCAGCTCTTCGAGCGGCGCGTCGCCCCCCGCCTTCGCCGCCGCCGCCTTGCGCAGATCGACCGCCGCGAGCCGCCCCCGCGGCGCGTCGCGCCCCGTGATCAGCACGAGCCGCTCGTCGACCACCTCGACCGGCCGGTAGGCGTGGCCCCCCTGCCCGCCCAGCAGCGGGAAGGGCTTGAGCTCGCCGCCCTTGCGCAGATCGACCGCCTGCACCTCGTGCGGCCCCGACTCGCCCCCCTTGGCCGTGACGAGCACGAGCCACGCCCCGTCGTCGGACACGAAGGGCCGCACCCGCGCCGCCTTGTCGGACGCCTCGAGGACGACTTTGTCTTTCTCTTGCGGATCGCCGAGCTTGTGAAAGAGCACGCGCGGCCCCGGCCCGCCCTCGGCGCCCGCGGGGTGGTTGGCGTAGTAGAAGCCCTGGCCGTTCTTCGCCCACGCGAGCTCGAGCTGCCGGAGGCGCCCGAGCCGGTCGGGCGCGTCGCGGCCCGCCCGCACGTCCTTGATCGAAAGCTCTTGGTAATCGCTGCCCGCGCGCGCGATCGCGTAGGCGACCCAGCGCCCGTCGGGCGAGGGCGACGCCGACGCGATCGACACCGAGCCGTTGTCGCCGAGCAGCGAGGGGTCGACGAGCACCTTCGGCTCGGCCTTCGCGTCGGCCCGCACGCAGTACGAGGCCTGCGGCGCGAGCCCCTCGTGGCGAAAGAAGAAGAGGGCCGCGCCGCGCCGGACGTGGCCCCAGGCCCGCCCGTAGTCGTGCAGCTCCGCGAGGCGCTTTCGCACCCCCTCGCGCTCGGGCCGGTCGAGCAGCGAGCGGGCCAAGTCGCCCTCGAGCACCGTCCAGGCGAGCACCCCCGAGTCGTCCGAGCTCTCGAGCCAGCGGTAGGGGTCGGGCACGCTCACCCCGTGCATCGTGTCGACCACCTTGCCCGGCGGCGCCGGCGGGTACGCGAACGACTTCGGCTTCGGAGCCTCGGCGCTCACCGCCGGGGCCGGCGCCGGCGGCGGGGGCTCAGGGGGCGGCGACTCGGGTCGGGGCGTGCAGCCGAAGCCGGCCGCGACAAGCAAAAGGGCCCAAGGGCACAAGGTGGCAAAGCGCATGGCGCCTAAGGGTAGCGGAGCCGGGCGGGTACGACACGAAAGCGGGTTTTTGCCCTGGGGGTGCCGGAAGGCCTTGCCTTCGTCAACGAGACACTCCATCATTTCCAAAGTTGGTGAAGTGACGTGGCGAAGACACCTCGGCCCCCTCGTTCTGGCCCGGTGCCCCCCTGCGCCGAGGCCCCGCATACGCACGCGCCGCGGCGTCGCCCGCCGGCCCCGGCCGAGGCCGTCGAGCGGGCGGCGGCGATCTTCCGGGCGGCGGGCGACGTGGCGAGGCTGCGGCTGCTCGAGCGGCTGGGCGAGGGCGAGTGTTGCGTGACCGAGCTCGCGGCCGAGGCCAGCGAGCCGCTCTCGACGGTGTCGCAGCGGCTGCGCGTCTTGCGCGCCGAGGGCCTCGTGTCGCGGCGCCGCGAGGGCAAGCACATCTACTACGCCCTCGCCGACGGCCACGTCGCCGAGCTCATTCACAACGCCCTCGCGCACGCGCACGAGGCGCCCGGCGCCCCGCCGCCGGACGACGCGCCAGGGCCCGACACCGACCGCCCTGCTTCGACCGAGCTCGTGCCCGACACCGATCGGCTTTCGTCCGTCGATCTCGAGCCCGACACCGAGCGGCCCGCCCCGGGCGTCGCGTAGACGCCCGGGCCGGCTTCAACCCACCCTTTTCGAAACGGAACCTGCCATGAGCACGCACCACACCCACGACACCCACGACCACGTTCACGGCGAGGGCTGCGGCCACCGCGCCGTCGCGCACGCGGGGCACACCGATTACCTGCACGACGGGCACCTGCACCACCCGCACGGCGATCACGTCGACGAGCACGCCCTCGAGGTCGGCGGCGCGAACCCCGCCGCCTGCACCCCCGCGCACGCCTGCGGCGCCCACGACGCGGCCCACGCCCACGGCGCGGGCTGCGGCCACGAGGCGGTGCCCCACGGCGACCACGTCGATTACCTGGTCGGCGGGCACCTGCACCACCCGCACGGCGGCCACTGCGACGATCACGGCGCGCTGCCGGCGGCCTGAGTCGAGATCGACCGCGGGTTGGCCGTCGGCTAACCCCCCGCGCCGCGCCCCGCCCCCCCGCGGGGCCGCGGCGCGGCGGTCAGTGCGTGCACTCGACGACGCTGCCGTCGCCGACCGGCTTCGGCTCGGTCGTGCACGCCGCCACGGCCTCGAAGCCGCCGGGCACACAGACCGGCTTGTCGGTGCCGTTGCCGCAGAGGGCGCCGCCGATGTTGTAGCCCGAGTCGCGCAGGCGCACCGTGAAGGCGGTGTCGATCGCGCCGGACGTGAAGCCCGTCACCACGCACTCGAAGGCGTTGGGGCCCGCGTTCGGGGCGAGGGGCGCGGCGGGGCTGCCGCAGGCGGTGCCGGCGCCCTGCCAGACGGTGCCGCGCCGGCGGAAGAAGACGGCGCGGAAGCGCGAGGGGCTCGTGTCGTCGGCGACGCCCGTGATGGTCGAGCGCAGCACGTAGCGCTCGCAGGTGTTGCCGTTGGGCCCGCCCGGGGCGCCCGT
>DASTPP010000297.1:0-38904 GCA_035762175.1 Polyangiaceae bacterium | reverse complement strand
GCCGCGAGCCCGGCCCCGATGGCGCGCCGTGCCGCGCCCGCCGCGAGCCCGGCCCCGCCGCCGCGCCGCACGCAGGCTGGCGCCGCGTCGAGGCGCGGGCGGGCAGGCGGGGCCGACGCGGCGGCGCCGGGCAAGGCAAGGGGCGCGCGCGCCGGCGGGGGCGGCGCCACGACGGGCGGGGGCTTCGATCTCCGCCCCTACCTCGCGCACCTCGGCGCGAGGGCGGGCAGCAAGCGGCCCGGCCTGCCCGTGCGCGTCTTGTTGCTCGAAGCCGAGCAGGTGCGCAAGGCGGCCCAGGCCCACCGCGCCACGCTCGAAGCGCTGCCCGGCTTCGCGCCGCGCTACCTCCGCGACCTACCGGGGCTCATCGAGCACCTCGCCGAGGCCGAGCAGGCCTGGGGCAGCCAGCGCTACGCCAAGGCGCGCGGGTCGCGGGGCGCCTTGCGCAAGGAGGCCGAAGGGCTACGCTCTGCCATCAGGAACGCGGGCCGCTACCTTCTGCGCCGCGACGCGGGCGCGCAGGCCGAGCTCGCGCGCATCGCCGAGGGCGGAGGCCTGGCCGACCTGGTGCAAGACCTCGACGACCTCGCCGACTTCGTCGAAGCGCACGCCGGGGCCTTCGCGTTCGACCGCCGGCTGCCGAAGGACACCCCGCGGCGGGCGCGCGAGCTCGCCGCCGAGCTGCGCGCGACCGATCGCGACGACGGCGGCGCGATCCGCGCGCGAAACCTCGCCGCCGCGGCGCTCGAATTCGTGCTCGCCGAGGTGCGCGCCGCCGCCCGCTACCTCTTCGCCGACGCGCCCAGAAAGCTCGCGCCCTTTCTGGGGCGCTACGAGACGCTGCGCAAGCAACGCCTGCGCGCCCGCCGCAAGGCCGAAGGCGGCAGGGCGACGACCACGGCCAGGGCTTGAGCCCGCGGGGGCCGCCGCGGCGAAGGCCCGAAGCTCGCGCACCACGGAGAAGGGGGCGCGCGCGACGCGCCCAGAGCCGTACGAGACACGCCGAGAGCCTTGCGGGGCACCCTCAGAAGCCCGCGGAACACTCGGAAAACCCCGCGGGACATGCCAAGCCCGGTGCGGGGCGTCCCGCGCAGTCGTTCTTCTGTCCCGCACCTACATGGGTATGTCCCGCGCGAGTCTGATTTTGTCCCGCACACCCCCATCTTCTTCCCCCACGTCTCTAGCGGCCCTGCTATCCTTCGGTGCGGGGGCACACGATGAAAACGTCGCTTGACCATTTGCCCGACGAAAAGCGAGAGAAGCTCGGCGCGATCGCCGCGATGTTCCGCGAGAAGGTGCCGCTCGGCCTGCTCGTTCTGTTCGGCAGCCACGCCCGCGGCGACTGGGTCGTCGACGAAGACACCGGCTACCAGAGCGACTTCGACCTGCTCGCCGTCACGCACGACCCCAAGCAGGCCGACGACGCCGCCTTCTGGCACGAGCTCGAGGCGCGCTTTCGCGAGATCGCGGCGCCGACGCCGGTGACGCTCATCGCGCACGACGTTCGCTTCGTCAACCGCGAGATCCGCATCGGGCAGTACTTCTTCGGCGACATCGCGAGCGAGGGCGTCGCCCTCTACGACGCGCGCCACTTCGCCCTCGTCCGCCCCAAGGCGCTCAACGCGCGCGAGCGCCTCGGCCTCGGCGAGCAGAACTTCGCGTACTGGTTCGCGAGCGCGGGCGAGTTCTTCCGCGGCTGCCGTTACTACGCCGCGCGCGACCTGCTCAGCCACGCCGCCTTTCTGTTGCACCAGGCGGCCGAGCGCTACTTTCACGCCGCCAGCCTCGTGTTGGTCGGCTACAAAGAGCGCAGCCACGACCTCGAGGCGCTCGGCCAGAAGGCCGCCGAGCAGCACCCGCGCCTCGGCGAGGCGCTGCCCAAGGCCGAGCCCGAAGATCGGCACCTCTTCGACTTGCTCAAGCGCGCCTACATCGAATCGCGGTATTCGCAATCATACCGCATTACTGCCGCCGAGCTCGGCGCCCTGCAAGCGCGGGTGCTCGAGCTCGCCCGGCTCGTGCGCGAGGTCTCGCTCGAAAAGCTCGCCTCGTTCTGCGGCCCCGACGCCGTCAGCGCCTCGTTGCCCGAGCCGCCCGCGCCGGGCGAGCCGCTGCCCGCGGCGCTGCCCCCGCCGCCCGCCGACCCCGCCGACCTCGCGCGCTGGGCCCGCGACGTGGCCGAGCTCGCCGAGCTGCGTGGCCGCGAGGCGGGGCTGCGCGAGGGCGAGACGCGGGGCCGCGAGGCGGGGCTGCGCGAGGGCGAGGCGCGCGGTCGCGCCGAGGGCCTGCGCGAGGGCGAAGCGAAGGGCAAGGTTGAGGGGCTGCGCGAAGGCGAAGCGAAGGGGCTGCGCGAAGGCGAAGCGAAGGGGCTGCGCGAGGGCGAGGCGAAGGGGCTACGGGTGGCGGTGCTCGATCTGTGCGAGCTGCTCGGCCTCGAGCCGACGGGCCAGCAGCGGGCGCGGCTCGGGGCGATGGGCGTGGGCGAGCTCGAGGCGCTGCGGGCGGCCATCAAGCGGGCGAAGCGCTGGCCCGAAGGGGCGTAGCGCGGCAGCGAGAAGGTTGCTCGCCCGAGAGGCGGGCAGGGGGGGCGGCCGCCCGCGCGCCCGCACGAGGGGTGGTGCCGCCCCGGGAGAACGGGCTACCCACAAAGGGCGGTGCCGCCCCGGAAGAACGGGCTACCCACAAAGGGCGGTGCCGCCCCGGAAGAACGGCTACCCTGCGCCGCGCGTGCCTCGCCCAAGCGTTTCGGGCGTGGCGCGTCGGCCCCTCCGGGCGTTCGCGCGCCCGGGCCGTCGCGACCGAAAACGACCCCATGGCCCTCCGCACCCGACGCCTGCTCGCCGCGCTCGCGGCCCTCGCGCTCGCCCTCATTCTGTACTTGTGCTTCGCCCGCCTGCTCTGGGCGCCCTTCTCGCGTGCGCTCGAGATCGAGGTGCGGTCCGAGGGCCCCGGCACCCTGACCGTCGCTCGCGACGTCGGCAGGCAGTTCTACGAGGGCGATGCCGTCCAGCGAGCGCTCGGCCCGGGGCGCGAGACCGTGCGGCTCGCGCTCACGCCCCGCGCGACGGCGCTGAAGGTGTCTGTCTCCGCCGAGGCGAAGGGGGCCATCGAGCGCGTGACGCTCGATGGCGAGACGCTTTGGACGAGGCCCGAGGGCGCCGCCGGCGAGGGCGCTCCGAGCACCGACGCCATCCGGCTGGCGCGGCCGCCCTTCCGCCCCCCGCCCGCCAAGCTCGCCCTCGCGGCGGCCCTCGCGCTCGTCGCCTCGGCGCTGCTTGCCCGGGCGGCGGCGAGGGCGGCCGGGCCCCGGCCGGGCGAGGCGTCGCCCGAGGGCGCCGCGCGCGCCGCCCCCCTCGCCGGCGCGTCGTGGGCCGCGCTCGCCCGGAGCGCCGCGCTCTTCGCGGCCTTCACGCTCGTCTGCGGCTACGCCGCGCAGGGCTACGTCATTCTCTTCGGCTCCGCCGACGTGCCGCCCTACTGGCCCATCAGCATCTTCGACCCCGAGCAGCCGTCGGCGCGCGCCCTGATCGGCGCCCTCGCCCTCGGGGCGGCCCTCGCGGTCGGGCTGCCGCGGGCGCTCGCCGCCGGACCCTGGCACGTCGCCGGGCTCGCGTTCGCCGCGCTCGTGGCCTCGAGCGCGCTTCCGGGCTGGTACGACGGCCTCGTCGAGCCGACCGACATGCCCGGCTCGTACTGGCGCCACGCCGGCGGCGTCACCTCGCCCTCGGCCTACGTCGAGCGCTTTCTCGGGGCGCAGCGCTCGCTCGGCGTGCACGCGCGCGTGCACCCGCCCGGGGCGGTGCTCGCCTACTGGCTGCTGCGCCGGCTCGTGCCGGGCCCGGGCGCGGCCTCGCTCGCCATCGGCGCCCTCTCGCTCGCCGTCACCGCCGCCGCGAGCTATCGGCTGGCCCGCCGCTTCTACTCGCCCGCGGCCGCGCGCTTCTACCTGGGCGCCCTCCTGCTCGCGCCGGCGCTGCAGGTGTACCTGCTCGCCTCGCTCGACGCGCTCGTCTGCGCCCTCTTCGTCGCCGCGGTGGCCTGCTTCCTCGAGCCGAACCCCTGGGCCCGCTACGGCGGCACGGCCGTGCTGGTCGTCGCCGCGGCGTCGCTCTCGTTCGCCGCGCTCTTCTTGCCCCCGGTGCTGCTCGCCCTCGACCTCTACGAGCGCCGCTCGGCCAAGGCCTTCGCGGCCGTCCTGGCGCTCTGCCTGTTCGCCTACGCGAGGGTGCGCGGGGCGAGCGGCTACGACTGGTACGCCTCGCTCGCCGTCGCCTCGCACCTCGAGAACCCGCAGGGCTTCCGCGGGTTCTCCGCGACGTACTCGTACCTCTTCACGCGCCTCGAAGGCGTCACCGAGCTCTTGCTCTTCGCGTCGCCGCCCCTCGCCTTCGCCGCGGCGAGGGCCTCGGGGCGCCCCCGCACGACGCCCGTGGTGCTCGCGCTCGCGGCCGCGGGCACCCTCGCGGCGATGCTGCTCAGCGGCGCCTTCAAGACGGGCGAGACGGCCAGGGCCTGCCTCTTCATCTACCCGCTCTGCCTGCTGCCGCTCGCCGGCCTCGTCGACGGCGGCGCCCTCGATGGGGCGGGGCAGCACCGGCTCTTGCGCTTTGTCGCCGGGCAGACGGTGCTGATGCAGCTCGTCGGCGACTACTACTGGTGAAGGCCGGCCGGGCTGGGCGGGGGGCGCGCCCCGCGGCGCGACGCCTCGGCCCGCCGGGCTGAGCGGGCGGGGGGCGCGCCCCGCGGCGCGACGCCTCGGCCCGCCGGCCGGGGCCGGGCCGCTCAGCGGGGCAGTTGGAAGGCGCGCACGTAGTCGTTGCCCCCGCGCTCATGGCACTCGAGGCAGATGTCGGGCCGGCCCGAGTATTTCGCGTCGTCGTCGTCGAAGTACTCGGCCCAGAACCAGCCGTCGTCGCGCTTTTCCATCACGGCGATGATCTCGTGGTCGTCGCCGTCGAAGCCGTCTTTGACGATGAGCGAGCCCACCGGCCACTCTTGCAGCGGCTCGCCCGCGTCGAGCGCGGCGGCGACGACGTCGTTGACGTAGATGTCGACCGAATCCGAATGCGGCGCCTCGGCCTTGCGCCGGGTCTCGTAGCCGGGGGCGCGCCGCCACGAGCGGTAGTCTTGTTCGTGAATCTGCCGGTGGAGGGCCCGGGCGGCGGCCGGCTCTTGGTTGTCGCCACAGGCCGTGAGCAGACAAGCCGCCGCCGCGAGCAGGGCCAAGACGGGGGTCGAACGCCGGGGCATGGGGGGCCTACGGGCGGGGGCGGCCGGAGGTTTCGGCCCCCCGGGCGGGGGCGGTCGGACGGTTCGGCCCCCCCGGGCGGTGACGGTCGGACGGTTCGGCCCCCCTGGGCGGTGACGGTCGGACGGTTCGGCCCCCCGGGCGGACGGCGCGGCCCCGGGGCGGGCGGGGAGGCGTTTCGCCCCAATGTCCGAGGGAAGGGCCGCGCTACGCGCCGTTGCCCCGGGCGAGCGCCGGGCCCGGCTGCAGCCGCGGGGGCTCGGGCCGGGC
This sequence comes from Polyangiaceae bacterium, assembly GCA_035762175.1. GTDB lineage: Bacteria > Myxococcota_A > Polyangia > Polyangiales > Polyangiaceae > DASTPP01. The sequence continues at coordinate 33,386 of DASTPP010000297.1, read as the reverse complement.
GGCGGGCCCCCCGGAGGGCGGCGCCGGCCCGTCGGACCGGGCGGCGCCCGGCCCGCCCGCGGGTGGCGAGTCGGCGCCGGCCGGCGCGGCGTAGGCGTCGGCCTCGGCGAAGTACTCGCGGGCCCGCTCGTCGGCCGCGTCGCCGAAGAAGATGCGGCAGGCCTCGCGCAGGCCGGGCGAGCGCTCGAGCTCGTCGCGGCGCATGACGAGTGCCACCTTCGAGCGCCGGCGCAGGAAGTCGTCGAGCTTCGTGACCATCTCGCGCCGGGCCATGTGCTCGATCTCGCAGCGCACGTAGTCGGTGCCCTCGACGAGCGTCTCGGCCTTGCGCCGGTCGGCCACGACGTCGTCGAGCATGGCGAAGGCCGCGAGGTTGTAGCGGCGCCAGAGCCGGCGGCTGAGCGGCTCGAGCGCCGTCGGGGGCGTGAGCGCGTCGAGCCCGACCCGCTCGGCGCGCAGGAAGAACGCGTCGCGCGCGTCGCGCCCGGGCTCGCCGTACCAGCGCCGGCCGCGGCCCGGCAGCGGGGTGCCGAGCGCGCGGGCGGCCGCGGCGACCTCCTCGGCGACGTTCAGGCAGTCGGTCAGCTTGCCGCCGAAGATGCTGACGTGGGCGCGCTTCGGGTCGACCTCGACGACGTGCTTGCGCGAGAGCTTGAGCCAGTCGACGGCCTCGCCCGCCTCGCCGCCGACGACGAGCGGGCGCACGCCGCAGCGCTCGGCCACGACGTCGGCCTCGGTCAGCGGGCTGGGCAGGCGCAGGCGCTTGTTGATGTTGTCGAGCACGAAGCGGCGGTCTTCGCCCGACACGCGCGTGTCGGGGCCGTTCACGCGCGTGTCGGTCGTGCCGATGCAGGTGCGCGGCCCCATGGGGATGACGAAGAAGGGCCGGCCGTCGTCGGCGAAGAAGGTGAGCACCCGGTGGCTGCGCGTGATGCGCGGCACGATGAGGTGCACGCCCTTCGAGAAGACGTGGCGGTGGCCGCTCGCCTGGCCGCTGCGGCCGTTGTGGTCGTCGACGAAGGGCCCGCAGGCGTTGACCAGGAGGCGCGCCCGCGCCACCCACTCGCGCCCCGTCGTGCGGTCGCGCAGCCGCAGCGACCAGAGGCCGTCGTCGCCCCGCTCGGCCCCGAGCGACTCGACGTAGTTGGCCGCCGCGGCGCCGTGGTCGATCGCGGCGCGCACGAAGTTCCACACGAAACGGGCGTCGTTGTCGTAAAGGTACGCGTCCGAGTACTCGAAGCCGCCGTCCGCGCCGCGCAGGTCGACCACCGGCTCTTCGTCGCCGATGCGCGACGGCGAGAGCAGCCGCGGCGGCCGCGTGAAGAAGCCCCCGAGCGCCCAGTAGAGCAGCGTGCCCAAGAAGAGCTTGGCGAGGCTGTGGCGAAAGTCGGCCGCGTGCGCGGTGTAAAAGCGCACCTCTTGCACGACCGAGGGGTAGGCGCGAAGCAGCCGGTTTCGCGAGGCGCAGAGCTTGCGCACCAGCCCGAACTCGTAGGTCTCGAGGTACTTGATGCCGCCCCAGATGAGGTTCGACGATTGCTGGCTCGTCAGCCCCCCGAAGTCCGACCGGTCGACGAGCGCGACGCGCGCCCCCCAGGTCGCAAGGCACGCCGCGCTGACGGCGCCGTTGATGCCGCCGCCCACCACGAGCACGTCGAAGGTCTCGGTCTGCAAGCGTTCGAGGGCGGTGGCGCGCAAGGTCATGACGCGAAGGCAGGGGGGTTAGAGTCTACGTTGACTTGCTGCGTTATCAAGCCGACCACGCCCGGACGCTACCCCCCTCGTGTCACGCCCCCGCCCCGCCGCCCGCCGACCTTCGCCCGGGCACCCCGGCCGGCGCCCGCGGCGGGCCGCGCGCCTCACTCGCCCTTGTAGGGCCGCCCCGCCCGCAGCGCCTCGACCCGGCGCTCGGCCTCGATGCGGCGCGCCTCTTCGCCCTGGCGCAGCGTCACCATGCGCTTGTCGGCCTCGGCCCGGCGGGCCAGCTCGGCCTGCCAGGTCTGCTCGATCTTGCGCTCGGCCTCGGCCTGCCGCTCGCGCTCGGCCTGCAGCGCGGCCTCGAAGCGGCGCTCGATCTCGGCGCGGCGCTCCATCTCGGCCTTGCGCGCGGCCTCGGCGCGCCGCTCGGCGTCGAGGCGCCGCTCGGCCTCGAGCCGCCGCAAGGTCTCGATGCGCTGCTCGGCCTCGGCCTGACGCTCGGCCTCGGCGCGCAGGTTCGCCTCGGTGCGGCGCTCGGCGTCGGCGCGGCGCTCGAGCTCGGCCTTCCAGGCGAGCTCGGCGCGGCGCTCGGCCTCGGCCCGGCGCGCCTCGGCGGCGGCCCGCGTGGCCTCGTCGCGTTGCCGCTCGACCTCGGCCCGCCGCGCGAGCACCGAGGGGGGCGGCTTCGACGAAGGGGGCACCTCCGACGAGGGGGGCAGCACGTCGAAGTCGCCGCTGGTCAGCAGCGACGCCTCGCTCGCGGTCGGCAGGCGAGGGGGCGGCGCCTGCGGCAGGACGGGCGGCGGCATCGACGAAGGCAAAGGCGAGGCGGGATCGCTCGGCGGGTTCAGCGCGACGGCCACCGGCATCTTCACGGTCGCCGCCGAGTGCGGCGTGGGCGGGGCGGCCGGCATCCTCGGGATGGTCGCGGCCGAATGCGCCGTCGGCGCCGCGACGGGCATCGCGCGCACGGTGGCGGCGGCGTGCGGGCCGGGCGGCGCGCTCGACGGGGTGGAGGCCGGCGGCGTCGGCGTGAAGCCGGGCGGCGCCCAGGCCGCGCCGGGCGGCGCCGTGATCGTGCCGGGCGGCGCCGGGGCCGCGTCGGGCAGCGCCGAGGCCGCGGCCGGCGGCGCCGAGGCCGCGCCGGGCAGCGCCGAGGCCGCGGCCGGCGGCGCCGTGATCGCGCCGGGCGGCGCCGAAGCGGTGGCCGGGCGCGCCGACGGCACGCGGGGCGCCGAAGCCGAGGGCGAGCCGGCCTGCCGCGACGGCGAAGGGGCCCGCGGCGGCGGCGGAGCGGGCGGCACCCCGCGCGGGCGCGGCGGGGGCGGAGGCGGCGCCGACGTGCGCTTGACGCTCGGGGGCCCTTGCAAGAGCTGCGAGGGCACCTCGATCTCTTCGATCTCTTCTGCTTCCTCTTCGTCTTCGGCCAGAACGGGCGTCTTCTGCGTCTCGGCCGCCGGGCGCGGCGTGGCGCGCGGGGTGCCGAAGGACACGGGCCGCGGCGGGGCCGACACCACGCGGCCCGAGGCGGGCGTCGGCAGCGGCGTGGCCTGGGCCGTGGCGGCCTCGGGGTTCTGCACGCGGGGCGTGGGCGGGGGCTCGCTCGAGGCGGGCACGCTCGCGGCGGGCGCGCTCGGGGTGGGCGCGCTCGCGGCCGGCGCGCTCGGGGCCGGCGCGCTCGGGGTGGGCATGCTCGCGGCGGGCATGCCCGAGGCAGGCGTGCTCGCGGCGAGTGCGCTCGCGGCGAGTGCGCTCGGGGCGGGCGCGCTCGGGGCGGGCGCGCTCGGGGCGGGCTCGTCGAGGTGCAGGTACGCCGCGAGCGGGGGCGCGACGCGCGTCTCGGGCGCCGGCTCTTCGAAGATCGGCGGCGCGACGCGCGTCTCGGGCGCCGGCTCTTCGGCCGCCGGCAAGGTCGCGGGCCTCGCGGCGAGGGGGCTCGGGGCGGGCGCCGGCGCGGCGGCGGGCGCCTTCGGGCCCGCGGGCGGGCCGGCCGGACGCGGCGCGGCGCCGGCCGAGGGCACGGCGTCGAAGGGGCCGAGCGCGGGGCGCGCGAGCCGTCGCGCCTCGGCCGGACGCCGCGCCGACTCGGCCATGCGCGCGATCTCGTCCCTCCGGCGCTGCTCTTCTTCGGCCGAGAGCATCGCCGAGACGAGCGCCGGCGCGCGCGTCGTGGCGGGCAGCGCCTCGAGCGGGCCCTGCCCGAGCAGGTTCACCGGCACCCCGGGCGGCAGCTCGACCGGGGGCAGCGCGATGCGGTAGGTGCCGCGCGCCCACGAGAGCATCGCCGTCACGGCCTCTTCGCCCGTGTCGCCCCCGCAGTGCACGCGCTGCAGATCGCCGAACACGTACTCGGCCTCGCCCGAGCTCTCGCCCGAGCGCAGCTCGACCACGCAGGTGAGGGCGCGATCTTCGCAGAAGCGCATCAGCTCGAAGGGCGGGTGCCCCGCCAGCGACCCACGAAAGGGGATGGCGTCGATCGAGTCGCGCTTGAGCGAGGGCAGCTGCTGGTGCACCTCGATCGACGCGTCTTGCCACGAGCGCAGCTCTGCGAGCGCCGCCTCGACGTTCAAGAGCCCGAAGCGCGCCGTGTCGATGAGGCCCGAGATGAAGAACACCTGCCCCACGCCGCGCTCGCCCCGCACGTAGGCGACGCCGGTGAAGTTCGCGTCGCGGCACCGGTCGATGACGGCGTCGAGCAGCGTCGAGCGCCCGGCCCCGGCGCCCTTCGCGCCCACACCACCCGCCGTCTCGCCCCCGCCCGCCGCCCTCTCACCCGCGTCCGCTGCCTTCTCGCCCCCGCCCACCTTCGCGCCCACGCCACCCCGCTCGCTCGCGCCGCCCGCCGTCTCGCCCGCGCCGCCGGCCGTCTCGCCCGCGCCGCCCGCCGCGCTGGCGCCGCCTGCTTCGCCCGCGCCACCCGCCTGGCTGGTGCCACCCGCCTGGCTCGCGCCCCCAGCCCCTTCGCTCGCCCCGGCCGCCCCCGCGCCGTTGCCGCCGCCCGCCTGAGCCTTCGCGTCGTTGGGCTGCCCCTTCGCGTGGTGCGTCGCCGCGCCCGCCTTGCTCGAGGCAGGCCCGCTGCCCCTCTTGCCCTTGCCGGACGCCCTGCCCGAGGCCGGCGCCGCGGGCGCCGCGCTCACCTCGCCCTTGGCCGCCCTGACGTCTGCTTCGGTCGCGGGGCCCGAGGGCGCCTCGGTCACGGGGCCCGAGGGCGCTTCGGTCAGCGGCTCGGACGAGGGCGCCTCGGTCGGCGGCCCCGCTTCGTCGGCCCGCGCTTCGGCCGAGGCTGCCTCGGGCAGCGCTTCAGCTCGAGGGGGCTTGGCGCCAGCAGGCCGCGCTTCGCCCGCGGACGGCCCGTTCGGCGGGGCCGGCGAGGCGTCTTCGGCGGGTTCGGGGGGCGCCCCGATCGGTGCCTTGCCGCCTTTCGCGGGCTTTTTCCGCCCGCCCTTCGACGTCGCGCGACCCATGCCCCCCTAACTCTCGCCCCTACCCTCCCCTGTCAACAACATCAAAATCGGCGGCCGCCCCCGCAGGCCACCGGCGAGGGGCGGTGCTACCTTCTCGTCAATGCGACCGGCGCGGCGAATTTCGGCAGAAAGGCGTTCTGTCCCGTGGTGGGTGCTCGTTGCGGCCGTCGGCACGCTCTGGGCCCAAGAGATCGTCGACCAGCTCGCCTTCGGCGGCGGCCTCGACCGCTGGGGCGTGCGCCCGCGCGAGCTCGCGGGGCTGCGCGGCATCGCCTTCGCCCCCTGGCTCCACGGCGGCTTCGAACACCTGGCCGCCAACACCCTGCCCCTGCTGCTGCTCGGGGGCCTGGTCCTGCGACGGTCGACCTTTGCCTTCGTCCTGGCCACGCTGGCCTCGGCCTTGGTGGGCGGGCTCGGCGCCTGGCTGCTCGGGGCGAGCGGCTCGGTGCATATCGGTGCAAGTGGGCTGGTCTTCGGCTACTTCGGCTTCCTGGCCGGGTTCGCCTACGTCGAGCGCAGCCTCGGCTCGGTGCTCGTCGCCCTCGGCGTCGCCTTCGTCTATGGCGGCATGCTTTGGGGGGTCTTGCCGCGCTCGGGCGATACGTCCTGGCAGACGCACCTGTTCGGCCTGGTCGGGGGCCTCGGCGCGGCCAAGCTCTGGGCGGGGCCGGGCCTGCGCCTCAGGCTGCCTTGGCGGCGAGGGGCACGGCGCCCGCGGGCTGAAGTCCGGGGCGTGGGCTGACCCCCTCGCGCCGCGCGGCCTCGAGCCGGTTCGGCGCGCCAAGCCGGCCCCCTCGCCGGGGGCCGGGCTCCCGCGGGCACGGGCCCTTGGGCGAGCGCGCCCGCGGCTCGCTTCGCGGGAGCCCTGCCTCCGGCAGGGCTTGAAAGGCCGTTTGCGCGGGCGTTCGCTGCCCCCGCGTTCCCTCGGGGGCAGCATGCCGCCGCGTTTCGCAACCCCCGCTTCCGTCGGGGGCAGAACGCCGCCGCGTTTCGCAACCCTCTTCTGCCCGGCCCCCCGGCGGAAACACGTTCCAGCATCGCAGGCCACGCAGTAGGGTCGGGCCGTGCAGGGCGAACGCCGATTTTACGCCGCGGTTACGGGCCTCTACGCCCTGACGCGGCTCGCGCTCTTCCTGCTCGGCGTGCGCTTCAGCGTCAGCTACCGCTGGCAGCACATTCATGACATCGACCTGCTGCGCGACCGGCTCGGCGAGACGCTCTTTTACACCCACGCCTTCACGCCCTTCCTCAGCGGGCTCATCGGCGTGGTGCACAAGGTCTCCGAGCGGCACGCCGCCGCGATCTACCAGGCGCTCTTCTTCGCCTTCGGCGCCGCCTTCGCCCTGTCGATCGCGTACCTCTTGCGCGCCCTGCGCCTCGGGCCCCGCCTGGCCGCGGCCGTCGTCACCTTCTTCTGCTGCACGCCGCCCTTCATTTATATGGAGAGCTTTCTCCATTATGAGTTTCCCGCCGCGGCGCTGCTCGCGCTCGCCGCCGCGCTCTTTCACCGCGCGCTCGCGACCGGGCGCCGGGGCCTCTGGCTGCTCTTCTTCGCCGACTGCGCCCTGCTCGCCTACGTCCGCACGACCTTCCACCTCGTCTGGGTGCTCGCGGCCTTCGCCCTCGCGCTGCTCTTCCGGCGCGGGGGCCGGCGCGCCGTCCTCGCCGCGGCGGCCGGGCCGGTGCTCGTCGTCCTGGCGCTTTACCTGAAGAACCTCGCGCTCTTCGGCTTCTTCGGCACGAGCTCGTGGTTCGGCTTCAACGTCTCGATGGTGACCGTGCGCCGCATGAGCCAGCGCGATCAGCGCGCCTGGCTGGCCCAGGGCAAGCTTCACCCCGCCTCGACCGTCAAGCTCTACAACGGCCCGCGGTCTTACGCCGCCCACGTCGACCTCAGCAAGACGCGCGGCGTGCCCGTGCTCGACCGGCTCGAGCGCGACGGCGGCCTGCCGAACTACAACCACTGGTCGTACATCGAGATCTCGAAGATACGCATGGCCGACGGCCGGCGTTACATCGCCGAGCGGCCCGGCGCCTACGCCCGCGAGGTGCTCTCGAACCTGGTCGATTACTTCCGGCCCACGACCCGCTGGCACCCGCTCGACCGGCAGAGCTCGCCGCACCTCGACAATCGCCAGGCGCTCGAGCCCTGGGAAGACGCCTACAACAACGCCCTGCACGGCGGCTGGACGCGCCCCTTCGGGTTTTACATCCCCGTGCTTTTGCTCTTCGCCTACGGCGCCGGCGCGGCCGCCAACGCCCTGCGCAAGAGCCGCCTCGAGGGCTGCCTCGAAGAGAAGGTCGTTCTTTTCATGGCCTTCTGCTGCCTCTACGTGCCGGCCCTGAGCTGCCTCGTGACGACGACCGAGCTCGAGCGGTATCGCTTCTTGGTCGAGGCGTTCCTCTGGGCGATCGGGCTCTGGGCCGGGCGCCGGGCCCTCGAGCGCGTGCCCTGGGCGCTCGCCGCCGCCGCGCTGCGGGCCCGCGCCGCCGGCGTCACGCGCAAGCTGCGGACGCCCTCGTTCGCGCGCCGGTCCGGGCGCGGCGGGTGAAGGGTGGCGCCCGCGCCGGTCGGGGGCGGCTCGGGGCCTCGCCCGCGACGGTCGGGGGCAGGCCGGGCGGGCTCGCCGGGCCCGAGGGCCGAGCGGGCGCGTCAGCGCCGGCCGACGTTGCCGGGCACCTCGCACGTGACGTAGAGCGTGTGCGGCGTGTAGATGAGCAGCGTCGCGACCGAGAGCGCGACGTCGACGGCGGTCACGCGCAGCTCGGTGCGCAGCGGCCGCTCGCAGTAGCGGGTCGCGTCGATCGTGCCGGTGCCGACGAAGCCGTTCAGGTAGGTCGGCCTTCGCTCTTTGTGCACGACTTGCCGGGCGCTCGGCGCGGCGGCCTGGTGCTCGAACGAGTAGTGGTAACAGCCGCTCGAGAACAGCAGTGCCGAGGCGAGCGCCACGAGGGCGGGGGCGAGGGGGCTCGGTCTCCGTGCGCGCATGCGGCGCGGTCGCCGCAAGGCGCGTGCCGGGCGGCGCCGAGGCCCGAACCCGCGGCCCCCGTCGCTCGGGGCGCCTCTGCAAGCCCGAGCCTCAGCCCGTGGCACCACGGCACGCCGCGCGCAGGGGCGGGGCGGCACGGCCCGATCGCGACGCTCGCCCGAACCCCGCCCCGGGCGCGCCTCAGAAGGCGTCGGCCGGCATGAGCGCGTACGAGTCGTCGCCGCGGCAGAGCGCCGCCCAGAGCTCGACGCGCGGCAGCTCGGTCGACAGCCAGTAGCGCGCCGCGCGCAGCTTGCCCTCGACGAAGGCGGGCGGCAGCGCGTCGCCCCGCTCGAGCGCCGCGCCGGCCTGCGCGACGAGCTGCCAGGCGACCAGCAAGACCGAGAGCAGCGCGAGGTAGTCGGCGCTGTGGCGGAGCATTCCGTCGACGTCGCCCGCGAGGCCCCGGCCCCCGAGCTCGGCCGTGAGCGCCGCCGCGACCCCGAGCGCCCGCGCGACCTCGTCGCACCACGCGGACTCGACGCCCGCGCGGCGCGCGCGGGCGAGCCCGCCCGAGACCTCGGCCTCGAGCGCGCGGAAGGCCGCCCCGCCCCCGGCCATGACCTTGCGCCCCAAAAGGTCGAGCCCTTGAATGCCCGTCGTGCCCTCGTGAATGCTGTTGAGCTTCTGGTCTCGCAGCCAGGCCTCGGGCAGGTACTCGCTCGTGTAGCCGTAGCCGCCGTGCACCTGCACCGCGAGGGCGTTCGCCTCGAAGCCGTACTCGGCCGGGAAGCTCTTGGCGACGGGCGTCAAGAGGTCGAGCAGGAGCGCCGCCCGCTCGCGCTCGGCGGCGTCGGGCGCGTGCGCGGACGCGTCGGCGAAGCGCGCCGCGGCGACGAGCAGGCCGAGCCCGCCCTCGACGATCGCCTTCTGCCGCAGCAGCATGCGGCGCACGTCGGCGTGCTCGACGATGGGCACCTGCGGCGAGCGCGGGTCGCGCGCGCCGGGCGGCCTGCCCTGCGGGCGCGAGCGCGCGTAGGCGAGCGCCTCGTGGTAGGCGACCGAGGCCGTGGCGACGCCGTTGAAGCCCACCATCAGGCGCGCCTCGTTCATCATCTGGAACATGTACGCGACGCCCCGGTTCTCTTCGCCGACCAGGTAGCCCCGGCAGTCGCCGCCCTCGCCGAACGAGAGCGCCACGCTCGCGATGCCGCGCCAGCCCATCTTGTGAAAGAGCCCGGTGCACTGCACGTCGTTCGGCGCGAGCCCGCCGCCCTCGGGGCGCAGCCGCGGCACGGCGAAGAGCGAGACGCCCTTGACCCCCGGCGGCGCCCCCTCGACCCGCGCCAGCACCATGTGCACGATGTTCTCGGCGAGATCGTGGTCGCCGCCCGAGATGAAGACCTTCGAGCCCTCGATGAGGTAGCTGCCCCCGGGCCCGCCGCGCCGCGCCCGCGTCGCCACGTCGGCCAGGCTCGAGCCCGCCTGCGGCTCGGTCAGCGCCATCGTGCCCGTCCAGCGACCCTCGTAGAGCGGCGCCATCAGGCGCGCCCGCAGCTCGTCGCCGCCGAAGGCCTCGAGCAGGTGCGCCGCGCCCGCCGTCAGCCCGAGGTAGCCGTAGGCGCCGAGGTTGCCCGCCATCAGGTACGCGCTCGCCACCGACGTCAGCGTCAGCGGCAGGCCGAGGCCCCCGACCTCCGGCGGCCGCGCCGCCGCGAGCAGCCCCGTCTCGACGAGCAGCGGGTAGAGCCGGCGCATCGCCGGGTGCGCGTGCACCCGCCCGCCCTCGTAGCGGGGGGGCTCTTGGTCCATCGGCCGGTAGGCCTCGAAGAGCGGCCCGCGCGCGAGCCGCCGCGCCGCGTCGAGCACCAGCCGGTACGAGTCGTACGACTGGTCCGCGAAGGCCGGCCACGAGGCGAGCGAAGGCAGGTCGGCCACCGACTCGAGCAAGAGGTCGACGAGCCGGTCGTCGAAGAGCGGGTTGGGCGCCGTCATCGCGGGCCCCCGAGGGCGGCGCGCGGCGCCGGGCGAATCGTTCGAGCGTGCATGGGCCGCCGAGCGTAGCCCGGTTCGTGCGCGGGTCGAACCCCGGCGCGCGCCCCTGCGCCGCCCGCGCGCCCCTGCGCCGCCCGCGCGCGCGTCGAGAATCCGGTCGCGGCCGCCGGGCCCGGCCCCGGCGCGCGGCGCCGGCCCCGCCCGGGCCGAGGGGCGCCACCCGCCCGGCGCCCCGGCCGTGTACGATGCGCGCCCGCCGCGCGCGGGCGCCCGACGCGCCCCGGCCGGCCCGACAAGGCCCCCATGATCTTCGACCTCTCGCCCCAAGCCCGCGATCTCAAGGCCCGCCTCGAGGCCTTCATGAGCGAGCACGTCTACCCGAACGAGCCCGCGTACTACGAGCACGTGCGCGGCCCTTCGCGCTGGCAGCCGGTGCCCTTTCTCGAGGGCCTGAAGCGCGCGGCCCGCGCCGAGGGCCTGTGGAACCTCTTTCTGCCCCACGGCGAGCGGGGCGCCGGCCTCACGAACCTCGAGTACGCGCCGCTCTGCGAGATCATGGGCCGCGTCGCCTTCGCCGCCGAGGTCTTCAACTGCTCGGCGCCCGACACCGGCAACATGGAGGTGCTCGCCCTCTTCGGCTCGGACGAGCACAAGGCGCGCTGGCTCGCCCCGCTGCTCGCGGGCGAAATTCGCTCGGCGTTCTGCATGACCGAGCCCGCCGTGGCCTCGTCGGACGCGACCAACATCGAGGCGCGCGTCGCGCGCGACGGCGACTCGTACGTCATCAACGGCCGCAAGTGGTGGACGTCCGGCGCCGGCGACCCGCGCTGCAAGGTGCTCATCTTCATGGGCAAGACCGCGCCCGAGAGCCCCGACCGGTACCGCCAGCAGTCGATGCTCGTCGTGCCCTTCGACGCCCCCGGCATCAAGGTCGAGCGCATGCTGAGCGTCTTCGGCTACGACGACGCCCCGCACGGCCACGCCGAGGTCACCTTCGCCGACGTGCGTGTGCCCGCCTCGGCCGTCTTGCTCGGCGAGGGCCGCGGCTTCGAGATCGCCCAGGCCCGCCTCGGCCCGGGGCGCATTCACCACTGCATGCGCCTCATCGGCCTCGCCGAGCGCGCCCTCGAGTCGATGTGCCAAAGGCTCTCGCGCCGCGTCGCCTTCGGCGGGCCGATCGCCGAGCAGTCGGTCTGGCGCGAGCGCATCGCCGAGTCGCGCATCGCCATCGACCAGGCCCGCCTGCTCACCCTGCACGCCGCGCACCTGATGGACACGGTCGGCAACAAGGAGGCAAAGCAACAGATCGCCATGATCAAGGTCGTCGCCCCCAACGTCGCCTGCAAGGTCATCGACTGGGCCATCCAGGCGCACGGCGGCGGCGGCGTGTCCGACGATTTTGGCCTCGCCTACGCCTACGCCGGCGCGCGCTCGCTGCGCCTCGCCGACGGCCCCGACGAGGTGCACAGAGATCAGATCGCGCGCCTCGAGCTGCGCCGCCTCGCGGGGCGGGGCCCCGGGGGCTGAGCCCGCGCCGCTCAGCCCCCTTCGGCCCCCTTCGCGCCCTTCTCGCGCGCGTAGCGCCGCCGCCCCTTCGCCTGGTTGCCGCAGTCGCTCATGCTGCACCACCGGCGGATGCGCCGGTGCGACTCGTCGACGAAGAGCCAGCCGCACGCGTTCCACGCGCTGGCGTCGCACTCGCGCACGCGGCCGAGCTCGCCGCCGGTCAAGAGCTCGGCGGCCGACTTGACCACGGGGCCGAGCGGCGCGTCGAGCGCCCGATCGTCGCACCAGACGAGCCGGTAGCAGCCGCCCTCGCCGCCCGGGCGCAGCCGCTGCCGGCCGAGGGCGCGGCCGAGGTGCAGGTTGAGCAGGGCGAGATCTTCGCCCGCCGAGGGCCGCCCCCCGATGGCCGACCGGAAGATGCGGTAGAGCGCCTCGCGCAGCGCGAGGGCTTCGGCGAGCGCGCACGAGGCGTCGTCGGGGCGCCGCGCGGCCTCGACCCGTAGCTCGGCCGCCGTCTCGGCGTCGAGCGCGCCAGCTTGCTCGGCCCAGGCGACCAAGAGCCCGTAGCTCGTCAGGTACTCGCGCGGCTCGCCGGCGCGGTGGTTGCCGACCGTGTTGACGAAGTCGAGGCAGAGCCGGCCCCCGCGCAGCTCGAAGGGCGGTGGGGGGGGCAGGGTCGTCATCACACCCCTAAAATGGGGTTTGACAGGTTAGAAATCAAGAGCTACCTCATCACCTATGAAGGCCATGTTTACGGGTGATGATGTTTGGCCAAGTGCCTGCCCACCAAGGCCCCTTCGCCGCGCACAGGGCAGCTTCTTCGCAGCCTGGCTGCGTTCTGCGCTTGGCTTTGCTCTGCGCTCGCTCTTGGCCATCAAACCCTCTATTTTGCCAATTTATAGGTTAGGTAGGCCAGCCAGCCCAAGCGCGCGGCCGCCCCCCCGAAACGACGAGGTACGCCATGCACCGAAGCCGACTTTCCACGTTCGTCATCGACTGCGAGGGGGGCGATCTCGACGCCGCCGCCTCGTTCTGGTCGCGCGCGCTCGGCCGGGCGATCAACCCGATCGGGCCCGACGACGGGCCCTACCGCGGGCTCGCGAGCGACGCCGCCGAGCCGCTGGTGCTCTTGCAGGCCGTCGAGCACCCGAGCCGAATTCACCTCGACATCGAGGCCGATGACGTCGAGGCCGAGGTGGCGCGGCTCGAGGCGCTCGGCGCGAAGCGGGTCGAGTTCATCCGAACCTGGTGGGTGATGCAGGCCCCGACTGGGCACCGCTTCTGTGTCGTGCGCCCGCAGCGTGGCAGCCTCGAGGGGCGAGCCAACGAGTGGCCCGGGGCAGCGGGCGGCTGAGCGGGGCTGGCGGGTGGGCGGCTACGCGCGCGCCTCGTGCGCCTGACGCACGTGGGCTGCGGGCCAGCCGAACGGGGCAGGCGGGTTGGGGGCTACAAGGCCGGCAGGTTGGCGGTTGAGCGGGCCCGGCGGGTTGACGGCTGGGGGGGGGCAGGTTGGCGGCTGCAGGCCAGCGGGGGGCGCGCGAGCTCGGCCGGCGGGTGCAAGCAACCGCACAACCTGTGGGGAATGCTAGCTGACGCCCCCGCGTACGACGTGGGGTGAGGTGAGCGCCCGTCGCCTCGCGATGCCGCCGAAGCCACGACACCCCGCGTCGTGAGGCCGGCGGCCTGCCCCCCGCCCCCGCCAAACCCATGACGATGACCCAGCACCCCGCCGAGTGGTCGAGCCCGCCCCGCGTCGTTTCACCCGCGCGCTATTTGATTCTCGCGGGGGCCTCGTCGCTCGTCATGGTGCTCGGTTCGGTGGGCGGGTTTTATGCGGCCGCGCCGGCTTCGCCCGCGGCGAAGATCGAATACCGCTCGGTGCCGCTCGTGCCCTCGGTCGCGGCGACCGCGCCGGCCCAGCCCGTGGCGAGGCCCCGACCGACGGTGCTCACGCCCATTCCGCCGCCAGGGGCCGCTGGCGAGCCCGCGGCGGCGGCGTCGGCCGAGCCCGCCGTGGCGGCCGGGCCGCCCCCGCCGGCCGAGCCGGCTGCCGCGCCGCCCCCGCCGGCCGAGCCGGCTGCCGCGGCGGCGCCCGCGGGGTCGGTTGCGGCGGCCGAGCCGGCAGCGGCGCCGGCGTCGGCCGAGGCGCACAAGGCGCCGGCCGGGGCTGCGCCTTCGGGCGAGGCGGCCCCGGCGCTCGCGAAGGCGAGCGGCAAGGCGCACCCCGTGATCGGCCACGAGCCCTTGCCCGATGGCAGCTTTCGGTGGGAGCAAGAGGCCGAGGCGGCCACCCGGCGCGCGATCGAGGCGAGGCTTCAAAGCGGCCGGGCGACGGCCGAAGAGCTCAAGATGCTGAAGGCCATCTGCCGGCATCAGGGCGATGAGGCCTGTAAAGAGCGGGCGCAAGAGGCGTTGGGCAAGCTCCCCGGGTAGGGGGCTCGGGGGCGGGGCGCCCCCTCGTTCGCCGCCGGTCGGAGTGCCTTGGCGGGGCCTTGGGGCGGGGGCGGGGCGGCGGGGCAGGGGGCGCGCAACCTTGGCGGGCGGGCCGGCATCGAGGCGGGGCGGCCGTGGCGCGGGCGGCGGGGGGGGCTTCGCGCTAAGAGAGTCGGCCGGGAGGTCCGGTATGGATCGCTTCGACTTCGATCTGTTCACCATCGGCGCCGGCTCGGGGGGCGTGGCGGCGAGCCGGCGCGCGGGCACGTACGGCGCGCGCGTGGCCATCTGCGAAGATTCGCGCGTGGGCGGCACCTGCGTGATGCGCGGCTGCGTGCCGAAGAAGCTGCTCGTGTACGGCACGCACCTGCGCGACGAGATTGAAGACGCCAAGGGCTTCGGCTGGACGGTCGAGGGGGCGAAGCACGACTGGGGCGCGCTCGTCGCCGCGAAGAACCGCGAGCTCGACCGGCTCGGGGGCATCTACCTGCGCCTCTTGCGCGACGCGAAGGTGACGCTGCTCGAGGGCCGGGGCCGGGTGGTCGCCCCGCACACGGTCGAGGTGGGGGGCAAGCGCTACACGGCGCGGCACATCTTGATCGCCACCGGCGGCCGGCCCGCGCTGCCCGAGGTGCCGGGCGTCGAGCACGCCATCACGTCGAACGAGGCGCTCGACCTGCCGGCGCTGCCGCGGCGGGTGGTGATCGTGGGCGGCGGCTACATCGGGGTCGAGTTCGCGGGCATCTTCACGCGCGCGGGCGCCCGCGTCACGATGCTCATCCGGGGCGACACGGTGCTCCGGGGCTTCGACGACGACGTGCGCGCGGCGCTCACGAGCGAGCTCAGAAAGCGCGGGGTCGAGATCCAGGCCGACGTCGAGCTGCAAGACATCGAGCGGCGGGGCGAGACGCTCAGCGTGATGACGAAGATGGGCGGCCTCTACGAGGCCGACGCGGTGCTCTGCGCCACCGGGCGGTGGCCGAACACGCGCGGGCTCGGCCTCGAAGAGCTCGGCGTCGCGCTCGACGCCCGGGGCGCCATCGCGGTCGACGAGTACTCGCGCACGGCCGTCGAGGGCGTCTACGCGGTCGGCGACTGCACCGACCGGCTCGCCCTCACGCCCGTCGCGATCGTCGAAGGGCGGGCCCTCGTCGAGACGCTCTTCCGCGACAACCCCACGCCCGTCGACCACCAGAACGTGCCCTCGGCCGTGTTCAGCCAGCCGCCGGTGGCCGCCGTCGGCCTGACCGAGCGCGCCGCGCGCCAGCGCTTCGGCGCCGTCGACGTCTACGTCACCAGCTTCCGCGCGATGAAGCACACGCTGAGCGGCCGCGACGAGCGCACCATGATGAAGCTCGTCGTCGACCGCGACAGCCAGCGGGTCGTCGGCTGCCACATGGTCGGCGCCGACGCGCCCGAGATCATGCAGGGCCTCGCCATCGCCGTGAAGTGCGGGGCCACCAAGGCCCAGTTCGACGCGACCGTGGGCATCCACCCGACGGCGGCCGAAGAGTTCGTGCTCATGCGCGAGAAGCGGCCCGACCCGACCGAGCGCGAGCCGGCGGCGTAGGGCGCCGGGGGGGCCTCGCGCGGCCGCGGGGCGCCCCCGCTCAGCCGCCCTCGGCCCGGGCGGTCGCCTCGCCGGGCGGGCCCTCGCCCTCGGCCCGGGCAACCGCCTCGCCGGGCGGGCCCTCGCCCGCGGCCCGGGCGGTCGCCTCGCCGGGCGGGCCCTCGCCCTCGCCCGGCAGCCGGCACGTCACGACGAGGCCGCCGCCGGGGCGGTTCTCGAGCTGCAGGCGCCCGCCGTGCGCCTCGACGATCTCGGCCGAGAGCGCCAGCCCGAGGCCCGAGCCGGCGGGCTTCGAGGTGTAGAAGGGCAAGAGGGCGCGCGCGAGCTCGTCGTCGCTCATGCCGCCGCCGCGGTCCGAGACGCGCAGCAGGGTGCCGCCCCCGGGCAGCGACTGCACCGCGAGCGCCACCTCGCCGGGGGGCCCCCCCGACTCGTGGGCGTTCTTGAGCAGGTTGATGAGCGCCTGCTGCACCAGCACCGGGTCGAAGCGCCCCGGCGCGCGCGGCGGCTCGCCCTCGAGCCGGAAGGGGAAGACGTGGCCGAGCTCGGCGAGGAAGGGCCCCCAGGGCACCTCGGCGGGGCGCGGCCGCGGCACGCGCGCGACCTTGGCGTACCCGTCGAGGAAGGCGGCGAGGTGCTCGACGCGCTCTTCGACGGCGCCAAAAATCTCGCGCAGCCGCCGCGCGTGCTGCGGGTGGTCGATGACGTGCCGGGCCGAGTGCACGAGCGAGCGGACGGGGGCGAGCGAGTTGTTCAGCTCGTGGTTGATGACGCGGATGGCGTTCTTCCAGACCTCGACCTCGCGCCGGCGCAGCTCGGGCGTCAGGCGCTCGACGGTGTAGAGCGTGTGCGCGCGGGCGTTGATTTGGAAGGTGCGCCGCGCCGCCCGGAAGGTCTCGTCGCCCCGCTCGCCCGAGGTCGTGAAGAGCACGTCTTGGCCCGCCAACAGGCCCTCGCGCATCGCCGCCGGGCAGGCCTCGAGCGTCGCCCGGAAGTGCCCGCCCTCGAGGCGCCGCCCGCCGCCGAGCAGCTCGCGCGCGGCGCGGTTGGAGAACGCCACGCGCCCGCCCTCGTCGGTCAACACCGTGGCGACGGGCGCGCCCTGCAGGAGCGCGTCGAGCAGGAGCTCGCGCTGGTAGACCTCGCGGCGCCCCTCGCGCAGCACGTCGGCGACGTCGTTGTAGAGGCGCAAGAGCTCGCCGACCTCGTCGCCGCGATCGGCCGCGAGCCGCAGGCTGAAGTCGGACGCGCGGAAGCCCCGCACCCCGTCGGCGAGCGCCAGCAGCGCGCGCCGCAACGACAGCGTCGCCCGCCCCATCGTCCAGGCGGTGACGAGCCCGCCGGCGCCGAGGGCGGCGCCGAGCACGGGCAGGGGCCGCGGCCAGACCGACGCGGCGGCCGCGGCGGCGAGCGCGGTCACGAGCACGCCGAAGAGCGCGACGGCGGTCAGCCGGGGCGAGAGGCCCCGGCCGGGGGGCCGCTCGGGGCCCGGGGGCTCGCCGCGGGGCCTCACGTCTTCGGGCGCCGCTCGAGCACGATGCCGAGCTTTTGCATCCGGCGGTAGAGCGCCTGCCGGCTGACGTTGAGCTCGGCCGCCGCCCGCGAGATCATGCCGTCGCAGGCGCGCAAGAGCAGCTCGAGCCGCGCTTTCTCTTCGCGCGCCTCGTCGCCCATGGGCTCGGCGCGGCCGGGGGCCGGCCCCTCGCGCCCGAAGCCGAGGTCTTCGGGGCCGATCTCGGGGCCCGCGGCGACGAGCGCGGCGCGCTGGATGCGGTTCATCAGCTCGCGCACGTTGCCCGGCCACGCGTGCTCTTCGAGCGCGGCGCGCGCGGCGGCCGACAGGGGCCGCGCGGCGCCGGGGCCGGCGACGCGCTCGAGCAGCGCGGCGGCGAGCGGCAGGACGTCTTGCGGGCGGTCTTTGAGGGCCGGCACCTCGATCTCGATGACGTTCAGCCGGAAGAACAAATCTTCGCGGAAGCGCCCGGCGCGGATCGCCGCGCGCAGGTCGGCGTTGGTCGCGGCGATGACGCGCACGTCGACCCGGCGCGTCTCGCTCGAGCCGAGCCGCTCGAACTCGCCCTGCTGCAAGGCCCGCAAGAGCTTCATCTGCCCGGCGGGCGAGAGGTTGCCGATCTCGTCGAGGAAGAGCGTGCCCCCGTCGGCCGCCTCGAAGCGGCCGACGCGCCGCTTGCCGATGCCCGTGTACGCGCCCGCCTCGGCGCCGAAGAGCTCGGCCTCGAGCAGCTGGTCGGGCAGCGCGCCGGCGTTCACCTTGACGAAGGGCCCCGCGCGCCGCCGCGAGTTGGCCTGCAAGATGTCGGCGATCATCTCTTTGCCCGCGCCGTTGGGCCCGGTGACCAGCACCGGCACGTCGGCCGGGGCGACCTGCACGGCGAGCGAGACCGCCCGGTGCATCGCCGCGCTCTCGTAGACGATGCCGCGCAGATCGTGGCGGCGCGCGAGCTCGCCCCGGGCGCGCGCCCCCTCGCGCTTGAGCCGCTCGTTCTCGAGGGCGAGCTCGCGCAGGCGCAAGAGGTTGCGCACGCTCGCGACCAGCTTGGCGTCGTCCCAGGGCTTGGCCAGGTAGTCGGCCGCGCCCGCCTTGACCATCTCGACCGCCGACTCGACCGACGTCCAGGCCGTCACGGCCAGCACCGGCAGCCCCGGGTCGACCGCCCGCAGGCGCCGGAAGAGCGCGAGCCCCTCGACGCCCGAGGTGTCGCCCGGGCCGAAGTTCATGTCTTGAATGACCAGCCCGAGCTCTTCGCGGTCGACGATCGCGAGCGCCTCGGCCGGGCTCGCGGTCGTCAGGGCCGCGACGTCGTGCACCTCGAGCAGGACCTGCAGCGCCCGGGCGACCGCGGGCTGGTCTTCGACGATGAGCACCCGCAGGCCCGGCGCCGGGGGGGACACGTCGTCAACCTCTAACGTCACACGTTGCGGGTGGCAACGGCCGGCGAGGTGCGCGCCGCCCGCCGCGCCGGCAAGAGGGCCGCGCCGAGCCCCGCCGCCCAGAGCGCCGCCATGCCGAGCGCGACGACCCCCGCGTGCAGCTTGGCCCCCGCCACGGTCGAGACGAGCAGCACGTTCAGGCCGACCGCGAGCGCGCCGCCGAGCGCGAGCCCGGCGGTCGTCAGCAGCCAGTTCTCGAGCAAGAAGTAGCGCAAGACCGCCCCCGTCGTCGCCCCGAGCGCCCGGCGCGTGCCGATCTGGCGCGTGCGCTCGGTCACCGAGAACGAGGTCAGGCCGCCGACGCCGAACGCCGTGACCGCCAGCAAGAGCACGACGACCGACCCCATCAGCATCGAGACGAGGCGCTGCGGCCCGAAGAACTTGTCGCGCACGTCGGTGATAAGCCGCACCTGGATCTCGCGCGCCTCGCCCGGCCGCCGGAGCCGCTCTTCGATCGCCCGCGCCACCGCCGCCGCCCGCCCCGGCTCGGCCCGCACGAGGAAGGCCGCGCCGCCCTCGTACGAGCGGACGTGGTTCGCGTAGAACATCACATACTCGTGGATGGGCCAGCCGTACGGGTTGTAGAAGCGGTCGATGACGCCCACGATCTGGTAGTGGTCGCCGTCGCTGTCCTCGAGCAGCTGGCCGAGGTGCGGCCCGGGCCCGAAGGCGAGCTCGGCCAGGGCGCGGCTGACGACCACGTCCTGCAGGTAGCGGTCGGCGGCACCCACCTTGCCCGCGGCGTCGCGCTCGCGCCGGGTGGCGTTGAGCGCCCGTAGCCGCTCGGCGTCGCGCTCGGCGTCGGCCGCCGTGAACTCGCGCCCCGCCTCGAGCGCGACGCCGAGCGTCGCCGACACGCTCGCGTCGGTCGCGTAGACCTGCGTGCGCAGCATGGTCGGCGCGCCGAGCGGCTTGACCTCGGTCGAGCTGCCGCCGCCCGTCCACGGCAAGAAGTTGGTGTTCATGACCGAGCGCACGCCGGGCGTCGCGCGCAGCGCCTCGACGTCGCGCCGCCGGGCCTCGTCGAGCCGCCCCTCGTCGCGGTACGACGTGTCGAGCTGCCGCGCGTCGACCCGCACGAGCGCCTCGTCGTCGAAGCCCGAGGGGCGGCTCATCTCGCCCCGCGCGTGCAAGATCAGGGCGACGCAGTTGGTCACGACGGCGAGCGTCAGCGCGATCTCGGCCACGATGAGGCCGAAGCGCACCTTGTTGCGCAGCATCGCGCGGACGATGGGGCCGAACTCCATGGGCGTGCCTCTACCCTTTCACTGCAGCTTCAGGTGCGCCGCCGGCGGCACCCGGCAGGCCCGCAGCGCCGGGTACAGCCCCGCGACCAGCCCCGCCGCGAGCGCCGCCGCGGCCGCGAACCCCGCCATCGCGAGGTCGAGCCGGAACAGGTCGCCGCGCAACACGATCGCCTTCGCGAGCGAGTTGACCCCGAAGAGCCCGAGCGCCGCGAGCCCGAAGCCCAGCGCCCCGCCCGCGAGCGCCACGAGCTCGCACTCGAGCACGTGCTGCACGAACACGTCGAGCCGCCGCGCGCCGAGCGCCCGGCGCACCCCGATCTCGGCCCCGCGCGAGAGGAACTTCGCCATCAAGAGCCCCATCAGGTTGAGCGCGCACACCGCGAGGAAGAGCAGCGACACCGCCATCATCGCCGTCGTCTCGGGCGGCACCGCGTTCTGCTCGTCCATCCACTCGAGCAGCGGCGTCAGCCGGGTGTGCAGCGGCCGCGGGAAGCGCCCCGTCTTCTTCTGGTCGAGCACGTACGCGTCCAAGAACGACTTGTACGCCCGCGCCCGCTCTTCGGTCGGCAGCTCGACCCACATCTGCAGCCAGGTCGACTCGGACGCGAGGAAGCCCTCGAACCCGGGCGCCGCCGAGCCCCCCCAGCCGTCGGTGTTGCCGCTCGTGCGGATCTGCATCGGCCGCACGAAGTTGAAGGGCAAGAACAGGTCTTCGGGCGACGGCGCGCCCTGGGTCAGGTCGTAGAACTTGATCGAGACCGGCCAGCGGCCGACCACGCCCGCCACGCGGAACTCGCGCTCCTCGATGCGCAGCCGCCGGCCCACGCTGTCCGCCCCGCCGAAGAAGCGCTCGTTCGCCTCGCGCGAGAGCACGACGACGGGCTCGGGCCCCGCGTCGGCCTTGCGGTCCCAGCCCGCGCCGTACTCGAAGGGCACGTCGAACATGGCGAAGAAGTCGGCCGAGCAGAGCCGCGCCGTCTGCCGCCGCGGCTGCCCCGCCTCGGGGAAGACGTTGAGCGTCGCCTTGAACATCGCCGACTGCCGCGCCGGGATGTCGGACCGCTGCAGCGCCGTCGCGTCGCGGAAGGTCAGCTGCGGCGGCAGCCCCGAGCGGTGCGGGTGGGGCTTGTCGCCGCCCCAGCTGTCGAGGCGCACGTAGTAGAGCGAGCCGCTCTTGCCGGGCACCGGGTCGCGCGCGAACGCGTGGTGAATCGCCGAGAAGAGCGTCGCGACCGCGACGCCGAGCGCGATGCCCAGCACGACGAGCCCCGCGTGGCCCGGGTCGCGGCGCAGGCTCTTCGCCGCGGTGCGCAGTTGGTAGCCCAGCATCGGCGCCTCAGCCCACCGCCTGCGCGAGCCCGTGCCCCGCGCCCACCAGGCTCGGCGCCGCCTCGACCTCGACCACCTTGCCGTCGAGCACGTGCACCCGCCGGTGCGCCCGCGCCGCGCACTCGGACCCGTGCGTCACCATCACCACCGTCGTGCCCCGCTCGTTCGCCGCCTCGAGCAGGTCGAGCACCTCGCGGGCCATCAGCGAGTCGAGGTTGCCCGTCGGCTCGTCGGCCAAAATCAGCCGCGGCTCGCCCGCCAGCGCCCGCGCGATCGCCACCCGCTGCTGCTGGCCGCCCGAGAGCTGGCTCGGCAGGTGCCGCATGCGCGAGGCGAGCCCCACCTGCTCGAGCGCCCGCTCGATGCGCCGCCGGCGCTCGGCCGCGCCGAGCCGCCGGTAGCGCAGCGGCACGTCGACGTTATCGTACACGTCGAGATCGGGAATCAGGTTGAAGCTCTGGAAGACGAAGCCGATCTTCTCGTTGCGAATGCGCGACATCTCCGCGTCCGAGAGGCGGCTGACGTCGCGGCCGTCGAGCAAGTACTGCCCCTCGTCGAAGGCGTCGAGCAGCCCGGCGACGTTCAAGAACGACGTCTTGCCCGAGCCCGAGGGGCCCATCACCGCCACGAACTCGCCCTCGCGCACGCGCAGGGTCAGGTCCGAGAGCGCGTGCGTCTCGACCAGCTCGGTGCGGTAGATCTTCTTCACGCCCGTCATCTGCAACATGCGATCGCCCTCTCCGCTCGGCCCGGCGCGCGCGGGGCCCCCCGCCCGCGCGCCCCGCGCCCTACTGGCGCAGCAGCACCGCGCGCGCGCCCTCGAACCCGCCCGTGTCCGACACCACGACCCGCTCGCCCTCGCGCAGGCCCGACACCACCTCGACCTCCGAGACGCTCAGCGCCCCCACCCGCACCGGCCGCGGGCTGGCCACGCCCCCCTCGACCACGTACGCCTGCCGCCCGCCCCCGCTCTCCAAGAAGGGGCCCCGCGGCAGCTTCAGCACCCCCGCCCGCCGGTCGAGCACCAGCCGCGTCGAGAGCCGCTCGTTCTGCCGCAGGCCCGAGGGCTCGGGCGGCTCGAACGCCACCGTCGCGCGCACCTGCCCGTCGCGCACCTGCGGCGAGACCGCCGTCACCTTGCCCGCGAAGGGCTTGCCCTGCACCGACACCTCCGCCCGCGTGCCCGCCGCCACGTCGCTCGCGTAGTTCTCGGGCAGCTCGAGCTCGAGCTCGAAGGCCGACAGGTTCACGATCGAGAGCAGGGGCTGGTTTCTCGCGACCGCGTCGCGATCTTGGGCCGACCACGCCGCCACCATGCCGTCGAAGGGCGCGACGACCGAGAGCTCGCCGACCTGCCGCAGCAGATCGTCGACCACCGACTGCTGCCTTTGCACCTGCAGCCGCCGGCTGCGCCCCTCGAACTGCAGCGCCTCGGCCTCGAGCTTCGCGGTCTCGCGCGCGTTCTTCAGCTCGAGCGCCGCGATCTCGAGATCGTCTTGCGCCTTCTCGTACTCGGTCGCGTTCGTCAGCCCCTCGTCGCGCAGCGACTTCGCCCGCTTGAGCGCCCGCTCGGCCGCCGCGTGCTTGAGCGTCACCACGTCGGTCGCCTGCTTCGCCTTCACCGCCGCCTGCCGCGTCGCGATCTCGTGCCGGTCGAGCTCGGCCTGCAGCGAGCGCAGCGTCGACTGCTCTTGGCTCAGGCGGCTGTTCAGCTCCGGGCTCTCGATCTGCGCCAAGATCTGGCCCTTCGTCACCGTCGCGCCCACCCGCGCCGGCAGCGACACGATGCCCGGCGCCGGGCTGTAGATCGTCGGGTGCAGCGAGGCCACGACGCGGCCCTGCACCGACACGTCCCGCTCGAGATCGCCGCGCACCACCTCGGCCACCCGCACCCGCGAGGCCTCGACCACCCGCTCGGCCCCCGCCCAGCGCCGGGCGAAGGGCAGCGCGAAGGCCGCGCCGAGCGCGAGCGCCGCCGCCGCCGCCAGCCAGGGCGCGTACCGGTACCAGGGGGCCCGGGGCTTGACGACCGCGCGGTCCATCGCCGAGGTGCCGCGGATCATCGAACGCCTCGCATCGCCGGGGGCCTAGAGCAACGGGCGTGCCGCCGCCGCGGCGGCGAAAATCGCGGTCTTTTTCGCGTCGTCTGCCCACGTTCGGCCTCGCCGGAGCGCGGACAGGTGTCCAGCGCGGACAGGTGTCCGTGGACGCGGGCCCGCTACGCCGCCCGCGGCGGCCGGAACCCGAGCTCGCCCGCGAGCTCGGCGGCGTGCGAGAGGAAGAGCCGCACGCGCGGCGGGCTCTCGCGCGAGGGCAAGAGCGCCTGCAGCGTGAGCCGGCGGCGGAACCAGCCCGGGCAGGCCTGCCGCAGGCGCCCCGCCGCCAGGTCGCGCGCGACGGTGTGCAGCGGCATCGCGGCGAAGCCCACCCCCGCGAGCACGAGCTCGCGCAGCGCCGACGACGCGCTCACCAGCGCCCGCGGCGCGACGGCGAGCCGGTCGCGCTCGCCCGCCTCGGACCGGAACGACCAGAGCCCCCGCAGCCCGAGCAGCGAGTGCGTGACCCAGGGCGCGTCGGCGAGCTCGCCCGGGCGCGCGGCGGCGAGGTGCCGCGGGGCCATCGCGTCGGCCCCGACGATGATCTCGGGCTCGGCGCCGAGGCGCCGCACGACGAGGCTCGACTCGCGCAGCGGCCCCAGCCGCAGCGCGACGTCGAAGCCCTCGGCGACCGGCTCGCGCAGGGCGTCGTCGAAGACGAGGTCGACGCGCAGCCCCGGGTGGGCGAGCGCGAGGCGCGCGGCCGCCGGCGTCACGATCGTCGACCCGAGGCCGTAGGGCGCCGTCACGCGCAGCGTGCCGGTCGGCGCCTCGCGGTGCGCCTCGAGCACCCGCGCGACCTCGCGCACCGCGACGCCGACCGGCGCCGCCGCCTCGAGCACCCGCTCGCCCACCTGCGTGACGCGCAGCCGGCGCGTCGTGCGCTCGAGCAGCCGGACCCCGCAGCGCGCCTCGAGCGTGCGCACGTGCTGGCTGACCACGCTCTTGGCCAGGCCGAGCTCGCGCGCGGCCGCCGTGAACGAGCCGAGCCGCACGACCGCGGCGAACACCGCCAGGAGGGGCAAATCGCGGGCGCCGAACATTGTTCGGTAGTGTCGCACAAAGTGTTCGACCCGGGGCCGATTGTGCGGCAGCACCCCCGGGGGCATTCTACCCCCTCGAGAGCGCGGGGCCCCCCCCGGTCGCCGCCCCGCGCGGGCGGCGGGCGGCCCGGGCCCGGCGCACGAGAGGAGACGACATCATGAACATCGTACTGTTCGGTGCCAGCGGGATGATCGGCCAGCGCATCGCCGCCGAGGCCTTGCGCCGCGGCCACGCCCTGACGGCGGCCGCGCGCGACCCCTCGCGCCTCGAGGGCCTCGGCGCGGGGGCCCGCGGCGTGCGGGCCGACGTGCTCGACGCCGCGGCCGTGGGGGCCGCCGCCGAGGGGGCCGACGCGATCGTGAGCGCGGTCGGGCCGGCCCGCGGCGCCCCCGCCGCGATGCTGAGCGACGCCGCGCGGGCGCTCGTCGAGGGGGCCAAGCGCGCGCGCGTGCGCCGCCTCGCCGTCGTCGGCGGCGCGGGCAGCCTCGAGGTGGCGCCCGGCGTGCGCGTCGTCGACACGCCCCAGTTCCCCGCCGCGCTCCGGGGGATCGCGCTCGCGCACGCCGACTCGCTCGAGGCCCTGCGCGCGGCCGCGGCCGGGGCCGACCTCGACTGGTTCTACCTGAGCCCGCCCGCCCTCATCGAGCCGGGCGAGCGCAGGGGCGACTACCGCGTCGGCGGCGACCGCCTGCTGGTCGACGAGAAGGGGCAGAGTCGCATCTCGGCCGAAGATTACGCCGTCGCGCTCCTCGACGAGCTCGAACGCCCGAAGCACTCGCGCCGGCGCTTCACCGTCGCCTATTGACCCGCGGGCGGCCTGCCCTGGCGCGGCGGGCGAGGGCGAACGTGGGGAAGGGGGCCTATCGGGTTAACGTTACCGCGTTCCCCTCGCTCGGACCGGCCGGGGCCCGCCGCGCGGGGCGGGGGTGGGGCAAAACGGAAAGCGCGGGGCCGCTCGAGGCAATTTGCTACGGCGGGCGCGGGGGCGGGGTGCGGCGAATCCCGGCGCGGCGGGCCGGGGGCCGCGGCGGCGGGGCCGGGCGCCCTGGCCCGCTCTTTGCTCGGCTTGACGTCGCTTTCGGCCATGACTTTGGACCAAGCCCGCGACTGGTGCGCCGAGCAAGGCGTTACCATTCTTCAAAACCACGAGACCGGGCTGCTCACGCTCAGCCTGTTCGGCAGCGACGTGAGCGTGAGCGAGCCCTTGGCTGACGACTCGCTCGAGGCCTGGCAGGCGTCGTTCTGCCGGCTCGCGTCCAAGCTGCGGCTGCGGGCCGAGTTGAAAGAGCGTAGTCGCGCCCACATCCGGGCCAAGCAGGCCCGCTCGTCGCCGGGGCTGGTGGCGCCGGGCGGCGCGGGCGCCGGGGCGCCGCCCCGGGCGGGGCCGGGCGGCAGCGCCGAGAGCGCGTGAGCCCGCCGCGGCTTCGGCCGAGAGGCGAAGCGTTCGCTCGGGGCGGCGCGGTGCGCCACGTGGTTTTCTCCTAACGCGAGTGGACGGCCTCGACTCCGGCCGCTAGGACAATCAAGACAACCCGCGGCGAGGCGCCCCCCGACGGCCGAACATGGTTCGCTCCTTGAGACCCGAGTTCCGCCCCCCCGAGGGCGCACCCGACGTGTCGGGCGCGACGGCGCCGCGCCCGCCGGGCGTGCTGCTGGTCGACGACCGGCCGGCGAACCTGGTCGCCCTCGAGGCGCTGCTCGCGCCGCTCGGGGCGCGCCTGGTGCGGGCCACCTCGGGCCGCGAGGCGCTCGCCCGGCTCTCGGTCGACGAGTACGCGCTCGTCGTGCTCGACGTCGAGATGCCCGCGCTCGACGGCCTCGAGACGCTCGCGCGCCTGCGCCAGCGCGAGCACGGCGAGAAGACGCCGGTGCTCTTCGTCACGGCCGCCGCCGGCGACCCCGACCGCGTCGCGCGCGCCTACGGGCTCGGGGCGGTCGACTTCATCGCCAAGCCGATCGACCCGGCCGTGCTGCGGGCGAAGGTGGCCGTCTTCCTCGACCTGTACGAGGCGCGCGAGCGGGTGCGGCGCCAGGCGGCGCTCCTGCGGGCGAAAGACCTGGCGGCGAGCGAGCGCAAGTACCGCTTCCTCGCCGACGCGACCCCCGAGATCGTCTGGACGGAGACCCCCGACGGCGGCGTCACCTACGTCAACCGCCGCTTCGTCGAGCACACCGGCATGCCGGCCGAGCGCGCGCTCGGCAACGGGTGGTGGTCGGTGCTGCACCCCGACGACCGGCGGCTCTGCCTCGCCCGCCGCGACGAGGCCGCCCGCGACGGCACGCCCTTCGAGCTCGAGTACCGGCTGCGCCGCCACGACGGCGCCTACCGGTGGTTCCTCGCGCGCGCGCTGCCCCGCCGCGACGGC
Source organism: Polyangiaceae bacterium (assembly GCA_035762175.1). Taxonomy (GTDB): domain Bacteria; phylum Myxococcota_A; class Polyangia; order Polyangiales; family Polyangiaceae; genus DASTPP01. The sequence goes on along the minus strand of DASTPP010000297.1, from coordinate 6,717 downwards.
GACGGGGCGGTCGTCGAGTGGGTCGGCACCGCGACCGACATCGACGACCGCAAGCGGGCCGAGGCCGAGCGCGAAGAGCTCTTCGCCCGCGAGCGCGAGGCGCGGGCCCTCGCCGAGGAGGCGAGCCGGGCGAAAGACGAGTTCTTGGCCTTCGTCTCGCACGAGCTCCGGGCCCCGCTCAACGCCATCCTGGGCTGGTCGCAGATCTTGCGGGCCGACGGGCTCGGCGAAGAGAAGCGGCGGCGCGCGCTCGAGGTCATCGAGACCAACGCCGGGGTGCAGGCCAAGCTCATCGACGACCTGCTCGACGTCGGCCGCATCACCGCCGGCAAGCTGCGCCTGCAGGTCGGCCCGACGCCCCTCGCCGGGGCCGTGCGCGCCGCGCTCGACCTGGTGCGGCCCGCCGCCGAGGCCAAGGGCATCGCCCTCGCGGCCTCGCTCGACGACGTCGGCGAAGTCCAGGGCGACGAGGGCCGGCTGCAGCAGGTGGCGGCGACCCTGCTCTCGAACGCCGTCAAGTTCACCCCCGAGGGCGGCCGCGTCGCCGTGCGGCTCGGGCGCCGGGGCGCGCACGTCGAGCTCTCGGTCGAAGACAACGGCCGCGGCATCGCGCCCGAGTTCCTGCCCCACGTCTTCGACCGCTTCCGGCAGGCCGACGGCGCCGGGGGCGGCGGCCTCGGCCTGGGCCTGTCGGTCGTCAAGAGCCTGGTCGAGCTGCACGGCGGCACCGTGCGCGCCGAGAGCGAGGGGCCGGGCCGCGGCGCCCGCTTCGCCGTGCTCCTGCCCGCCGCCCCCGCCCCCCGCCCCGGCGAGCCGCCCGCCTCGGCCGCCCCGCCCGTCCCGCCCTCGCCCCGCCCGCCCTCGCCCTCGAGCCCCTCGCTGCAGACCCCCGTGCTCGGCATCGCCCCGCCGCCCGGCCGCGAGGCCCGCGCGCGCGATTCGGCCGCCCCGCCCTCGCGGCCGAGCGGCCGCCCGCCCCCGTCCTCGCGCCACGACCTCGACGGCGCGCGCCTGCTCGTCGTCGACGACGACCCCGACGCCCGCTACTTCATCGCCTCGATGCTGCGCTCCCACGGCGCCGAGGTGGCCACCGCCGAGAGCGCGCACGAGGCCTTTTACCTCTTCCAGCGCACCCGCCCCGACGTGCTCATCAGCGACATCTCGATGCCGAACGAAGACGGCTGCAGCCTCGTGCGCAACCTCCGGCGCCTGGCGCCCGAGGGCGGCGGCCTGACCCCCGCCGTCGCCCTCACGGCCCTCGACCGCATCGACGACCGCACCCGCGCCCTGCTCGCCGGCTTCACCATGTACCTGACCAAGCCCACCACCGCGGGCGAGTTCGTCGCCGTGCTCTCGAAGCTCATCGAGCACACGCGCACGCGCTGAGCCCCGCCCGGCGAGGGCCGACCCGAGCCTAGCGCTGCTGCCGCGGGCGCGCCGCGCTCGCGACCACCAGGGTCAGCTCGGCCGGGTCGACCGGCTTCGGCACGTAGGCGTCGAAGCCCGCCTCGAGCGCGCGCACCCGGTCTTCGGCGCGCACGAACGCCGTCAAGGCGACCGCGGGCGTGCGCGACGCGACCCGGTCGCTGAGCCGGCGCACCCGCCGCACGAACGCGTAGCCGTCGGTGCCGGGCATGCCGACGTCCGAGACGAGCACGTCGGGGGCCCAGGCGAGCAGCGCGCGCAGCGCCGCCCCGGCGTCGAGCGCCGTCACGACCTCGGCGCCCGCGCGCTCCAAGATCAGCCGGGTCAGGTCGCACGCGTCCGGCTCGTCGTCGACGACGAGCGCGCGCACGCCCTGCAACGACGCGCCGGCGGCGCCCTCGGCCGCGGCGGCCTCCTTCGGGGCCTCGCCCCTCGGGGCCGCCGGCAGCCGCACCGTGAACGCCGCGCCCGCCCCCTCGCCCCCGCTCGCGGCCGCGATCGTGCCGCCGTGCAGCTCGGCGAACTGCCGCGCGATGCTCAGCCCCAGCCCGAGGCCGCCGTGCAGCCGCGTGATCGAGCCGTCCGCCTGCCGGAAGGGGTCGAAGACGTGGGGCAGGAGCGCGGGGGGGATGCCGGGGCCCCCGTCTTCGACCGAGAGCTCGACGTCGCCCCCCTCGCGGCGGACCACGACGCGCACCGCCGCGCCGGCGGGCGAGAACTTCACGGCGTTCGAGACCAGGTTCCAGGCGATCTGCTGCAGCCGGTCGGCGTCGCCCATCACCTCGCCCTCGTCCTCGACGCGGACCTCGAGCGACAGCCGCTTCGCCTCGGCGGCCGGCGCCAGCGTGTCGAGCGCGTCGCGCGCGGCCGCCGCCAGCGTCACCCGCTCGCGCTTGAGCCGCACCCGGCCGGACGCGAGCCGGCTGACGTCGAGCAGGTCGTCGACGAGCTTCGCCTGCGCCAGCGCGTTGCGCTCGATCACCTCGAAGGCCCGCTCGAGCTGGGCGGGGCTCCCCGCCCCGCCGCGCAGCAGGCGCGCCCAGCCCAGGATGGCGTTGAGCGGCGTGCGCAGCTCGTGCGAAATCGTGGCCAAGAACTCGTCTTTCGCCCGCCCCGCCTCCTCGGCGAGGCCCCGCGCCTCGTGCTCGCGCGCGAGCAGCGCCTCGCGCTCGGCCTCGACCCGCTTGCGGTCGTCGATGTTCGTGCCCGTGCCGAACCACCGCACCACCCGCCCGGCCTCGTCGCGCACCGGCACCGCCCGCACGAGAAACCACCGGTCGGCGCCGTCGGCCCCCCGCACGAGCGTCTCGGCCTCGAAGTCGGCCCCCTCGTCGACCGCGCGCCGCCAGGCCGCGAGCAGCTCGCCGGCGCGCGCGGGGTGCAGCACCGACGCCCAGCCCCAGCCCTGCGTCGCTTCGGGCGTCGCGCCCGTGTACGCGTACCAGCGCGAATTGCAGTAGTCGAACGAGCCGTCGGCGCGCGCCGACCAGGCCAACAGGGGGATCGACTCGACGAAGCTGCGAAAGCGCCCCTCGCTCTTCGCGAGCTCGTCCGCCAGCCCCTCGGCCTGCCGGCGCGCCCGCACGAGGTCGGTCACGTCGAAGCCGAAGGTCATGATGCCCACCGTGCGCCCGTCGGCCCCCCCGTACGGGTGGTGCGTGAACGAGACGTCGGCCCCCCCGGCCGCGCCCGGCCCCACCCAGCGCGTCGGCGCGTCCGCGCCCGCGTCCGGCTCGCCCGAGCCGTAGACCCGGTCGAGCCGCTCGAAGAAGCCGCTGCCCCCGAGCTCGGGCAGGGCCTGCCGCGCCCGGACCCCGAGCAGCTTGCGCCCCCCCGCCATCGCCCGGAAGCACGCGTTGGCGAAGACGAAGCGGTGCTCGGGCCCCTCGAAGATGGCGAGGCAGGCCGGCGCCCGCTCGAGGAAGCGGTCGAGCAGCGCGCGCTCGCGGGCCTCGGCGCGCTCGGCCTGCTCGCGCGCGCGCCGCCGCGCGAAGTAGAGGTCGACGAAGGCCTGCACCTTGGCGCGCAAGAGCGCGTGCTCGAAGGGCTTGGTCACGTAGTCGACGGCGCCGAGATCGTAGGCGCGCAAGATGCCGGGCTTGTCCTTGTCGTGCGCGCTCAAGAAGATGAGCGGCGTCGCCCGCCCCCGCTCGGTCTGGCGCAGGCGCTCGGCGGTCGCGAAGCCGTCGAGGCCGGGCATCCGCGCGTCGATCAAGACGACCGCGAACTCTTCGCGCGAGGCGAGCTCGAGCGCCTCGGCGCCCGAGCTCGCGTGCACGAGCCGGTGGCCCAAGGGCTCGAGAACGGCCTCGAGGGTCACCAGATCCGGGGGGTGGTCGTCGACCAGCAACAGGCTGGCCTGCGGCGCGGGCGCCGTCATGGCGCGCGCCAGGCGCCCCCCCCGCTCGCCCCCCCCGCCCGGCTCACCGCCCGCCCCCGCCGCCGCCGCGCGCCCGCCGCGCCCCTCGGCGCAGCCAAGAAAGCGACTCGAACAGGCCCCCGCTCGTCCCTGCTCTCATGGCTCGGCCTACTAGCTCCTCGATCGAGGTGGGATGCAACGGGATTCAGGCCGGCGCGAAGATTCTTTGCCCCCGAGCCACGAAACCCCCACCCCCTCTCAGGATGAGCCCGATCGCCAGCAACGCCAGGGATTTACGCCAATCGGCACTGTGGCGTTTTGCCACGCTTGCGTAGTTCGCTGCGCGCTATCGCCGAAAAGACGTAATTTCGAGGGCGCAAAGCCTGCGGCCCGCGTGCGCCGCAAGAGCTCGCGTTCGTTTGTGCGTTGCGTCACGTCTGTGTCATAGAGCCGAGGGCGCGAAGGGGCTCGCCCCCGCCCTCGACCACGACCAGCCGCGCCCCGAGGGAGGGCAAACGCGCCGGGGGCGCCTCCCTACTTCTCACGCCCTGTCGTCGTCCCGGCGCCCGAGGGCCTCGCCCCCGCCCGGCGGCGCCAGCTCGGCGCGAACCTGCTCGCGGGCCCGGTGCAACCGGCTCTTCATCGCCTCGACCGAGATGCCGAGCGCCTCGGCGACCTCGGGCCCCGGCCGCTGCTCGACGTCGCGCAGCAGCAGCACGTCGCGGTGGGCGTCGTCGAGCCCGGCGAGCGCCCGCAGCAGCGAGAGCCGCAGCTCGGCGTCCGTCGCGCCGGAGGGCGGGGGCTCGAGCCCGCCTTCGCCCTCGCGTCGCAGGCGCCCGAGCAGGCGTAGGCACTCGCGCTTGACGATGGTGAAGAGCCAGCTCGTCAGCCTCGCCGCCTCGCGGAAGGCGCCGAGCTTGGTGGCGAGCTGCACGAGCGCGTGCTGCACGGCGTCGTCGGCGTCCTCGACGCGGCAGACCCGGCGCGCGAAGCGGCGCACGTCGGGCTGATACGCGAGGAGCAAGCGCTCGATGCTCGCCCGATCGCCCGCCCGCGCCCGGGCCAGCACCTCGGCGTGATCGGCCGCCGGCCCGCCGGCCGCGGCCCCTTCGGACGCCCGCGCCTGCGCCCCTGCCGGGCGCGGCCCGAGGGGGCCCGCCGGCCCGCCCGCCCGGGCTCGCTCGCCCCTCACGATCGCGCCCCGGCGAGCGAGGCCCGCGCGCATCGCAGGCGGCCCAGCAGGGTCGGCCGCGCGACCCCGACGCGCGCGGCGGCGTCGCGCGGCGAGAGGCCGAGAACGTCGACCAAGAGCAGCGCGTCGCGCAAATCGGGCCGGAGGGCGGCGATGCGTCGGGCAAGATCGCGGGCGGTGGCGTGGTCCATGCGACAACGCAGAGGGCGGCCGGGCACGAATGGATTCTTCGCCCCCCCGAGAACCCTTTCGGGGGCGCCGCGCCTCTGCGGGCTGAGACCCTCAAAAAGGAGCCCATCATGGCCCAAAACCTCGGCAATTTCGACCGCCTCGCCCGCCTCGTCGCCGCCCTTCCGCTCGCCGCCTGCGCCTGGCTCGCGCCGCTCGGGCCGGTCGTTCGGGCGGTGGCCTTCGGGGCACCCGCCGTCTACCTCGTGGCGACCGCCCTCGGCGGGGTTTGCCTCGGCTACCGCCTGCTGGGCAAGAGCACCTGCCCGTCGCCGCGCGCGCTGCGATCGTGAGGGGGCCCATGTTCGCCAGCAAGAGCCTCGCCGAACATCTGCTCCGGGGCGCGCTCGGCGCCTTGGCCCTCGCGTGCGCCCTCGCGCTCGCGCCGCTGGGCTGGCCGCCCTTCGTGCTCGTGCCGCTCGCGCTCGTCGCCCTGCGCGGCTGCCCGCTCTGCTGGACCGTGGGCCTCGCCGAGACGCTCTGGGCAAAAGCCCGCGGCCGCCGAGCGCCCGACGCCTGCTTCGACGGCGGCTGCGCCCGGCCCCGGCCCGGGGGCACCCGCTAACGCCCGACCGCACGCGGCACGCAACCCACGGGGGGCCATCGGGGCTGCCCTGCCCCATCCGACCGGCGCTCGAGTATTACAACGGCACTTGCTCGCGGCAGCCTTCGCAGCCCCTCGTTTTTGACGGGCGTCGAAGGAAGCGCACCTCGGCAGGTTCGGGGGCTCGATGGGGGCGAAGAACGAGCGTTCTTGCAGCACCCCCGACCCGGGGGGAGCCAAGCGAAGAGCGCTCTTCGTCAGGTCCGCGGACCTGACAGGGGTCGAGTGCGCTGGGGGTCTCGCAGGTCCCCGGACCTGACGGAAGTCGAGTGCGCTGGGGTCTCGCAGGTCCCCGGACCTGACGGGGGTCGAGTGCGGTGGGGTCTCGCAGGTCCCCGGACCTGACGAGGGTCGAGTGCGGTGGGGGCTTGCAGGTCCCGGGACATCCTGGAGATCGACAATTCGATCGCCCGGCCCCTCTCGGGAGGCGGCGGAGCCCCCCGCACCCCGGGTCGGTCGGGTCCGGGGACCGGAAACGACCCAAGGGAGCGGCCCGCGGGCGGACGCGGGGGGTTGTCGAACGCCCGACGAAGCCGACCCTGGGTCGTCTGGGGGCGAGGTTCCGCGCCGACGGAGCGCGCGCCCGGCGCTAGTATCACCCCCCGCTACGCCGGCTGAGGTTCCGCTCGCAGGGGATCGAACCGACGCCCGCTTGCGGTGCCGAACCCCCACCCTGGCCAGGGGGCTGGTGCGCGCAGGTGCGACACGAGCAAGCACCTGGGTGTGCCGGCGGCCCCGGACGCGGCGAGGGGGGTGCGAAACGCGGCTGCGGGCGGCCCCCGGCTGAAGCCCAATGCCGTTCACGTAGCGGCCGGCGAGAGGTTTCGCGCGACAAAAGGAGGGGGGGCGGCGAAGGTAGGGGTGTGAGGACCCAACCCAGCCGCCCCCTGCTCTTGTTCGACGCGCCGG
>DASTPP010000296.1:0-13850 GCA_035762175.1 Polyangiaceae bacterium | reverse complement strand
CACGCGCTCGCCGTCGGCGGCCCCACCACCACCTGCTTCGAGACGAAGAGCGAGTGCGACGCGCACCACGACCGCAAGCGCGGCCGCAGCCGCGTCTGCCGCCTCGCGCCGGCCTGCGAGCGCGTCGCGCTGCCGCCGCTCTGATACGAGCGGCGGGTGACCTTGCACGCCCGGAGGGCGGGTGCCCTGCTGTCAGAGCCGGAGGCGCGTTCAGGGTGCCCGCAGGGCGTGCAAGGTCACCCGCCGCTCGTATGAGAGAGAGCCGGCCGTGGCCAGCCCCTTCGTGGTTGGGCTCGCTACCCGCCGGGCTCGGCCCCGAATCGAAAAAACCAGGGTAACTTGATTTTTCTAACAATTATTACATTCTTGTGATAGAATTACTGCCTCCTTTGACATGCCGCCCGAGCGGCGGCGGGCGCTTTGCGTCCGTGCGGGGGCGATGGGGGGCCCTTGGTAACGCGATGAACCCGATCGGCCGTATTCGGTCGATTCTTTCCAACTACGTCTCGCCCATCCCCGGCGAGGTGCTCCTGGCTGTGGCGCTTGCGCCCGGGCGTGCGCGATCGTAGCGCGGCCAACCTCGAGCGTACGCTGCTCGCGCTCGACCGGGGCATCGACCTCTTCGTCGCCGAAGAGCGGCGCGCGGCGCTCCGGGCCGAGCTCGCCGCATTCGCGCCTGAGGCGCCCGAGGCGCCCGGGCCTCTGGCGCTCGAGATAAGGGGGAGGCCGACGTCGAGCGGGCGCGCGCGCTCGCCTGGGGCCTTTGCGAGCGGCTGGGCGCCCGCCCCTCGTCGACCTGGAAGGTCGCCTCCGGGGTCGTTGCGCTCGCTGGCCGCCTCGTCGACCGCTTCTTGTCCGGCCAGAACGAGGGTCATTCCGTTGCCCGACGCGCCGCGCGGGGTGCGGGTGCGCGCCGTCGAGCGCGAGGCGGCCGTCCAGCGTCCGCCCCCCTGTCGCCCCGGCCGCCGAGCGTCGGGGCCGCGCCGGCGCCGCGTCCTTCGTCGGCCGGGCCCCTGCCGGCGCCGTGCCCTTCGTCCGCGGGGCCCCTGCCGGCGCCGTGCCCTTCGTCGGCCAGGCCCCTGCCGGTGCCGCGCCCTTCGTCCGCGGGGCCCTTGGTGACCGCCCGCGCCTCGTCGGCCGGGCCTCTGCCGACGCCCCGCCTCTCGTCGGCGGGGTCTTCGCCGGCGCCCCGCCCCTCGTCGGCGGGGCTTTCGCCGGCGCCGCGGCCGGTGCCCGCCGGCGCGCTCGACGGCGCCTTGCCGATCATCCGGCCCGTTGCCGACCGCTTCGACGTGCGGGGCGATGGTGGCCGCACCCAGGTCGAGTTCGATGTTTGGTTTTCGAGCGTCCGGCGGTCGCGTTGGCGCGCTGCAGCGTGCGCGCCGGCTCGGCGTCGGGCTCGGGCGGCCTCCCGGCGGCGGGGGCGACGTGGTGTGGTCGAGCGCGGGCTCGAGCGTGGCGTCGGGGGCGCGGCGGTGCGGGGCTGGCGGGGCTGCGGGCCCGAAAAAAAACCGCGAGCCCTACGATCTCGCGCCGGCGGGCGCGATTGCGTACGATAGTGATGGCGTCGACCCCCCTACGGGCCCCCGGGCATGAGTCATTTCTTGTTCGACAACGTGCTGCCGCAGGGCACCCAGTTGCTCGGACGCTACGCCATCGAGGCCCAGGTCGCGCGGGGGGGCTCGTCGACGATTTACCGCGCGCGCGACGAGCGGCTCGACCGGGTGGTGTGCGTCAAGGTCTACCGCGGGCCGCTCGGGGCGGGGCTCGAGGGGTCGGGGGCGGGCGTCGACCGGACGGTCTTTTCGCTCTTCCGGCGCGAGGCCTTCGCGCTCTCGCGGCTGCAGCACCCGAACACGCTGCGCATTTACGACGTCGGGGTGCTCGAGCACGAGGGGCGGCCCTTTCAGGTGACCGAATACCTCGACGGCGGCAACCTCGAGCAGTACGTGCGGGCGCACGGCGCGCTCGCGCCCGGCGAGGCGCTCGACATCCTGGGCCCCATCGCCTCGGCCGTGGTCGAGGCGCACGGCTACGGGCTGGTGCACCGCGACATCAAGCCCTCGAACATTCTCTTCGCCCGCGCCGGCTCGTCGCTGGTGCCGAAGCTGGCCGACTTCGGCATCGCCTCGAGCAGCGCCGCGCTCGGCCCGCCCGACAGCAGCGAGGCCATCACGCTCACGGGCCTGGTCTATTCGCCGCACTGGGCCGCGCCCGAGCAGCTCGTGAGCAAGCCGGTCGGCCCCGCGACCGACGTCTACGCGCTCGCGCTCTTGACGCTCTTCATGCTGACCGGCTCGACGCCCTTTTACGTCGAGAACGTGCTCAGCACGTTCCTCGAACGGGTGCGGGGCACCTCGTCGGTCGAAGCGTACTTCGAGCGCTGCGCGCTCGACCCGGGGCTGCGGGCGGCCTTGCTCGAGGCGCTCGGCCCCGAGCCGACGACGCGCCTCGCGTCGGCGACCGAGTTCGCCCTGCGCGTCGGGCGCGCCCTCGGCGCCCCGGCGCCGGGGCCGGCGCGCCGCTTCGCCGCGCCCTCGCAGCCGGCCTTGGGCGGGGGCGGGGCCGCCACGGGCCTGGCGCCCGGCCCCGGGCCCGGGGGCGGCGCGCCGAACCCCCCGCCCCCGAGCCCGCGCGCGGCGCAGCCGCCGCCCCTGCCCCCGGCGCCGGCGGTCCTGGTGCCGCCGCCCTTGCCCCCGACCCCGCGCGTGCCCTTGTCGAGCGCGACCGGGCGCGAGGGGCCCGCGTCGCGGCCGGGCGGCCGCCCGCCCTTTTCGCTCACGCTCGAGTCGGACGAGGGCAAGGTCTCGCCGCTGTCCTTCCGCGAGCTCGGCCTGCCCGGGGGCCGCACCGCCCGGCTCGCCCCGCCGCGCGAGCGCTGGGACCTCACCCTCGAGGGCGAGGGGCGCGAGCCTTTGCGCTTTCGCGCGACGCTGCTGGTCGTCCGGGCGCGCCCGGCGCGCCTGCACCTGAAGGGCCTGAACTGCTTCGTCCGGCTGCCCGGCTCGCAACACGCGAGCGCCGCGGTCTTCGCCGACGGCGACGGGCAGGCGCAGTTTCTCTCGATGGCGCGCGAGCTCTTGGCGCAATGCCGTTGGGCCTGGGGGCAGGGCGATCGCGCCGCGAGCATGACGTTTTCGCTGCCCGACGAGCCGCCCCTGACGCTGCCCTGGCAGGGCTCGCGCGTCGCGCTCGCGCTCGCCTTCGACGACTACCCCGACGTCGTCGTTTTGCAGGCGTCTTGAAAGGGCGTCCCCCTTGCCGTAGGGGTGATGAGGGGGCGTGAGATCGGCCCCTAAAGGGCCCGGGTCTGTGGCATTCTTTGAGGCGCGGCGATGAGTCAAAAGACAAATACCCCCCCCCCGGCTCTTCCCCGCATGCACGAGGGCGACGACTGGGACGCGCCCGCCAGCGAGCGCACGCTCTACGGCCCGCCCCCCATGAGCATCTGGGGCGAAGAGGGCAAAGAGCCCGAGGCGGCGGCGCCCGCGGCCGCCCTCGCCCCCGCCGGCCCCCGCAAGGTCGGGCCCCCGAAAGGCCCCCCCGAGCCCGCCCCTCCCCCCCATTCGGCTTCCTTTCGGGGCGCGAGCCCCGCCTCTCACCCCCGCCCCCTCGCTCCCGGTATCGGTCCCATGGCTAAGCCACCGTTCCCCTCCGCGCCCCCGCCGAACGCCCCCCTGTCGCCCGCGTCGAGCCGGGGGCCGCTGCCCCCGGTGGGGGCGCCGCCGCGGCGCGAGCCCTTCGCTTCGCCTTCGACCCCCCCCTTCAACGCGCCGACCGGCCCCTTCGCCTCGCCCTCGGGGGCTTTCGGCGCGGTCCAGACGCCCTTGCCGCCCCCGCCCCCGCTCAACTCGCCCACCCGCCCCGCCGCCTCCGCGCCGGCGCCCTACCAAGAGCCGCCGCCGCTGCCCCCGCCGCCCGAGCCGGGCCCCGGGGCCGAGTCGGGCGGCCTGCCGGCGGCGCGCCCCGAGGGGCGCGACCCGCGCTCGGGCCCCGGCGCGCACGTCGTGCGCTCGCACAGCTTCTCGTTCGTGCTCGACGCGCGCGGCCTGCCCATCGAGATCGGCTCGGGCCGCTTCGCCAAGGCCTTCCTCGGCGAAGAGCGCTGGCTCGAGTCGAAGACCGACTACCGCAAGCCCGTCGTCATCAAGGCCCTGCAGAAGGGCGTGAGCGAAGAAGACCGGCTGCGCTTTCAGATCGAAAAAGAGCTGCTCGAGCGGGTGCAGGGCCACCCCAACATCATCGCCCTCTTCGCCTCCGGCGAGGCCGACGAGCCGTCGTTCATCCCGCCCTCGGTGCGCGACAAGGTCGACAACGACTTCCTCATTCTCGAGCGGCTCGACATGTCGCTCGAAGAGCGCCTGAAGGGCTCGCGCCAGAAGGGCAAGCGCGACGACCTGCTCGCCTGCGGGCCGAAAGAGCGGCTCTTTCGCGTGCTCGACTACATGATCCCGGTCGCCTCGGCGGTCGAGTACGCGCACCTGCGGCGCAACATCTGCCACCGCGACATCAAGCCCGCCAACATCCTCGTCAAGCTGCCCGACGAAGACCTGCGCGGCTCGACCCTCGAGGTGCGCCTGGCCGACTTCAACGTCGCCAAGATCAAGGACGAAGAGGTGAGCTTCGGCATGACCCGCATGCACGGCGTGCCGGGCACCCTCTTCTTCCAGAGCCCCGAGCAGGAGACCAACATCATCGAGCTGCTCGTCAACGTCCACCAGGGCGTGCCCGAGGTCGAGTACTTCGAAGACTTCTACGTGCACCTCGCGCAGAACGACACGTTCTCGCTCTTCAACCACAACGAGCAGTACACCGTCCAGTACGCCGACCGCGCCCGCAAGCGCATCGTGCTCGATCGGCCCTACCGCGGCGCGAGCGAGGTCAACGTGCGCGCGCGCATTCAGAAGAGCGTCGGCCGCCCCGCCGACATCTACTCGCTCGGCGCGCTCTTTTACTACCTCATCTCGGGCGCCTACGCGAACCCGAAGAACCTCTACGACGCCTTCCACAAGTTCATCGAGTACGAGAAGAACGACGAGAACAACACGATCGAGCAGTACCTCAAGCACGAATACTCGGTCATCGAGTCGCTCCGGGCGCCGAAGACCGACGGCTCCGAGGTCGCCCCGGCCGACCGCTTCTTTTCGTACAAGCATTACCTCGACGGCAACGGCGAGCTCATCGACCGCAACATCATGTACGTCATCGCGCGCTGCATGATCCGCAACAAGCCCGACAGCTACTGCGTCGCCCACGACGTCGAGACCCGCGGCGTCAGCGACGTCGTGCGCGACCTCTGCGAGCTCTACGCCCTCGCCGGCGTCGACCCCGCCGCCCGCCCCGCCCAGCTCACCCGCCGCGGCCCCGAGGGCGTGCGGAGCGGCGCCTTCGGCCGGTGGCTCAATCGCTCGGGCAACCGCATGCGCTGGTTCTGGCTCGCCTTCAAGCGCACCGTCTTGCGGCGTTGAAACTTTCCCCGCCGGCGCCCGGCGCGGTCGAAACTTTCACGCCCGCGCGGGCGCAAACAGCAGAAACACCCTCACAAATCGCGCGCCCGCGGCCCGCTGTCGGGGTGCGCGTAAGGGCGCGCCGCCGTTGACCCCACGCGGTCGGGGGTTTACCCTCAATCACCTATGCTTCTCTTCCGCCGTACCGCGCTCTTCGGGGCCCTCACCTCCCTGGCAGCCGCGTGCTCGGCCCCCGACACGCGCGGCATCTTCGACGCCCCCCTGCCGCCCGGCTCCGGCAACGACGTCCTCGTGCCCGGCTGCATCGAACGCTGCCGCGGCGCCGCCGCGAAGTGCACCCTCATCAACGTGCCCTGCGACGCGCTCTGCGGCGCCGGGCTGAGCGGCCCCCAGCTCGATTGCCTCGCCGCCCGCGCCGAGACCTGCCGCGCCGACGGCGACTCGCTCGTCGCCGACTGCGTCGGCTCCGACGCCGCCGTCGAGGGCTTCCTCGGCGCCCCCTGCGACTGCGGCGGCCTCACGAGCTGCGACAACTCGACCTGCCTCGATGGCCTGCTCTGCTTCGACCCGGGCGGCTCCGACACGGCCGCCGGCGTGGTCCTCTTCCCCGGCTTTTGCTCGGTGCCCTGCGACGCGCCCGGCACCGGCTCGCGCACCTGCCCCCAGGGCTTCGTCTGCCGCCGGCAGCTCTTCAACGACGTCCCCGTCGCGGCCGAAGAGGGCCAGCACTGGTGCCAGCGTTAGAGCGGCTCTCGGGGGGGGCGCCTGCCGGAAGGCGGGGCCCCGCCGTTCGAGCCCGGAGGGCGAGCTCGGGGTGTCGCAAGGCGAGCGCAACCCCCCCGAGAACCGCCCCAGGGCGGCGCCGGCGCGTCAGCGCGCGAGCGCCAAGAGCTTGCCCGCCGCCTCCTCGAACGAGCTCGCCTCCTCGGGCGGCTGCGACAAGAAGGCCTCGAGCGCCGGCAGCTTTGCGATCGCGCGGTCGACCGCCGGGTCCGAGCCCTTGGCGTAGGCGCCGAGGGCGATGAGGTCGCGCTTCGACTCGTAGGCGCCGAGCAGCGCGCGCACCCGCCGCGCCGCCTCGCGCTGCTCGCGCGAGACCACCTGGTCCATCACGCGCGAGAGCGACGCGGTCACGTCGATCGCCGGGTAGCGCCCCCGCGCCGCGACCGCGCGGTCGAGCACCACGTGCCCGTCGAGCACGCCCCGCACCTCGTCGGCGATGGGCTCTTCCAGGTCGCCGCCCTCGACCAGCACCGTGTAGATCGCCGTGATCGCGCCCCGCGCCCCCTGCCCCGCGCGCTCGAGCAGCCGGGGCAGCGTCGCGAACACGCTCGGCGGGTAGCCCCGCCGCGCCGGCGGCTCGCCCGCCGCGAGCCCCACCTCGCGCTGCGCCCGCGCGAAGCGCGTCACCGAGTCGACGAGCAGGAGCACGCTCCGGCCCTCGTCGCGGAAGTGCTCGGCGACGGCCGTCGCCGTCTGCGCCGCCCGCAGCCGCTCGAGCGCCGGCGCGTCGCTCGTCGCCACGACGACCACGCTCCGGCCGCGGCCCCGCTCGCCCAGCGCGTGCTCGAGGAACTCGCCCACCTCGCGCCCGCGCTCGCCGACCAGCGCCACCACCACGACGTCGGCCGAGGTGCCGCGCGCGATCGCGCCGAGCAGCGTCGACTTGCCGACGCCGCTGCCGGCGAAGAGCCCCACGCGCTGCCCCTCGCCCAGGGTCAGCAGCGCGTCGAGCGCCCGCACCCCCGTCGCGAGCGGCTTGGCCACCGGCCGGCGCGAGAGCGCGGGCGGCGGCGCCCGGTCGACCGGCACCTCGACCCCGTCCGGCTCGGGCCCCCCGTCGATGGGCCGGCCGAGCCCGTCGAGGACGCGCCCGAGCAGCCCCTCGCCCGCCGCCACGCTCAGCCGCCTCCCGGTCGCCTCGACCTCGTCGTCGGGCCCCACCCCCACGAGCTCGCCGAGCGGCATCACCACCGCCTCGTCGCCCTCGAAGCCCACCACCTCGCCCGGCAAGGGCCCCCCGGGGCGCCGCACCAGCACCACGTCGCCGACGCGCGCCGCCGGCAGCACGGCCCGCAGCGAGAGCCCCACCACCGACCGCACCCGCCCCCGCGTCGCCACCGTCGGCACCGCGGCGAGCCGCTCGCGCAGCGCGCTCAGGTCCATCGGCTCGCCCCCCGCGCGCCCGCCCGCCGCGCCGCCGCTCTCGCCCGCCGCCTCCGTACCCCCGCGCCCGTCGGCCCCGCGCCCGTCAGCCCCGCGCCCATCGGCGCCCTTTGCGCCCCCGCGCTCATCGGCCCCCTCAGCGCCCCCGCGCCCCCGCGCCCGAGCGCCGGGCCCGCAGCCGTACGCTCACGCTCTCGACGCTGTCGGTCGTCGGCGGGCGCCACTTGGTCACCGTCACGGCCACGTCGGTCGCGGGCGTGTCGGTCAAGATGCGGTCGATGACCCGCCGCGCCAAGGTCTCGAGCAGCTTGCAGGGCTGCCCCGTGCCTTCGGCCACCACGAGCGAGGCCAGCCGATCGTAGTCGAATACCTCACGAATCTTATCGGCGCCCGGCAAGTGACCCACGGGCAGGCTCACCTCGACCGAGACCGAGAAGTCTTGGGGCAGCGACCGCTCGGACGCCGACACGCCGTGCTTGCCGCGAAAACGGATGTCCTCCAGGCGAATCTGATACGAGCGGAGGTTGGCGGGCATGAGCCCCGCTACACTACACGAAGGCATGGTCAGCCCGCCCCCTCGAATCGCCCCCCTGCGCATCGTCACGTACAACGTGCGCTACTTCGGCCACGCCACGCGCGGCCTGGCGAGCACCGCCGGCGCGCTCAAGGCCATCGCCGACTCGCTCGCGCGGCTCATCCCGCTGCCCGACCTCATCTGCTTGCAAGAGGTCGAGACGACCTCGCTGCGCAGCAACGTGATCCACCGCCACGAGGGCCGGCCGCGCACCCAGCTCGAGCGCTTCGCCGACGCGCTGCACGAGGCGCTGCGGGCGCACGGATTCGGCACGACCTACGACGCGCAGTATTTTCGGGCGCACAACTACGGCATCACCCCGTCGGTCAGCGTCTACACGACGGGGCTCGCCATGCTGGTGCGCAGGCCCCTGCGCTTCGTGCGCCACAACGCCGAGACGCCCGCCGACATCACGCACCGGGGCCGCACCCGGGGCACGGTCACGAGCGGCCGGGGGCTCAAGCAGACGCGCATCTGCGCCCACGCCATCGTCGAGGGCCCGGGCGGCGAGCACCTCGACGTGTTCAACACGCACCTTAGCCTGCCGGCCTTCTTGCACAAGAACTTCTGGACGCAGCCCTTCCGCATGGGCTGGGGCGTCAACCAGCTCGAAGAGGCGCGCCAGCTCGTCGAGTTCGTCGAGCGCGAGCGCGGGGGCGATTCGTTCGTCGTCGTCGGCGACTTCAACTCGCTGCCGGGCTCGCCCGTCTACGACTTCTTCACCGGGCGGCAGCGCTGGTTCGACCCGCTCGGCCGCTCGCTCGGCGACGACGTCGACCGGCTGCGGCGCTTCCCGACGGCGGGGTTCATGCACCTGCGCATGCACCTCGACCACATCTTTTACGGGCCCGGCATCCGCTGGGCGGACGTGGCCGACACCCACCCCTTCGGCGACCCGAAGGGGCCCTTCCATGGCCTGTCCGACCACGTTCCGCTCGTCGGGCGCTTCACGGTCGCCCAAGACGGCGCTATAGACGCGCCCGTCCCATGAACGCCCGCTCTACCGCCGCGCTCCGCCTCGTGCTCCTCGCCGCCCTGGGCGGCGCCGCCCTCGCCGCCTGCGACGGCGACGGCGACCCGAAAAAGAAGGCCCTCTCCTCGGCCGGCGGCCTCTCCGAGTCCGAGTGGCCCAAGGGCGTCCGGGGCGACACCCCCGCCCCGACGGTGGCCCGGTCGGCCGACCACGCCCTCGAAAAGGGCTGGTACAAGCACGCCGGCCACGGCGACAAGGCCCCCGAGCACAACGACCGGGCCTCGGGCTTCCCCTGAATTTCCGTTCCGCCTCGCCCTCCCCCCCTTTGCGCGTTCCAGGGCGTTCACGGGGCGGCCGGGCGCGCCCGCAGGGCGGGGGCTCCGCTGTCTGAGCCGCGCTAGCGGCGAGGTTGGGGTGTCCGCAGGGCGCGCCCCGCTCGCCCCGCCCCCCCGCTACGACCCGTCGCGCCGCTCGAGCACCTCGACCCGCAGGCGGGTGCGCCCGACCAAGAGCTCGTCGCCGGTCGAGATGCGCACCGAGCCCCGCAGCCGCACGAAGGTGCCCGCGCGGCTGCCGAGGTCGGTCAGCATCAGAAAGCCGCCCTGGTCTTCGACGATGCAGTGGTTGTCGCTCAGCCAGTAGTCGTGCGAAAAGTTGAGGTCGCTGCCCGAGCGGCCGATCTGCACCGCGTTGGTGCGCGCGACGAAGCAGGCGCCCGGGCGGCCGCCCTCCCAGAGCTGCACGACGCGGAAGGTACTGGCCCACTTGGGCGACGAGTAGAAGTAGGTCGGCGAGGCGTCGGGCCCGTCGTTCGGCGGCGGCGTCGGGTCGACGCGCAGCACCTGCTCGCCGGCGACGAACACGTCGCCGTACTCGAGCTCGACCGGGCGCCGGATGCGCAAAAACACGCCGTTGGTCGCGCCCACATCTTCGATGTAGAGCCGCCCCGAGCGGAACTTGAGCACCGCCTGCCGCCCCCCGACGAAGGGGTCGTCGATGACGATGTCGCCCGCGCCGCCGAGCGCCGCCGTGTCGCTCGTGATCTCGTGCAAGAGCGCGCCGCTGTCGCGCATCGCCCGGATGACGTGCAGCCGCGCCCGCACCAGCGTCCGCGCCGCCGGCGCCACCTCGTCGCCCACCCGCCGGCCCGGCGCCCCCGGCAGCGGCACCGTCGGGATGCCCAGCGCCGTCGCCTTGAAGGACATCACCGCCACCGGCGTCGCCGGCGTCGCCGGCGTGACCGCCGCCGCCGCCGGGTGCTGGCCCGAGGGCGGCTGCTGGCCCGAGCCGTCGGCGTGCGTCGGCGCGCCCGCGTCGCCGGGGCGCGAGGACATGCGCCGGCGCGCCTCGACGTTCGGCGGCCCCTCGAAGACCTCCATGCCGCCGGGCGAGCGCCCCTCGATGATGTCGTCGAACTTGCCCTCGCGCAGGGCGATGTACATCTCTTTGTGCTGCCCCTTCATCAGGGCGCGCACCTGGTCCGAGAGCCGGTCGGTGCCGAGCAGGTGCGCGTACGTGCGCTTGTAGCTCTTGAGAATGCGCCCGCCGTCGGCGAAAAGGTGCGTGATGATGTGCGGCCGCTTGACCCCCGAGTCTTCGGTCTGAATGTGAAAGACCTGGTTCTTGTAGCGGACGTTGTTGTTGTACCCGACCTCCGCCTGCCAGCCGACCGCGGGCTTCTTGCTCGACTCTTCGAAGCGCGCGAGCGCCTCGGGCGTCCACTTCGCGCGCGCGCTCTCGAGCAGGGGCTGCGCGCCGGCGAGGCCTTCCATGCTGGCGAAGGCGGCCTTGGCGAGCGGGCTGTCGGAGCCATGGCGCAGCGCCTCGGCCAAGAGCTTGTGCCCGTCGGCGTCGTTCTTCGCCGCCGCCCACACCGTCAGCACCTCGACCGCGTCGGTCTTCGAGCCGCGGGCAAGCAGTATCTGCGCCACGCGCATCGCCGACGCGCGCATCGAGGCCAGGTCGAACGTCTCAGGGTTCATCGGCTTCGGCCCTTGGCGCGCATCTGTTCGGGTTCTCGACCTGGGCCGGGGTCGGCCGCCGGCGGCCCATAGGGCGAGGGCGGCGGCTCGCGCCAGCGCCCGAGCCGCTTGGCACGCAGGGCCTGTTCGAGCTCGACGCGGCGCGGGTCGTCACGGCGGCGCCAATCATAGCGCAACCCCTTTTCGGCGTTGCAACCGCCGCACGCAAGCGCCAAGTTGCGCGCCTCGTCGGTGCCGCCGTGGTTTCTGGGCACGATGTGCTCGATCGTCACCCCGGCCGACGCCTGGCCGTCGAGCGCCACGACGAGCCTGCGCTGGCAGTGAATGCAGCGGCCGACCCAGACTTCTTCGCCGCGCACGATCTGCCGTTCGAAGGTGGTGTCGGTCTCGACGACCGTTCGAATGAGTCGGGCACGCCTGCCGCCGGCCACGCGCCCCCCAGCGTACCGCCCGATAGTGGCCAGATCCACTCTGGCGTGTAAATTTTCGCCGCCCCCGCCCGCGCCGCCTCCGCCCGCCCCCTTCCCCCCGACGGCGGCGCATCGCCGAGGTCGAGCCCGGGCCGGCCGCCGCCCCCATGCCCCACGACGACGACCCCTCCGCCCTGAGCGCCGAACTCGAGGCCGCCGCCCTGCGCGAGATCGCGCGGGCCTGGCACCACGTCAACGGCAACGCCTTCCGCTTCGCGCTGCGCCCGCCGCTCTTCGAGCTGCGCGACGGCGAGCAGCGGCTCGGCCACTGGTCGCCCGCCCACCGCACCATCGCCCTCTCGCGCCGCCTGGTCTTCGGCGAGCCCTGGGGCAGCGTGCTCGAGGTGCTAAAGCACGAGATGGCGCACCAGTACGCGCACGAGGTGCTCGGCGCCGTCGACGAGGTCGCCCACGGCCCCGCCTTCCGCTCGGTCTGCGAGCGCATGGGCATCGACGCCGCCTCGGCCGGCGTGCCCGCGCCCGGCGAGGCCGAGGGCTCGGCCGAGGCGCGCGTGCTGCAGCGCGTGGCGCACCTGCTCGCCCTCGCCGAGAGCCAGAACGTCCACGAGGCCGAGGCCGCCATGAAGGCCGCGCGCCGCCTGATGCTCCGCCACAACCTCGACGCCGCCAGCGCCGCGCGCGCCCCCTCGCGCTACGCCTTCCGGCACCTCGGCCGCCCCACCGGCCGCATCCAAGAGCACGAGCGCGTGCTCGCCGGCATCCTCGCCGAGCACTTCTTCGTCGAGGCCATCTGGGTGCCCGCCTACCGCCCCGCCGAGGGCAAGCGCGGCAGCGTGCTCGAGGTGTGCGGCAGCCCGACCAACCTCGAGCTCGCCGCCTACGTCTACGACTTCGTCCGGAGCTCGGCCGAGGCGTGCTGGCAGCAGCACAAGCGCGAGCGCAAGCTCGCCTCCAACGCCGAGCGCGGCGCCTTCCTCGCCGGGCTCACCCGCGGCTTCGACGAGAAGCTGCGCGAGGGCCAGCGCGAGAGCGCCCGCGAGGGCCTCGTCTGGGTCGGCGACCCGCAGCTCGGCGCCTACTTCCGGCGGCGCCACCCCTACGTGCGCCACGTGCGCTACCAGGGCAAGGGCCCCTCCGAGGCCTTCGCCCAGGGGCGCGAGCAGGGCCGAAAGCTCGTCTTGCACCGGCCCGTCAGCGCGGGCCCGAGCGGCTCGACGCCCCTGCTCACGAAGTGAGCCCCGGCTCGCGGGCGCCGGGCGCCCAGCCGTCGTGACAACGTGCCGCTCGTCCCGAGCGGCGCGGTCGGCCCGAGCCGGCCAGGCCGGGCGCCCGGCGCCCGCGAGCCGCTCGAGCAGGCCCGCCCCGCGCGCTCACTCGCCCGAGGGCGGCGGCTCGGTCGTCATGCCCAGCGTCACGGCCCCGCCCTCCCTCACGCGATCGAACACCGACACGAGGTGCCCGTAGCTCGCGTCGTCGTCGGGGCTGACGAACACGATCTTGTCGTCGGCCCCCCGGCCCGCCAAGAGCGAGCCCACCCGCCCGGCGAGCTCGGCCATCGCGACGGGGTGGCCGTTGATCTTCAGCTCGCCCGAGCGCAGCACGCGCACCAGCACCTGGTCGGGCGGCACCTGCGTCACGTCGGTCACCGGCTCGCTCGAGGGCACGCGCACGGCGATGTCTTTCTCGAGCAGCGGCGTGACGACCATGAAAATGATGAGAAGAACGAGGACGACGTCGACGAGCGGCGTAACGTTGATGTCCGAGCTCGCATCCGACTTGGGCTTGATCGAAAGCCGCCTCCCCTTGACCATAGCCGCACCTGCCCCGTCGTGAGGGTTGAAGAGAAGGGCATTCCGCCCGGCGCGCGGCCGCGGCGCGCGCCATCATTCAACTTCCCCGATCCGACGCGCCAAGCACGCCCGAAGTGGCGGGTTGAAGTTTTCCCGCAAGGGTACCCTCGCCCGCCGCCCCCTCGCGGCCAGCTTGCAACGTTCCACCGAGAGCACCCACCTCGGTGGCACGATCCGTGGCGCCGAAAACGTTCCATCCAGGGCGCACGGCCCGAAGAAACCACCGACGGATCTTTCCGGCGCCGGCGGCCGGGCTCCGCGGGGGGGCCAGAGGGCGGGGGTCCCGCTTTCTGAGCCGCCCGACCAGGGCGGCGAGTTCGGGGTGCCCGGCGGACCCCCCGCGGGGCCCGGCCCCCGGCGCCCCCCTATCCGTACCCCGCCACGCTGCCCCCCCTGCGCCACCCCC
>DASTPP010000295.1:0-84402 GCA_035762175.1 Polyangiaceae bacterium | reverse complement strand
CGCTTTGGTACGGCCGCAGGCGAGGCTTTGGGAGCGAGGCCGACCGAGGTAGGCCGCCGCGAAAAAACGCCGCATGCGGCCGTACCAAAGCGGCCTGGCCCATGCTCTAGAGGCGGCGGTAGCGCGCCTCGCGCGGGTGCCGCCCGCCCGCGCGGCCGACGCCGCGGTGGGGGTTCTCGGCGAGGTGCTCGAGGATCTTGTAGACGAGCTCGGCCTCGTCGGGCCGGCCGGCGCGCGCGGCGATCTCGTCGGCCGAGGCGGGCTCGGGGCCGAGGGCCGAGGCGACGGCGCGCTGCAAGGCGAGCACGTCGGCGGCGGCCTTCTTGCCGGCCTCGACGCCCGGCTGGTGGTAGGCGTTGATGTTGACGAGCGAGGCGTAGAGGCCCACCGCCCGCTCGAAGAGGGCGATGAGGGCGCCGAGCGAGCGGGGCGTGACGTCGTCGAGCGTGATCGTGATCGAGTCGCGGCCGCTCTCGTAGAGGGCGCGGCGCGTGCCGTGCAAGAAGCCCGCGAGGTAGTCGCCGGTGGTGACCCCCGGCTCGACCTCGAGGTCGGTGCCGCGCCGGTCGCGCAGCACCTCGATGAAGGTCACGAAGAAGTTCGGCACGCCGTCGCGCAGCTGCTGCACGTACGCGTGCTGGTCGGTCGAGCCCTTGTTGCCGTAGACCGCGATGCCCTGGTGCACGACGTTGCCGTCGAGGTCCCGCTCCTTGCCGAGCGACTCCATCACGAGCTGCTGCAGGTAGCGGCTCATCAGCTCGAGCCGGTCTTTGTAGGGCAAGACGACCATGTCCTTCTGGCCGCGGCCGCCGGTCTCGTGGTGCCAGGCGAGGGCGAGCGCGGCGGCGGGGTTCGTCGCGGCGTCGGGCGCGCGCGTGTGCGCGTCCATGAGGCGCGCGCCCTCGAGCAGCGCGAGCACGTCGACGCCCTGCAGCGCCGCCGGCAGCAGGCCGACCGCCGAGGTCTCGCTGGTGCGGCCGCCGACCCAGTCCCACATCGGGAAGCGCTCGAGCCACCCGTCGGCCGCGGCGAGCCGGTCGAGCTCGCTGCCCTCGCCGGTGACGGCCACCGCGTGCCGCTCGAAGGTCAGGCCCGCGCGCTCGTAGGCCACCTTGGCCTCGAGCATGCCGTTGCGCGTCTCTTTCGTGCCGCCCGACTTCGACGTGACGAGCGTGAGCGTGCGCGCGATCTCGTCGCCGAGCCGCTCGAGCACGCGCTCGATGCCGTCGGGGTCGGTGTTGTCGAAGAAGTGCACGCGCAGCTTGTCGGCGCTCGTCCCGAGCGCGGCCGAGGCGAGCTGCGGGCCGAGGGCCGAGCCGCCGATGCCGACGACGAGCAGGTGCTCGAAGGCGCCGCCGCGCTCGGGCGCGATCTCGCCCCGGTGCACCGCCGCGGCGAAGGCCCGCACCCGCTCGACCGCGTTGCGCACCGCCTCGCCGAGCTCGGGCTCGGGCGCCCGGCCCGGGTCGCGCAGCCAGTAGTGGCCGACGCGACGCTTCTCGTCGGGGTTGGCGACGGCGCCCGCCTCGAGCGCCGCCATCGCCTCGAAGGCCCGGCCGAGCGGCCCGGCCATCGTGGCCCGGAAGCCCTCGGCGAAGCGGACGCGGCTCACGTCGACGCTGAGCCCGAGGTCGTCACAAACGATGAGAGAGTCGCAATAGGCTTTCCACAGGCTCGCTTGGGTCATGGGGCCTCGTCGCGGCCCAGCAGCGGGGGCCAGCGCCCGACTGAGCTAGCCCATCGGCGCCGCCCGGGCTACGCCCTCGAGCCCACTCTGCGCGTCGCGGGGCCCGCCCTCGCCCCGGGGGCCCCGGCCCCAACGCCCCCCTTGACAGGGCGGCGGGCTTTGATAAGGGTCTCGCCCCCCGCCCTTCGGTGGGTAGGGAGGCGACCAACCATGGCCAAGAGCGACATCACGGGCAAGCGCAAGCTTCTTGCTCAAAACGTTTCGCACTCGAACATCAAGACCAAGCGCTGGCAGCACCTGAACCTGCACGAGCGGCGCCTCTGGGTGCCCGAGCTCGGCCGCTTCGTGCGCTTGAACGTGACCACGCGCGATCTGCGCACGATCGACAAGATCGGCGTCTTCGCGTACGCGACCCGCCACGGCGTCAAGCTGGGCTGAGGCCCGGGTTCGCGGGGGGCCGCCGGCCCCCCGTTCGGTCGCGGCCGCCCTCGGCGCTCAGCGCCAGTGGCGCGTCGCGCCTTCGCGGCCGGCCGCCGCTTCGTAGACGAGCGCCGCCACCAGCTCGACGCCCGGGCCGAAGGGCGCGCTCGCCTCGGCCGAGGGCCAGAGCCCCGTGCCGGCGGCCTGGACGGCCTCGGCCATGGCGGCCGAGAGCTCGCCCGCGTTCGAGCCGAAGGCGGCCTCGACGCGGCCCTCGCGCCCGCTCAAGAAGGCGAGCGGGGTGGGGGTCGGCACCGGCGCGCCGGGGCGGGCGCGGGCGACGCCCGAGACGACCGGGGTCCCGAGGGCGGGCAGGGCGAGCTGGCCCTCGAAGAGCGGAAAGCCCCCCGCGCCCTCGTGCCAGAGGGCGAGGGCGAGGCCGCCCCGGGCGTCGACGGCGGCGATCACCTGGCGCTCGGCGGGCGCGGGCGCGCCCTCGGGGCGGCCGGGGGCCCAGCCGGGGCGGTAGACGAGGGCGCCGCCGAGCGCCTCGTCGGACTCGAGCGTCTCGACCCCCGGGCGCACCTGGGCGAGATCGTCGGGGCCGAGCAGGGCGCCCTCGATGCGCGGGGCGCGCTCGGCGAGCTCTTGCAGAAACCAGCGCTCTTGCAGGGCGAGGCCCCCGGCCCGGCCGACCGCCTCGATCGCGCGGGCGCGCTCGGGGGCGCGCTCGCGCCGCGCGGCCTTGACGCCGACGGCGGCGAGCTGCGGCAGCCGGCGCGTGGCGGCCGAGGCCACCGCGACGGCGAGGGCGACGGGCCCCGCCGGCGCCCCGAGCCGCGCGAGCGCGGGCGCCGAGCCGGCGTCGCGGTAGCGCGTCGGGCGCGCGACGCCGAGGCCCGGCTCGCGCGAGCGGCCGTCGAAGAAGGTCGGGCGCTGTCCCACGCCCGCGACCGCGAGCGCGAGCGGCGAGAGCAGCGGCGCGGGGTGCGCGCCGGCGGCGGCGAAGAAGCCCGCGACGGCGGCGTCGAACGCGTTGCCCCCCTCGGCCAGCGCGGCCGCGGCCGCCTCGCGCGCCTCGACGCTCGTCGAGGCGACTGAAGCGCGGCCGCGCGCGCTCATTGCTCTTCGTCCTCGGCCGAGAGCGTGATGGGCGGCCGCAAGATGACGCCCCCGCCGGCCGCCCGGGGCGTGCCGCCGAGCGGCCGCCGCAGCGCCTGCGCCACGCGCGACGCCCCCGAGCTCTCGACCACCACGAAGGCCTCGCGCCGGCCCCGCAGCGCCTCGCGCACCCGCTCGACGCTCTCGTCGCCGAGCCGGTCGGCCACGCCGATGCCCCGCAGCCGCGTGTAGAGCAGCGCCCCGCGCGGCGTCGCCTCGCGCGCGGCGTCGACGACCAGGTGCAGGTCGAGCTCGCGCGCCCACTGCGCGGCCTCGTCCACGTCCCAGATGCCGCGCGGCTCCCAGCCGAGCGCGACCGCGTCGCGCGGCAGCTTCTGGACGAGCGCGCGCAGCCGGTTGCGGTTCAGCTCGGTCGGCGTGACCGCGGGCGGCGTGACGAGCACCATGCAGCGCGCCTCGAGCGCCGCGGCGGCCGCGAGCGCCTCGGCGAGCGCCGCCTCGGCCTCGGGCGAGGGCTTGAGCTGCGCCACCGGGGCGGGCAAAACGACGCTGAAGACGAACGAGGGCGGCACCTCTTTTCGCCACGAGCGCAGCTTCGTCGGGCGCGGCAAGGGCGCGTCGACGGGGCGCACTTCGAGCAGGTCGAAGGTCTCGGCGTACTTGGCCAAAGGGCCGCGGAGCGAAGGCAGGCCGACGTGGACGGAAGTCATGGCGTTTGCTCGGGGGCCCGGGCGCCATACACCCGTTCGCGCGGGCGCGCACCTCGCCGCGTACGCCCGGGCGGTCTTTGCCCGCCCCGGGGCCGGCCGCGCGACCCCTTGACAGCCGGCAAATGCGCCGCCAACCCGCGGCCCGCGCGCCCCCCGGGCGCCGCCCCGATCAGGGCAGGCGCCAGGCCTGGGCGGCGTAGCGCCCCGCGCCCTTGCGCGCGCGCACCTGCATCGCGTACTCGCCCTCGGCCGCGACGCAGAGCGGCCGGTCGGCGAGCGTCACCGCCCAGCGCGCCCCCGGCGCGGAGACGGCCAAGACGCCCGTCGGCCCCGCGAGCGCGACCGACAGATCGTCGACCGGCGCGTCGGCGACGGCGAAGAGGCGCACGCACTCGCCGCCCCGCAGCGCGAACGCGTGCGTGCGCGCCTCGCCCCCCTCGGCGACCTCGCCCTCTTCGACCGGGCCCACGGCCCGCATGCCGTTGACGTGCCCGCACACCATCGTGAGCCGCGTCACGTCGCGCAGCGCCCCCGCCTCGGGCCGGAAGTTGTCCTGGCAGTGCCGCCAGGGCCCGCCGACCGGCGAGGGCAAGAGCGCCCCCGGCGGCGCGCCCGGCTCGAGCGGCGGCGCCACGAGCGCGCCGATGAGGCCCGAGGGCGGCGGCGGGGCGCTCGGGCTCGCGCTCGGCGCGTAGGCCCCGTCGGCCCCGCCCCCGCCGCCCCCGCCGCCCGCGGGCGCGTGCCCCGAGCACGCGGCCGAGACGAGCGCGGGCCCGAGCGCCCCGAGGCCGAGCGCGACGGCAAGGCCGGCGCCGGCGCGCCGGGCCCGTCCGGGCGGGGGCCCCGGGCGACGAGTGTTCATTTTTTCGACCAGCATGGGAACGACCGGGCCGGCCCGGCCCGCGGGAAGAAACGACCCCGTCCCATACTCTTGTACGCGCCGCTTGGCGATATCCCCGCACCGACGAACATGCTTACGCACCGAACCCGCCCCCCTTTGGCCATTCCGGCCCTCGCCCTCGCCGCCGCCGGGCTCATGCCCGCGACCCTTTACTGGACGTTCTTTCGCGCCCCCTTCGAGGCCACCATGGGCGCCGCGCAGAAGATCTTTTACCTGCACGTGCCCGCCGCCATGGCCATGTACGCGGGCGCCCTCGCCTGCACGCTGGGCTCGGCGATCTACCTTTACAACCAGAGCGAGCGGGCCGACGCCGTCGCGCGGGCCGGCGCCGAGATGGCGCTCTTCTTCGGCGCGATGGGCGTCGCCGGCGGCTCGCTCTGGGGCAAGGCCGCCTGGGGCGCGTACTGGTCGTGGGAGCCGCGCACGCTCTCGACCGTCCTGCAGCTCGCCCTCTACGCCGCGTACCTGACGCTGCGCGACTTCGCCGGCGACGGCGAGGCCGAGCGCAAGTTCGCCGCCGCGCTCGGCGTGCTCGCCGCCGCCAACGTACCCATCATCAGTTACAGCGTGAAGAAGTGGGGCGGCAACCACCCCGGCGGCATCATCGAGGGCGGCGGCCGGGGCCTCGGCCACGTCGACATGAAGATCGCCTTCTGGCTGGGCGTCGCCGCCATGGTCACGCTCGCCGCCGGCCTCATCGCGACGCGGGCCCGGCTGCACCTCGGCGCGGGCCGCCTCGCGCACGCCGAAGGGCGCGCGCTCGAGCTCGGGCTGCTCGGCGACGAGGCCTGACCGCCATGGCCGCCACCGCCCTCGCGGGCGCCGTCGAGGCCGCCCCCCCGCCCCCCGTCTACCTCGCCGCCGGGCCCGGGGCCGACCCCATGCGCAACGCCGGCTACACGACCGCCGCCTACCTGCTGTTTTTCGCCACCCTCGGGGCCGTCCTGTGGCGCTCGCGGCGGCGGCAGCGGGCGATCGAGGCGCGGCTCGGCCGGCTCGAGCGGGCCCTCGCCGACGCCCCCCGGGCCGCCCCGGCGGCCGCGGGCGGGGCCCATCCCCTTGTGCGTGCCGCCGGGCACGACTAGCGTACGGGCCGCCATGTCCGCGCAAACCGAACGCCCTGGCCTCGGCTACCCCGCGCTCGTCGTGGTCGCGGGCTCGCTCGTGCTCGCGACCATCTATTGGGCATTCATGCGGGCGCCCTTCGAGATGGTGATGGGCGCGGCGCAGAAGATCTTCTACTTCCACGTGCCGGTCGCCTACTCGATGTACCTCGGCGCGACCGCCTGCTGCGTCGGCTCGATTCTCTACCTCTACAACCAGAGCGAGAAGGGCGACGCGGCCGCGCGCGCCGGCGCCGAGGTCGCCTTTCTGTTCGGGGCGATGACCGAGGTGAGCGGCATCATCTGGGCCCGGCCCATCTGGGGCGTCTACTGGTCCTGGGAGCCCCGCCTGCTCACCGCGCTGCTCTCGACCATGGTCTACGCCGCCTACGTGGTCTTGCGCAACTTCGCCGGCGACGGCGAGGCCGAGCGCAAGTTCGCCGCCGCGCTCGGCGTGCTCGGCGCGGCGAACCTGCCGATCATTCACTACGCCGTCCAGAAGTGGGGCGGCAACCACCCCGCCGTGGTGACGGGCAAGGGCGGCGGCCTCGGCCACCCCGACATGAAGATCGCCTTCGCCCTCGGCATGATCTCCTTCACCCTCTTTACGGCCTCGCTCGTCTGGGCGCGCGCCCGCCTGCACCTCGCCCGCGCCCGCATCGAGCGGGCCGAAGAGCGCGCGCTCGAGCTCGGGCTGCTCGGCGACGAGGCCTGACCCACGGTGACCGCCATGAACCTCTCGACGACCACGCTGCAGCCCGACACCACGCCCTCCGGCGCCCCCCGCGTCACCGGCTTCTCCGCCGGCGACGCGGCGCAAGACCCGATGCGCAACTTCGGCTTCACGGTCAGCGCCTACGCCATCATCTGGGCCATGCTCGTCGGCTTCTGGCTGCTGTCCTGGCGCCGCCAGCGCGCGCTCGAGGCGCGGCTCGGCGAGGTCGAGCGCTCGCTCGAGAAGGCCGCCCCCGCCCGGGCCCCCGCCTCGAAGAACTGAGGCCCCCATGCTCCCCTCGCCCGCGCACTTCGTCTTCATCCCGGGCGTCCTGCTCGTCGGCCTCGTCTTCGGCTACGTGCTCGGCGCCCGCGCCGCGCGCGCCGAGATGTCCCGCCGCCGCCTCAAGCAAAAGGAGTAACCCCCCCCCGTGGACTTCTCCCTCTCGGAAGAGCTCGCCCAGCTGCGCGACGCCGCGCGCCGCTTCACCCGCGAGCGCATCATCCCCGTCGCCGCCGAGTGCGACCGCGACTCGCGCTTCCCGATGGACGTGTTTCGCGAGGCCTGGGAGCTCGGCCTCGTCAACCCCACCGCCCCCGCCGAGGCCGGCGGCTCGGGCTTCGGCGAGTTCGAGCACGCCCTCATCGTCGACGAGCTCGCCTACGGCTGCACCGGGATCCAGACCAGCATCACCGGCAACAGCCTCGCGCTCACCCCCATCAAGCTCGCCGGCACCGACGAGCAGAAGAAGAAGTACATCGGCCTGCTCACCGCCGAGCCCGTCCTCGCCAGCTACTGCACCAGCGAGCCCGACGCCGGCAGCGACGTCGCCGGCCTGAAGACCCGCTTCACCCGCCACGGCGACGACTACGTCCTCACCGGCCAGAAGGCGTGGATCACGAACTGCACCTACGCCCGCTGGTACGTCGTCTTCGCCACCAGCGACCCCGCCCTGCGCCACAAGGGCATCGCCGCCTTCATCGTCGACCGCGACGCCCAGGGCGTGCGCCCCGGCAAGAAAGAAGACAAGCTCGGCCAGCGCGCCAGCGACACCGCCGTCCTGCACCTCGATGAGGTCGTCGTCCCCAAGCAGAATTTGCTCGCCCCCGAGGGCCAGGGCTTCAAGCTCGCGATGGAGACCTTCAACCAGACCCGCCCCGACATCGCCGGCGCCTGCGCGGGCCTGATGCGCCGCTGCCTCGACGAGAGCGTCGCCTACGCCAAAGAGCGCAAGGCCTTCGGCGTGCCCATCGGCCAGCACCAGCTCGTGCAGGCCATGATCGCCGAGATGGCCATCCGCGCCGAGGCGACGCGCCTGCTCTACCAAAAGGCCGCGTGGAACCTCGACCACGGCGTCCGCGACCCCATGACCTCCGCGTACGCCAAGGCCTTCGGCGCCGACTCGGCGATGCAGTGCGCCGTCGACGCCGTGCAGGTCTTCGGCGGCAACGGCTACACCAAAGAGTACCCCGTCGAGAAGCTGATGCGCGACGCGAAGGTGCTCCAGATCTACGAGGGCACGAGCCAGATTCAGCGCCTCGTCATCGCCCGCGGCGCGCTCGGGGCGTGAGGCGGCTTTTTGCCCCCGACGGAAGTCGGGGGCAGCGAACGCCCGCGGAAACGGCCCGCAAAGCCCTGCCGGAGGCAGGGCTCCCGCGTCGCGAGCCGCTGCGCTCGCTCGCCCGGCCGCACCCGACGTCGTTGCGCGCTCGCCCGGCCGCCCCCGACGTCGTTGCGCGCTCGCGCGAGAAGCCGGCGCCCGCGGGAGCCCGGCCCCGCCGAGGGGGCGGGCTTTACTGTCCGAACCGTCTCGATTCCGCGCGGCACGAGGGGGCGTTCGTTGCCCCCGACTTCCGTCGGGGGCAACGCCGCACCCTGCCGCGCTCGCCCCCTCCGCCCGCCCCCGCCGCGCCGGCCGCGAGCGCCGCCCGCACGATGGGCCGCAGCCCCTCGTTGACCAGCGGCACGCCGTCGACCTCGCTCGCGCCGAGCCAGCGCAGCTCGCGCGTGCGCCGCGGCCGGGGCCCGAAGCGCGGCGCGCCGCCTTCGGCCGCGCAGAGAACGTAAACGATCTGCTTGCGCCCGCCGCCGCCGAGCTCGTAGGCGAGCTCGCCGAGCGGCGCGAGGGCCTTGGCGGCGCCCTCGAGGCCCGTCTCTTCGGCGAGCTCGCGTAGCGCGGCCTCGGCGGCGCCCTCGCCCGGCTCGAGGTGGCCCTTGGGCAGCTCGTACGCGCCGGCCCGCACCCGAATGGCGAGCACCTCGGGCCCCCCGGCGCCCGCCCGCACGAGGGCGGCGCCGGCGCAACGCTCGAGCGGGGGTGTCATGGGCGCGAGCCTAGCCTTCTGCCCGCGCTCGGCCATTCGCACGATCGGAGCGCCTATCGCGCGGCCTGATAGATGGCGGCGCCGGCCGGGCCCGCCCTGCCCCCGGGGCGGCCTTCGAAAGGCACGCCCGCGCCCCGAGGCGGGGCAGAGGGTTCGCCAGGCCCCGAAGCGGGGCCGGAAGAACCTTCCGTAGATCGTTCGAGGCCCCTGCCAGGCCAAAAGCAACCTTCGGAAGGTCGGCACAGCCTTTCGAGCGGCCCAAAGCAACCTTTCGAAGGTTGTCTGAGGTGCGCATGCGGGCTCGAGGCAACCTTTCGAAGGTTCCGCGAGGTACGCATGCGAGCTCGAGGCAACGATTGGAAGGTTGTCTGAGGTGTGCCTGCGAGCTCGAGGCAACGATTGGAAGGTTGTCTGAGGTGTGCATGCGGGCTTGGGACAACCTTTCGAAGGTTGTCTGAGGTGTGCATGCGGGCTCGAGGCAACCTTTCGAAGGTTCCGCGAGGTACGCATGCGGGCTTGGGACAACCTTTGGGAGGTTCGGCGGGCCCTCCGGCGCGCCAAGAGAACCTTAACGAAGGTTTGGTTGGGGGCCCGACGAGCCGGAGGGAACCTTACAAAGGTTCGGCGAGGGCCTTTACCCCCAGGGAGGTACCTTTTTCAAGGTTCGTCCGGGGCGGGCTACAGGCTGGGCGGAACCTTCGTCAAGGTTCGGGCGTAAGCGTCAAGGTGTCTGCATCATGGGTTGAAATGCTTACGATGTAGGTGGCCTCGATTGCCGGTTTTTTCTCTGAACTCGGTTCAGATCGTTTGGCTTCGAGGGTATTGTTTCTGAACGAGGGCGCGCCGCCCGATTCGCGCCAGAGGTCGTTCGGGCCGTGGCACGGGGCTTGCGATTTCGTGCGTGGTTTGATGCGAAGGGGGGCGCTCGGGCCTCGCCTGCATCTCCGGAGGTCGTCCATGTCGTCTCGCGTCATGCTCTTCGCGGCGTTGACTTCACTCGTTGCGGCGGCGGGGGCCTGCGCCCAGGAGGGGGGGGGGCCCGGGGGCGAAGAAGAGTTGAGCGTCCCGTCCGAAGACGAATTCGTGGCGGCCGAGCGCGCGCCGGCCGGCACCCTCGACCTCTCGGTCGAGGGGGGCGTGCGCGGCACCTTCACGCTCGGCGGCGAGACGCTCCGCTTCGCCAGCGTGGCGCGCGAGGGCCGCGTCTACGAGCTCACGGTCAAGGTGCGCTCGACCACGCTCGACGCGACGGTCGACTTCGAGAACCGCACCTCGTCGTTCGACGGCTTCGGGTCGGCGGCCGGCGAAGACGTGCTCTACGACGAGGCCGACCGCGCCCTCGTCGAGGCCCTCTACCGCGCGCTGAACGCCCGGGGGCCGGCCGACGCGCCCGAGGCCTTCGTCGTGCTGCGCCGCGCCGTCGGCGTCTGGTCCGAGAACCCGACCACGGTGCCGCTCGGCCGCCTCATCTACGGCGACGAGGGCCGCGGCTACACGATGCTCTGTAGCTACGCCAAGTGCGGCGGCAGCTTCACCGGCTCGTGCTCGAGCTGGAACTGGTTCAGCTACGCCAAGCACGACTGCAACCAGGGCGGCTTCGACAACACCCGCAACCAGCAGATCGCGCAGCTCGGCAACCACTTCACCTGCAGCGGCGACGAGTTCTACTGGAACGGCGGCGGCTGGACCTGCGGCGAGCCCGACCACTGGAGCCGCCCCTCCGTCGTCGGCAACTGCTTCGGGCGCTGCGGCGGCGGCTGCGGCGGCGACACGCAGTACACGCTCGACGCCACGAACCACGACGGCTGCGTCCGCAACGGCCACGTGCTGGCGAGCGGCTACTGCGACGACCAGTTCGTCAGCGCGAGCGACGACGAGCTCTTCGCCCCCAACTGCTACTGAACCGCCCTCCGCGCCCGAGCGCGATTGGGCCGCCCTTCGCGCCGCCCGCATGACCGAACGAACGAGCCTCCGCCGCCTCGCGATCCCGGCTGCGGGCGTGGTGCTTGCCCTCGCCCTGCTCGCCCTGCGAGGGGGCCCCGCGCCCTCCGGGGCGCGCCCTGCGCCCGCCGCCGAGGCCCCGCCGGGGCCGGCCCCCGAGGCGGCTCGGGCCGCCTTGGGGCCCGCGCCGGCGCCAGAAAAGGCCCTGCGAGGGCCCGAAGCGGCCGAGGCCGCGGCGCCCGAGCGCTCGATGCCGCCGCCCGACCAGATCGATCGCGACGCCGAGAACCCCGCGATCGAGCCCGAGCTGCCGCAGACGCCCGAATGGAAGATGGGCAAGACCCAGCAGATCTTGCGCGTCGTCGAGGCGCGCGCGGCGCGCGTCGAGGCCGAGATCGGGGCGCTCGAGGCCGAGGGCAAGGCGGCCGAGGCGGCCGAGCGGCGGGTGCTGCTCGGGCGGCTGCGCAAGCAGACCGAGAAGATGCGGGCCGAGATCGGGCGCTATACCGAGCAGATCCTGGCGTCCGGCGGCAAGGTGCCCGAGGGCGGCTTCGGGCCCGACGGGGCGCCGCGTTGAGGCGCGCCGCGCTCGCGCTGGCGATCGCGGCCTGCTCTTGCGCTCGACCCGAAGGCGGCGGCCCCGCGGGCGACGCGGCGGCGGCGCGCTCGGCGATCGTCGGGGGCGCGAGCACGGCGGGCGATCCGGCCGTCGTCGCGATCGTGGCGCGCCGGGTCGAGTGCGAGGGGGCCTCGCCGACGCTGCTCTGCAGCGGCACCCTCGTCGCGCCCCGGGCGGTGCTCGCGGCCGCGCACTGCCTCGACGCGTTCGGGCCCGAGGGGGCGTACGAGATCGTCTTCGGCCCCAGCGTCGAGGGCGAGGGCGTCGCCGTCCGGGGGGCCGAGGCGCACCCGGCCTACGACCCCGCGACGCACGAGCACGATCTGGCCCTTTTCGAGCTCGCGCGCGACGCCCCCGTGGCCCCGGCGGCGCTGCCCCCCGCGGGCTTCGCCCCCGCGCCGGGCGCGGCCGCGCGCGTCGTCGGCTACGGCGTCACGCGCGACGAGGCCGAGCCCGAGGGGGTCAAGCGGACGGGCGGCACGGTGGTGAGCGCGGTGACGGCGACGGCGTTCGAGGCGGCCGCCGCCCCCTCGATGTCTTGCTCGGGCGACAGCGGGGGCCCGGTGCTGCTCGCCTCGGCCGCGGGCGAGGTCGTGGCGGGCGTGACCGCGAGCGGCGACCCGGCCTGCCGAGAGCGGGCGTTCAACGTGCGCGTCGACGCGCACCTCGACTGGCTGCTCGCGCGCCTCGGCGCCATCGTCGCCGCGCCCCCGGCGCCCGAGCCCTCGATCGCGCCGGGCGATCTCTGCTCGGCGGCGTGCGCCGGCCACGCCGAGTGTCCGGCCGATCTGCGCTGCGCGTCGGACTTCTCGGGGGCGAGCCGCTGCACGCTGGCGGGCGCCGGCGTCGGGGCGCTCGGGGCCGCGTGCCGGGCCGACGCCGAGTGCGGCGGGGGCGGGCGCTGCGTGCGCACGTCCGGCGCCGCTTGCGCGTGCTTTCGGCCCTGCGACCCGATGGGTCTACCGGGCACCGGGGGCCCGCCGCCGCCCGGGGCGTCGGGGGGCTGGGGCGGCGACGGCGACGGGTGCGCCCTCGCGACGCCCGCGCGCGGGGGGGCGGGGCCCTTCGCGGCGCTCGTCACGCTCTGGCTGGTCCGCCGGCGGGGGCAGTCGCGGCGCGCGGGGGCCGACGGCTGCCGGGGGGCGGCGCGGCGCGCGGGGGCCGATGGCTGCCGGGGGGCGGCGCGGCGCACGGGGGCCGATGGCTGCCGGGGGCCGACGCGGCGTGCGGGGCGCGCCGGCCGCCGGGGGCCGGGTTCAGACGAAAAGAAGCCGTAGCCGCAGCCGGCACCCGCCCGCGTCGGCCTCGAGCTCGGCGTCGACGCCGTGGTTGAGCAGGCAGACGTGGGCGGTGGCGGCGCGCAGGGCGTCGAGATCGAGCGAGGCCTCGTCGAGCAGCGAAGGCGAGAAGCGCCCGGGGGCCTCGTCGGGCGAGCCGACGCCGCCGATGGAGGCGACGATCTCGGTGCGGTCGTCGTCGGAGCGCACGCGCAGCGCGACGGGGCCGGCGCCGCAGCCTTCGAGCCGCCCGAGCAGCAGCCCGAGCGCCCCGACGAAGCGGTCGCGCTCGCCGTCGAGCGCGAGATCGATCGCGGCCTCGGCGCGCACCTGGCGCGGGGCGAAGGCGGCGCCGAGCGCCTCGAGGAGGTCGAACCTGTGCCGGGGCGGCGGCTCGATGAGGCGCTCGAGCTCGGTCAGCTCGGCGGCCGTCTGGGCGACGCGCTCGGGCGCCGCCCCGGACGCGAGCTCGTCGCGCAGGCGCCGGCCGACGTGGCCGAGCAGCCGCGCGGCGTAGCTCGCCTTGTCGACGCGGGCGAGCTGGCGCTTGGTGATCTGCAGCTCGTCGAGGGTGAGGGCGAGCTGCTTGCCGGTCGCGTGCAGGCGGGCGGCGGCGCGGACGCGGGCGACCAGCTCGTGCGGCGAGAAGGGCTTGGGCAGGTAGTCGTCGGCGCCCGCGTCGAGCCCCTCGGTGACCTCGCCCGAGCCGGCGCGCGCGGTCAGCAAGAGGACCGGGACGTTCGCGAGCCTGGGGTCGCCCTTGACGTGGCGCACGACGTCGAAGCCGCTCAGCCGGGGCATCATGACGTCGCTGACCACGACGTCGGGCACGCGCTCGGCGATCGCCTCGATGGCGTACTGGCCGTCGGCCACGGCGCGCACCTCGAACTCGCGCCCGAGGACGGAGGCGACGTAGCGGCGCATGTCGGCGTTGTCTTCGGCGAGCAGCACGTAGGGGCGGGGCCTGGCGGGCAGGGCGGGGGCGGCGGTCGGGGCGGGGGCCCCGGCCGAGCGGGGGCCGGAGGCCGGACCGACGGCGGGGCCGGAGACAGGACCGACGGCGGGGCCGGAGGCGGGGCCGGGGCCCGGGGGCGGGGGGTGGGCCTGGGGCGGCTCGAGCTCGGGGGCGGGGGGGAGGGCGTCGACGCCGAGCTGGCGGACGTCGCTCGCGGCGAGGGCGGCGAGGTCGCCGGGTAGGACCTGGTCGCGGTCGACGCGCAGGGGCAGCCGCACGGTGAAGGTGCTGCCGGCGTCGACCTCGCTCTCGACGGAGACCTCGCCGCCCAGGGCGACGGCGAACTCTTTGACGAGCGCGAGGCCGAGGCCGGTGCCCTCGAACTGGCGGGTGTAGGACGAGTCGACCTGCTGGAAGCGCTCGAACACGCGCTCGACGTGCTCGCGGGCGATGCCGATGCCGGTGTCGGCGACGCGCAGGGCGACGCGGCCGCCCTCGGCGGCGAGCGAGACGTCGACGCGGCCGCCGGCGCGGGTGAACTTGAGCGCGTTGCCGACGAGGTTCATGACGATCTTTTCGACCATGCGCCGGTCGGAGACGGCGGCGTCGGGCAGGGCCCCGTCGACGCGGCAGGAGAGGGCGATGCGGCGCGCGCGGGCGAGCGGCCCGACGTCGCGCACGACGTCGCGCACGATGCCGCCGAGGTCGACCATCTGCCAGCGCACCTCGAGCTTGCCGGCCTCGACCTTGGTGAAGTCGAGCAGGTCGTTGACCATCAGGGCGAGGCGCGAGGCGTTGCGCAGCGCGATCGCGAGGTCGTCGCGCAGGGGCTCGGGCAGGTCGGCCGGGCGCTGCAGGGCGGCCCGCAGCGGGCCCAGGATGAGCGTCAGCGGGGTGCGCAGCTCGTGGCTGACGTTGGCGAGGAACTGCGACTTCGCCCGGTTGGTCGCCTCGGTCTCGCGGGCCTGGCGCAGGTCTTCGTAGGCGCGGTTGCGCTCTTCGAAGAGGCGGCCGACCTCGCCGCCGCTGTTGTTGATGACGAAGGCGAGCACGTCGAGGGGGCTGCCGTCGTCGAGGCGCTTGGCGCGGGCGGAGAAGTCGCCGGCGGCGTGGCGCAGGAGCGTCTCGGCGAACTCTTCGACCGCCGCCTCGAGCTGGGCGCGGTGCTCGGTCAGCGCGTCGACGAGCCGGCTCAACTCTTCGGCCATCAGGTTGAGCAGGTAGGCGAGCGTGTCGTCGCGGTCGCCGCGGAAGGTGCGCGGGACCCGGACCGAGAAGTCGGCCTGCGCCAGGCGCATGAGCGCCGACAGGACGGGGTCGCCCTCGAGGCCGGTCGGGTCGGTCGACACGGTCAGCCCCCGCCCTTCTGGTTCAGCTCGCGCAGCCACGCGAGCGCGGCGTGGAGGTCGCCGAACATCTTGGTCGGCGCCGCCGGCCGGTTCAAGCCGAGGAAGACCGAGGCGACGGCGCGCCCGAACACGGTGCCGCCGACCAGGGCGAAGCCCCGGACGCGCCCGGGGTCGGGCAGCGAGCCGTAGACCTGCCGCGCGCCCGCGTGCTGGTCGCGGATGCGGTCGACGAAGATGAGCGCGCCCCCCCCGCGGCCCTCGGCCGCCCAGTGGCGGTGCTGGAACTCGACGCTCTGCCGGGCGGTCTCGGCGGTGTCGACGCAGCGCTCGTGCGGCACCACCGCCAGGACCCCGGGCTCGACCTCGTACATGTCGGCGTTGTCGGTCGAGCCGAGGCTCTTCCAGCGGGAAACGTCGGGGACGATCATCGCGCTCGGCCCTCAGGGTGCCAAGGTCCGGTCGGCCGTGCGGTTCATCTCGCGGACCCACTCGAGGGCCGCCTCGAAGGTGGGAAAGAGCCTGATGGGCACCTTCGGCCGGGCGATGCCCATCAGGAACGAGGCCATGGCGCGCCCGAGCATGGACCCGCCGACGAGCGCGGTGGCGGTCAGCGCCCGGTCCATGTCGGTGTAGATCATGCGGGCCTCGCGGTCTTGCGATTTCATGCGATCAAAGAAGATGATAATGCCGCCCTTCTGGCCGCGATCGCGAAAATAGTTCGTTTGGTGGTCGCGGTTGCCGCGGGCCGTGGCCCCGTCGTCTTTCGAGCCCTCGAACGGGATCGCGACCAGGATGTCGTCGTCGAGCGCGTAGTACTCGGTGTTGGCGGTGGTGCCCGCGGGCTTCAGCGCGTTCTTCTTGACCAGCTCCGCAACGTCCAACGTCTCCGCCATCGCCCTCGCCTCCGTCGTCCAGCCGCTTCCGTGACCCCGCCGCCCCGCTCAGCTGCCGCGGATCAGGCGACCGACGGTCGCCTGAATGCGCCTGACCGCCTCGTCGACCTCGCCCGGCTCGAGGAAGGCGCGCAGCCTCGCCTCGAGCGCCGGCAGCGCCCGCAGGTACGTGTCGGGGCCGGCCGCGCTCGGCGTGCTGCCGACGTCGCGCAGGGCCCTGCGCACCGTGCCGGGAGCGATGATCGCCGACAGGCCGCAGGCCTCCACCACCGCCGCGAAAAGGCGGTTCGGCGACGATTCGTCGTTCGATTCGCTCACGGGGGCCGATCAGCGTATCCGTTTTGCGGGCGGGGGTGAAGGCCCGCGGGGGGCGCGGCGCGGCTCTGGCGCGAGCGCGGCCCCGGCGGCGCGCGCCCGCCGGGGCGGGCCTTTTTTCGCCGCGGCGCGCGCCGCCGGGGCCGCGCTCGCGCCAGAGCCGCGCCCGCCGGGCCGCGCCCGCGAGGCCGGAATGGGCTGGTCGGATGAGCGCAGATTGGATCGCGCGCTGAGCTCGAGGCGGGTGCCCTTCGCGCGGGCGGAGCGGGGTATCGCCGGCGGGCGCGCGGGCCCGGCGCGGCGCTCTCGCTTGCCGCGCGTTCGCCGACGGGGCGCCGAGTCGGGATAGCGCGCGGCGCGCCCGGCGGCGCGGGGCGCGCCTTGCGTCGTGGTCGCAATTGCGCACTCGCCTGGCGCGGGCGGGATGGCGCGCGGGGCGGCGTGCGGGCGCTGCGGCGGGCGGGGCGGGCGCGGGCGCCGCGGCGCGCGGGGCAGGGCGGGCGCGGGCGCGCGTGCGGGCGCGCGTGCGGTGGCGGCGTGCGGTGGCGGCGTGCGGTTGCAGCACGGGCGTGCGCGGCGCGGGCGCTATCGTGAAAGATTCGTCTTGGGTAGAACCGGCGGGCGCGGATCGATTCGCGCATTGGCAATTGGCGTGGTAATCGCGCGGCCGATCGGTAGAATGGTTTCCGCTGCGCGTTTCGAGGGAGAGGAGCGGGAGGTAGCGGAATGAAGCACGGGGTACGTATCGTTCTCCTGGCCGGGTTGACGTCGCTCGGGTGCGGGGCCGAGCCCCCACCAGAAGAGGGCGGCGTCGCGGCGGCCGAAGGGGGGGCGGTGGTGGCGGCGGCCGGGGGGGGGCTCGGGGCGCCGGGGGCCTTCGACGCGCAGTACATCGATTGCGACGAGTTCGCGGGCGTCGGGCTCGCGCCGATCGCGAACGTCGACCCGCGGGTGCCCGACGATTCCACCGTCATCGAGGCCGTGCCCGGCTCGGCGATCGTGGTGGCGCAGGCCGCGACCTGCGAGCAGATCTGCGTCGGGGGCGAATTTTGCCGCGAGGCCACCTTCGCGCAGTTCGGCGTCGGCGTCGCGCCGCCCGGGGGCGCGCCGGGCAGCAATTTCTACCAGCTCGTGTTCGTGACCGACCACCCCATCCTCGCGGCGCGGCTGCGCCTGCTCGGGGTGAACGCGGTCTTCACGCCGAAGATCGAGTACGAGATCACCCCCGAGTCCGAGCTCTTCGTCTCGGTGCCGCGGCCCAAGTCGTTCGCCTTCGAGCTGAGCGGCCCGATCACGCTGCCCGACCCGAACGCGCCGCCGAACCCGGTATCGACGTTCAACTACTGGTATGGCACCGACGCGTTCGGCAACGTCCTGCAGCAAAACGTGGTGACGGGGATCCGGTTCGGCGAGGGCTCGGGCGTCGTGCTGACGGCGATCGGGCCCGAGCTGCAGGCCGTCCTCGGGGGCACGACGCTGACGTTCCCGTTCTTCGCGGCGCCCGAGGTCTTCGACCGGGCCGACGTCTCGGTGCAGACGAACGTGTTCTGAGGGCGCCGGCCGCGGCCGCGCGGGGCGGGGCGAGGGGGCCGGGCGCCCCGGCGGGCGTTGCTCGAGGGCGGGCGCTGCGGTCTTGAGGGCCGGGCGCCCCGGCGGGCGTCGCCCACCGCCGTGGCGACGTGCGCCCGCCGGGGTGCGTTCGAGCCGTTCTCGTTCGGGTGCGGTGCCGGCCGGGCCCGCGAGACGGCCGCTTCGCTCGTGGCGCGCTTCGCCTCGGCAAAACGGCTGCCCTCGGCCCGAGCAAGAGCGGGGGGAGGGGTCGAAGTCACCCCTCGGGCGGGGTCGGGCGACCATGTCAGGTGACAGGGCCCTAAAATTTCAAGAGGTGCTTTCAAAGGATGGTTTGCCTAGAATGGTCTTCCAATCGCCAAGAAAAGCTTTAGAATTGTGAGGCTGCCTCTCCGGGCCGCAGGCGGCC
This sequence comes from Polyangiaceae bacterium, assembly GCA_035762175.1. Classification (GTDB taxonomy): domain Bacteria; phylum Myxococcota_A; class Polyangia; order Polyangiales; family Polyangiaceae; genus DASTPP01. Next base: position 66,093 of record DASTPP010000295.1, on the reverse strand, counting down.
CCGAGGCGAGCTTGGTTGTGTGGGCGTCGCACCGTATCTTCGGGTGAGTTGAGCGCACGATGTCGAACGCATCCGCCGGCCGAGGGGGCCCAGCGCGCACGGTGACGCGAGCGAGCTCGCCGTACGAGGCGGGGTACATCGTCGCGGGGCGGTACGCGCTGATTCGATTGGTCGGCGAAGGCGGCATGGGCTCGGTCTGGGTCGCCTGGGACCGGACGCTGCAGGTCGAGGTGGCGCTGAAGGTCGTGCGCGGCGGCGCCGAGGCCGAGAAGTCGGGCGAGCGGCTCCTGCGCGAGGCGCGCGCGACGGCGCTCTTGCGGCACCCGGCGGTGGTGCGCGTCTTCGACTTCGGGGCGAACGAGGGCCGCGACCCCTTCATCGTGATGGAGCTGCTCGAGGGCGAGAGCATGGGGGAGCGGCTCCTGCGCGAGGGGCCCTTCGGGGCGGTGCGGGCGCTGCGGCTGCTCTTGCCGATCATCGACGGGCTCGACGCGGCGCACGCGGCGGGCGTGGTGCACCGCGACTTGAAGCCCGACAACCTGTTTCTCGCGCGCGACGAGCGGGGGCGGGTGCGGCCGAAGGTGGTCGACTTCGGCATCGCCAAGCTCAGCCACGCCGGGGGGCTGACGGCGAAGCTGACGCGGGGCGGGTCGCTGCTCGGCACGCCCGAGTTCATGGCGCCCGAGCAGGCGCGCGGCGACGAGGGCGCCGACGCGCGGACGGACGTGTGGGCGCTCAGCGTCTCGCTCTACGAGCTCGTCTCGGGGCGGCTGCCCTTCACGGGGGCGAACTACAACGCGGTGCTGCGGGCGATCCTCGAGACCGAGCCGACGTCGCTCGCGGGCGAGTTCGGCGTCGACGAGGCGCTCTGGGCGTTGCTCTCGCGGGGCCTCTGCAAGGACGCGGCGCGGCGCTGGCCCTCGATGCGGCCCTTCGGCGAGGCGCTGGCGGGCTGGCTGGTCGGGCAGGGGGTGAGCGAAGATGCGTGCGGGGCGTCGCTGCAGGCGATGTGGCTCGCGCCGAGGGGGCGCGAGAGCTCGATGCCGTCGGTGCCGCGGCCCTCGGGGGGGCGGGCGTACCCGGCGGAGGCCGAGACCGTGGGGGAGCCGCCCGAGGGGCACGACGCGGCCGCGGCGGCCGGGGGCGGGGCCGCGGCCGCGCCGCGCACGCCGACGGGCGATTACACGTCGCTCTCGGTCGAGGGCGTGGGCGAGGCGGCGGGCCATCGGCGGCGGTGGCGGCGCCGGCAGGTGGCCTTCGCGGCCGCGTTCGGCGCGATCGTGTCGGTGGCGGGGGTGCTCGGGCTGTGGGGGGCGGGCCTGGGTGCGACGGGGGGGCCGGCGGCGGGCACGCCGGAGACGTTCGAGGCGACCCTGCCGGCCGGCGCCGGGCCCGAGGGCCGCGCCGAAGGGGCCGCGGGGGCCGGCCCCGACGCGGCGGCCGCGGGGGCCGCGTCCGCCCGGCCCGGCAAGCCGCCGCCCCCCCCGGCGAAGCCGCGCCAGAGCTCCAAGGGGGGAAAGAGGCGCATTTGGTTCTGAGGCCCCGCCGGCCCCATCCTGGCGCGCGACCACGATGGCCCTCCGGAACGTAGACCGACGTCGGCGCGCGGCGCTCGCGCGCCGGGTCGCCCCGCTCTTGCTGCTCTGGGCGTCGTTCGCCGGCGGGCAGGCGCGCGACGAGGCGACGCGCAACGCGGCGCGGGCGCTGGCCGACCAGGGCGCCGAGCGCTTCGACCGCAGAGACTGGGCGGGCGCCCTCGAGCTGTTCCGGCGCGCGTACGCGCTCGTGCCGGCGCCCACGATCGCGGTGTTCGAGGCGCGCTGCCTGACGCGGCTCGGCCGCCTCGTCGAGGCCGACGAGGCGTACGCCCGGGCCGAGGCGGCGCCCCTGAAGAAAGACCCGGCGGGGCTCTTCCGCGAGGCGGTGCAGGAGGCGCGGCAGGAAAGCGCGGCGCTGCGCAGGCGCATCCCGCGCCTGAAGGTCCAGGTGAAGGGGGCGCCGGCCGACGCGCCCGCGCTGCGCGTGCTGCTCGACGGCAAGGCCGTGAGCCCCGCGCTGCTCAACGTCGAGCGCCCGATCGACCCGGGTACGCACCGCGTCGCGGCGCAGTACGAGGGCGCGCCGCGCGGCGCGTTCGACGTGACCCTCGCCGAGGGCGAGCGGCGCTCGGTCACCCTGCGCATCGACGCGCCCGGGGCCGAGCGCCCCGAGGCGCCGGGGCCCGGGCCGTCTTCGGCGTTGCCCTCGCCGGCGGGGCCGGCCGAGGCGCCTTCGTCGGGCGGCGGGGCGCAGCGGCTCGGGGGCTGGGCGGCGCTCGGCCTGGGCGGGGTGGGCCTGGCGGTGGGGGCGGTCGCCGGGGTGCTGATGGTCGGCAAGAAGGGCGATCTCGAGGACGGGTGCCCGGGCGGGGGGTGCCCGCCCGAGCGGCACGGCGACGTCGACGCGTTCCGGACGTTGCGGACGGTGTCGAACGTCGGCTACGGGGTCGGTCTGCTCGGCGTGGGCGCGGGCGTGGTGCTGCTCTTGACGGCGCCCTCGGCGCCGCCGCGGGGGGCGTGGCTGCGGCCCTGGGTCGGCCTCGGGGCGGCGGGCGTCGCGGGGGCGTTCTGAGCGGGAGCGGGGCGTGCGCATGCGAAGGTTCGAACGAAGCGGCCCGGCGGTCTGCCCCGATCGGAGAGCGGCGCTCGAGGCGGCGGGCGCGCCCGGGCCGCGCCGGCCCGGGGGGGGCGGCGCGGGGGCGGGGCCCGGGCCGCGCGCGCGGTCGGCGCCCGTCGCGCGCGTCGCGGTCGCGGCGCTCTTCTGGCTCGGCGCGGGCTGCTCGCTCTTCGTGTCCGACGACTTCACGAAAGAAGATGCGGTGGCCGGCACGGCGGGCGCGGCGGGGTCGGGCGCCGGGGGCGCGGCGGGTGCGGCGGGCGGCTCGAGCGCGTGCTCCGGGGCGGCGGCGCCGTCGACCGAGTGCGAGCCGGCCTGCACCTACGGCATCTGCGACCTCGCGGGCGAGACCTGCCAGCTGCAGTGCGCCTTCATGCTGTGCGCCGAGCAGGAGGTCTCTTGCCCGGACGGCCTCAACTGCCTCATCGAGTGCAGCGCCGAGCTCGGCTGCGAGGGGGCCACCGTGCGCTGCCCGGCGGGGCACGCGTGCGTGCTGCGCTGCACCGGCAAGAGCAGCTGCAAGGACGTGCGCGTCGTGGGCGAGGGGGGCACGCTGCAGGTCGACTGCGCCGGCGAGGGCGCGTGCAACAACCTGACCATCGAGTGCGGCCGGAAGGACTGCAGCGTCTCGCTGCCCTCGGGCCAGCCGGCGCCGCGCGTCGACCGCTGCCCGCCCGCGCCCTGCGCCTGCCCGCCGCGGGGGTAGGCCGCGTCCGGCGGGGGCGGCGCTCGCCCGACCTCGCGTCGCCCGTCGGGTGCGCCGCGCGGCGGGCGGAGGGTCAGCGCATCGAGGGCTCGCGCTGGGCGCCGTCGGCGGCGATCTCGGCGCCGCTGACCCAGGAGGCGCGCGGCGAGGCGAGGAAGGCGATGAGGTCGGCGACCTCTTCGGGCGTGCCGAGCCGGCCCCAGGGCAGCTCGTCGGCGACGAAGCGCTCGAAGCGCTCGGGGAAGGCGAGGCGGCGCTGGTCCCAGACGCCGCCCGCGAAGAAGATCGAGCCGGGGTTGACGGCGTTGATGCGGATGCGCTGCGGGGCGAGCTCGCGGGCGAGCGTGCGGGCGAGGAAGCCCTCGGCCGCCTTGGCGGCGCCGTACTGCGGGCGCGGCCCGGGGCGGGTGCCGGAGATGCTCGAGACGAGCACGACGCTGCCGCCGCCCGAGCGCACGAGGTGCGGCAGCGCCGCGCGCAGGGCGCGCACGGCGTGGCCGACGTTGAGCTCGTAGGTCTGCAGCCAGGCCTCGAAGGGCGTCTCGAGGAAGTCGCCGCCGAAGCTGCCGCCGAGGTTGGCGACGAGCGCGTCGAGGCGCCCGAGCGCGCGGGCCGCCTCGTCGACGAAGCGCTCGGCCTCGCCCGGCCGGGTGAGGTCGGCGGCGAGGCCGAAGGCGGGGACGCCGAGGGCGCCGAGCTCGGCGAGCGTCTCGTCGACGCCGTCCTGGCCGCGGGCGCAGACGGCCACGGCGGCGCCCTCGCGCGCGAGCCGGCGGGCGGCGGCGCGACCGATGCCGCGCGTGCCGCCCGTCACGAGCGCCACCTTGCCTTTTAGCTCGAGGTCCATCGGGGGGGCGGCCGATCAGGGGCGGCGGGCGGCGGGCTCGGCCGGGCGGGGCCCGGCCGGCGCTTGCCCGCGGGGCTCGGGGGCGGGGCGCGGCGGGGCGGCGGGCGGGCCGGCCTGGGGCGGCGTCGGCGCGGGGGCGGGGCCCTTGCTCGCGGGGGCGCCGGCCGCGTCGGGCGCGGGCGCGCGCGGGGCCTCGCCCTCGGGGCCGAGGGCTTCGGGCGGCCGGTCGTGGTAGGGCAGGTCGCCGCTGCGCACGCGCAGCAGCGTCGGCGAGGCGGCGGCGAACGAGCCCGTGACGGCGGCGAGGTCGAAGCGCTCGCCGCTTTCGTGCAGCTCGACCCGGGGCCAGACCTCGTAGACGCCCGGGCGCTCGAGCGTGCCGTGGGGGCAGACCTCGCCGAGGATCGAGCTCAGATCGCGCGCCTTGCCGGGCGAGAGCGTGGTGAAGAAGTCGCGCACGCTCGCCCGCCGCGCGTTGGCGAAGCCGCACTCGGCGGCGCGCGCGGCGCCGAGCGCCTTGACGCGGAAGACGAGCGCGTCGGGGCGCAGGCGCATCGACACCGGCGTCTTGCCGGTGTTGCGCAGGGTCGCCGAAAGGAGCGCGGCGCGCGCGTCCGACGCGTCCGCGCGCCGGCGCGCCTGCACCGAGAGGCGGGGCCCGTAGTCGTCGGGTTCGGCCGCCGGGGGCGCGTCGGTCGAGGCCGCATTGCCCGACGAGGCGTTTGCCGAAGCACCCGGCGCTTTTTTCGCCGCGCTCGCGTCGCTCGAGGTCGCGTCGGGCGCCGAGGCCGAGGCGGCCCGGGCGCCCGAGGTCGCGTCGGGCTTCGGGGGTGCCGCCGAGCTGCCCGCCGCCGAGCCGCCCGTCGCGGGGGCCCCCGCCGCGGAGCCGGCCGAGGCGGGCGTCGCGCGGCTGGCGCCGGCGCCTGCGTCGCTCGTCGCCGCGACGTCGTCGGTCGAGGGCAGGACGAAGGGCGTCGCGTCGAGCCAGCGCAGGGGGAGCATGCCCTCTTGCTCGCGCAGGGGTTGGGCGACGTAGGGCGGGGGCGGCAGGGGCCGGGGCGGCGCGTTCTTCTTTCGCTTCTCGGGCGTGCCGAAGCTCGGGTAGACGATGGCGCCGGGGCCGAGCGAGTCGAGGACGGCGGCGGCCCCGCAGAGCGCGACGGGGTGCACGAGCTCGACGTAGCGCTCGCCCGGCTTCAGCACCAGCGAGCGCGCGGGCGTGATGCCGGCGGGCCTCATGCCGGCGGGCATCTGGCAGCGCGCGAGCTTGTCGCGGGGGAAGCCGCGGGGCTTCGCGCCGCCCTTCTGCTTGCGCGCGACGAGGTCGGGCGGGGGCGCGCCGAGCAGCTCGACCGCGAGCAAGCGGGCGTCGGCGGCGACGCGCCAGGTGGCGTCGCTGCGGTTCGTCAGGGTCATCTTCCACAGGCCGCCCTCGGCCGGCTCGACGCGCAGCTGCACGGGCGTCGCGGGCCGGAGCGGGTCGCCTTCGGCGGGCGTCTCGTCGTCTTGCGCGGGGTCTTGCGCGAGGGCGGGCGAGGGCGCGAGCAGCGCCGCGAGCGCGAGGCCGAGGGCCGCGGCGCGGCGCGGGCGGGCGGGGGGCGGGGCCGTGGGGCGCGGCATGGTAGAGCCCTCTCTACCACGCCCGCCGGACTTTCCGGCCGGGCATGCTACGGCGTTTTTCGAAGAAGTCGGGCCCGGCCTGATCGACCCGAGGCGCCCCGGGCGCTCGCGACGAGCGCGGGGGCCTGCCCAGGACCGGGCTCACCTTCTTCGAGAAATGGGCTAGTAGTTTGCTCCGCCCCCCCGGCGGGCTCCGCCGTGCCGCCCCTCATGCAATCTTCCTCCTGGCTCGAAGCCCGCGAGCGCCTGGCCGCGCCGTTGGGCGAGCCCTGGCTCGGGCGCCTCGCGGCGCTCGCGGCGGCGCGGGGCTTTCCCGGGCCGGGCGAGCCGAAGCGCCTCGGGCCGCTCGTCCGGCGCCTGTCCGAGCTGTACAACGCGGGCGCGGCACCCGCCGGCGCCGAGCGCGGGCGGCTGCTCGCCGCGCGCCTCGGCTTCTCGTTCGCCCGCGACGTGCCGAAGGCGGCTGCCGCGGTCGCCGAGCTCGTGCTCTCGGGCTCGCTCGGCTTCGCGCCGGGCGAGCCGCTGCGGGTGCTCGACCTCGGCGCGGGCCTGGGGGCCGCGACCTGGGGCGTCGTGCGCGCCCTCGCCGCCGCCGGCCTCGAGGGGCGCGTCGAGGCGACGCTCGTCGACGCCGACGCCGAGGCGCTCGCGCTCGCGCGCGCCGTCGTCGAGGCCTCGGGCGGGGGCGAGGGCCCGGTGCGCCTCTCGGTCACGACGCGCGCGGGCGACGCGCGCTCGGCCGGCGCCCTGCCGCGGGGGCCCCGCTTCGACCTCGTCGTCCTCGGCAACGTGCTCTCCGAGCTCGACCCCGGCGTGGCCGAGGCCGAGCGCGCCGCGGCGCACGCCGCGTGGCTCTTGCGCCTCTTGCGCGAGCGGGCGCGGCCCCGGGGCGCGCTCGTCGTCGTCGAGCCCGCCCTGCGCGATCGCACGCGGCACCTGCAGCGCGTGCGCGACGCCCTCGCCGCCGCCGGCGCGCCGCCCTTCGCGCCCTGCACGCACGCGGGCGCGTGCCCGATGCTCGCGCGCGAGGCCGACTGGTGCCACGACGATCTCGCCGTCGACCTGCCGCCCTGGCTGCGCGCGACCGCGCGCGAGGCGGGCCTGCGCTACGAGGGGCTGACCTTCAGCTACCTCGCCCTGCGCGCCGACGGCGCCCGGCTGGGCGAGCTGGCCGGGGCGGCCGGCGCGCCCTTCCGCCTGGTCGCCCAGCCGCTGCGGACCAAGGGCAAGGCCGAGTGGCTGCTCTGCGGGGTCGGGTCGCTCGTGCGCGTCCGGGGGCTCGAGCGCGAGCGCGGCGCGGCCGCCCACGGCGCGCTCTGGCGGGCGCGGCGGGGCGAGCTCGTGGGCTTCTCGGCGCCGCCCGCCGAGGGCCGGCTCGGGCCCGAGGTGGCGGCCCTCGCGCTCGGGCCGGGCGCGCCCGCGTCGCCGCTGGCCGGGCGGCGCGGCCTCTACGCCATCGTCGACACGCAGGCGCTCGGGCGGCTCGGCCTGCCCGTCGTGCCCTTCGCGCGGGCGGTGCTCGAGGCGCGCCCGGCGCTGCTGCAGTTGCGGGCCAAGGGCCTGGGGTCGGCCGAGTTTCTCGGCCTGCTGCGCGAGCTCGTGCCGCCCGCGCGCGAGGCCGGCGTGCCCTTCTTCGCCAACGACCGGCTCGACCTCGCCCTGCTCGCGGGCTGCGACGGCGTGCACGTCGGGCAAGACGATCTGCCGCTCGACGAGGTGCGCCGCCTCGCCCCCGGCCTGCTCGTCGGGGTCTCGACGCACGACGAGGCGCAGGCCGCCGCCGCGATCGCCGCGGCGCCCTCCTACGTCGCCTTCGGGCCCGTCTTCGCCACGACGTCCAAAGAGCGCCCCGACCCGGTGGTGGGCCCCGAGCGGCTCGGGGCCCTCGCGGGCCGCGCGCCCTGCCCCGTCGTGGCCATCGGGGGCATCGACCTCGGGCGCGCCCCGGCCGTCGCCGCCTCGGGCGCCCTCGGGGCCGCCATCGGGGCCCTCTTGCCCGCGCCGGGCGAGGGCCTCGGCGGCGTGAGCGCCCGGGCGCGGGCCCTTCATTATGCGCTCGGTGGCGCGTAGCGTTCGGCGCGATGAGCTCGTAAAGTGCCCCGAGACGTGTCGCGATGAGCCTGGTCCTTTTCACGTGTCTGACGGCGGGGGCGGCGGTGGCCGGGTGGCTGTCGGGCCGCGCCGCCCGGCAGCGCTACGAGAACAGCCTCGGGCGCGAGCCCGAGCAGCTCGCCCCGCCGCCGCCGCGGGTCTTCCGCGAGGCGCCCTTCGCCGTCGGCGACGCCGTCACGCGCAGCGCCTCCGAAGAGGTCGTGCTCGAAGGGGCGCTCGGCCTCGTCGAAGACGGCGCGCCCGTCGCCGTCGTCTTCTTCGGCAGCGGCGCCCGGCAGAAGCGCGTGCTCGTCGCCTTCCCCGCGCCGCGCGACGAGGTGTTCTGGCTGCGCGAGGCGACCGACCCGGCCCCGGCCGAGCCGCCCTCGAGCTGGGACGCGGGCGGCAAGGTGCTCGAGCGCGCCCGGCGCCTGCCCGTCACCGCCCTGCGCCAGGGCGACGTGCCCGCCGACTGGGGGCGACACCTCGTCTTCGCCGAATACAAGAACGATCTCGGCGACCGCGGCCTCTTGCTGCAAGGCAAGGCCCGCAAGCTCGCCCTCGTCGGCGACTCGCTGCCGCTCGCCTGGCTCGAGCGCTGGCCCGGCGGCGCCCGCCCCTGAGCGCGCCCCGGGCGCGAAGGGGCGGGGGGCGCGTCATGCTCGCGCGAACGCGTCGCGCAGCCAGCGCCGCGGCCCCCGGCGCAGCAGCCCCGCGAGCAGGCCCGCGGCCGCGGCCCCGGCGGCGACCCACTCGAGCGGGTGGTGATCGTGGGCGACGAGCGGGTGCACCTCGGGCACGCTCGCGGGCGAGAGCGCGGCGTCGGCGACGAGGCCGGCGACGGACGAGGCCGCGAGGGCGCCGAGCGCGAAGGCGGCGCAGGCGGCGAGCCCCCCCCGGCGCCGCAGGGCCGGCAGGGCCGCGGGCCACGCCGCCAGCCGCAGCGAGAGCAGGCCGAGCGCGAGGCCCGGCGAGATGCCCTTGTGGACGGCGACGGCGGCGAGCGGCAGCGCGACGCGCCCCCCGAGCGCCAGGCCCCCGACGAGCGACCAGCGCGCCAGCGGATCGAGGCCGGGCGTGGACGCGGTCGGCGCGGGGCGCAGGGCGGCCTCCGCCAAGGCGGCGAGCAAGAGCCCGAGCACGAGCCCCGGCGCCGTGCGGGCGAAGGCGCGCCCCGCATCACCCGGACGCCAGCCGAGCCCGCGCCGGCCCGGCCCCGCGGCGCCCGCCGCGACGCCGCCGGCCGCCGCGCCTTCGTGAGCCCGGCCGGCCGCGCGACGGGCCGCCGCCGTGACGAGCGCCCCCACGCCCGCCGCCGCGGCGCAGGCCAGCAGCGCCCGCGCGAGCGCCCAGGGCGGCCCGAGCAGGCGGGCGCCGAGCAGCAGCACGTCGACCGACGCCGTCGCGGACGCGAGCGCCCAGGCCGCCAGGAGCCCGGCCGGCGCCGCGCGAGCGCCGAGGCGCGACCACAGACGCAGCGCCCGCGCCGTCGGCTCGACGCGCCAGGCGGCCGCGAGGCCGGAGGCCGCGCCGTGAGGCCGGGGGCCCGCCAGGCGGCCGAAGAGCGCGCCCGCGGCCGGGCCGAGCGCCGCGCCCGCGAGCAGGGCCGGGGCGCACTCGACGAAGAGCGGCAGGAGCGACTCGGCGAGCGCGAGCTCGCGCGGCTGCGCGCGCTCGAGCAGGCTGCGCGGGGTCGGCAGCGCGAGCGCCAACCCGAGCCCGCCCGCGAACGCGAGGCCCGCCGCGGCCCTCGCGGCGCGGCCCGCTCGCGCGGCGTCGTGCGTGTGCACCACCCAGCGCAAGAGCGCGCCCAGGCCGAACGCCACCAGCCCCTCGAGCGGCCCCTCGGGCAGCGCCTCGAGCGCCGTGCTGCCCGCGAGCGCCCCGGCGACCGTCGCGCCCGCCATCAGCGCGAGCCGGCCGAGCGCCGCCGCCCAGCCGAGCGTCGGCACGAGCGCGCGCGTGACCACCAGCCCCTCGGGCAGCCGGTGCAAGAGCAGGGCGAGGGCGAAGACGGCCCCGCCCGCCCCCGCGCGCTCGCCCGAGCGCAGCGTCACCGCGAGCGCCGCCCCGTCGCCGAGCGCGTGCGCGACGAGCGCCGAGACGACCACCGCCGAGGCGAGCCGGGCCCCGCGCGGCCCGTGGCTGCGGCGCTCGACCAGCCAGACGAAGGCGTAGCCCGCGGCGAACAAGAGCGGCGCGACGTCGCCGATCTCGTCGTAGAGGTGGGGCGCGAGCCGCAGCACGATGAGCGCGGGCACCAGCCCCAGCGTCAGCCCGTCGAGCGCCGCCATCGCCGGGGCCCGGCGGCGGCCGCTGGCGTAGAGCAGGGGGCCCACGGCAAGGCCCGCCACCGAGAGCGTCAGCACGAGCCCGAGCACCGGGGCCTTTGTGCCCGAAGCCTCCGCCCTCCGCAAGGGAGCGCCGCCCGGCCGCGGGGCGCCCCCGCCCGGCGCGCGCCCCCCGGCCGCCCCGCCCGGCTACGACGCGCGGCCCCCGTACCAGGCGCCCGCGCACGCGAGCGCCACCGCGGCCGGCACGCCGGCGACGCCGTAGGCGAGCGTGGTCGGCGCGAGCAGCCCGAGGTGGGCCAGGAAGAGGCTCGCGGCGAAGAGGGCGGCGAGCGCCACCTCGGCCACGAGCGCGTCGTCGCTCGCCCGCGCGAGCAGAAAGCCGCCCACCGGGAAGGCCGCGAGCGAGGCGCCGACCAGCCACGCGAGCGGCCCGACCGGCGTCTCGCGCGCCGCCCCGAGCGCCGCCATGTCGAGCCCCAGCCGCCCCCCGAACGCGAACGCCGAGCCCGCCGCCACGAGCAGCGCGCCGTGCAGCGCGAACGCGCCGAGCAGCACGCGCCCCGCCTTGAGCGGGCGGCGCCGCCGCCGCAGCGACTCGAGCGCCTGGCGCAGCGACGAGGGCGGCGGCACCGACAGGCGCCCGGACGCGGGCGGCGCGTGGCGCCCGGCGCGGACGCGGAAAATACCGGAAACATACGAAATCGCGCCGAGCCCCGCGAGCACGCCGAGCGCGCCGAGCGCCCAGGCGGGCGTGCGCCGCGTGAGCGCGTGCGAGAGCAGCCCCCGCGACGCGACCGCCAGCGCCCAGACGAGCAGCAGGCTGCGCGGCGGCCGCCCGCGCGGGTCGCGCCGCCCGAGCGCATGGCCCCAGAGCGCCGAGGGCAGCGCCTGCGCCGGCACGCTCAGGGCGAGCCGCAGCACCCCCCAGCCGCCGAGCTCGGGCGCCGCCAGGACGATCGCCGCGTGCTGCGCCGCCGCGAGCCCCGACGAGGCCGCGACGCTCAGCGCGAGCCCCCGCTCGGCCCGCGGGACGCCGCCCATCCAGAGCGCGGGCCAGAGCGCGCCGATCTTGGCCCCCTCTTCGGCCGGCGCGAGCACGGCCATCGTGAGCACCAGCGGCAGGGCCGCCGCCGGGCCGAGATCGTACGAGACGCGCACGGCGCCCTCGAGCCAGTAGACGCCGAGGCCGCCCAGCGCGCCGAGCGACGAGGCCGCCAGCCAGGGGCCGGGCGGGCGCCGCGGCAGGCGCCCCCGCGCGACCGCGGACGTGGCCGCGAGGCCCGGCAGGGCGCAGAGCAAGCCCCAGAGCGCGACGCGCAGGGCGAGCGGCACGCTAACCGCCGGCGCCGAGCGCGCCGTCGGGCAGGACGTTGTTGTCGCAGACGCCGGACTGCAGGCAGACGTTCGGGTCTTCGACGAGCGCCGAGAAGCAGAGGCCCGCGACGCAGGTGCGCTCGGGCCCGCAGCCGGACGCGACGTCGAGGCAGTTGGCGAGCAAGGGCACCTCGACGTAAATGGTCTCGTCGGGCAGCGCGCTGAAGGCTCGGCGGGCGACGATGCAGCCGGCGTACCCGGTGGCCGGGGTGCAGGCGTCGGGCCCCGCGGGGCCCGCGCCCGCCTCGTCGAGCACGGCCACGACGACCTTGAGCTCGAGCTCGTTGAGGTACTCGTCGAGGGGGACGAGCAAGAAGGTGCCGAGCCCGCCGCTGTCGACGCACGAGTCCGAATAGAAGGCGGGCCGCCGGTCTTCGATCTGGCCGCGCCGCCCGCCGGTGATGCTGACGCCGTTGACGCGGGGGCAGGGCAGGTCGGTGGTGACGCGCAGCTGGACGCGCGTCTTCGTCTCGCTGCAGTCGCAGATCATCGGGGCGCCGAGGGCGAGGGTCAGGGCGGCGGCGAGCCGGGAGCGTGCCATGCGCCGCGAGCTTAGCAGAGGCGGCGCGCGCCGGCCGGCCGACTTCGCCCGCCGGGCCGCGGGCGGGGCTCAGCGTAGCCGGTAGCGTATCTGATAGAGATCGAGCTTGCCGGCCCGCGCCTCGGGCCGGCGGCCCGTGAAGTAGAGCAGCGAGCGGTCGCGCCAGTCGAGGGCGGGGCCGAGGTTCGCGCCCTCGGCGACGTTGACGGCGGCGCCGAGGGGCGTGCCCGCGCCGTAGCCGCCGGGGCCGCGGGCGGCGAAGTGCAGCGTGATGGGCTTCTCGTTCACGTCGGCCGAGCGCGCGAACACGACCGAAGCGCCGTCGGCCAGGAAGGTGGCGTCGAACTCGTCGTCGGGCGTGTTGATCGCCCCGGGCAAGGGCTCGGCCCGCGCCCAGCCCTCGCCCCGGGCGGCGGCGACGAAGAGGTCGTGCCGCCCCCGGCCCCCCCGGCCGTCGGACGCGAAGAGCAGCGCGCGGCCGTCGGGCGAGAGCGCCGGCGCCCACTCGTCGCCCGGGCTATTCACCTCGGGCCCGAGGTGCTCGACGGCGCCGAAGCCGCCCCCGGCCGAGGCCGCGACGCGGTAGACGTCGTCGCCGCCGAGCCCGCCCGGGCGCTTCGAAAAGAAGTACACGTAGCGGCCGTCCGGCGAGTACGCCGGGTCGAAGTCGTTCGCCTCCGAGTTGAAGGGGGCCGGCTCGGGCCGGCCCCAGCCCTCGCCCTCGCGGCGGGCGAGCCAGATGTCCCAGCCCCCGCGGCCGCCGGGCCGGTCGGTGCTGCCCCAGAGCAAGGTGCGCCCGTCGGGGCTCGCCGCGAGCCGCACCTCGCCGAACTCGCTCGACGCGACGCCGGGCGCCACGAGCTCGGCCGCCGAGCTGAACTCGAGCGCCGCCGGCACGGGCGCCGGGGCCAGCGCCGGGGAAGGGGGGCGCCGGCCCTCGCCCCCCGCGCACGCGGCGAGGCCGGCGGCGAGCGCCGCGGCGAAGCGGGGGCCAGGAGCGGGCGGCGCGGCGGAGCGGGGGCCAAGAGCGGGCGGCGGGGGTCTCATGGCGGGAAGATGTACGCGCGGTTCTGGAGGAGAAAGATCGCGACGACCGCGACGTAGGCCGCGAGCGCCGCGGCGAGCGCGTCGCCCCGGCCGCCGCGGCGCGCGAGGGCGGCCCAGAGCAGGAGCAGCGGGTAGGCGGCGAGGGCGGCGAGGAAGGCGACCACCGAGAGGGGCCCGAGGTCGAAGCGGCGGGCCAGCACATCGCGCAGCGTCGCGAGGCGCGCGCGGGGCACGCGCACCCGGTACGAGGCGTCGAGCGCGACCCCCCGCCCGGAGCTGAAGTCGAAGAGGGCGAGGCCCGCGGCGTGGGGCACGACCGTCCAGTTGTAGGGGGCGTGGGCGTTGCGCGCGACGCGGTGGCGGGCCCCGCCCGGGTCGACGACGACCAGCACCTCCTCGAAGCCCCGGTGCTCGACCAGGACGCCGACCGGGTTGCCCTTGAGATCGCTCGCCTCGATGCGGCCGAAGCTGCGGTCGTCGGAGACCGAGCGCGAGGCGAGCGGGCTCGAGCCGCCGTCGTCCGAGAGCCGCGCGACGACGTGCACGATCTGCCGCCACCGCTCGGACGAGTCGAAGTAGGGCGCGAGCGGCGTGACCTCGCCCCGGCCGTCGAACCACAGCGAGCCCGAGCCCGCGTAGTGGCCCGCCAGGGCGAGCGGCGAGGCGACGAGGACGCAGGCAAAAGGCGGATCGCGGCAAGGCAGGGGCGTCCGCTCTTCGCCGCGGGCGTACACCGCGGCGCTCGGCGTCGCCCAGACCACCCCGCGCGGCTCGGACCCGGTGACCGCCATCGGCTGCGCCCCGAGCGCCGGGCCCGCGCCCGCGAGGGCGAGGCGCTCGGGGGCCGCGGCCGCGCTCGCCCCGGCGAAGGGCAGCACGAAGAGGTCGTACGAGGCGTCCCCGTTCGGCCGCGCGAGGTAGGCCTCGAAGCGGCCCGCGCGCGCGTTCCACGCGACGTTGACGAGCGAAGCCGCCGGCGCCGCGCCCGCTTCGTCCGTCCAGAGCGGCCCCGCGAGCGGGGGCCCCTCCGAGCGCAAGAGCGTCGCGCGCAGGGCGAGCGGCCCGCGGTCGGCGCCCTCGTTCGCCACGAGCAGCAGCGAGCCCGCGCCGAAGGCGTGGTGCAAGGCGCCCCTCGCCTCGCGGGGGCGGAGCCCGAGCGCGTGGCAGGGCGACGCGCGCAAGGTGGCGAGCTCGAAGCCGCAGGCGACGAGGCCGCCGGCGGGCGCCGCCCCCGGGGGCGAGGGCGCGACGAACCAGCCCCGGCGCGCGCCCGGTTCGAGCAGTATGGCGTGCGTACCGCGCAGCGCCGGGGGCCAGCCGAGCGGGGCGAGCGGCGGCGCCTCGGGCGGCAGGCGCAGAAAGAGCGCGGCGCTCAACAACAGGGGCCCGAAGGCCACGGTCGCGGCGAAGAGCAAGGCCTGGGTGACAAGCGGGAGGCGGCCGCGGGGCGCTCGGCTCACGCCCCCTCCCTAGCGCCCCTGGGGCCCGGGCGACAGCGCGCAAGCCGGCTCCCCGGGCGGGGCCGGCGGGCGGCGGAGGCGCGGAGGCCCGCGCGCGGCGCGGGCGGCGTCGGGCCGAAAAGGGGCGCCGCGGCGGGCCGCCTCGGCGGGGCGCCCCCCGGGGCCCGTGCTAAACCGTCCGCTCCGAGGCGCGCCCGCCGCCCGCCGGCGCCGCGCCCGCCGCCGACGCTCCCATGGCTCGTCCCCCCCGGCCGCCCCCGCTCCCCGGCGCCGCGGGCCCCCGCCGGCCCCGAGGCGCCGCCCGCCTCACGACCGGCGCGCTCGGCGCCAACCGCGTTACCGCGTCGGTCGCGCCCGGTGCTCACCACCTCATCTTGTCGGCCGCGATCGGCACTGTCCGCGTCGCCGCTCCGGCCGTGCTCGGCGTCGCGCTCGCCCTCTTCGCCGCAGGCGCCGCGCGCAGCAGCGCCCGCGGCGAGCCCCAAGTCGCCCCGCCCGCTCGCGCCGAGCCCCAGGCCGCTCCGTCCGCCCGCGCCGAGCCCCGAAGCGCCCCGCCCGAGCGCGCCGGCACGCGGTGGTTCGTCTCGGGGGCCTCGCGCACGCCCGTGCTGGTCTACCCGCCGCGCGATCGCGGCGCGCCGCACCCCTTGGTCTTGCACCTGCACTCGTACTGCTGGCACCCCGTCGACGAGTGCCCCCTGATGCAGCCCGGCGCCGCCGAGACGCACTGGCTGCTCTGCCCGCGCGCGACCGCGCGCTGCGCGAACGGCGGCTTCTCGCGCGCCGGCGGCTTCTCGCACGGCGCCGGCACCGCCGCGCTCGTCGACGAGACCCTCGCCACCTTCGCCGCCGCCTTCCCCGACGACGCGCGTGAGCCCGCCGTGCTCTCGGGCTTCTCGCAGGGCGCTTACGCCGCCGCGCGCCTCGCCCAGACCGCCGCGCCCGGCCGCTTCTCGCACCTCTTGCTCATCGCCGCCAACGTCACCCTCGACCCCGAGCGGCTCCGCCGCGCCGGCGTCCGCAGCGTGCTGCTCGCGGCGGGCGAGTCCGACGGCACCCGCGCCGCCATGGCCCGCGAGGCCAAGCGGCTCGAGGGCCTCGGCTACCGCGCCGCCTTCCGCAGCCTCGGGCGCATCGGCCACGACTTCCCGCCGAACATGAGCGACTGGGTCGGCGACGCGCTCGCGTGGTTCCGGGCGCCGGCCGAGCGCGCCCCCTGAGCGCCGGGCGGCGGGCCCCGCCGCCCGCGGGCCCGAGGCCGCCCGCCGCCACGGGCGCCCCAAGATCTGAGCACCCTATCGGCGTAGCGCGGCCTCGCAGCCAAAAACGAGCGCGAGCCGGCCCGAACCAATGCGAGTAGCGAACGCGAGCAATCGCTCGTATTTTAGGAACAGTCAACGAGGTGTCCCCATGAAGCGCCTGCTCAATCGACTCGCCGCCCTGCGAAGCATGCTCGTCATCGCCCGCGACCCCCGCCGCCTCGACGCCGTCTTCGCGCTGCGCGAGTCGATCGACGATTCGTCCGTCCTCGAGCCGGTCGTCGCGCGCCTGCGCGCGGGCGAGGCCACGGGGCGCGCGCTGCGCGAGCGGGCCCGCCTCGGCCGCGTCGACCTCGCCGCGCTCTCCGCCCTGCCCGAGGGCACCCTCGGCCGCGCCTACGCCGACTTCATGCGCGCGGCGAACCTCGACCCCGCGTCCATCCCCACGCTCGAGGCGCGGGGCGAGCACGGGTGGTTCACCGCGCACCTCTACGAGACGCACGACGTCTGGCACGTCGTCGCCGGCTTCGGCCCCGACGTCGCCGGCGAGCTCGGGCTGCAGGCCTTCTACTTCGCCCAGCTCGAGGGCCCGCTGCCCATGGCCGTCCTGACCGCGGGGCTGCTCAACACGGTCGTCTCCGCGATGGGCGACGCGCCCCGGCGCATGGACGAGATCGCGCGCGGCTGGCGGCTCGGGCGCGCCGCGCGCCCGCTCTTCGGCGTCCGGTGGGACGAGCGCTGGGCGCGGCCGCTCGACGAGGTCCGCCGCGAGCTCGGGCTGCCGGCGCCGGGCGAAGAGCCCGCCCTGCCGCGCGCCGCCTGACCCGGCCCCGCGCGCCCCGCCCCCGCCGGGGCGCCGCCGCCGCCCGAGGCCGCGCCGGGGCCGCGCCCTCGCGCCCCCCGCCGCTCGCGCGCCGCGCGGGCCCGCCCCGTCGCGGCCCTCAGCGGCGCAGGTAGCGCACGACCAGCTCGCTGACCTCTTCGACGAGCTCGTCTTCGCCGGCCGGCGCGCCGCCCAGCACCGCCGCGTGCACCAGCGACTCGACCGCGTGCGCGATGAGCCAGGCCGCGAGCGCGGGGTTCTCGACGCCGAGCTCGGCGCGGTGCCGCTCGAGGTAGGCCCGCACCGCCGTGGCCGCGCAGGTGTCGACGCTGTCCATGAGCTCTTTGAGCTTGCCGATGCGCGGCGCCTGCTCGGTCAGCACGCGGTGCAGCTCGCGCTCGCGCGCGTCGGCCTCGAAGAGCGCGCGCACGATCTCGCGCGCGGCGCGCTCGGGCGGCGCGTCGATGAACGCCGCCATGCGCTCGAACAGGACCGCCATCATGCGCTCGCGGTGCCGGTCGGCGAGCGCGGCCACGAGCGCCTCTTTGCTCGGAAAGTACTGGTAGAGCGACCCGACGCTCACGCCCGCCGCCGCCGCCACCCGGTTGGTGCTGAGCCGCTCGTAGCCCTCGTTGACGAGCAGCCGCTCGGTCGCCCCCAGGATCGCCTCGACCGTGGCCTGCGAGCGGGCCTGCGAGGGCGCCTTGCGGGGCGCGGTGCTCGGGCGCGGCATGAATGCGAGCATACGCTCACATTTGCCGACCGTCGAGGGGCCGGCGAGGGTGCGGCCGGGCCCGGGCGGCGGGGCACGCCGGCCTCGGCGCCCCCGCGCCTCGCCGCGCCGGCCGCGCCCGAGCGAGAACCGATCTAGCGGCCCGACGTGTCGCCGGCGGGGCCCTGTCGGACGCCGTCGGCGCCCGAGAGCTCACAGTAGGCCGAGCCGTTCTGCGTGTCGGTGAGCCCGAGTTCGGCGCTGGCGCGGGCGTAGACGCCCACCGAGAGGAACGCCAGGCCGAGGGCGACGACGTTGCGCACGAGCCCTCGCCGGTACTTCGCCGGAAGTTCAACGCCCCGATAAGTCACGTTCTGCGCGTTCATGGTCTGCCTCGTGTCTCCGGGGTTACGCGCGCGTCGCGCGCGCCTTACACCCCTGGTCTCGGCTCAGCCTTGTGACGGACGTCGGCACGGAAAGTTCCCTGCGGGCCCGTCTCATTCCCCGCGTCCGGCGAGAACGGGTCGGCCGCGCCCCGACGGCGCCCCGGGGGGCGCGCCCTCGCCGGCAGGTAGACGGGGCGTCGGCGGAGGGCCTCGGCGCTCCGTCGCGGCCGCCTTGCCGACCGGACGGCGGGCGGGGCGGGGGCTCAGCCGCTCGGGGCAAAGGCCCCGCGGGCGGAACACGATGCTGCCCGGACGAACTTTTCGGCCGGGGGTGCTCGAGGGGAGCTACGGTTACAAAAGTTCGACCCCCCGGTCCGAGACCTCCTGCCTCTGGGGGGCGCCCCCGCGCCTGGACGTCGGCCTTTTTCTGCCTCCCGGGGGCCGACTTCCATGGCAGCCGGGGGCTTTTGCTTGCGGCCGAGGCCCACCCCGTGGCACCGAGAGGCCCCGGCAAAGGGGTCGGGCGTAGGGAGGCGGCGATGGGACGTTGGGGATACGGCATTCTGGACGGTGACGGGCCCCTCGACGGGGTCGGCGTCGTCGTCCACGCGATCGAGGCCGACGTCGCGCGCTACGCGCGCACCCGGCCCGGGCCCCGCACGCCCGCGCGGCTCGGGGCGGCGGTGGGCCTGCTCTTGCAGCTCTCGAGCTACTCTTTCGAAGACGAAGAGATCGCGGCCACGATCGGGCGCGCCCTGCGCAAGCACGAGGCGAACTTCGGGCTGCTCCTGCCGCCGGAGGCCGCCTCGCTCTTGCGGCGCGTCGCCGCGGGCGAGGGCCGCGCGCTCGCGGCGCGCCGGGGCGGGCGCCGGGGCGAGCTCGCGCAGGCGCTCGGCCGCTACCTCGACGGCGTGCGCGAGCCCTCGCTCTTCGAGCACCCGCTCGCCCGCGCGTACGCGCAGAAGATCGCGCTGCGCTGCGCGCGCCGGCTCGAGCGGGCGCTCGCGGGCGGCGGCCTCGATCTCATCGACGACGACCGCTGGATGGGCGCGCTCGGCGCCCTCTTGCTCGTCGAGCCCTGGTCGCTGCCGGCCTCGCGCGTCGAGGGGTGGCGGGCGCGTTACGAGGCGGCGCTCGACGCCCTGCGCCCCGGCGACGACCCCGAGCCGGATCTCGTCGACTTCGAGGCGGCGCTCGGCCCCAACGTGCGGCTCGCCTTCGACCTGCTCTCGCGGCGCGCCCGCGGCGCGGCCTGAGCCGGGCCGCCCGCGGCCGACGGCGGGGGCGCCGGGCGCTCAGGGGGCGGGGAAGCTTATCTGATAGAGCCTGACGTCGTTGCCGTGAATGACCCCGAGCTGCGCGCTCGGCTCGGTCCGCTCTTCGCCGTCGTCGGTCGTGTAGGTGCAGCGCTCGATCCAGGCGCCGGCGTCGAGCAGCACGAGGGGGCGGCCGGCCGGCGGCTCGCAGAGCAGCAGCGCGGCGTGGTGGGTGTGGCCGCAGACCGCCACGCGCAGGGCCGACGCGCTCGGGTAGGCGAGCGCGGCCTGCCCGATGGCGCGGTAGAAGTCGGCGAAGCGGTGCTCGCCGTGGTCGGGCTCGACGATCTCGCAGAGCCGGTCGGGCAGGGCGGCGCCGGGCGCCGCGGCGACGGCGCCCTCGGTGGCGAGCGCGTGGTCGGGCTGCGTGATCGCCTGGCCGAGCTCGCTGGGCGGGCGGTTGACCCAGGCGGCCGCGCCGCCCCAGCTGCCCACGGGGTACTTCGAGGCGGCGTGCAGCGTGCCGAGGAAGTAGACGACGAACTCTTGGATGGGGTCGGGCACGACGTTCTCGAGGACGTCGAACGCGTCGCCGTGGGTCGCGAAGAGGAAGGGGCGCTCGTCGGCGCTGCGGTTGAAGGCCTTGAGCTGGAAGGGTATTTCGGGCAGCGGCACGCCGCTCTGCGTGTCGTGGTTGCCGAGCAGCATCGTCGCCTTCAGGCAGGGGCGCCCGCGGTGGACGCCGCGGTAGAGCAGGTCGCGCAGGGCCCCGTGCGCGTCATCGGCGATCGACGAGATCGGGTTGACCGGGCCGAGCTCGCGCCACAGGTCGAAGAAGTCGCCGAGCTGGATGGCGACGAGCTTGTGGCGGCCGCTGTCGTCCCACGACTCGGCGAGGCCGGCGAGCTCGCCGAGCACGCGGGCGAGCAGCGCGCCCGGCTCGTGGTTGAAGCCGTAGCCGTAGCGCGCCCGCGCGCGCGCCGACAAAAGGTGCAGGTCGGGGACGAAGAAGAAGACGTCGCGGCGGTTGCCGCCGTTGCCGACGAGCGGGTCGTTCAGGCGGCCGAGCAGCCGGAGCTCGGCGCGCGGGTGGGCGGCGGCCCTCAGGATGGCGGCGGCCACCTCGTCGTGCGCGTTCATGGGTAGGCTCCTCCCCGTTCGTCGTGCCGGCGCGGCGGCGCCGGGCGGGGCCCCTCAGGGCTGTTTCTTCTTCAGGAACGCGTGGTGGCCGTCGGCCGGTGCCGCGACCAGCCTGGTGTAGGCGGGCTGGCCGGCGAGCCGGTAGAGGACGAACCAGAAGTCGCCGTAGCGGAAGGCGGCGACGGAGGCGAAGGCGGCGGCCGGGTAGCGCCCGTCGACGACGCGGTCGGCCCAGGTCACGTCGAGGCCCCGCAGGCGCGCCTCGAGCCGCTCGGGGCCGCCCGCGAGGGCGTCGCGCCGCCCGAGCAGGTCGAGCACGGGGGCGTAGCGCTGGCGGGCCTCGTCGACGTTGCCCGCGGCCGCCGCGGGCTCGACGCCGGCCTGGGCGAGGGGGCCCGTGGCGAGGTAGTCGACCAGATCGTCGCGGTCGCTCAGGCAGTCGGGCGGGGCGCAGCCCTGGGGGGGGCTCGGGTCGAGGGGCAGGACGAGGCCCGCGAAGACGGGCACGAGCCGCGCGTCGGGCAGCCCGTCGAGCGGGGCGGGCGGCGGCGGGGCGTCGGCGTCGACGACGAGCGTGCCGTTGAAGGGGCGGCCGGGCTGCGGGGCGTAGTCTTGCTTGCGCACCTTGAGCGGGCCGACCGGCCCCGCGCCGACGTTGGGCGCGGGGGCGTAGACGATGCGGCGGGTGCGGTTGTGGTCGTAGCGATCGTGGGGCGAGGCCACGTAGGCGACGACCGGCCCGCCGGCGCAGCCGGCGGCGGCGGCCGCGGCGAGCGCGGCGGCGACGAGCAAGGCGGGAGGTGTGGTGCGCATTGTCTCCCTCGGGCCGGCGGGCGGCGCTACATGGCCTCGGGGGCGCCGAGGCCGAGCAGGTGGAGGCCGGTCGAGAGCACGTGCTTGACCGCGCCGACGAGCGCGAGGCGGGCCGCGCGCGCCCCGGCGTCGTCGCAGAGCACGCGCAGCGACGGGTCGCCGTTGCCGAGCGTGTACCAGCGCGAGAAGTCGCCGCAGAGGTCGAGCAGGTAGTGGCTGAGCAGGTGCGGCTCGTTGCCCTCGGCGGCGCGGGCGACCACGTCGCCGTAGTCGAGCAGGCGCCGGGCGACCGTCCACTCGGCCTCGTGCGCGAGGCGGCCGGGGTCGGGCGCGCCGCCGGGGGCGGCGCCCGCCTTGCGCAGGATGCTGGCGCAGCGCGCGTGGCCGTACTGCACGTAGGGGCCCGAGTCGCCCGACGGGTTCAGCACCTGCTCCCACTCGAAGTCGACGTCCTTTTCGCGCTGGGCGAAGAGGTTGGCGAAGACGACGGCGCCGATGCCGACCACGGGCGCGGCGGCGGACGCCTCGGCCTCGCCGAGCTCGGGGTTGCGCTCGCGCATGAGCGCGGCCGAGCGCCGCGTCGCCTCGGCGAAGACCTCTTTCAAGAGCACCACGTTGCCCGTGCGCGTGCCGGTCTTCTTGCCGCCGAGGCGCACGAGGCCGAAGGGCACGTGCGTGCAGCGCGCCGCCCACCCGAAGCCGGCGAGCTTGAGCGCGTCGAAGAGCTGCTTGAAGTGCAGGCCCTGGCCCCGGTCGACCACGTAGAGCGAGCGGTCGAAGCCGTAGGACTGCCAGCGGTAGAGGGCCGTCGCCAGATCGCGCGTGTGGTAGGTCGTCGCGCCGTCGCTCTTGCGCAGCAGGAGGGGCGGGTCGCCGACGGGCACGACGAGCGCGCCCTCGCTCTCCTGCGCGAGGCCCTTCTCGACGAAGAGCGCGACGACGCCGGGCATCGCCGCCTCGTACTCGCTCTCGCCCCGCACCTCGTCGAAGACGATGCCCATCTGGTCGTAGATCTGCTGGAACTCGCCCCACGAGACCTCGCGGAAGCGCTTCCAGAGGGCGCGCGCCTCGGGGTCGCCGTCTTCGAGGCGCTTGAACCAGGCGCGCCCCGCGGCCTCGAGCGAGGGGTCGCCCTTCGCCTCGGCCCGGAAGCGGACGTAAAGGTCGTTGAGCGCCGTGATGTCGAGCGGGTCGGGCGCGCCCCAGCGCTCGTAGGCGGCCATGAGCATGCCGTGGGGCGTGCCCCAGTCGCCGAGGTGGTTGATGCCGACGACGCGGTAGCCGAGCGCGCGGTGGAGGCGCACGAGCGCGTTGCCGATGACGGTCGATCGGATGTGGTGGTACGCGAGGTGCTTGGCGATGTTCGGCGAGCTGAAGTCGACGCACACCGTCTTGCCGGCGCCGAGCTCGGCGGGCACGAGGGGCGAGCGGCCGGGGGCGCCCCCGCCCTGGGCGCGCTCGAAGAGGTGGCGGAAGGCGGCCCCGCGCTCGGCCCGGAAGTTGACGAAGGGGCCGGCGGCCTCCGCCGAGGCGAGCCAGCCGTCGGGCCGGAAGGCGTCGGCCACCTGCTTGGCGAGCGCGGGCGGGGCGCCCTTCTTGGCCTTGGCCCCCGGAAAGAGCCCCACCGCGAAGTCGCCGAGCTCGGCGCGCGGCGGCGCGCTGACGGTGAACTCGTCGGGGGCCATGTCGAGGGCCTTCGCGACGGCGCGCGCGGCCGCCGCGGCGAAGGGGTTGGCGGGAAGCGGCATCGGCCGCGCATAGTAGCGGGCCCCGGGGCCGGCCGGGAAGTGGGGCCGGGCGCGCCCCTCAGCCCCCCTCGTTCATGAGCCCGCGGACGGCGAAGGCCAGCAGCCAGGCCGCCTCGCGCTGGCGCGCGCCGGGCCCGGTGTCGGGGCGCTTTCGGCGGCCGGCGGCCTCGTCGGCGGCGGCGAGCGCGGCGAGCGCCGCTCGGCGCGCGGCCGGAGCGGCCGGCGCTTCGGAGGCGGCAGGCTCGCCGTCGGGGGGGGCGGGCGCCGCGGCGGGCGCGCCGTCGGGCGGGTCGGGGCAGATCGACCCGTGCCAGCGGGCGCGGGCGTGCGCCGCCCGCAGAAACTCGGCCTCGGCGTCCGCGGGCAGGCCCCGATCGAGCAGCTCGAGCAAGAGCACCTCGCCCGTCCCCCGCTCGACGGCGGCGGTGACCCGCGCGCGCAGGTCGGGCCCGAGCTTGGGCGCGAGCGCCTTGAGCGAGGCCCGCGCCGCCTGGGCGACGCTGCCCTCGCCCTCGAAGACGCGCCGCAGCGCCGGCGGCACGCCCGGCAGCGCGGCGGCGCCGATCGCGCCGAGGGCCTCGACCGCCGACCGCCGCACCTTGCGGCTCGGGTCGGGCAGGGCCCCGACGAGCGCGGGCACCAAGGGCGAGGCGGCCGGCCCGAGGCGCCGGGCGAGGTCGGCCGCGCGGGCGCGCACGGCGGGGCGCGCGCTGCCGAGCGACTCGCCCAGCCGCGCGGGCAGGGCGCCGGCCGGCCCCAGCCCCTTGCCGAGGACCTCGCGGGCGAGCTCGCGCGTGCGCGCGTCGTGGTCGTCGAGCGCGACGGCCCAGACCGCGGGCGCGAGGCCCTCGGGCAAGGCGCCGAGGCGGAAGAGCACGCGCAGGCCGATGTAGCGCTCACCCGACGAGGCCGACGACACGAGCGCCGGCAGGCGCGCTTCGGCGAGCGAGGGGTCGCCGGCGGCGATCTCGCCGAAGGTCTCGACGGCCTGCTCGCGCAGGGCCCACGTGCGGTGCCCCGCCGCCACGAGCACCTCGTCGAGCGCCGGGGCCGCCTCGGCGCCGAACGACGCGAGCGCGCGCAGGGCCGCGATGCGTACCCCCTCGGGCCCGACGTACGAGCGCAAGAGGCCGAGCAGGGGCGCCAGCAGGCGCGCCGCTCGGTCGGGGCGGCGCACGGCGGCCAGGGCCTCGAGGGCGGCGACGAGGAGCTGCTCGCTCTCGTCGGCCGGCGGCGCTTCGTGCGCGGCCGGGGCGCCTTTGCCGGCCGGCGGCACTTCGTGCGCGGCCGGGGCGCCCTCGACGGGCGCCGGCGCGACGCGGGAGGGGCCCGTCAGCGTCGCCTCGAGGGCCTCGAAGGCCGCGTCGTGGTCGAGGGCGCCCGCGTCGCCGAGGGCGCCGAGGGCGGCGACGCGCAGGCCCACCGGGGCGGGGCCGCGCGCCAGGGCCGCGAGGGCGCCGACCGAGGGGCCGAGCCCGGGCAGGGCGCCCAGCGCTTCGGCCGCCGCGCTGCGCACGCCGTGGTGCTCATCGCCGAGCGCCGCGGCGAGCGCGAGCTCGGCGAGCCGCGCGCGCGGGGCGGGCGGCTGGCCCACGATAGCGTCGGGGTCGCCGCGGCCCCAGTGGCCGATGGCACGCGCCGCCCGCTCGCGTGCGCCGGCGTCGTCGCCCCGAAGGGTGGTCTCGAGCGCCGCGAGCGCCGCGCCCGTCGCGTGGGAGAGGGCCGCGGCGGCCGCGTGGCGAGTCCACAGGTGGGGGTCGCGGGCGGCGATCTCGGCGAGCTCGCGCGAGATCGCGTCGGCCGGTTGCTCGCCGAGGGCGCCACGCGCGAGCAGCGCCCCGAGCGCGCGCGCCGCGGTGGTGCGCAGGGGCGACGCCTCGGCGCCCAGCGCCTTGCGCAGATCATCGAGCTCGCCGGCCGAGGGCGGCCTCGCCGCCCCGATCGAGGCGAGGGCCAGGCAGCGAGCGTCGAGCGTCTCGAGCGCCGTCGTCATGGCCCGCAGCGTAGCGCGAGCGCGGCCCGGGCGGCACGGGGGAACGCCCTCGCCCGCGCCGGCTTTGCGTGTACCTTCGAGGGGCCATGTACGGGCGCGCCCGCCGACTCGCCTACGAGATGCTCGACGCCGAGACCGCGGAGGCGGCCGCGAGGCGCTCGTGCAAGCTCGACGGCCCGGGCCTGGTCGAGGGCCTCTGCCACCTCGCCGAGCGCGCCGCGGCCGACGGGCGGCTGCTGGCCGCGGGGGTGGCCGCGCTGCGGGCGCTCGGCGGGCGCGGGGGCCCGC
This sequence comes from Polyangiaceae bacterium, assembly GCA_035762175.1. Taxonomy (GTDB): domain Bacteria; phylum Myxococcota_A; class Polyangia; order Polyangiales; family Polyangiaceae; genus DASTPP01. The sequence goes on along the minus strand of DASTPP010000295.1, from coordinate 41,040 downwards.
GCGCTCGCGAGGCCCTGCGCGACGCCCTCGACGCCCCCGCGCCGGCCTTGCGCAGCGAGGCGGCGCGCGCGCTCATCGGGCGCGCCGACGCGACCTGCGCGCCGGCGCTGACCGAGCGGGTGCGCCGCGACGAGGCGCCCGTGGTGCGCCTGGCCGCCTTGCGCGCGCTGGCGAGGCTGCCGCCGGCCCTCGCCGCGTCGATCGTGCACGCGCTCGGCGATCCGGTCTGGCGCGTCCGCCGCGACGCGCTGCGCTTGCTCATGGCCCCGCCGCCCCGGGGCCCGGGGGTCGGCCCGGGCGCGCCGGCCGCGACGCTGGCGGCGCTCGGGGGCGCGCTCCGGGCCCTCGGGCCGCTCGGCGACACCGAGCGCGGGGCGCTCGAGTACTTGGCGCGGCGCGCCGGCGTCCGCCTCGGCGAGGGCGGGCCCGGCGCGCTCGCCGCGGCGCCGCCGCGCCCCCCTTACTGGGACGACGACCCGGCAGTGTTGCTCGAGAACGTGCGCCGCGAAGGGCAGGGGGTGCTCGCCTCGGGGGGCCCGCTCGTGGCCGAGTTGCTCGCCTTCCAAGAGAGCCGCCCGTACAACGAGTGCGCCCTGCGCCTGCGCGCCTGGGCCGCCGCCTTGCTCGAGCGCGCGGGGCGCCCCGAAGACTTCGTGCACGTCGTGGCGCTGCTCGGCGAGCCCCGCCGCCCTTTCGTCCGCGAGACGGTCGACGCGACGCTCGGTCGGCTCGACCCGCCCCGGCGCGAGGCGGTCGCCGCGACACTGTTCGATGCGCCCGCCGCGCCCGCCGCCGCGCTCGCCTGGGCCGCGACGCACGCGGGCGGCGGGCCCTTCGCGGCCCGGGCCGCGTCGCTGCTCGCGCACGAAGACCGCGCGCCGCGCCTCGCTGCCGCCCGCCGCCTCGCCGCTTCGGGCGACGAGCCGCTGCTCTTCGACGCGCTCGGCGACGGCGACGAGGCGGTCCGGGCCGCGGCCCTCGAGGGCGTGCGGCGCGCGCCCTGGGCCCTCGTCGCCGCGCGGGTCCGGCCCGAGGGGGGGCCCGCCTGGCGCCGCGCGTACGCGGCCGCCCGCGCCGCGCGCGGCGAGGCGGTCGAGTGCGAGGCGGCCGCGCTCGAGGCGCTCGCCGACGACGACGCGCAGACGCGGGCGGCCGTCGCGACGGCGTTGCTCGCCCGGGGGCGCTCCTCGCTGCCGCCGGCCGCCGCCCGCGCGCTCGAGGCGCTCTCGGTCGACGGCGACGACCGCGTGCGCGCCGCGGCGCTCGACCGGGCCTCGGCCGAGGCGCTGCTGGCCGAGCCCGAGCGCGAACCGAGCTTCCGCGTGCTCGCCCGGGCCGCGTCGCTGCTCGGCCTGCCGACCGCGCGCCTCGCGCTGGGGGGCGCCGGCGAGCCGGCCGCGACCACCCCCGTGCGGGCCGAGGTCGAGCCGAGCGACTCGCCCTTCTTGTACAACCGACCCACCCTCGAGGCGCGCGAGCGGCGCTGGGCCCGGCGCCCCGTGCTCGCGGCCGACGAGGCGCCCGCGCCCCCCGCCCCCGCGGCCGAGCGGCCCCTCGGGGCGACGGGCCTGCGCCTGCCGCCGCTCGCCATCTCGGGCCGCTACGGCCTGCCGCCCGAGGCCTTCGACGAGGCCCTCGGGCGCGGCGCCCGCCTCTTCTTCTGGGAGCCCACCTACGAGGGGCAGACGCACTTTCTGCGCCGCCTGCCCTCCGCCCGCCGCGCCTCGCTCTCGCTCATCGCGGGCAGCTTCGAGGCCGAGCCGCGCGCGGTGCGCCGCGACGCCGAGCACGCCCTGAGCGCGCTCGGCGTCGAGGCCGTCGACGTCTTCGTGCTCTTCTGGGTCCGCTCGCCAGCGCGCCTGAGCGACGGCGTCGCCGAGGCGCTCGCCCGCCTGCGCGAGGCGGGCAAGGTGAAGACCTTCGCCCTCTCGACGCACCGCCGCGATCTCGCCGCCCGCGCCGCCGACGAGGGCTGGCCCGCGCTGATGGTGCGCCACAGCGCCGCCCACCGCGGCGCCGAGGGCGAGGTCTTCCCGAGGGCGCTCGCGCAGGGGGCGGGCGTGCTCACCTTCAGCAACCTCTGCTACGGCCGCCTGCTCCGGCCCGGCGCGGGCGAGCGCCCCTCGGCCGCCGACCTCTACCGTTATTCGCTCGCGCAGCCGGGCGTTTCGTGCTGCATTTCGGGGCCGCGAAACGTCGCGCAGCTGCGCGAGAACCTGGCCGTCCTCGAGTCGCCGGCGCTCCCGCCCGGGCGCCTCGACGCGCTGCGCGCCTGGGGCGATCGCGTCTACCAAGAGAACCGAGAATTCTTCGAGCTCGTCCGATGGCGCTAGATCTCACCGAGCTGCTCGCCCGCGCCCGCGACCACGCGACGCCCGGCGCCGACCTCGAGCGCATCGCCGGCGCCCTCCTCGCGCCCGAGCGAGCCCGCGCCCGCGACCCGCGCGACCGCGCCGTGCTCGGCGCCCTGGCCGGCAACCCGAACGCGCCGCCCGCGCTGCTCTTCGCGCTCGCCCAGACCTACGCCGCCGAGGTGGCGGCGAACCCCGCCCTGCCGCTCCTGCTGCTCGAGAACCCGTCGCTGCTCGCCTCCGCGCCCGTCAACGGCCTCTGCGCGCTGCTCGCCCGGCCCGAGCTGCCGCCCGACTGGTTCGAGCCCGCCGCGCGCCACCCGAGCCCGCACGTCCGGCGCGCGGTCGCGGGCTCGCGGCGCGCCCCCGCCGCCGCCCTGCTGCGCCTGGCCGGCGACGACGCCGACATCGTGCGCACCGCCCTCGCCGCCAACCCCGCCGCCCCGGGCGCCGCGCTCGCCCGCCTCGGCCGCGCCGCCTACACGGGCCAGGCCCCCTACGCGCGCCTCCTGCTGCGCAAGCTCGTCGCCGCCAACCCCTCGGCGCCCCTCGCGACGCTCGAGGCGCTCGCCGCCATGTCTGACGTCCTGCCGTCCGTCGCCGGCAACTTGGCGCTGCCCCCGGCCCTCGTCGAGGCCCTCGCCTCGAGCGAGCAGGCCGACGTCCGGGCCGCCGTCGCCGCCCGCCCCGACCTGCCCCCGCGCCTCGCGCGCCGCCTCGCCGCCGACCCCGACCCGGGCGTCCGCGCCGCCCTCGCGCGCCACGCCGAAGATCCCGACCTGCTCGCCCGCCTCTCGTTCTCCCTCGATGGGGGCGTGCGCCGCGCCCTGCTCGACAACCCCAACACCCCCCCCGTCGCCCTCGAGCGGCTCTCTCACGCGCCCGTCGCCCGCCATCGCACCGCCGCCCGAGAGCGGCTCGCGAAGCAAGGCGCGGCAGGCGACTTGCCAGCGCGCAAAGACGGGTTATCTAAAGCCCTCGCCCCGTGCCCCTTTGTCCGACCTCACGTCGGGCCGCACGACGAGGCATCGCGACCACGCACCCCCGGCCCCCGGGCGGCCCCGCGCGGCTTGCGCCCTTCGGGGCGACCGCCCCGGGGGCCCCTCCGGCGACCGGGTCGACCGCCCGGGGGCCCCTCGGTCAACCGGGGCGACAACCCAAGGGCCCTTGCGTCGATCGGCGCCCGCGTCGCCTCGCACGCCGGCGCCCTCGCCCGCTCCCTCGGACGCCCATGACACCCACCGATCTTCGCACCTACCTCGCCGCCCTCGTGCGCCGCCAACTGCGCCTCAGCGTGATGATCTGGGGCCCCCCCGGCGTCGGCAAGTCGAGCGTCGTCGCGCAAGTCGCGCGCGACGGCGATCTCTCCTTCATCGACCTGCGCCTCGGGCAGCTCGCGCCGACCGATCTGCGGGGCCTGCCCGTCGCCGAGGGCAAGGTCGCGCGCTGGCTGCCGCCCGAGTTTCTGCCCGTCGAGGGCGCCGGCGTGCTCTTCCTCGACGAGCTGAACATGGCGCCGCCCACGCTGCAGGGCATCGCGCAGCAGTTGATCCTGGACCGCCGGGTCGGCTCGTACGTCGTGCCCGACGGGTGGTTCATCTGGGCCGCGGGCAACCGCAAAGAAGACCGCGCCTCGGTCTTCGACATGCCCGCGCCGCTCGCCAACCGCTTCGTGCACCTCGAGGTCTTGCCCGACTTCGAGAGCTTCCGCCGCTACGGCATCGACGCCGGCTTCCACGAGCGCATCCTCGCGTTTTTGTCGTACCGACCGACGCTCCTGCACAAGCTCGACCCGGCGCGCCCGGCCTGGCCCTCGCCCCGCTCCTGGGAGATGGCGAACGCCCTCTACGAGGCCGGCCTCGACGTCGCCCCCGCCGTCGGCCCGGGCGCGGCGGCCGAGTTCGAGGCCTTCGCGCAGCTCTACGAGAAGCTCGCCTCGATCGACGAGGTCTTGCGCGGGCGCGGCGACCGCGTCGGCTTCCCCGCCGAGCCCTCGGCCCGCTACGCCGTCACCGTCGCCCTCGGCCTGCGGGCGCAGACGAGCGAGCAGGCGGTCGGGGCCTTCCGCTGGCTCGCGGGGCGCGGCGGCGCCGAGTGGGTGCAGCTCTACCTCGGAAACCTCGTCGCCCAGATGCGCGCCCGCGGCCTGATGGGCGTGCTCGCGACCTGCATGCGTGAAGAGCCCGCCTTCGGCGAGTTCGTCCGCGACTACCAGGCGCTCTTGAACGAGTGAGGCGCCATGTCCGCCCCCCCCGACCCGGCCGCGATCGAGCGGCGCATCCGCGGCTCGCTCCTGCGGCTGCGCCGCGACGCGCCCTTCTTCGCCGCCCTCTGCCTCTTCGCGCGCTTTCGGCCGAGCGCCGGCGTGCCCACGGCCTGCACCGACGGGCGCGACGTCTTTTACAACCCCGCCTACCTCGCCGAGCTCTCGCCCGCGCAGCTCGACGCCGTGCTCCTGCACGAGGTGCTGCACGCCGCGCTCTCGCACCCCACGCGCGTCCGCGCCCGCGACCCCGTCCGCTGGAATGTCGCCGCCGACATCGTCGTCAACGGCATCGTCGCCGCCCAGCCCGGCCTCGAGCTGCCCGAAGGCGCCCTGCGCGACCCGAAGCTCGAGCACCTCAGCGTCGAAGAGATCTACGCGCTACTCGACCGGCGGGCCTCGAACCTCTGCCCGAACTGCCTGCGCCCGGGGGCCGGCGGCGCGGTCGCGGGCTCGAGCCTCGCCGAGATCGAGGCCTACTGGCGGCGCGCCCTGTTGCAGGCCGAGGCCATGGCCCGCAGCCTCGGCCAGGGCACCCTGCCCGCCGGGCTCGAGCGCATCGTGCGCGAGGCGAGCGAGCCGCGCGTCGACTGGCGCACGCAGCTCTGGCGCTTCCTCGTGCGGACGCCGACCGACTTCGGCGCCTTCGACCGGCGCTTCCTTCACCAGCGCCTTTACCTCGAGGCGCTCGAGGGCGAGTCGCTGCGCGCCCTCGTCGCCGTCGACACGAGCGGCTCGGTCAACGGGCCCCTGCTCGGCACCTTCCTCGGCGAGGTGCGGGGCGTGCTCGGCGCCTACCCCCACGTGCGCGCCGAGCTCTACTACGCCGACGCCGACCTCTACGGGCCCTACGCGATCGACGTCGACACCCCCCTGCCGCCCCCCAAGGGCGGCGGCGGCACCCGCTTCGAGCCCTTCTTCGAGCGCGCCGAGCGCGAGCCCCCGGGCGAGGGCGAAACGCTTCTCATCTACCTCACCGACGGCTACGGCTCCTTTCCGAAAGACCCGCCCCTCGCCGCCGTGCTCTGGGTCGTCGCCCCCGGCGGGGCCCCCGACTCGGCCTTCCCCTTCGGCTCGGTGGTGCGCCTCGTCGACATCGACGAGGGCGGGGGCTAGCCTCCCCCAAATCGCCCCGCGGGGAACATTCCGGGCCCCCGGTGTACAGTACGCCGAGCCTCCTCCGCCATGCGCCGCCGCCACGCCCCCGCCCGCCGCCCGCGGCTCGCCCTCGCCGCCGCGGCGCTCTCTCTCGGCGTCGCCTCGATTTCGGGGGACGCCGCCGCCTCGCCCGAGCGGGGCGCCCCGCCCGCGCCCGGGGCGGCGAAGGGCCCGGTGTTCAAGCTCGCGCGGGCCGACGTCGAGCGCGATCTGCGGCTCGAGATCCGCCGCGCGAACGCCGAGCCCTTCGAGGCGTCGAAAGACCCCCGCCTCGAGGTCTGGCTGGTCAACCGCTCGCGCTCGCGCAGCTACCCCGTCGTCTTGCCGAGCGACGGCAGCGACGCGGGCCGGCGCGAGCCGCGCATCTCGTTCTCGGTCGAGCGGCAGACCGCCGCCGGCACCTGGGAGGCCGCGCCCGAGCCCGCCGGGGTGCGTTGCGGTCTCTACGACGAAGACTGGACCAAAGACGTCATCACGCTCGCGCCCGGCGCCGCCCGCAAGCTGCCCTGGTACCAGTTTCCGACTCGCCTTGATGTGGGCGACGCGAAGCGGGTGCGCGTCCTCGCCCGCTACGCCTACGCCGAAGGCGCGGCCGACCGGCGCACGCCCCCGCGCAGCATGGCCGCGATGCCCTCGTTCGAGCTCGAGACGTCGCCCCTCGAGCTGCCGGTCGAGAGGCCGCTCGCCCTCGAGCTCGTCCTGCGCGGTCCGCTGCCCCGCGCCGCCTCGTCGCCGCTCGCCCCCGCGCTCGACGTGCGCATCGAGAACCGCGGGGCCACGCCGCTGCCGTTCGCCACTGCTGACGTCGGCGTCTTGAGCTTCGAGGCCGAGCTCGAGCGCGCGAGCGACTCGACCAAGACCCGCACCCTTCGCGTCTCGAGCGACGCCGTCGTCCTCGGCACCGCGCGCGACTCGATCGCGCCCGGCCAGCGGCGCTCGATCCTCCTGCCGGCGACGAAGACGAGCGCGCACGACGGCTTCGGCCTCGTGCCGCCCGGCGAGCGGGTCGCCCGCCTGCGCGCCCGCTACGATCTCGCCTTCGACGACGCCCAGGGCCCGAACCAGCGGACGCTCCTGTCGCCCTGGGTGACCGTCCCGCCCGCGCTCTCGCCGCGCTTAACGCCCAGGGCTAACCCGAACGCCTCGCCGCCCTCGACGCCCGGAGCCCGCCCGAACGCTTCGCCGCCCTCGACGCCCGGAGCCCGCCCGAACGCTTCGCCGCGCTTAATGCCCGGGGCCCGCCCGACGCCTCGACGCGCTCAGCCGACGCCGAGCAGCTCGATCTCGAAGACGAGCGTCGAGTTCGGCGGTATCACCGGCGGAAAGCCCCGGCTGCCGTACGCCAGCTCGGGCGGAATGGTGAGCCTGCGCTTGCCGCCGACCTTCATGCCGGCGACGCCCTGGTCCCAGCCCCTGATGACTTGCCCCGCGCCGAGCACGAAGTCGAAGGGCTTGTTTCGATCGCGGCTGCTATCGAACTTCTGCCCGTTGGTCATCGTGCCCGTATAGTGCACCTTGACGAGCTGCCCCGTGACCGCCTCGGCCCCCGTTCCCACGTTGATGTCGACGATTTCCATAGCCTATGCCGTACCGGGTCTCGACGCCGGACGGAAGGGCCTCGCCGGTGTCATCATGCATCGAGCGTCCGAGAGCGTTCGAGCCATCGCTCCGCCGAACCCCCCGCGTTGAAGCCACCACCCATCGCCCAACATCGGGGCCTGTGCGCATGTCGGTGACTAGGCCTTGTCTGGCGAGTGCTCCCGTCGCCCGGCGCCCGATCCGCGGCGCCGGCACGGCCCGCGGGGGGCCTCGAACTCCAGGCGGATTCCTTCGCCCCCTGCGGGCCGCGCCGACTGGCGCCTCGGGCGCCGCGCTCGGTCCGCCTTCGCCAGACAGAGCCTAGCCGACCCCCCCGGAGGGCCCGCTACGCTCTTCGTTGCACCGCCGACCCCTCCCAGAAGGGGTCGGAAGGCTCTTCGTTGCACCGCCGACCCCTTCGGGAAGGGTTCGAAAGGCTCTTCGTTGCCCGCTGACCCCCTTCGGGCAGGGGTCGGAAGGCTCTTCGTTGCCCGCCGACCCCCTTCGAGAAGGGTTCGGAAGGCTCTCCGTTGCCCGCCGACCCCCTTCGGGAAGGGTTCGGAAGGCTCTTCGTTGCCCGCCGACCCTCACCGCAAGGGGGCCGGAACGTTTCGCAGGCACACCAGCTCGTCCGCTGCCCTCGGCAACGCGTCGCAAGTGCGGCCCGGTGCGAGCAGGTAGGTGCACGCATGGCGTCCGTGCAGTGGGCGGCGTTGCGCCCGACGGAAGTACGTTCGTCGGGCGCAACGCCGCCTTCCGCCGACTGCTGGCCCCATCGAACGAGAGGTCGGTTTCGACCCCGGCCCCTCGCTACGCGGCCGGCGCCTCCGAGGGGGGCCGGCGCGCCGGGCGGCGTGCGAGGGGGGGGCGAGGCGTAACCCGCTCAGGGGCAGCTCGCGGCGACCGTCCAGGTGCCGAGGTCGGCCGGGGTGAAGGGCAGGTTGTTCGGGTCGTCGGTCGTGCCGGTCGTATCGCAATAGAGGAAGGGGCCGCCGTTGAGCGAGACGCGGTAGACGTACGAGAGCGTGCCCGGGTTCGCCTGCCCCGGCAGCGACGCCTGGTACTCGTCGTTGTTCTGGTTGAAGTCGAACCCGGGGTTGATCGTCGCGGCGGTGTACACCCAGTTCGTCGAGACGCGCGGGTCGCTGCCGGCGGGGCCGAAGCCGAGCTCGGACTTGATGCCCGGCGCGGGCGTGCCGCTCGCGTCGGTCAAGCCGCCGACGTAGACCTGGCCGTACACGGTGGCGCTCGGGGTGCCCGGGGTCGAGCAGAGCGTGGCGGGGAACTGCACGTTGCAGAAGCCGACGACGGTCGGGACGGCCACGTTCGCCGCGCCCGGCGTCCTCGCGCCGATGCCGAAGTCGGTGAAGTTGTCGTTCGTGTCGCCGCCGTCGGGCAGGCGCGAGAGGGCGAACCCGAGGTCGACCTGCGGGGTCGTCGGCGCGATCGCGAACTTGCCCTCGCCCTGGAAGATGTTGGGCGAGTTGAAGGCGCCGAGGGCGTCCGAGTAGCCGACGGCGTCCAGGGTCGCGCTGGTGGCGTTGTTGACTAGCACGAGGCTGTCGGGGCCGTTCTGCAGGTCGGCGAAGGTGCTGACCACGATCGCCCCGCCCGCGGGCACCGTGACGGTGTTGTCTTGCGCGATGACGAAGTAGCCGTTCGCGTCGAGCGCTTGCCCCGATGAGAACTTGAACTCGGCGATGAGTGTGCCGCCGTTGCCGTTGATCGAGCGCAGCGAGTGGTTCGCGAGCGAGGCGCCCGGCGGGCCCTTGAGCTCGATGTAGCAGCCCGCGTCGGGGGTGCCCTTCGAGTTGTAGGCCAACTCGTTGATCACGATGGGGCCGCTGCCCCCGCCGCCCGAGCCGCCCGTGCCGGACCCGCCCGTGCCCGATCCGCCGGTGCCCGAGCCACCCGTGCCGCTGCCGCCGGTGCCCGAGCCGCCGGTGCCACTGCCACCGGTACCCGAGCCGCCGGTGCCGCTGCCGCCCGTGCCCGATCCGCCGGTGCCACTGCCGCCGGTGCCGCTACCACCCGTACCGGAACCACCGGTGCCCGAGCCGCCCGTGCCGGACCCGCCGGTGCCGCTTCCGCCCGTGCCGCTGCCACCCGTGCCGCTGCCACCCGTACCGGAGCCACCCGTACCACTGCCGCCGGTGCCTGAGCCGCCGGTGCCCGATCCGCCGGTGCCACTGCCGCCGGTGCCGCTACCACCCGTACCCGAGCCGCCGGTGCCGCTGCCGCCGGTGCCGCTGCCGCCCGTGCCGCTGCCGCCCGTACCATCGCCGGCTGAGCCGCCCGTACCGTCGCCGGCCGAGCCGCCGGTACCATCGCCGGCCGAGCCGCCCGTACCGTCGCCGGCCGAGCCGCCGGTGCCCGAACCCGCGGAGCCGCCGGTGCCCGAGCCACCGGTGCCCGAGCCGGCCGTGCCGCCCGTGCCCGAGCCGCCGGTGCCCGAGCCGCCCGTGCCGGCCCGGCCGCCCGTGCCGCCGGTGCCCGCTCGGCCGCCCGTGCCGTTGGTCGTGCCCGGGTCGTCGTCATCGTCGCCACAGCCGACGAGCGTCAGGGACGAGACCAAGGCGAGGTACGTGAACGGAAGCCAAAACCTTCTCATGGAGCGGTAGCAGACGGAAGAACTCACGCGCCGTCAAGGGCGAGCGGGGGCTTACCGTTAAGGGTCTTGGGGGCGAGCCGATTTCGCACGCGGCGCGCGGCTGAGGCCGCGCCCCGGGGCCCCGGCGCGGGCGGGCCGGAGTTTCAATCGAGGCCGCCTTCGCGTAGCCATTCGCCGAAGCGTTCGCCGATCATCAAAGTGGGAAGGTTCGTATTCGAAGAAGGTATGGTGGGCATCAGGCTGGCGTCGGCGACGACGAGGCCCTCGACGCCGCGCACGCGGCCGCGCCCGTCGGTGGCGGCGTCGGGCGAGCCGTCGGGGCCCATCGGCACGGTGCCCGAGGGGTGGTAGCCGGAGCCGCAGCTCGAGGCGATCCACGCGCGCAGGCGCGAGCGGTCGCGCAGCACCGGGTCGAGGGGCCACAGGAAGGTGACGAGGCCGCGCATGGCGCGGGTGTGCACGCAGGCGCGCGCGAGCTCGAGCGCCTCGACGGCGCGGGCGCGGTCCTCGTCGTGGCCGAGCACGTTCGAGTCGATGCGGGGCTTTCCGCGCGGGTCGGCCGAGAGGAAGCGCAGCGTGCCCCAGCCGCGGGGCTTGCCGACGCAGCAGGCGAGGGTCACGAAGGGCATGGGCAGCGGGGGCAGGGGCAGGAACGAGCCCGGCTGCAGCTGCATGTCGTTCTTCGGGTAGGGGCTGCCCCGCGAGCGGTAGCGCAGCACCGTCTGCACGAGCGGGTGGCCGACCTTCGAGAGGCCCCAGCGGGGCACGAGGAAGATGGCGGCGCCCGGGTGGTCGAGCAGGCGCGCGCCGACGGCGGGCACGTCGGCGACGGGGTCGACGCCGAGGCGCTCGAGCTCGGCGCGGGGCCCGACGCCCGAGCGCAGGAGCAGGCCGGGCGTGTTGATGGCGCCCGCCGACACGATCACGCGCCGCGCGCCGACGCGCTCGACGCGGCCGTCGACCTCGATCTCGACGCCGACGGCCCGGCGCCCCTCGAAGAGGACGCGGCGGGCGAGCACGCCCGGGCGCAAGCGCAGGTTCGGCCGGCGCCGGACCTCGGGCGTCAGGTAGCAGCGGGCGGCGCTCATGCGCACGCCGTCGACCTTGTTCATCGCGTGGGGCCCGTAGCCCGTGGTGGTCGGGTCGTTCGAGTCGTACGCCGCCGGGAAGCCGAGCTCGGCGCACGCCTCGAGGAAGGCCGCCTGCCAGGGCACGAGCTCTGCCGGCGGGTGGCGCCGGATGGGCACCGGGCCCTCGCCGCCGTGCCACTCGTTCTTCACGTCGAGGTCGGTCTCGAGGCGCTTGAAGGCGGGCAGGCAGTGCTCCCACGACCACTCGGGCAGGCCGAGCGAGGCCCACTCGTCGTAGTCGTAGGGCTGGCCCCGCAGGGCGATGCAGGTGTTGACGGCCGAGGAGCCGCCGACCACCCTCCCGCGGGGGAATTCGAAGGCGACCTGGTCGGGCATCGCGCGGTGCCGGTAGCCCCAGTCGTGGTCGCGCATCGAGTTGCGCGTGCCGTCGCTGAGGTCCGAGGGCAAGGCGGCCTGCCCGTGGTAGTCGGGGCCCGCCTCGAGCAGCAAGACCTCGTTGTCGGAGCGCTCGGTCGCGCGCGCGGCGATGACGGCCCCCGCCGAGCCCGCGCCGACGACGACGGTGTCGGCGAACGATTCCATGTGCGGGGGCAGGGTAGCGGAGGGCCGGGGTCCGGTGCCAGGGCGCCGGCGCTTCGGGGCCGCCGCGCGCGGCTCGCCGGGGCGCCGGCCCCCTCGGGCGCGCCGCGCGCGGCTCGCCGGGGCTCGCGTGCGCGGGCGAGGGTAGCTCCGGGGCGGCCGCGGCGTACAAGACGCGGCAGTCATGTCTTCGCTCGCCGCCTCGACCTGGGGGCAGGGCGGCTTCGGCCGCCAGGCGCGACGGCTTCCGGGGACGCCCGTCGCGGTCGCCGCGCTCTGGCTCGGCAGCGCGGCGGGCCTGCTCAACCTGACCCCGGGCGCGTTTTATGGCGGCGACATTCCCAACACGCTGGCGACCGCGGCGGCGCGGGCGAGCCTGGCGGCGCTGGGCCTCGCCCTGGCCTTGCGTCGGCGGCTGACGCCGGGCGGGCAGGGGCCGGCGCTCTGGGGGGCGGCGCTCTGGGGGCTCGGCGCGGGGGTCGGCGGCACGCTCGTCGTCTCGGCGCTGCCGGCCTTCGGCCTCTGGCTCGAGACCCTGCAGGGGCGGCTGAGCGGCGCGCCGCCCGGCGAGCTGCCCCCCTTGCTGGCCGAGCTCGCGCTCTGGGCGCTGCTTTCGCTCGGCTTCGCCCTCGTCATCTTCGTCACCCACTTCGCCCCCTCGCTCGCGCTCAGTTTGCTCGTGGGGCTGGCGGCCTTTCCGGTGTTCTCGGCGCTCTTCGAGGAGCACGACGGGCGGGCGAGCGACCCGCCGCCGACCTCGCCCCTGCGCAGCGGGCTCTGGGTGGGCGCGCTCGGCCTCGCCAGCCTCTGGGCCGGCCCCGAGGGGCCCGGGCGTTGGCTCGCGTGGGCCTGCGTGGGCTGCGGAGAGCTCGTTCTCTTCCTGGCGCACCTGAACGCCCGGCGCATCCGGCTGGGCCTCGAGGCCGCCCCGCCGCCGGCCGTCCGCGCCCGCCGGGCGCCGCGGCCCCCGCCGCCGCCCGTCGCCGCCCCCCTCGCGCTCGCCGCCGAGCCCTTCGCCTGGGAGCTCAGCGTCTCGCTGGCGCCCGACGAGCGCCGGCCGACCCCCCGCGCCTCCGGCCTCGCGGTCCTCGTGGCCTCGGCGGACGCCGAGCGCGAGCGCCTCGTCGCGCTCGGCCGCCAGAGCGCATTGGGCGCGGTGGGCCTCGCGATCCTGGCCCTCGCGGCGCTCTCGGCGCGCTAGGCTCGTCGCTCGAGCGGGCGGGCGATCGCCGCGGGCGAGAAGCGGTCTAGCGATGCATGCCACTTTGCGTTAACGCTAAGGCAGGGTCGCATGACTACCCCGCCCCGCCCCCCGTCCGGGCCCCCGATCGTGTCCGACGAGATCGCCGTCTTCGAGCAGATGGACGAGAGCGTCGCGTTCTTCGATCGCGAGGGCTGTTACCGCTACGTCAACGCCGGGGGCGAGCGGCTCGCGGGCCGCGGCCGCCACGAGCTCATCGGCCGCAAGCCCTGGGAGGTCGACCCCAAGATCGACCCGGCCTTCACCAAGGCGCTCTTGCGCGTCGCCGGCGGGGGGGGGGCCGAGGCGCTCGAGCAGTACGACGCGGCGCGCGGGGCGTCGTACTACCACCGCTTCTTCCCGCTCGAGGGCGGCGCCTGCGCGCTGACGCGCGACGTGACGGCGCAGCGGCGCTTCGAGCGCGAGGCCGAGGCGCTGCTCGGGCGCGAGCGGGCGGCGCGCGAGCAGGCCGAGGCGGCGGGGCGGGCGCGCGACGAGTTCTTGGGCACGGTGAGCCACGAGCTGCGCACGCCGCTCAACGCCATCCTGGGCTGGGCGAGCCTCTTGCGCGCGGGCGAGGTCGACGAGGGCCAGCAAGACCACGCGCTCGCCACGATCGAGCGCAACGCGCGGGCGCAGGCGCGGCTCATCGACGACCTGCTCGACATCGCGCGCATCCTGCGGGGCGAGCTCTCGCTCGACGTCGGCACGGTCGACCTCGCGCAGGTCGTCTCGGTCGCGATCGAGGCGGTGCGGCCCTCGGCCGAGGCGAAGGCGATCAGGGTCGAGGCGTCGCTCGACGCGCGGGCGACGCTCGCGGGCGACGCGCTCCGGCTGCAGCAGGTGTTCCGCAACTTGCTCTCGAACGCGATCAAGTTCACGCCGAAGGGCGGCCAGGTGCGCGTGCACTTGCGGCGCGAGGGCGAGTTCGTCGAGGCGGTGGTGGCCGACAAGGGGCAGGGCATCGAGCCCGAGCACTTGCCCCACATGTTCGACCAGTTCCGGCCGGGGGCGCCGCGCCGCCCGGGCGGGCTCGGCCTCGGGCTGCCCATCGTGCGCTCGATCATCGAGCTGCACGGCGGCAGCGTCTCCGCGCAGAGCGAGGGGCCGCGCAAGGGCGCCGCCTTCACGGTGCGCCTGCCCACGGCGCCGGCCCGCGCCGAGGGCGGGGCGGCGCCGCGGTCGAGCTACGACCTCGTGCCCTCGACGCCCTTCGAACGCACCGTCTCGCTCGCGGGCCTGAAGGTGCTCGTCATCGACGACGACGCCGACGCCCGCTCGTTCATCGTCCACGCGCTGCGCCAGTGCGGCGCCGACGTGGTGCAGGCGGCGGGCACCGGCGAGGCGATCGTGGTGCTCGAGCACAAGCGCTTCGACGTGCTCATCAGCGACGTGGGCATGCCGGGCGAAGACGGCTACGCCCTCCTGCGCAAGGTGCGCGCGCTGCCGGCCGAGAGGGGCGGGCAGACCCCCGCGCTCGCCCTGACGGCGCACGCCCGGGTCGAAGATCGCACCGCGGCGCTCAAGGCGGGCTTCACGATGTACATGTCGAAGCCGGTTAACTTGCAAGAGTTCCTGGGCGTCGTCGAGCACCTCGCCAAGCGCGCCTCGACCTGAGGCGCCCGCGAGGGCGGGGGGGCGCCTGCGGGGGCGGAGGGCGCTCGCGGGCGCGGAAGGCGCTCGCGGGGGCGGAGGGCGTTTGTGGGGGCGGAGGGCGCACGCGGCCCGAGCGGGCGGCGGGGCTCCGATCGGGCGGCGGGGCCCCGCCCCGAGTAAGCGGCGAGGCCCGGGTGGCCCCCGGACGCGGGGTCGATCAGAGCGCCGGCGGAAAGAGCGTCGCGTCGACGAGCGGCTTGGTCGGCTGCTCGCCGACGAGCTTGAAGCCGGTATTGTTCAGGTCAGCCTCGAGGTCGACGGCCTGGCCGGCGATCGAGCCGTTGCAGCGCAGGAGCATGGCCTCGATGGGCAGGTCTTGGGCCTCGAAGTCGTCGCCCACCACGTTCTCGGTGGCGTCGGCGGGCACGTGCCCGTGCACTTCGAGGAAGAGCTCGTTGATGTTGCTGCTGCCGACGCCGGGGCCGACGAAGGCCCAGAGCGCGTCGCGGATGTCGTCGTCGCGCTCGCGCATCGCGAAGCGGCCGCCGGGGTGGGTGACGGTGCCGAGGTAGAGCACGACGAAGTTGAACTGGTCGTCGAGCTCGGTGCCGCCGAAGCGCTCGAAGCCCGCGACGTTGGTGATGGCGAAGTTGTCGCCGCCCGACTCGTCGGCCCAGCTCAGGAGGGGGGCGCCGGCGACGACGTCGGTCGCGACGGGGGCCTCGGCGCTCTCGCCGCGGGCGAAAGCCCAGATGACGTCGCGGTCGGGGCCGCTGAAGTTGCTGGCGTTGCAGAAGGCGTTGTCCATCGGGCCGCCCGGGTCGAAGACGCGCACGACGGCCGTCAGCCCCTCGGTCGGCGCGGGCCAGGGGCCCTCTTCGTACTCTTCGACGGCGCCGCCGCCCGTGCCGACGACGAGCTTGCGCGGGGCGCCCTCGCGCAGCTCGAGCGTCCAGTCTTCTTGCTTGCCGTTGTCGGGCCCGACGGGCCAGCCGGCGGGCGTGATGATCACGGTGTGGACGCCCTTCGCGTCGGCGTCGATCGTCATGGTGCGCAGGGTGCGCTTGCGCGAGGGGCCGAAGGGGTTGTCGATCTCGGCCCAGAGCAGCGACGCGGCGTCGAAGCGCAGCTCGACGGCGCGCTCGCGGCCGCCGCGGTCGAAGGTGCCCCGCCAGACGCTCGTGCCGAGGGCGTCGATGAGCGTCTGCGCCCCGCCCGTGCCGCCCGAGCCCGCCCCGCCGCCCGAGCCCGCCCCGCCGCTCGCGCCGCCCGTGCCGCCCGCCGCGCTCTGGCCGCCCGAGCCCGCCGCGCCGCCCGTGGCCCCGCCGCCGCCGCCCTCGTCGCCCGCCCCGTCGTCGTCGTCGCCCCCGCAGGCCCCGGCGCCGAGGGCGAGCAGGGCGAGGGGGGCGACGAGGCGCGCGCGGCCGCGGCGCCGGCGCCAGAGGAGCGCCGCCCCGAGCCCGAGGCCGGCCCAGCGCACGAGCCCGGCGGGGCGCGGCGAGGCGACGCGGCACGAGCAGCCGTCGTCGTCGTCCGAGCCCCCGCCGTCGGCGCCCGGGCCCGCGCCGCCCGCGCCGCCGGGGCCGGGCCCCGCGCCGCCCGAGTTGCCCGCGCCGCCTGCGCCCGCGGCGCCCGGGGGCGGGGCGGGGAGGCCCGGCACGGTGAGGTTCAGGCAGGTGAGCGAGGCGCCTCCGAGCGCGGGGGGGAAGGAGCGGCTCACCGAGCCGCGGTGCGCGGGGTCGGCGCTGAGCTCGCCGCGCTCGGCGTCGCGGCGAAGGCGCTGAGCGAGCCGTCGTGGCACTCGACCGGGCTGTCGTCGCTCGCCACGGCGGCGAAGACCGTGTCGCCCTTCTTGACGCTGAGCGCGCCCCGCACGCCGAGGCCCAGGGGGAAGACGGCGTCGCGCAGGTAGTCGCAGGCGCCGAGCTGCATCCATGAAGGGGTGTGCGAGGCGTCGAAGGTGGCGGGGCCGAGGCCCACGGGGTCGCCGCCCGCGGGCAAGACCGACGCGCGCCGCGCCATGGCGGCCGCGGCGGCGTTGAACGAGTGGGCGTAGAGGCCGCTCTCGAAGAAGTCGTCGAGCAGGGTGCCGCCGAGCGCGGGGTCGGAGCCCGACGCGAGCTTCGCCGCGAACTCGGCCTCGACCGCCGCCGTGTTCGCCGCGAGCTCGCCCGCGAGCTGCTCGACGAACGCGCGGGCCTGGCCGATGGCGTAGTCTTTGATGGCGTCTTTGACGGGCTCGACGACCGGGTCGAGCAGCGTCTCGAGGATGCCCGCGACGTCGACGTTGACGCCCACGACGTCGAGCGCCTCCTCGAGCTCGAGGAGCCAGCCGGGCAGCACGCTCTCGGCCACGGTGACGTAGTCGAGCGCCGTCACGTCGGCGGCCCAGGCGTCGAGCGGGCCGAGCAGCTCGGGCACGAGGGCGGGCGAGAGGTCGAAGCCGCCGCCCCCGCCCGGCTCGAGCGGCCCGTTCAGCCGGGCCGAGGCGAGCTCGATCGTCTCGACGTAGGCGGGCAGGAACCGGGCGAGGTCGCCGCCGAGCTCGTTGCTCAGCTTGTCGAAGGGCGAGGTCAGGGCGCCGCCCTGGGCGTCGGCGCGCGGGGTGAGCATCGAGACGTAGACCTTGTACGTCGCGAAGAGCGTCGCGCAGCCCACCGCGCAGGCGGTCGTGTCGTCGGGCGTGCCGAGCTGCCCGTCGGGGCCCGGCCCGACGCCGAGCTCGGCGCCGTCGGCCGTCGAGCGGTCTTGCATCGCCGCGATCGAGGCCACCAGCGAGGCGCGCAGCTTCTGCCGCTCGGCGTCGATCTCGCGCAGGTAGACGGGCGTCAGCACCAGGTGGTCGCCCGGCGAGAGCCCCGCCGCCGCGACGAGCGCGGGCAGCGAGGCGCCGGGGGCGGCCGCGCGCGCCGCGTCGAGCTTCGCCCGGGCGGGCGCGCCCATCAGGGCGTAGAGCGGGCTCGCGGCGTCGAAGTAGGCGCGCTGGACGAAGTCTTTCGGCAGCCGGTGCGAGAGCTCGCCGACGGTGAAGCGCGAGGGCTCGCGCGCGAGCGCCGCCCGCTGGACCATGGACTCGGCGGTGATGTGCCGCACGACGTTCGAGAACGACGCCTCGCGCCCGCTCGCGATCGGGTTGAGCGTGAAGGTCTCGCCGCTCAGGTAGTTGACGTAGTGGTGCGCGACCGCGTCGGTCACGCCGTGCAAGAAGCAGCCGAGCGCGTAGGCCCGCTCGGCGGGGCGCGCGGCGGCGGCGTAGAGCGCCTCGCACTGCTCGAAGGGGCGCTGCCCGACGGCGTGCGAGGGGTCGGTCATGCCGGGGAAGGCGATGTTGTCGGGCCCGACCGCGCCGGCGCGGAACTCGAGGGGGTTCTCGACGATGGCGGCCGCGTCTTCGGCCGAGAGCTCGACCGAGTGCGGCGAGAGCCGCAGGGCGACGCGGTTCGACCCCGAGGCGATCAGCGCCCGCCGGACGTCGTTCGCGATCGTGATGTGGACGCGCGTCGAGAAGGCGCGCGCCGGTTGGGCGAACGCAAGCAAGGCGAGCGCCGACGAAACCACCAACCCCGACGTCTTCACCGGCCCAGTGTACTTCAAAGCGCCCGCCGGCGTCGCCCCGCGCCGGCGCGGGGGCCGGGGCGCGAGAAACCAGGAAACTCGCCCGCCGCGCGGCCGAAGGGAAGGCAGAGCGCAACGCGCAGGGACGGAGGCACCATGAAAATCGGGGCGAACGAATTGGCGAGGGTCGGCTGGCAGCTCGGCGTCGGGGTCGACGAGGCGGGCGGGCCGGGCGAGGCGGCAGACGTGACGAGTTGCGTCGAGCTCGGCGAGGGGGCGCCCTCGGTCGAGCGCAGCGAAGGGTCGGTGGCGGGCGCCATGTTCGGGCAGAACTTGCGGGCCTCGGCGGGCGCCGAGGGCGCGCGGGCGGGGGGCGAGAGCGCGAGAGCGGGGGACGAGCCCAGGGGGGGCGAGAGCGCGAGAGCGGGGGGCGAGCCCGGCGGGGGCCAGGGCGCGGGGGCGGCGGGCGAGCTCGCCGGGGACGCGCCGGCGAGGCCCGCGGCTGCGTGGCAGGCGGGGGCCCCTTCGCTCGCCGTCGCCGCGTTCTGGGCTGGGCGCGGCCTCCATGCGGCGGGCGCGCTGGCGGCGGGTCTCGGGCCCGGCGCCGCGGGGCTCGGCGCGGGGCGCGCGGCGGCCCCGCTGGCCAACGCGACCGGCGCCTCGCTCGGCACGAGCGGGCCCCCGGCCGGCGCGATCACGGTGCAAGAGCGCGTGCACGAGTGGGGGCGCCAGCTCGAGCGTGAAGGGCCCGCGCCGGGGCGCGCGCCGCTGCGGCCGGGCCACCACGAGCCCTCGCGGCGCTCGCCCGAGGTGCCCGCCGAGCCGGCGCCGGCGCGCCCCCTCGGCCCCCTCGCGTGGGAGGGCGCCGGCCCCCTCGCCGAGCGGCTGCGGGCCCCGCCGCAGGGCGAAGCCGAGGCCGAAGCGGCGCGCCGCGAGGGGGCGAGGCCCGCGGGCGGCGCGAGCGAAGACGCCTTCGTGGTGCACGCGGTCCGGCGCTGCCGCGTCCGGCGGCTGCGCTTCGAGGTCGAGGCGTCGTTTTACGGGGCCCGCGCCGCGTGCGGCTTCGAGTTCGACGACGCGACGTATGGGCGCGTGACCGTCGAGGGCGGCGCCGCCGACTTTCTCGGGCGCGCGGCCGCCGCGGGGCACCCCTCGGCGACCCGCCACGTCGTGGCCCTGCTGCGCGCGTTCGCGGCGGGCGACGCGCTCGCCTTTCCGGTCGCCTTCGAGCCGGCCGCGGGCTCGGGCGAGCGCGAGGGGGCGGGCTAACCCGAGCGACCGCGAGGGGGCGGGCTGACCGGGGCGAGCGCGAGGGGGCGGGCTAACCGGCGGGGCTGCCCGGGGGGGGGCGTCGTGTCGAGAGCGCGGCGCCCGCGTAGAGCAGGAAGCCCAGCGCGGAGAAGCGCGCCAGGGGCAGCAAGAAGAACAAGGCCGGGGCGACGAGGCCGAGGGCCGAGAGCCCGGCGAGGGCGGCGGGCGCGTGCCCGAAGAGCGCCGCCCCCTTCGGCACGAGCCCCGCCCGCCCGGACGCGACGGCGATGGCGCCGGCGAGCAGCCCGAGCGGCACGACGTGCCCGGGCCCGCCCGCCGCGAACGCGACGAGGTGCAGGGCGCGCGCGACGCCGGGCGGGTCGAGCGCGCCCGGCTGCGAGAGCGCCCACTGCGCGAGCGCCGAGAGCGTCAGGAAGAACGAGGCCGCGAGCCCGCCGTAGAGCGCGAGCGGCGCGAAGGGCGCGCGCAGGCGACGGGCGGCGCCGGCCGCGAAGGCGCCGAGCGGGGCCGCCGCGCAGAACTGAAGGAGCGCGCCCGCGCGCAGGGCGCCGCCGTGGCGGGCGAAGTGCTCGAGCGACGAGTCGGCCGGCGCGAAGGGCGAGGGGAAGGGCTCGCCGCCGGCGAGCAGCGCGGGCACCACCAGGCCGGCCAGGAAGAGCGCCGCGAACGCCGCCGCGGGGGCGAAGAGCGAGGGCCCGACGGCGCGCGGCGCCGGGCCGGGGGCGCGGGGGGCGACGTGCACGGCTCAGGGCTCTCGCGGGCGCGTCGAGCTCATGGCCCAGGCGAGCATCGGCCCGTACGAAAGAATCACCGTCGGGAAGTAGAGCTCGCCGCCGAGCACGCCGAGCCAGCCCAGCCCGAGGTAGCTCGCGGCGAAGCGGCCGACCAGGCGCACCGCGTTGAACCCGAAGCCGGCGACGACCCAGCGGTCGGCGCCCTGGGCCGGAAAGAAGGCGGCCGCGGCGAGCGCGCTGCCGAACATCTGCGAGAGCATCAGGGGCGCGTAGAGCGCCCTGATGACGTCGCGGAAGGCCTCGACGTGCGAGCGCATGAGCGCGCGCTGGGCCGGGTCGGCCGCGGCCGCGTAGCGCCGGAGCCACGCCCCCTCGACGGCGAAGAAGTCGACCGACCGGTAGAGGATCTCGACGGCGCAGAAGAGGCCGAGGAACGAGAGCGCGAGGGCGATCGTGCCCGGACGCCGCCGCACGCGAGCGAGGCCGATCGCGAGGAAGCCGGCGTACAGGCCGAAGAACGAGAGGAGCACGAGCGCGCTGCGCGCGCGCTGCAGCGGGTGCAGCTCGGCAAGGAAGGCGGCCGTCTCGTCGAGGGGGGCGGGCATCGCCCGCCGCGCGATCTCTTGGAAGATCTGCGCGAGCAGAAAGAACATGAGGCCGAAGGCGCCCGGCGTCCGCAGCGTGCGTGCCTCCTCTTCGACCGATGACATGCTCCGCGCTTTTACCTTAACCCGGGCGCCGTCCGAAATTGCCCTTTCGCGAGCCCCCCGCTCGGGGGCGGCCGTGGTGCGACGGGTGCCAGGGTGTGCGACGGGGGCCGCGCGGCGCGCCTCGGCCCGCCGCTCAGGCGATCTCGGCCACGGCCGCGGCGAGCGTGGCGCGCAGGGCGCCGAGCTCGGCCGGGGCTTGGTCGCAGACCAGGTACAGGTAGGCGCCGGGCCGCGAGGGCAGCGGGCGTAAGAGCATGCAGGACGAGGCGCCGAGCAGCGTGTAGTCGCCCGCGCCGTCCTCGACCGCGAGCGCGGCGAGCGCCCGGTCGTAGCCCGCGAGGAGCTCGCGCAAGCTCGCCACGAGCGCGGCCGCGCCCACGAGGCCGTCGGAGGCGAGCAGCTTTCCGCTCGCCAGATCGACCACGCCCGAAGCGCGGTAGCCCTCGAGCGCGCGCAGCGAGGGCAAGGTCGGTGCGGCGCGAGCGGCGCGCGAGCGCGGCGCGGTCGAAGGCAAGCGCGGGCCCGCCGCCGGGGGTGACGTCGAGATCGCCTCGGGAAGGGCGACCCCGGCCCGGCGCGCGACGCCGGAGGGCCGCCGGTCGGGGCGGAGCATCGTTCGCTCGAGCGCCTCGTCGAACTCGCCGCCCCGCAGCGCCACGAAGGCCGGCCGGTGTCGCTCGTAGGCGAGGCGCCGGACGAACGCCTCGAGGTCGGGGCTGGCCAGGCGTTCGGCGTAGGACGCGCTGCGCGTGCGACGGGGCGCGCAGGGGCGGGCGCCGCGCGGGGAGGCGCCGAGGTCGGCCCGCACGGGGCCGACGGGGCGCGGGGGGGCGAGCGCACCGTCGTCGACGGGCACAAAAGAGAGCAGGGTGTGAGAGCCTTCTCAGTCTCTCACACCCTCGTGACGTACCGTCACGCCCGCACGCCCGCACGCCCCGGGATTCCCTCGTCCCGCTGAACCGTTATTTTTACCTTCTCGGATTTGGTGAAAACCAGATCATTCTGCGCCAGAAAATTGATGAGCTGCGCCAGATAGCGCATTTCATTGCGCCTCGGCGGGAACAGTGAAGGGCGGGCGGCGCCGACATCGTCGGGTGACTTGACGGGTATGCGGTCGCTACGGTCGAGCTTCTGGTTTCGCCTTCGCGCGGGGCGCGCCGGCGTTGCAAGGGGCGCGAACTTTTTCGCCCCGGGCGTTCGCCGCACGCCACCTTGTTCGCCCGACGTCGGCCTTGCCTCTCGCGACGGGGGCGTGCGCTCTGGTAGGGTGGTGCGTGCGCCCGGTGCCGTCTTCCGGGGCCGCCCGACCGAGGGTGCTGAAGGGGCGCGTGCGCCCGGCCGTTGCCCGAGGGCGTGGGTAGCCGGGGCGCGGGCGCAGTACGAGACAATGAGGAGCGAGCGTCGATGAAGTACGGGAGGGCGGCGGGCCTCGCGCTGTGCGTGGCGTCCGCCGGGTGTGAGGGCGCGCTCAGTGACATGGGCCTCCGCGCGTCGCGGGCGGGCGGCGTCTACCGCGTGGCCGACCCGGCGAGCCGGCAGGCGTTCGAGGTGCGCCTCGACCAGGCGGGCCCCGACGACCGGCGCCGCCTGCGCGAGGCGCTCTCGGTGGTGCGCGCCGTCTTCGACGACCCCGAGTTCCGGGGGCACGTCCGGCGCGCCCGCTGGCTCGAGGCCGAGGGCGGCGAGCTGCTCGAGGGCGGCGACTCGGTCGTCGCGAACCTGCTCGACGGCCGGGCGCCCGCCTTCGACGTGCTCGTCAACCCGCAGGGCGTCGGGCAGTGGCTGGGCCTCCGGACGAAAACGGTCGCGACGGCCGAGGTCTGCTCGCACGTCTCGGTGCGGCCGGGCCGGGTCGCCGCGTGGGACGCGGGCTCGCCGGGCCTCCTGGTCAACACCCTCGCGCACGAGATCACCCACCTCTTCGCCGAGGGCACCTGCGCCGCGGGCGGCGCCGACGCCGCCGACGTCACGCCGCGCTACCGCGACGAGGGCCACGGCGAGTGCACGAGGCTCTTTCTCGTTTCGTACAAGATGGGCGACATGGCCCAGTGCTTCTACGAGTCGCGCGCGGGCGGGGGCGACTTCGACGGCTGCCTGAACCGCCTCGTCGCGGGCGGGCCCTTCCCGCCCGGGCGCGACCGGGCCTCGTCCGAGCGGGCCTGCCTCGCGGGCCTGCGGCGCCGCCCGCTGCGGGTCGCCGCGGCGCCCTGAGGCGCGCGGCGCGCCCCCCCTTCGCGCGCCGGCTTACGCCCGGCCCGTCACCTTCGCCCAGGCGTAGCGGACGCTGTCCTTGACGCGGTCCCAGGTGCCCGGGTTGTGCCGCTCCCAGCGGTCGCGGGCGTCGATCTCGAAGGCCGTCCAGTCGCGCCCGTAGTAGTCCTTCGTGGTCGCCAGGTCGTAGCCGTAGCGGTAGGCCGGCATGATGTCTTCGTAGCGGCCGCCCGAGCCGTAGAGGCTCGAGAAGTTCGTTCGAAAGTCGGTGTCGTAGTCCTCCCAGCGGCGCGAGACCGCGCCCTGGTGCACGCCGCCCAGGTCGCGCACCGCGACCTCGGTGTGCCGCAGCTTGTCGACGATGCGCTCGGTGCGCTGCGTGGCCTCCTTGCCGATGACGACCTCCTCGACGACGCGGGCGGCCTTCTCGACCACCGCCCGCTCGGACCTCTCGACCACGTCGAAGCTGCCCTCGCGGAAGCCGGTGAAGTCGGCCGGCGTGGCGGGCCGGTCGACCGGGCGGCGCTCGACGCGCACGTGCTCCTCGCGCAGGGTCACGTCCTGCTGCACGGGCTCCTCGACCAGCTGGCTCTCGACGTGCACGCCGCCGCCCTCGATGACCTGCTTGCCGACGCGCAGCTCTTCTTTCACCACGGGGATGGCAACCTGCCCCTTCTCCTGGAGGCCGAGGTCGCGCTCGGTCGAGACGACGTCCTTGCGGAGGGTCTTCTCCGTCGTCTGCGCGACGTCCTGGCGGACGGGGGGCGTGGGGTTCTTCCCGAACATGTCCTTGTTCTTCATGGCGAATGCTCCTTTCGGTTAACCACTGCAAGGGACAGCGACGCCCGCGGGCGGGCAGGCCGCCCGGGGGCGGAGTTTGGGGGGGGCTGGCGGGCCCGCGGGGGCGGGCGCCGGCGCGGCTAGTCGCGCGGCCGCGGTCGCGGCTCGACGCGCTCGACCTCGACGTGCTCGTCGCGCAGCCGCACCCTCTGCGGCGGGCTCTGCACGACGGCGCGCTCGCGGGTGATGCGGATCTCCTCCTTCAAGAGGATCTTCCGCTCGACGACGAGGACCTCTTCGATGACCGGCACGATGGTGGTGTCGCCCTCCTGGCGCACCTCGGGCGCGCGCTCGACCGTGCGCCCGATGGGCACGCGCTCGACGCGCACGTGCTCGTTCACCAGGGGTACGCTGACGAGCTCTTCGCGCTCGCTCACCTGCTTGCTGACGCGCACGCGCGCGGCCTCCACCTCGTGCGGGACGACTTGCGCCTCCTCGCGGACCACGGGGACGACGGCGCGCCGCCCGGACTCGAGCGGGAGTTCGGCCGCGGCGGGGCCTTTGTCCCCCCGCTGCGCGGGCGCGGCGTAGGGCAACGAAGGCAACGTTCGGTCGTGAGAGCTTGCCATAATCGGGGAAACGTGAGTTGCAGACCTCGTGCCACGGGGGCGACGCCTCAGTCTCAGCCGCGCGAGGGCCGGCGCCGCCGCCGGCCTCGGACGGCGGCCGGCGCGCGCGGCGGACGCCCTCTCTCCCTCGCGCGAGCGAGAGCGCGGCGAGCGCTCGGGGCCGCGGGCGCGCGAGCCAGGGCGCGGCGGTAGCCGGGCGGGAGCGCGGCGGTGTCCGGGCGGGAGCGCGGCGGTCGTGGAGCGAGTGGGGCGATCGAGCGGTGAACTTCGCCCCGACGCGCCTCCGCGCGCCCCAGCCCGCCGGCGGGGGCGGAGCGGGCGGGGCGCTACGCTCCCCGCGCGGGGCGTGTTTGCAGCCGCGTTCGGGGTCGCGCTTGGGCGGGGGCGGGCGGGGCCCGCGGCGCGGGCTCGACCCGGGCCTTAAGTCGCGCTAACCGCTGGCCGTCTCTGCCGGGGCGGCGGCCCGCCCGGGGGCCGCGTCCGGCGCCCCGCCCGGGGCGCGCGAGCGGCGAGGAGCCCAAGGATCGACCATGCAAAGTCCCGTGTCCGGCAGGTGGCGCGTGCTCAAATTCGGGGGGTCGAGCGTCGCGGACGCCGCGTGCTTCCGCCGCGTCGCCGACATCGTCGAGCGCGAGGCCGCGGGGCGCCGCCTCGCCGCCGTGCTCTCGGCGGCGAAGGGCGTGACCGACGCGCTGCTCGCGGCGGTCGCGCGCGCCGAGCGGCGCGAAGACGCCGCGTTCGAGGGCCTCGAGGCGCTGCGCGAGCGCCACCGCGGGCTCGCGGCCGAGCTGCTCTCGCCGGCGGGCTTCGGCGCCTACGCGCCCGCCCTCGACGACGACGTGCGCGACGTGCGCGGGGTCCTGCAGACGGCGTGGCTCTTGCGGTCGGCGCCGGGCGCGGTGCGCGACGTCGTGGCGGGCTACGGCGAGCTCTGGTCGACGCGCCTGTTCGCCCGCCTGCTCGACGAGCGCGGCGCGCTCGGGCGCCCGGCCCGCTGGCTCGACGCGCGCGAGGTCGTGGTGGTCGACTGGGGGCCGCTCGGGCCGCGGGTGCAGTGGGCCGAGAGCGAGCGCCGCTGCGGGGCGGCGGTCGCGGCGGCCGACGACCTCCTGGTCGTGCCGGGCTTCGTCGCGGTCGACCGCGGCGGGGTGCAGACGACGCTCGGGCGCAACGGCAGCGACTTCTCGGCCTCGATCTTCGGGGCGCTGCTCGCGGCCGACGAGATCCAGATCTGGACCGACGTCAGCGGCGTCCTGAGCGCCGACCCGCGCCGCGTGCCCGAGGCGCGGGTCATCGAGGCGCTCTCGTACAACGAGGCGATGGAGCTCGCGTACTTCGGCGCCAAGGTGATTCACCCGCAGACGATGGCGCCGGCGGTGGGGCGCGACATCCCCATCTACATCAAGAACACCTTCGCGCCCGAGGCGCCCGGCACGCTCATCGCGGCGCGCCCGCCGGGCGGGCCCGACGTCAAGGGCATCACGACGGTCGACCACGTGGCGCTGCTCAACCTCGAGGGCGCCGGCATGATCGGCGTGCCGGGCACGGCGAGCCGCCTCTTCGCCGCGCTGCGCGACGCCGAGGTGTCGGTGGTGCTCATCTCGCAGGGCTCGAGCGAGCACTCGATCTGCTTCGCCATCCCGCGCGCGCAGGCCGCGGCGGCCTCGGCGGCGGTGCGGCGGGCCTTCGAGGCCGAGCTGCGCGAGGGGCAGATTCAGCGGCTCGAGGCGGTCGAAGACTGCAGCATCGTCGCGGTCGTGGGCGACGGCATGGCGGGGCGGCAGGGCGTCGCCGCGCGGCTCTTCGCCTCGCTCGCGGGCGCCGGGGTCAACGTGCGCGCGATCGCCCAGGGCTCGAGCGAGCGCAACATCTCGGTCGTCGTCGACGCGGCCGCGGCGCCCCGGGCGCTGCGGGCCGCGCACGCGGGCTTCTACCTCTCGTCGCACACGGTCTCGGTCGGCCTCGTCGGCCCCGGCCTCGTCGGCTCGACGCTGCTCGACCAGATCGCCGGCCAGGCCGAGCGGCTGCGGCGCGACTGCAAGCTCGACCTGCGCGTGCGGGCCGTCGCCGGCTCGAAGGCGATGCTGCTCGACGACGCCGGCGTCGACCTCGGCCGCTGGCGGGCGCGGGTCGGCGAGGCGACGGCGCCGGCCGACCTCGACGCCTTCGCCCGCCACGTGCGCAGCGAGCACCTGCCGCACGCGATCATCGTCGACTGCACCGCCAGCGCCGAGGTCGCCGCGCGCTACGCCGACTGGCTCGCCGCGGGCGTGCACGTCGTTACCCCGAACAAGCGCGCGGGCAGCGGGCCCCTCGACGCCTTCGACCGGCTGCACGAGGCGCGGCGGGCGGGCGGCGGCCGCTACCTCTACGAGGCCACGGTCGGCGCGGGGCTGCCGATCATTCAGACGTTGCGCGACCTGCGCGAGACGGGCGACGAGATCGCGTGCGTCGAGGGCATCTTGTCGGGCACCCTCTCGTACCTCTTCAACGGCTGGACGGGCGAGCAGCCCTTCTCGGCGCTCGTGCGCGCGGCCAAGGCCAGGGGCTTCACCGAGCCGCACCCGGCCGAAGACCTCTCGGGCGCCGACGTCGCGCGCAAGCTCGTCATTCTCGGGCGCGAGATGGGCCTGCGGCTCGAGCTCGGGCAGGTGCGCGTCGAGAGCCTGGTGCCCCCCTCGCTCGAGGGCCTGCCGGTCGACGAGTTCCTCGACCGGCTCGCCGACTACGACGCCCCGATCGGCGACCGGCTGGGCCGCGCCAGGGCGCGCGGGCGCGTCCTGCGCTATGTTGGGCGCCTCGACGCCTCGGGCGAGGCCTCGGTCGGCCTCGTCGAGCTCGAGCCCTCGCACCCCTTCGTCGACCTGAACCCGACCGACAACGTCGTGCGCTTCGTCACCCAGCGCTACCGCGACAACCCCCTCGTCGTGCAGGGCCCCGGCGCCGGGCCCGCCGTCACCGCGGCGGGCGTGTTTGCTGATATCCTGCGCGTCTGCGCCTACCTCGGCGCGCACCTCGCATGAGCCCCCCCCTCGAAGCGCGCGCCTTCGCCCCCGCCTCCGTCGGCAACGTCGCCGTCGGCTTCGACGTGCTCGGCCACGCCGTCTCGGCCCTCGGCGACCACGTCTCGGTGCGCCGCGCGCCCGAGCCGCGCGTGCGCATCGCGTCCGTCCGCGGCGCCGAGGCCCCGCTGCCGCTCGAGGCCGAGCGCAACACCGCCGGCATGGCCCTCGAGGCCATGCGGCGCGCGCTCGGCCTGCCCTTCGGCTTCGAGGCCAGCGTCGACAAGGGCATCCCCCTCTCGGCGGGCCTCGGCGGCAGCGCCTCGTCGGCCGTCGCCGCCGTCGTCGCCGCCAACGCCTTGCTCGACGAGCCGCTCGCGCCCGAGCGCCTGCTCGCCTTCGCCGTGCAGGGCGAGGCCGTGGCGAGCGGCTCGACCCACGCCGACAACGTCGCGCCCTCGCTGCTCGGGGGCCTCGTGCTGGTGCTCGGCGGCGACGCGCCGCGCGCGGTGCGGGTGCCGGTGCCCGAGGGCGTCCGCTGCGTGCTGGCCCACCCCCACGTGCGCGTCGACACGCGCGAGGCGCGGCGGATCTTGTCGCCCTCGGTCGACCGCCGCGCCTTCGTCGCGCAGACGGCGAACCTCGCGGGCTTCCTCGCGGGCTGCTATTCGAACGATCTCGGCCTCGTCGGCGCCTGCCTCGCCGACGTCGTCATCGAGCCGCAGCGGCGCGCGCTCGTGCCCGGCTTCGACCGCGTCAAGGCCGCCGCGCTCGCGGCGGGCGCGCTCGGCTGCTCCATCTCGGGCGCCGGGCCCACGCTCTTCGCCTGGTGCGAGGCCGCGCGCGCCGAGCGCGTGCGCGCCGCCATGGCCGGCGCCTTCGCGGGCGAGGTGCCCGGCGTCGACACCTGGGTCTCGGCCGTCGAGCCCCGAGGCGCGCGCGTGGTGGCCCATGCGTTACCTGAGCACCCGCGGCGCCTCGCCCCCGTGCACCCTCGGCGAGGCCGTCGCCCGGGGCCTCGCCCCCGACGGCGGCCTCTACGTGCCCGAGACGTTGCCCCGCGCCGCCGCCCCCGCCGGCCCCGGCGCGCCGCCCGCCCTCGCCGCCTTCGCCCGTGCCTTCCTCGCGCCCTTCTTCGAGGGCGACCCGCTCGCGGCCGAGCTCGGCGCGATCTGCGACGAGGCGCTCGACTTCGACACGCCGCTCGCGCCCGTGCCGCGGGCCCCGGGGCGCCTCAGCGTGCTCGAGCTCTTTCACGGGCCGACCTGCGCCTTCAAAGACGTGGGGGCGCGCTTCCTCGCCGCCTGCCTCGCGCGCCAGCCCCGCGACCGCGCGCTGACCGTGCTCGTCGCCACCTCGGGCGACACCGGCGGCGCCGTCGCGGCCGCCTTCTACGGGCGGCCCGGCGTGCGCGTCGTCGTGCTCTACCCGAAGGGGCTCGTCTCGGCCCGCCAGCGAAAGCAGCTCGCGTGCTGGGGCGGCAACGTGACCACCCTCGCGGTGCGCGGCACCTTCGACGACTGCCAGCGCATGGTCAAGGCCGCCTTCAACGACCCCGATCTGCGCGCCCGCCTCGAACTCTCGTCGGCCAACAGCATCAACGTCGGGCGCCTCTTGCCCCAGGCCGCCTACTACGCCCGCGCCGCGCACGAGCTCTACGCCCGCGAGGGCGAGCGGCCCTCGTTCGTCATCCCCTCGGGCAACCTGGGCAACGCGCTCGCCTGCGTCTGGGCGCGCGCCGCGGGCGCGCCCGTCGGCACGATTGCGCTCGCCACCAACGCCAACGCCGTCGTGCCCGACTTCTTGCGCACCGGCCGCTACGAGCCGCGCCCGAGCGTGCCGACCCTCGCCTCGGCGATGGACGTCGGCGACCCCAGCAACCTCGAGCGCCTGCGCCACCTCGCCCCCGGCCTCGACGCGCTCGGGTCCGAGGTGTCGGCCGAGTCGGTCGACGACGACGCCATCCGGCGTCGTATCGAGCAGAGCGCCCGCGAGCTCGGCTTCGTCTTCTGCCCTCACACGGCCGCCGCGACCGAAGCCTACGCCCGCATGCCCGAGGCCCGGCGCGCGGGGGCGCACTGGGTGCTGGTCGCGACGGCGCACCCGGCGAAGTTCGAGTCGGTGGTCGAGCCCCTCGTCGGCCACGCCGTCGAGGTGCCCGAGTCGCTCGCGCGCTTGCTCGACCGACCGCCCGTCGAGCGCGAAATCGGGCCCGAGCCGGGCGAGCTCAAGGCCTTGCTTTCGGCCGAGGCGCCGCCGCCCCCGCCGCCCGCCGCGGGCTAAAGCCTCGTCTCCCTACGGCCGGCGCCGCCGCGATCGCCGAAGCGACGCCCGCCCCGGGCCACGACTTGCCCACCCCCGAGTACGGCATGTGCATGGCGCGCGGCGCATGAAAGCCATCACCGAGAGAGTGGTTTGCCGAGTTCGGGCTCAGGCGGGGCCGTCGAAGTCGTCGCGCGGCCTCGCCGCCGGGCTCGCGCTCGGCCTGGCGTTGGGCGGCGCCGCGGCCTGTACGACCGGGGCGAAGAAGGAGGCGGCGAAGACGGCGCTCGACGCCATGAGCCCCGCCGAGCGCGCCGAGACGTTCGAGGCGACCGCGCGCGTGCTCGACGAGCACCCCGCGCTGGTCGACGAGTTTTACGCCGCGGCCCGCAAGCACCGCCCCCTGCTCGAGCGGTTTTACGCGAACGCTTCGAAGGATCTCGCGCAGCGGCCCATGGCCGAGATCGCGGCCAAGCACCTCGTCGCGAACCCCGCGTCGCTCGAGCAAGTGTTCGTCACCAACGTCGACTTCGCCGTCGAGGCCGGGCCCGCGCGCGAGGCGATGAACCGCGCGATGGCGAGCCGCGCCGAGAAGATCGCGGACATCTTGACCGACTCTCCGCCCGCGATGTCGCGGGTGCTCGAGGCCAACCTGAAGATGCTCGCCAAGAAGCCGCAGGCCGACAAGTCGGCGTTGGCGGCCGTCCGGAAGAACCGGCGACAACTGATCGAGCTCGTCAAATCGGACCCCGAGCTCATGAAAGAGATGACCGAAGAGGTGCTGCGCGAGGTCGTCAAAGACAAGCCCATCGTCGAGAAGGCGCTCCGGGCCGCGAAGATCATCGACGACGATCGGCGCTTAGGCTCTCGCCTCGGCGAGGCGCACGCCCCCCGCGGGCCCCGTGGCCCCGGCCGGCTCGGGTGGGCACGAGGCACGTGGGCCGAGCCGCCCGAAGGGGTCGGCGACGCCCTCTGCGCCCCGTCTCGGCCCCCGGGGCGCCTTCATCGCCGAAGAGGCGAGGGCAGCTCCAGCGCGAAGCCCGGCCGCCGCGGGCGAAGGCGCGGCCCGCGCTCGGCGCCGCTCGAGCAATCGTGGACAGGCGCGCCTTCAGAGGGCACGTTCAGGCCCCGCCGGCGGGGGCGCTGGGGTGGGCGCGGGCTCTTCGGCCGATTTCTTCGCCGCCCGGCCGCCCGAGTGACGGGGGGCGCCTCGCCGCGCGGTCGCGCGGCCCGCTACGACCCATCGATTTTTTCGAAGCTACGCGCCTGATTTATCTGTTGGTCGGGGGCGCGCGCCGTCCCCACGCTAGCTGCATCGCCCCGGGGCCGCCCCGGCCGTGGCGGGCGCGGGCCTGCCGCCGCCGCGGGGGCCGGCCCGCTCCAAAGGACGTGGCCCCGCCCCCCGGCGGGGCCCCGGCGGGGCTCGAGAGGAAGGCGTTCTCCCATGAGTCGACTCCAATTCGGCAGCGGCGTGGCGGCCTTGCTCGCGGCCCTCTTCGGGCTCGCGTGCGGTCGCACGCAGGCGCACGCGGTCGCGTTCGAGGCCCCGCCCGGCGGCCGAGACGTCCTCGTGCTGACGTCGGCGCCCCCGCCCCGGCTGGGGCGCCCGCTCGGCGCGGTGAGCGCGAGCGGCGACGACGCGCGCGAGCTCTACGCCGAGCTGGTGCGCCAGACGCGCGCGCTCGGCGGCAACGCGCTCGTCCTCGAGTCGATGGGCGCCGAGTTCGACGACGGCGCCGCCACCTCCTCGGGCCCGACGAAGGACGTCGCCCCCACCTTCTCGAGCCCGGCGAACGGGTGCGGCACGAGCTGCCTCGACAGCGCCGGTCACGCCGTGAACGCCGAGACCATGAAGGTCGAGCTGCGGGGCAAGGCGCTGCTCCTCTCGCCCGAAGAGCGCACCTCGCTGGGCCCCTCCGCGACCGACCAAAGGGCGAAGGCCGCCCCCGCGAAGACGTCGGAGCGAGAGCCATGATTGCCATTGCTGCCATGATGAAAAATCGCCTCCGCCTTGCGACCGCCCTCGTGGCCCTCGCCCTCGGCGCCGGTTGTGGCCGCGCCGCGGGCCCGGCCGCCGAACCGGCCCGCGCCCCCGCCGGCCCGCCGGTCGCGCTGCACTTCGAAGGCGCGCCGCCCGCCCCGGCCCACGACGGGGTCGGGCTCGTGCAAGCGTTCGGCACGGGCGACGAGGCGACGCGCGACGGGGTGCTGCGGGCGTTGCGCGAGCGGGGTGCCCAAATGGGCTGCGACGCGATCGTGCGCGTCAACGTCCAGGTCGGCACCAAGAACGCCCACGCCATCGGCGTCTGCGCGCGCTGGGCGAACGAAGAGCGGCGGGCGGACGCCCGCGGCGCGTCGGACCTTGCCCCGGGGGCCCAGCGCGACGAGGGGGCGCCTCGCTGACGACGCCACGCGCGCGTCCGAAGGGCGCCCCGACCTCACCGACGAAGGCCCGCTTGGCGTGGCGGAAGGCGGGCCCTGAGGTCGGCACCTCGTCGCCGGCGACGAAGACCACGTGCGGTTCGGCCCTCGAAGTCGGCGACCGACGCCCGCGCCTTGCGCAGCGTTTGCTCGGCGGGGTGGTCGCGCCAGATTCGGCAGGGTGGTCGCGCCAGGTTCGTAGTGCCCGGCGGACGTGCCCGCGGGGCCGGCGGCCGGCGCTAAAGGCGCGTCCGTTTCGAACCCGCCGCGCCGCCGCGGCGAGGGCAGCTCCGGCGCGAAGCTCGGCCGGCGGGGCGCGCGCAGCGGGCCGCCCGCGGCGAGCGCAGGCGGGGGCGCGGCGCGGGCGACGAGCGAGGCCAGCGCCGCCGTGCCGGCGCCGGGCGGGGCCGCGTCGCGGTAAAAGAGCGCGGCGGGGAACGACGCCTTGGGCAGGTTGCCCTCGGGCCCCCGCGCGGCGAAGAGCCCGTCGCGCAGCGCGAGGCCCCCGGCGCCCGCCGGCTGCTCGAGCGTCACGGCGCGCGCGGCCAGCGGCGCGGCGAAGCTCGTGCCGCTCACCACGTTGAGCCACCCGTCGGGCCCCGTCACGACGATCGCCTCGCCCGGGGCGTACGCGTCGACGCATCGCCCGTAGTTGCTGAACTCGCTGCGCGCGAGCGTCGCCGGGTCGTAGCTGCCGACGAGCAGGCTCGCGCTCGCGGGCCCGAAGCCGTCGGGCTGCCCGCCGCCGCCGCAGTTCAGCGAGTCGGCCGCGCTCTCGAGCGGGTAGCCGTCGTTGCCCGCGGCGTCGAGCGAGAGCACGCTCATGCCCCCGAAGGCGCCCGCGTCGGACAGGGCGGCCGTGCGGGCGTTCGAGAGCTCGGCCTGGAGGGCGTAGTAGCCCTGCCAGTCGAGGCCGGGGCAGGCCTCGGCCATCAGGGGCCAGGGGTCGAAGCCGAAGCTGCGGTTGACGACGGTGACGCCGAAGCGGCGCACGAGCTCGTCGGTCTGCTCGCCGAGCTGCTCGTAGGGCGACGCGAGGTAGGCCGCGCGCACCTCGGGGTCGCGCAGGAGCGCGAGCTCGCGCTCGAAGTCTTCGGCCGAGGGGCAGCCCGGGCGCGCGTCGGAGCGGCGGATGGCCTCGTTGTTGACGACGACGAACTTCGCCTTCGGGTTCTGGTGGGCGAGCGCGCTGAGCACCCAGGTGCCGTGGTAGACGAACGAACGCTCGCCGCCGAGCACCCTCGCGACCTCTTCGAACCCGGGAAACTCTTGGCTGAGCGTCTTGCTGGCGAGGGCGCGGTTCCAGGCGTCTTTCTGGGGGGCGATGCGCTCGAACGACGAACTCTTGCGCAGCGACGCGCCCTTCGCGAGGCGGCACGAGACGTCTTTCTGGCCGAGCTCTTCGAGGAAGCGCCGCTTCGCCTCGGCGAAGTCGGCCGGCGGCGGCCCGCCCGCGCCCGGGCTCGGGCCGTCGCAGACGCGCTGGTAGCAGCCGATGACCTTGCCCTCGAGCTCGGGCAGCGACAGGTCGAAGCCGTTGTCGATGACCAGCACGACGTGCTCGCCCTCGGCGGCCGCCGCCTCGGGGCACTCGAAGGGCACGGCGACCGGCTCGCCCTCGGCCGGGCGCGCGACGACCGGCTGGCCGCCGTTGTCGTCGTCGTCGCCGCACGCCGCGGCCAGCGAGAGTGCGAGCAGGCCCAAGGTTCGAAAATGGAAGCGCATCGCCCTCACCCCGCCCGAAAAAGGAGTTAGAAGTGCAGCCCCGCGACGGCCACGAGCCCCGTCGCGACGCCCACGCTCGAGCCGTCGCGCGCCGCGCGCGCCGCCGCCCGCTGCGTCGCCGGGTCTTCGGACGCGGCCGCCTCGGCCGTCGCCCGCACCCCCGAGCGCCAGAGCCAGAGCAGCTCGACGTTGGCGAGCAGCCCGAGCGAGAACTGCGGCGCGAGGTAGTAGTCGAAGCCGCCCCCGAGCCGCGCGTCGAAGCCCTGCACCGCGGGCGTCTCGGCCGCGACCGCCGGCCGGTCGGCGCCGAAGAGGCGCGCGTAGCCGGCGCCGATCTGCACGTAGGGCTCGAAGTTGCCAAGGGGGATGTGATACCCCCCCTCGAGGTTGAGCGTGCCGAGCTGCCCGACGGGCAAGAAGGCCACGCGCGCGTGCGCGCCGACGGTGAAGAAGACGACGCGGCCGCCGAGCGCGAGGCCCGCGATCGGCGCCGCCGCCGACCCCTTCTGCCCCTCGAGCAATAGGTCACGCCCGTCGATCGCCTCGAGCCCGACGTAGTGAACCCCGCCCTCGGCCTGCGCCCAGAACCACTCGAGGCCGCGCCCCGAGTCTTCGCGCTCGGCCGCGTCGAGCTGCCGCGCCGTCTCGGAAGGCCCGAGCGGCGTCGCCCCGCCGGGCTGGCCCTGGCCGAAGGGCGCCGCGCCCGGCGCGCTGCCCTGGCCGAAGGGCGCCGCGCCCGGCCCGGGCTGCGTCGCCACCGGCCAGGGCCCCGGCGCCGTCGGGGGCGGCTGGCCCCACCGGGCCGCCGGCGCCGGCTGCTGCGCCCACGCGGGGGCCGCCGACGCGGTGAAGAGCGCGATCGCGAGCGGGCCCGCCCTCACGCGTCGCCCCCCGAGGGGCCCGGCTTCTGCCCGCCGTCTCGGGGTATGGGCTGGCCCGTCTCGGGGTCGATCGGGTCGCCCGCGATGGCGTACGAGCCGTCGACCCACTGGCCGAAGTCGATGGTCTTGCAGCGGGCCGAACAGAAGGGGCGCGTCGGGTTGACGGTGCGGTCCATCACGACCGGGCGGCGGCAGACGGGGCAGAGCACGGCGCGAAGCCTAGCTCGATTCGGCCGCCGAGGCGAGGCGGGCGGGGGGTCGGCCCGCGCGCTCGCGCGCCGGGCGCGGGGGGGCGCGGGGGCGCCGCTTCAGGCGGTCGGCGGCACCGAGTTGCGCGGCTGCGGCCGGCGGCGAACCATGCCGACGAGCGTCTCGAGCAGGGCGAGCGCGACGTACATGCCGAGCAGCCACACCAGCACGAAGGCCGGCTTGAGCTGCGTCGAGATGACGATCGACGAGAGCACGGTGAAGGCCACGAAGGCGAGCGTGCGCCCGTTGAGCTTGATGTCTTTGAACGAGCGAAACTTGATGGTCGACACCATCAGGAACGACAGGCCCAGGGTGACGGCGAGCACGGGCAGCGTGTAGCGCGGCGAGCCGAAGTCGCCGGCGACCGCGTGGTCGGTCACGACGATGCTGATGAGAATGCCGGCCGCCCCGGGGATGGGCAGCCCGACGATGTACTTGCTCGGCCGCGTCGGCTTGCCCTGCTCGCCCATGCTGAGCACGTTGAAGCGCGCGAGCCGGACGGCGCCGCAGGCGAGGAAGACGAACGCGGCGGCGAGGCCGAGGTCGCCGAGCCGGTGCAGCGACCACTGGTAGACGAGCAGGGCGGGCGCCGCGCCGAACGACACGACGTCGGCGAGCGAGTCGATCTGCAGGCCGAACGCGCTCTGCGTGCGCGTCATGCGCGCGACGCGCCCGTCGAGCATGTCGAAGAACATCGCGAACACGAGCAGGAGCGCGGCCGCGAAGTAGTCGTCGTCGCCCTTGGCCGAGGCCGCGAGCCGCATGCTGTCGAAGCCGCAGAAGATGCTCGAGAGCGTGATGAGGTTCGGCAGGACGAAGAGCGTCTTGCGCAGGTCGAGGCGGCGGCGGGGGCGAATGGCCATGCGGGACACCTGGCGTCGTTCGGCGCGAAAGGTTGAGGCCGGGTTCGGGGCGTTCGGGACAACCCGACAAGCCTAGTCACCCCGGCCGATCGCGTCTACGGCCCATTACGGCTCTGCGCCCCCCCGGGGGCCGATTCTTTTGGGCCTCGGCGTCTTTTTTTTACGAGGCCGAACGGGCCGCGGCCGCGCCCGCGCTCGGCGCCCGCGGCCACGATCCCGAACTCGGGCGCGGCCGCGGGCCGGGGGCGCCGCCCGCGCCGGCCGGGACGTTCAGGCGTCCCAGGAGGGCGGCGTCAGGCCGAGCCGCTTGTAGAAGAAGGCGGCCGCCTGGCGCGCCACCTTGGTGCGGGGGCGGTAGACGTCGGGCCGGTGCGCGAGCGGCCAGGGCTCGACCGCGCCGGGCCGGTCGCCGAGCAGCCGCTCGATGTCCTCGACCACGTCGTCCATCGTCGAGTAGCGGTTCTCGGGGTGCTTGCGCAGGGCGGTGAGCACGAGCTGCTCGAGGTCGGGCGGCAGCACGGCGCCGTGCGCCGAGGGCGGCGGGGGCGGCGAGAGCAGCTGCCGCGCGAGCAGGTCGGTGTTCGGGTCGGCCGAGAAGGGCAGGCGGCCGGCGAGCATGCGGTAGAGCACCATGCCGAGGCCGTAGACGTCGGTGCGCGCGTCCGACTCGTCGGCGACGACCTGCTCGGGCGCCATGTACTCGGGCGTGCCGACCACGATGCCCGCCTGCGTCAGCGCGTGCTGGGCGTAGAGCTTGGCGAGGCCGAAGTCGAGCAGGCGCACCGCGTAGGGGTCGCCGGGCGCGCCGACGAGGAAGATGTTGTCGGGCTTGACGTCGCGGTGCACGATGCCCGCGCGGTGCGCGGCCGCGAGCGCCGAGGCCGCCTGCAGCGCGACGGGCAGCGCGATGTCGGGCTTGAGCCGCGGCTCGCGCCGCAAGAGGGCGCCGAGCGACTCGCCGAAGAGAAACTCCATCACCAAGAAGGGCGCGCCGTCGTCGCGCTCGCCCACCTCGTGCACGCGCACGATGTTCGGGTGCCCCACGGTCGTCGCCGCGAGCGCCTCGCGGCGCAGGCGGTCGCGCGCCCGCGCGTCGCGCGCCACGCGCGCCTCGAGCACCTTGACCGCCACGGGCTCGTTCGTCTGGCGGTCCTGGGCGAGGTAGACGTGCGCCATCGCCCCCTTGCCGATGAAGCCCCGCAGCTCGTACCTCCCGGCCAGGACTTGCCCGGCCGCCGGCGTCGGCATCGTGGGCACCGCGTCGACCGAGAGCGCCGCCTCGAGCCGCCCCCCGTCGTAGGGGCAGAAGACGTATTCGCCTTCGGGGTAGCGCCGGTGGCAAGACGGGCAGACCATGGGCCGAAAGAAAAAGCCAAGAGGCCCCCGCGCGCAACGCACTCGTGCGCCCGGCCCGCCCGCCCCCTCGCAAAAGGCCCCCGCGGGCCCGCCCCGCCCCGCCGGGGTCGACGAGGGCGCCCGAGGGGTGCTATGCGCCCGGCCATGGCGCGGCGCCGGGCGGTGAAGGTCGGGTTCGGCGCCCTCGCGCTCGTCGCGGCCCTCGGGGCCTGCTCGGGCAGGGGCGAGGGCGGCAAGGGCGGCTCGGGCGGGGCCCCCCCGGCGGGCCTGACCCCCGAGCTCGCCGCCCGCGTCCTCGTCACCGTCGGCGGCCGGCCCATCACCCTCGGCGACTACGCCGCCGCGCTCGAGGCCATGAACGAGTTCGACCGCGCGCGCTACCAGACCCCCGCCCGGCGCCGCGAGCTGCTCGACGAGCTCATCGACCTCGAGCTGCTCGCGCTCGAGGCCGAGCGCCGCGGCCTCGCCCAGGCCCCCGAGGCGCGCGCGACGACGCGGCAGCTGCTCGAGAACGCCCTGCTCGAAGAGGTGCGACGGGGCCTGCCCGCCGCCGGCGAGCTGCCCGAGGCCGAGGTGCGCGCCTACTACGAGTCGCACCGCGACCAGTACCGCGAGCCCGAGCGGCGGCGCGTCGCCGCCATCGCCCTCGCCTCGCGCGCCGAGGCCGAGCGCGTGCTCGCCCTCGCCCGCGCCGCCGACCCGCCCGGCTGGGGCCGGCTCTTCCTCGAGCACGGCGAGGGCAAGGGCCAGAAGCCCTCCGGCCCGCTCGAGCTGCTCGGCGATCTCGGCATCGTCGGCCCCCCCGACGACCCCCGCGGCGACCACCCCCGCGTGCCGCCGCCCCTGCGCGCCGCCGTCTTCGCCGTCGAGGGCCCCCCCGGCACCGTGCTCGACCGCGTCGTCGAGGCGCAAGGCAAGTTCTACGTCGTGCGCCTCGCCGGCAAGAGCGGCGCCCACGAGCGCTCGTTCGCCGAATCCGAGCGCGGCATCCGGGCCATCTTGCTCCAGCAGCGCATGGCCGAGGCCGAGCGCCGCCTCGACGACGAGCTCAAGCGCGCCTTCCCGATCACCATCGACGAAGCCGTCCTCTCGACCGTGCGCGTGCCGGGCGAGGGCTCGGCCGCGCCCCCCCATGCCGCAAGCAACCCCCCGAGCGCTCCCTCTGCTCCCCGCCGCTGAGGGCGCCGCCCCGCCCGTCGCCACGCCGCCCGGCGCTGACCCGCCCGCCGCGGCGCCCCCCGACGTCGCGCCCCCGGGGCCCGACGACTGGGCTTGGCAGCTCCGCCACGCCCTGCGCACGCCCGACGAGCTCGCGCGCGCCCTGCGCCTGACCCCCCGAGAGCGCGCCGGCGTCGAGCGCGCGGCGAAGGCCGGCCTGCCCGTCTCCGTCACGCCCTACTACCTCTCGCTCTGCGACCCCGACGACCCCGACTGCCCCGTGCGGCGGCAGTGCGTGCCCGTCGCCGACGAGGGCGACGAGGCGCCCGGCGACCTCGAAGACCCGCTCGGCGAGATCGCCCACGAGGTCGCCCCCGATCTCGTCAGCCGCTACCCCGACCGCGCCCTCTTGCTCGTCACCGACCGCTGCGCCGTCTACTGCCGCTTCTGCACCCGCTCGCGCATGGTCGGCGAGGGCGGCGGCGCCCGGGCGCTCGAGCGGCTCGAGCCCGCCTTCCGCTACCTCGAGGCGCACCCCGAGCTGCGCGACGTCATCGTCTCGGGCGGCGACCCGCTCGCCATGGCGACCGATCGGCTCGCGCGCATCGTCGCGCGCCTGCGCTCCATCCCCTCGGTCGAGGTCATCCGCCTCGCCACGCGCGTGCCCGTCACGCTGCCCCAGCGCGTCACCGGCGAGCTCGCGCGCGCGCTCCGGCCCTTCCACCCGCTCTGGGTGATGACCCACTTCAACCACCCGAAAGAGCTGACGCCCCGCGCGCGCGAGGCCTGCGAGCTCCTCGCCGACCACGGCTTCCCCGTGATGAACCAGACCGTCCTCTTGCGCGGCGTCAACGATCGCGCCGAGACGCTCGAGGCGCTCTTCCGGGGGCTGGTGCGCTCGCGCGTGCGCCCCTACTACCTCTTGCAGGCCGACCCCGTGCGCGGCACCGCCCACCTGCGCACCCCGCTCGCGCGCGGCCTCGAGCTGATGGCCGCGCTGCAGGGCCGGCTGAGCGGCATCGCGCTGCCGAAGTTCATCGTCGACACGCCCGGGGGCATGGGCAAGGTGCCGCTCGTGCCCGACGCGATCGTGGCGCGTCGCCCTGGCGAGACCCTGCTGCGCACCTTCCGCGGCGCCGTCGTCAGCTACCTCGACCCGCCCGCCGACGGCGGCTGATGGGGCCGCCGCTTCGGGATACCACCGGGTAGGGCCCCCGGGCGTCGCGAGGCGCGGGCGCGCGGACTGTAGCCCGCCGGTCACAGCCGGCGGTCGTCCGGCGCCGCGGTCGTCCGCCCGGGCGGGCGGCCGGACGGGGGTCCAGAGGGCCCTTGCCCGCGCCGCAGAAGGCCCGTATGAGACCGTCCGGCGGGGGGAGGGTGGTGCGCCTTCCGGGGTCGGCCCGCCTGGCATCCGGCGTGCTTCCGCGCCGGCGCGGAGTTCCCGTGTCCCAACGATCTTCTCGGTGCCCCCGTTGCGGCCGCGCGCATCGCGGCCACGAAGCGAATTGCCCGCCCGCCGACATTTCTCCGGGGGCGCCCCGGGCCGCGCCGGCCGCGCCGACGCCCGCCGCGCCCGCCCTCGTGGGGGCCGACCGGCGATCGCTGCTCGGCCGCGTCCTGCAGGGCCGCTACCGCGTGACCGCCGTGCTCGGCGAGGGCGGCATGGGCACGGTCTACGAGGCCGAGCACCTCGTCATCGGCCGACCCGTCGCGCTCAAGGTGCTGCACCCCGACTTCGGGCGCGAGTCCGAGGCGGTGCGCCGCTTCCGCCACGAGGCGCGCGCGGCCGGCTCGATCGGGCACCCCAACATCTGCGAGATCTACGACGTCGGCGAGCTCGACGACGGCAGCCCCTTTCTCGTGATGGAGCGCCTGCACGGCGAGACGCTCGCCGACCGCATCGGGCGCGAGACCGCCCTGCCGCTCGCCGACGTCGTCGACGTCGCGCTGCAGGTGCTGCGCGCGCTCGCCGCGGCGCACGAGAAGGGCATCGTTCACCGCGACGTCAAGCCCGACAACATCTTCCTGGCCGAGCGCGTCGGCTACGCCCCGCTCGTCAAGCTGCTCGACTTCGGCATCTCGAAGAACGCCGCGCTCGACGATCTGCGCATGACGCGCACCGGCGCGGTCATGGGCACGCCCTATTACATGGCGCCCGAGCAGGCCCGCGGCGAGATCATCGACGCGCGCATCGACCTCTACGCCGTCGGCGCCGTGCTCTACGAGAGCCTGACCGGGCAGCGCCCCTTCGAGGCGAACGAGCTCGCCGAGCTCTTGCGCCAGGTCCTCTTCGAGGCGCCGCGCCCCCCGCGCGCCCTGCGCCCCTCGCTGCCCGAGCCCTTCGAGCTCGTCGTCCGGCGCGCCCTCGCCAAAGAGCGCACCGAGCGCTACCAGACCGCCCAAGAGCTGATGGCCGCCCTCGCCGCCCTGCGCGTCGAGCTCGCCGCCTTCCGCCCCAACCCGAGCGAGCTCGATCGCCTCGTCCAGCAGGTGCGTCAGGCCACCCCCCCGCACGCGCCCCGGGCGAGGCCCCTGCCGCCCGCCCCCCTCGCGGGCCGGCTGACCCCGCTGCCGCTCGCGCCCTTCGGCGCCGCGCCTTCGCCCCTGGCCGACCAGACAACCCCGGGGACGCCCGACGCCCTGCGCGCCGCCGCCCCGCCGCCGGCCGCGGGCCGGGCGACGCCGCTGCCGCTCGCGCCCGGCGCCGGCCGGGCGACGCCGCTGCCGCCCGCGCCCGGCGCCGGCCGGGCGACGCCGCTGCCGCC